>CACXVS010000025.1 GCA_902771155.1 uncultured Prevotellaceae bacterium
AATACTTCTATATTTATATATAAATATAGAGTTAATTTTTGACTTTCATATAACCTACTTTTGAACTGCAACACTGCAACACTGCAACAGCGAGTGTAGCATTTTTCTCAAAAAAGTATTGGTAGTTTGCAATTATTTTATTATATTTGCAACGTCAATACGACCTAATTCATTTATTAACAACATTTTTTATGAAGCAATTTAGATTATTTCTTGGGGGACTATTAGTTTTAGTGGCTATGCCATTTATGCTGGCATGTAGCAATAGTGACAATGATATTGAAGTGAAGAATCCCATAGACACCTATATCATAGGATTATGGCAATCTTATCAAATGACTGTTGTTTATGGTGAAGAAAGTATGACACAACTCTTAGATAAGAATAATGATGCACAAGTATATATTGAACTTAATTTCGAAAATAACAACAAGGCGACTATATGTGGATGGGCTCTAGGTGCGGATGGATTGCCTCATTGGGCTGAAGAACCCGCTACATACACCATCAAGGGTAATATTGTCACAATAAAAGGAGATGGTGACAGCCCTGAAGATCTTTATTACGACCAAGACACAAAGACCCTAGCGATGAAATTGGAGCAGAAAGCTGGCGAGCTGCTGGTAACTGCGACCATTTATTACAAGAAAGTCCTTCCCTAACCCGCAAAAACCATAGAGAGGATGACATAACCAGCTTCCACCTGTTATCCTCGATAAAGTCAACAACCGCAACAGAGCGTAAGATGTAGTGTAAGCGAGCTGGGGACGTATTTTTTTTCGAAACATTTGGAACTTTCAGATATTATTCTTATATTTGCAACGTCAAATAAGGAATGATATGGTAAACGAAACCGCTTTGAACGAAGCACAAATGAGCGTTCTCAGGCTTCTTGGGTCGATGAAGACCGTAGAGGAGGTTGACGAACTTCGTCGCGTTATCTGCGAGTATTATGCTCGCCGAGTAGATGATGAAGTCGATAAACTTTGGGAATCTGGCGAGTGGGACGACGAGAAGAACGAAGCCGTCCTTCAAGAACATCTTCGCACACCCTACAAGAATGCCAAGTAGTATCCATACCCTTTTTGCAGACGGAGGAAAATAATAAATAGATGTCGAACCCTAAAACAAGTAGCTTATGGTAACATAGCAAAAAGGAATTAAAAATATACGTTGAAGCGTCCGCTGAATCTTGTTCTCAGAAATCGGCAAATTTCATAGAATAATCAAGATAAAGTAGATGATTCACGCCCGAGGGCGTGAGTATTTACTAGTTTATGATTATTGGGTGTTTGCCGATACCTTGAGAACGTAAGCGAAGTAACATGCTCACGTTTTTCTTTTATCCCCAAATCAATAATATAACTAAAAAAGAACTATATGAAAAAGCTATTATTACTTTTATTCGTATTTCTGCCCTTATTTGCAAGCGCGCAAGAAAAGCAATCTGTTGTTATTCTTAAAAACGGAACTGAATTGAAAGGTGTGATTAAGGCCATTGATCCCACAGATGCACTGACAATTGTTATTGCTGGAGTCGAGGCCAAAATAAAAATGGCTGATGTGGCTAAAGTTGAGGAAGTTGCTAATGATAATAACGCTGTAAATGTAATGCCACAAATACCAACAAATAGTGATGAAAAGTTAGTCGTTACGGACAAGGCTGATTACCCAGAGTCGTTTGATCTTAAAATCGGGAACGAGTCAATTAAAATGATTCTCGTTAGAGGTGGCGATTTGAATATGGGCTTTAACGGTAGGCATAGTAGAGCTATGAATAGCGAGCCTATTCATAAAGTAGGTGTTACTTCTTTCTATATAAGTGAAACTTTCGTAACATCGGATATTGTTTCTGAAGTAAGCAAAAAGACAAGTAGGAAAGATTATTACAAAGCGTCTTGGAAAAAAGCTAACGAGTTTGTTGAAAATATAGCCAGTAAAGTTGGATTACCAATCCGCCTTCCTCTGGAAGCAGAATGGGAATACGCAGCTTGTTCTCATGTACAGGAAAAGATATTCGACAAATGTCAGGATCTTGAATACTGCTATGATTTTTATGACGATTATAAGGATACAGAATATAGAATAGACCCCAAAGGTCCAAGCAAAGGACTTTATGGAATGCATGTAATTCGTGGCTATTTACAAGATAGAGGTAAACTCGCTAGGAAGTTTTCAGAATCCGATTATTATTTCCGTATTGCTATTAAGGCAAAAGATATAAAGCAATAATTTTAAAGAAATATGATTATGAAAAAACAACTACTATTATTCGCAATGGTTTTGCTACCGTTGGTGGCGAGTGCTCACGACATTGAAGTTGAGAATGCCGATGGTGTAACCATATATTACAAATACATTAACGAAGGTACGGAATTGGCGGTTACTTACCGCGGTTACTTTTATGAGGCTTTTTCGGACGAATATCAAGGCAATGTCGTAATTCCTGAAGAAGTAACTTATATGAACAGAACACGTAAGGTAACAAGCATTGGAAGTGAAGCATTCCGTGATTGTTCTGGCCTTACCTCCGTCACCATCCCCAATAGTGTGACGAGTATTGGAGATAATGCGTTCAGTTTTTGCTATAACCTTACCTCCGTCACCATCCCCAATAGTGTAACGAGCATTGGAATATTTGTGTTCTGTCAATGCCAAAAACTTACTTCAGTCACTATCTCCAACAGTTTGACGAGCATTGGAGATTATGTGTTCTCTTATTGCTCTAGCCTTACATCTGTCACCATCCCCAATAGTGTGACGAACATTGGACATTATGCGTTCATTGATTGCTCTAGCCTTACATCCGTCACTATCCCCAATAGTGTGACGAGTATTGGAAAGAGAGCGTTCGACGGAGTGGACATTCCTATTGTGGTTTCTCTGATAGAGAATCCATTTACTATTTATAGAAATACGGCGAATGATAGAACCTTTTCAAATAACACATTCCTTAATGCAACGCTATATGTACCTGTGGGCACTATAGAAAAGTACAAGGCTACTGAGGGTTGGAAAGACTTCGTGTTTATTGAGGAAGGATCTGGTCCTGGTGGAGGTGGGGGGACACCTGGAAGCCAGAAGTGTGAAAAGCCTACGATAAGTTATAAGAACGGTAAACTGTCTTTCAACTGCGAGACCGATGGCGCAACGTGTCAATATACGATAACTGATGATGACATCAAGTCAGGAAACGGCTATGAGGTACAATTAGGTGTTACTTATAAAATCAGTGTTTATGCAACAAAGGCTGGTTTTGAGGATTCTGATAAGGCAACGGCAACCCTTTGCTGGATTGATGTTGACCCCCGAACTGAAGGCATTACAAACATTGCTCAAATAAGAGCAAATGCAATTATGATACAAAGTGGTGATGGTGTTCTCAATGTCTCAGGTGTTGATGACGGGCAGATTGTTTCGGTCTATTCCGTATCTGGCCAGATAATGGGTACTTCAAAAGCAAGCAACAACCAAGCGACAATAGCCACAAATCTTAAACAAGGAGAAATCGCTATTGTGAAGATAGGTGATAAATCTGTGAAAGTTGTTATTCAATAGGGATTTTGTTTGCAAGAGTTTTTAATAGTTTATTCCAATTATACCACAAAGGCAATAATTGTTGAATAGAGACTATTTTGCAGATCTGATATAGTCTTTACAGATGACAAAACGGGATAGGAAACACTACCGTGATTTAATTCGGTTTAGACCGCTTGGGGTCAAAATATAATTTTTACAACGATTTTTCGTTTAGAATACTTAACAGAAAATCCTTCGGCTTCTATGGTGGAAATTGGAGGATTTTTTGTAATTTTGCAGTCGCTTTTGCTCCAAGGTGGGGCTTATTTCAGAATAACATAGTTTTTCAGTAATAATATGAGATATACAACAATCGTAGATAAAGACGAGAAGGGACTATTGCAGATTATTGAGGCTGCAAAGAGATTTGAAGAGGACAGATTTCTGGAGGGTATCCGTTTAAACCGTTATACGCCCGAGGAAATTCAGTATGCTATTGATCGTGTGCGCGAAAATCAAAGCAGACTGAATACCGAAGCGCGGGCGCTGGTGTATTTCTCTCAGACTTTCCTGCAACAATATGCCACTAACAACAATAAATGTTTTGAGACAGCTCAACTGCTGTTTAACCGAATCCGGAGTACATTGAAGGCATCAAGGGCTGTATTCAAGCAGACTTGTCCAACGCGACGCCGTCAGCAGCCAGTATTCAACCATAAACCGTCTATCTATGTTCGCTCCGTTTTGTCGGGTGGCGACTGCTCACGCGACTTGTTTGGTATCATGTCGTACGAAGAGTCGGTACAAACACTATATACGGAAATGCAGGCATTCTTCACAACAGTCATCACAACTCTTGGATTATGTCATAACATGATGAAGATGGAACGTGCAATACGTGAGGATGGCGATCTTTGCGAGCAAATCTACAAAGACTGCGAGGCTAAAACGCTGAGTGGTATTAGGGCGATTACGGATGCTTTATCAATGGTTAAGAAACTGCCTGAAAACGAGTTGACAGAGCGCAAGGCTAAAGCTCGCTCTATCAAAGAGTTCTATAAGGATAATTATCATCAATGGGACTCTGAGCAGTTTAAGATGTCGGTGGCTATCGAGGTATTGAAAAGGGGACGAAACGACGGCCTGACTGACGAAGAAACCAAGTTGTGGCCAAACAATCACGAACAAGCATTACGCGTTAGAGAAATCATTAAGTGCATCGACATGATGAGCGACATAGAGGGCAATCCCAACAAACTTAAGGGTTCATTCCTGGTAGAATTGATTAAGTGGGCAGGACTGGAGTCACAAGATAAGGAGAAAGCCTTCTACCTATATTTCTGTAAAGAGTATAAGCGGCAAGGCGGCCGCCTTGAACCATTAAGCTGGAATGCAGTAAGCACAGAGCGCAAGAACCGCCACGACTTAGGCATCAGCGATGAAGAACAAATCCGCAGCTTCGTAGCCAGATTGGAGGAAATAGGCTTAGACCAAGCCCGAATGTCGGCCTGAGTTTTGGATTGTCATCAAAATCTATTGGATGGATTCCTTTGGGGATTCATCCTTTTTTTGTATCAGTAAGTCTGAGTTTTGTATCGGCCGACATCATACTTTGGATAGGGGGCAGCTATGTAGATACAAAACCAAAGTAACTACTGATACAAAGTAGTTGGCAGATTATCCAAAACTGAATTTATTGGATAGATAAAACCATAAAAACCAACAAGTTAACGATAATCTCTATTTCTTAAAAAACCATTGTACCGCCACTTTTTTGCTTTACCTTTGCATCGTCGAAAGGACAAAACGCCTGACGACTGTGTTCATTGACATGCTGGAACAGACAAAGAATGTATTGATTCAACTTAAAGGTCGCACTAAGGACGCGACGTTAAATAAATAATGTAATATGGAAACAAAGATTTTAAAGGTGGTGCGCCAGGGCGAGCCCTTCAGCGTACAGTCGGCAAAGGCCGAGGGCGGTCAGATTCAGAAGTGCAACATTGTGCTGAAGGAGCTGGGCGGCAAGTATGAAAACGAGTATGTGTGCGCCGTGCTGGGCAATCTGGCGGCATGCAGGTTCTACGAGGGTGATGTGGTTGTGGCCACACTCCGGTTCTCTACCCACGAGTATCAGGGGCAGACATTCCAAGAGGTGCTTTGCTCGGACATTGTGAAACTTAACAAGTAAGGACTGATGGAAAAGACGCAACTGACACCGCATTTCTCTCTTCGGGAGATGACGAAGACAAGCGTAAGGGGAGTGGACAACTCACCCTCGGCGAGCGAGATGAAGAACCTGCAGCGCGTGTGCGAGTGGCTGGAGGAGCTGCGCAGGGAGTGGAACGAGCGTTATGGTGACGGCGACGACCCTATCATCATCAGCAGCGCCTATCGTTCGCCTGCGGTGAACAAGGCTGTGGGGGGCGTAGCTGCCAGCAATCACCTGTCGGGCTGTGCTGCCGACATCGGAGTGATGGGAATGGAGCAGGCTCTGCGATATGCGGTGATACTGCTCGACGTGGCCGACAGGCAGAAGAGGGATTTCGACGAGATGATCATCGAAAGGTCGAAGACGGCCATCTGGCTGCACTTTGCGGTAAGGGAGAGCAACAACAGAAGAAAAGTGTGTTTTATCAATCAATAAGTTAATCGGGTCGAAGGCGTGAGCGGAGAAAATGTGTACGTACGAATTGAGCTCAAACTAAAATCTTCGCTTTTCTCCTAACACTCACAAATTTCGAACGATTTTTATGGAAAAGATTATTATTTCTACAGAGAGACAGGTAACGCTCGACGGTCTGATGACCATCGGCATGTTGGAGAACGGACTCAAGACGGCAGACTTCATGTGCTGCGAGGATGTGGAACTGGAGGAGTTCTCGGGAAATTTCAAGGTGAAGGTGATGCGCGACGGCAACGTGTATTTGGCAGAACAACCGAAGCGCATCAGGAACAAGGCCATCTTCCGCGATGATAACGCTACGCTGTCGCAGGGGCAGGACAAGCGCTGGTACTTCTACTTCTCGCTCGACGAGGATCAGATGGAGCAGTTGCCGGATAAGCTGGTGCGCCAGGCGAGTGCTATCGCTCAGAAGGTGATTCGTGAAATGATCTTTAAAAAGTAAGGCTGATGAGTGTACATACGATTTATCTGAAGGATGGGGCCAAGATGATGCGCCCCGTTCTTAACCGAGAGGACTATCTGGCTTTGCGAAACGGCGACTGCCAACAATCTTATCTCGACCGGATACGCAAGGGCGAGGAGAACCTGAAGTTTGAACTCGTGCAGATGAACTACTCGTGCCTGCCCAACGAGGACGGCTCGCTGAAGGGCTCGAAGCGTTTGAGCACGACGGTGGGTATGGACATCGACCATATTGCTCCCGACGATATGCCTAAGGTGAAGGAGCACATCCTGCAGAAGAAGGCCGAACTGGGGCTGCTGATGATGGAGGAGAGTGCCCGCGGCGGGGGTTATCATCTGGTGTTCCGTCGTCGGCCGGAGTTAGACCAAGTGGGCAATCTAAAATGGGCTTCCGAACTCTTGGAGGTCGCTTACGATGCTAAGGCGAAGGATATTACGCGCGTGTTCTTTACTACTACTGAGAACGAGCTGGTGTATCTTGATGATGAGATCTTCGAGATAAAAGAGGCCGAGCAAGGCTCTGCTCCCGCTGTTGCAGCGTTGCAGTGTTGCAGTTCGGAATACGATCCTCAGGCTGAGTATAACGGGGTGTTGTTTACGGACATCATCACGAAGTACTGGGAGCTGTTCAACGAAGGGAAGATTCCCGCAGAGGGCGACCGCAATGCGCTGACGTTCGAACTGGCGGTGACGATACGCAGCATTTGCGACTACTCGTTGGAACGGATGATGCAGATTGTGCCAAACTACTGGGCTAAGAAAGAGGATACGCCCGAGGAGCGCAAGGCGGGTGAGGCCGAGTGGCGCAAGACCATTGAGAACGCGCTGAAGGAGCCGCGCAAGGGGATGCCCTACAGGTTGAAGCAGGTGCTGCAGGCACTGAAATCGACGGCGGTCGTCAAGGCCTGCGGCGGTACGCTGACCACACCGCCACCAATGCCCAAGAAGCTGCCGCCGCTGATTAAGCTACTGACGAAGAACGTCCCTTGGTTCTACAAACCTGCTGTGGCCAATGCGGTGTTCCCTGCATTGGGTGCTCACCTGCACGGTGTGAAGTTCCGCTATTGGGACAATGTGGAGCACGAGGCCACCTTTATGAACGTGCTGATAGGCCGCCAGAGTATCGGTAAAGGTACCATCAAAAAGCCTATCGAGTACATCATGGAGGACATCAAGCAGCGCGACCAGCCCAACCGTCAGCGCGAGGCCGAGTGGAAGCAGAAGAATCCGGGTGCGAAGCAGAAGAAAGACCCGCGTCCGACCGATATCTGTATTCAGATGTTGATAGACAATCTGACGGATGCCATCTTCAACCAGCGAGTCATTGATGCCCACAACAACGGCCAACGTTTCACATATCTTCTTGTTGACGAGATTGAAGGTCTGAAAAAGGTGACGTCGAAAGGCACGACGGACGAAGTGGGCCTGCTAATCCGCAAGGCCTATGACAACTCAGAGGTAGGTCAGGATCGCTATGGTTCTGATTCGGTCTCAGGCATCGCCCCGCTTCGCTGGAACTTCAACGCCTCGACAACGCCGCCTAATGCCCAGAGATTCTTTCGTAAGATGGTGAACGACGGTACTGTGAGCCGACTGGATATCTCGACCATTATCAGGACTGATGAGGACGATGATACGGAGCCTATTCTGGGTATCTACGACCACACATTTGCCGCAGAACTGAAACCCTACATCGACCGCCTGGATGCTGCCAACGGACTCATTGAGTGCGCTCAATCGAAGAAACTGGCACTGGAGATGAAGCAGGAGAACAAGGATGCCGCAAAGCTCTTTGAGAGCGAGGCCTACAGGGTTTTCTCCTATCGTGCCAACGTGATAGCCTGGCTGAAGGGTATGGTGCTCTATGTGGCTCACGGTTACAAATGGTCGAAGGAGATTGCAGAGTTTGTGCGCTGGACGCAGCAGTATAATCTGTGGTGTAAGATGCTGTACTTCGGTCAGCAACTGGAGAAAGAACTGCGTGAGGAAGTGGAGATTCAGCGCCAGTCGGGGCCTCAGAACCTGCTCGAACTATTGCCTGATGATTTCACCAAAGACCAGTACCGCCAGATGCGTCAGCAGCAGGGCAAGAGCGGTAGCGGTGACGGCACACTGCGAAGTTGGCAAAGTCGTGGACACATCGTCTTTGACGAGGTGAGCGGCAGGTATTGCAAGACGGAAGAGTACAAGCAAAAATATGGAGGTAAGGTATGATTGATGTTCAAAACACCCAAGAATGTTTCGTGCAGCTCTGGCTACGGCTGGAGCGCACGAGGCAGCTCCTCCGGGGGCAATGCAGACGGTTCTGCATACGTCGTGTATTGAAATCGTGGTTTGGTGGCGAGGCCAACGACAACTTTATCTGGAAGGTTTGTAGGCTGTGCGATCAGGAAGGTTGGAACGAACTACCGCTGCCCTCGCTCTATCCGCGCAAGCATCGTGAACTGCTCCGTGCTATCGTGGCCGTCAAGACGAGCATCAGCTTCTACAGGATTAACCTGAGAGCCCTCGATAAGGCCTATAGCATCGCGTTCCCCAAGAGCACACCTATCAATGTGAAGAAGAAAAAAAGGAAGGTCGATTGAACCTTCCTTATTCTTCCTTAGAATCTGCGACCACCACCGCCGCCACCGCCAAAGCCGCCGCGACCGCCGCCGCCACCACGAGGACCGCCAAAGCCGCCACCGCGTCCGCCAGGACCGCCGCCACGAGGACCACCGCCGAAGCCGAAGCCGCCGCCACCTCCAAAGAGGTTCAGACGATAAATGACGTGGAGCATCGCATAGTTGGTGATAGCGTTATACTCTGTGTCGCTACGCTGGCTGGCAGAGATCATGTGGCTGATGGTGGATTGCTGGTGCAGGATATCGTAGAGTTGGAGCGAGATGGTGAGCGCGTTGCCCCTCAGGAAACTCTGCGACACCTGGGCATTCCATATCAGTTCGTTGGTGTTCAGCGAATTGTCGTTATAACCGCGACGACTCTGCATATTCAGGTTGGTTGTCAGCGAGGTGCCCCAGGGAGCGGTTACGCCGACCATTCCTCCGTAGGAGAACTGCCAGGTGTCGAGGTTGTTGTTGGGCTGAAGTTCGCTGCGAGAATGGTTGTAGTTCAACGAGCCGTTGAGTTCGACCTCGATCCATTCGTTACGGTAGCTGGCAGCCAGGCGCTCGCCTATACCGAGCGTATTGGTAACACTCTTCTGCGAGTCTTTTTCACTTCCCACGCTGACATAGCCTACGTTGTGGTTGTAGCTCAGGTTGGTAAACGTGTTGACGTTGAAGAAGGCGGCTGAATCGACTGCGGTATTGAACATAAAGCCCAGATTACCATTCCAGTTGCCGTTGATGTTCTCGGGACGGGTGATCGTACCACCAGTCTCTGGGTTATAGGTGGACTTGTTGGCTATCGAGTTGCTCGTCGTCGAGAAGTTCACGAAGGTCATCACAGCCCGCTGGTGCTTCTGGAAATAGTCGTTGTAGAAGAGGTTGAAGTTCTGGGTGAACGAGGGCTTCAGACCAGGATTACCCGTTGAGATGCGCAGGGGGTTGCTATCGTCGCGGATATCGAGAAGGTCGCTCATCGAGGGCTGCTGGGTACGACCGCGATAGGTGAAGCGCAGCTGGCCTGTGGCCGACTTCTTCCAACGGAAGTCGAGCGTCGGGGTGAAGTTGGTCACCGTTCGCGTGGTGTCGGCATGAACGCCCTGATAGTCCTGAATAAAGTGCGACTTCTGGGGAATCACCTGGAAACCTACGTTGAAGTTATAGGCCTTGCGCACGATGCGCAGCATCACCTCGCCCGTATGGGTATAGTTCTTGTACTCCGACATACGGCTCAGGTTCGAATCCTCGTAATAGTCGAGAGGATTGGTAAGCCGACTCAGATAGGCATCCCAGTTACGATACTCGGGGGCGATGTCCATATAGTTCACGCCCGTCAGACTGTAGGTAGCACGATCGCTCTTGGTATAGCTGTACTGATAGGTGTAGCTGAACTGGAGATAGACCTGACGGAAAATGGGCTCGCTATACGTGAGACGTGCGCTATAGCTCCAGCGGTCTTCCGGAGTCAGATTATAGCGGTTGGTCATCGTCGTGTCGGGGTCCAGGGGATTGGTGAAGAGGTAGATATAGTTGTTCGACATCGACTTGCTGGTGCCCTCGCTCCAGTTACCGTTCAGGCGCAGCGTGATGTTTCGGCCGTTGTTGCTCAGCTTTCTGTTAAACTGCAGCATACCGCCCAGATTCTTCGAGTCGCTATAGTTGATGCCATCCTGCATATTGAGGTTTTTCACGATTCCCTTGTCGATCAGTCTGCCGATATCGCTCAGAGGGTCGGTCGTATAGTTATAGGGATTTTCGTTTTCTGTAAACGTGGCATTCGTACTGTTGTTAGTTCCGTCGTTGGAGTTGTAGCGCAGGTTAGGACGGAACATGATGTTGGTCATCGAGTCGGGCTGCCACTCCAGTCGCATCTGTGCATTCCAGTTGTTCGAGCGGCTGTAATTCTGACTGAGGCTGTTGCCGAACGACGACATCTTATCGCTGAAGAAGGTCTCGGTAGATCCCTTCGACCTCACGTCGCCGTCACTGTGGTTCCAGCGCACACTACCATCGACCTTCAGCTTGTCGGTCTTCTCGTAGTTGACGTTCACACCGGCCATCTTGTTGGCGGTCAGTCCCTGGCGCCCGCCGCCCCAACGGCCACCGCCACCGCCTCCGGGGAATCCCATATCGTTGGTGTTGTTGGCATTGGTCATAAGAAACACCTTCAGGTCGTTCTTCATCACACCTCCGAAGATACGTCCGGAATAGCGGTGCTTGGTACCTGCTGCCACATCGGCGTTCACCATCACGCCCTTGTTCATACCAGCCTTGATACCGAAGTCGAGCACGGTTTCCTCCTCACCGTCCTCAATACCCGAGATACGGGCCAGGTCGCTCTGCTGGTCGTAGGCCTTAATACGGTCGATGATGTTGGTGGGCAGGTTCTTCATGGCGGTCTTGGTATCGCCCGTCATAAACTCCTTACCGTCAACAAGAATCTTCTTGACCTCCTTACCGTTAATCTTAATCGTACCGTCGTCGCTCACCTCAGCACCGGGCAGTCGCTTGACGAGTTCCTCCACTACCGAGCCCTCAGGGGTACGGAAGGCGTTGGCATTATATACAAAGGTATCGGCCTTCAGCGTCACCTTCGAGGCATGAGCCGTCACCGTAGCACCCTGCAGCATAATGGCATCGGGCTCGATTTTGATCGTGCCGGCATGATAGTCCTTACCGTCCTTGATATTGATTTTCTTGGTGTAGGTCTTAAATCCCACGTAGGTTACTTGCAGGGTGTAGCTGCCGTCGCGGGGAGCCTTCATGGAGAATCCTCCATTGGCATTGGTCACTGCATTAGCAACAACTTTCTCACCTGAGAGCAGGGCAGCAGTAGCCTGGATAACGGCTTCCTGAGTATCCTGTTCTACAACCTTTCCTGTTACCGTTCGCTGTGCGAACGTCGTAACCGCCATCGCTAGGGCGGTTACAATAAGTATCACTTTTCTCATGCTCTTTGTTTGATTAACTTGACACTTTGACGGAAAAAACAAGGAAAAGTTTAACGAGTGCTGTATTTTTTTAGTTTTTCGTTCGTCTGTTTCAAATAATAATTGTATCTTTGCACCCGTTAACATCAAGGTCTGAACCCAACCATAAAAAGATGAACCAACAAAAAGTCATCATTGCGGAAAAACTTGAGCAGTCCCTCAACGAGGCCATTTCTTGTTGTGAGCACGACCGTATCTTTATGCTGGCCGATGAAACAACTGCCCGCTGTTGTCTGCCCGTTGTAAAGGGGTTCAGCGCATTAAGCGATGCCAGACTTATCACCATTGGCGCAACAGACACCCACAAGACACTTGATTCTCTGGCCCACGTTTGGGAAGAACTGGGCACAGGCGGAGCCACCCGACACTCCTTATTAATTAATATAGGTGGCGGTATGGTGACCGATCTGGGAGGTTTTGCTGCCTCTACCTTCAAGCGGGGCATCAACTACATCAACATCCCTACTACGCTGCTGGCTATGGTCGATGCCAGCGTGGGCGGTAAGACGGGCATCAACTTCAGAGGACTGAAAAACGAGATCGGCGTGTTCAACAACGCCAGTTCGGTAATCCTCGACACCCAGTTCCTGACGACGCTCGATGCCGAGAACGTCTGTTCAGGCTACGCAGAGATGCTGAAGCACGGTCTTATCTCCAACGAACAGATGTGGGGCCAGCTTCTAAGCTTCAACCTCGAGCAGCCCGATCTGGTGGCACTTCGCAGTATGGTGGCCGACAGTGTGGCCGTCAAGGAGCGCATCGTCACAGAGGATCCCACAGAGAAAGGCATCCGCAAGGCCCTTAACCTGGGGCACACCGTGGGGCACGCCTTCGAATCGCTGGCCTTACAGCGCAAGCCCGTACTTCACGGCTATGCCGTAGCCTGGGGGCTCATCTGCGAACTCTACCTGAGTTGCATCAAGACGGGTTTCCCAACGGATAAGATGCACCAGACCGTCGGTTTCATCAAGGAGCACTACGGGAAGATGACCATTACCTGTGACGACTACCCTGCCCTGCTCGAACTGATGACGCACGACAAGAAGAATGTGGCCGACACGATTAACTTCACGTTATTAGGGGCTATCGGAGACATCCGCATCAACCAGACTGCCACCAAAGAAGAGATTTACGAAGCCCTCGACTTCTACAGGGAGGGCTAACCTGATAAAGATTAACCAATCAACTTAATTGACCTAATCATATTACTAACTAATCGCAGATAGGGCCGCTCGTGAGAGTAGCCCTATCTCTTTTTCAGCCTTTTGCCAGTACTTCTGCCTGCTTGCGGGCAGGCTTACCTGTGGCAGTCAGGGGAATTGTGGGGACATGCAGATAGGCGCGGGGCTGGTGGTATTTGGGAAGGATGCGCTCACAGATAGCTTGAGCCTCGTAGGTAGAGCCTTCAGTCAGCAGCACCACGATCTCACCGAATTTCTCATCTGGCCGTTTGCTGATCATGAAAGGGTGGCGCATATAAGGCTGCAATGATCGCTCTACCTGCTCCGCCTGAATCTTCAGACCGCCCGAACAGATAACATTGTCCTTGCGCCCGAGAATGCGGAATCGCCCATCTGTAGCAAGTTCGGCTATATCGTTGGTCACCAGACGCCCCTCGCATACCTCAGGAGCCTCGATCACCAGACAACCGTCGGCAGAGAGACTGACGCTCACAGCATCAAAGGGCGAGTACCACTCTGAGGCCTCTGGACCCGAAAGCCGGCGCAGGGCGATGTGGGAGAGTGTCTCAGTCATACCATAGGTGCTCCAGACGGCATTCGGAAAGGTTTTCAGCACTGCAGCCATCGCCTCGTCGATGGCACCGCCGCCGATAATCAACTGTTTGATCTGCATGAGACGTTCGCGCTCTTCTGGTACCTGAAGCGAATTAAACACCTGCATCGGCACCATAGCGGCAAAGTTGATGTAGGAGTTGACAGCAGCCAACGGATGACCTGACGGCTCGACAGCAATCAGTTTCAGTCTGCGCTCCAGTGAGCGCACCACCATCATCTTACCGGCTATATAGTCGAGCGACATACAGAGCAAGGCGGTGTCGCCCTCGTGGAGAGCAAGAAAGTCGCAGGTGATACGGGCAGAAGCAAGCATCCGCCGCTTCTCCACCATCATAGGCTTCGGAGCGCCCGTAGAACCGCTCGTCTGTACATGAACATAGGGCGAAGAGTTATTCCACTCCTCCAAGAATTCCTCCAAAGACATCTTACCTTTTTACTTTCTCCACAGCTGGTCGCCCCTGATTTCTAAGGGCAGAGGGATATTATCAGTAAACAACTGGCCCGTACCCAACCCTTGGGGCATACGGATATCGTCACCATAAACGTCGGAGGCGAACTGGGCAATAGCGTTCAATCCAATGTTACTCTCCAGAGCGGAAGTAATCCACGACCCTATACCCTGTTGCTTTGCTGCCTCTATCCACTCCCTGCAACCCATCATACCACCGTGCAACGAAGGTTTCAGGATGATATAACGGGGCTTGATGATATTCAGCATATGGGCCTTCATCTCCGGATCGTTCACGCCTATCAGTTCTTCGTCGAGGGCAATGGGCAACGGCGACTCCCGGCAAAGCTCTGCCATATAGGCCCACTGTCCGGCCTTAATAGGTTGTTCTATGGAGTGGATGGCATATTGAGAGAGCAGTTCCAGCTTGTAAAGCGCCTCCTCAAAGGGGAAAGCCCCGTTGGCGTCGAGTCTCAACTCCACCTCGTGGAACGAGAACCGCTCACGGATGCGCTTCACCAGATCCAGTTCCTGATCGAAGTCGATGGCGCCAATCTTCAGTTTCACGCAACGGAAACCTTTCTCCAGTTTCTCCTCCATACGCTTCAGCATCTCTTCGTAACTGCCCATCCACACCAGACCGTTGATGGGGATGCCCACCTCACCACGACTGAAGGCCGTATCAAACAGTTGGCCGCCTTGCTGAAGGTTTAGGAGGGCCGTTTCAAGGCCGAAGAGCATCGAGGGGTATGTGCGCAAGGCCTCATAGTCTATCTCGCCCGTCTCGCAGAGCGACTGACAGAATCCCTCGAGCACCTCTCCGTAATCGGGCCTTGCGTCACAACTTAAGTCGGGCAGAGGTGCGCACTCCCCCACTCCCTCACGCAGACCGTCAGAAAGATGCACGAGCCAGATTTTACGAGTAGTATAAACCCCTCTCGACGTGCCCGCAGGCTGCTTGAAATGCAGCAGTCGTTCTTCTATTTCAAATCGCATAATGATATCCGTTTAAAACCGAACCTAAAAGCATTATGGCAGCTTAGGATATTTCTTAAAGTCAGGCTTGCGCTTCTCGAGGAAGGCCTTACCGCCCTCCTGCGCTTCGTCGAGGAAGTAGTAGAGCATCGTACAGTCGCCCGCCAGTTCCTGAATACCTGCCTGTCCGTCGAGTTCAGCGTTCAGGCCTGCCTTAATCATACGCAGGGCCAGCGGCGAGCGCTCCATCATGATCTCAGCCCACTCTACGCACTCATCCTCCAGTCGCTCGATGGGCACCACCTTATTCACCATCCCCATCTCCTCAGCCTCCTTAGCCGAGTATTGGCGGCAGAGGAACCATATCTCTCGAGCCTTCTTCTGACCCACGATACGAGCCAGATACGACGAGCCGAAGCCGGCATCAAACGAGCCCACCTTTGGACCTGTCTGACCGAAGATAGCATTCTCAGATGCTATCGTCAGGTCGCACACCAGGTGGAGTACATGACCACCACCGATAGCATAACCGTTCACCATCGCTATCACGGGCTTAGGCAAACGACGTATCTGCATCTGCACGTCGAGCACACTCAGACGGGGCACGCCCTCTTCGTCCACATAGCCGCCACGCCCTTTCACATGCATATCGCCACCACTGCAGAAAGCATGCTTCACGTCGGCCAGCGTCTTACCCTCAGGCACCTCACTCATCGCTCCCGTCAGCAATACCACACTGATCTCCTGCATCTCTCTGCACAGGGCAAAAGCCTGGCTCAACTCCCAAGTGGTCTTGGGCGTAAAGGCGTTGCGATACTGCGGGCGGTTGATGGTAATCTTAGCAATACCGTTGTACTCCTCAAAGAGAATCTCTTTAAACTCCCGAATAGTTTTCCAGTTTCTTGTTTCCATTGTCCTTTTATGTTTTTTCCGCAAAGATAGTGTTTTCCTACGGATTTACACCATTTTTGCACACAAATTAACGAAAATGTATGAAGGCACAGAATAAAAAGAGTTATCCCCCGCCATCTTATGATAAGCAGGGGATAAAACTGAATGATAATAGTTTGTTATACTTTCTTCCACCATCATGTGGAGCAAAGCATTATTCACTTATACTATTGATTTGTCCATTAACGAGTTGGAACTTCCTGGAGAAAATATATTCCTTATAACCCTCGGTAGTCAAGGCCTTCTTGTCGTAAGTCTTGGCTTCTCTTTGCGAGCCCCTTTCAGTTACTTCACCCTTGGAATTCATAGGCTTTGCTAAAAATGCAATATCCACGCCTATATTGTGCTCCGCCTTGTTGGAGTTAGTGGGCGTACATTTAACGATAAATGTGGCTTTAGTGCTCTGAGAAGACTTGAGCATGACATCCTTAACAAAGTCTGTGGTAATGTTCTCGGTGACATCTTTTCCGTTTTCATCAGTCCAGGTCACTGAGATGGTGTAGTCTTCCAGGGTATTATAACCATCAAGTAATGTCACTGCGTATGCAATACGCATGCCTACGATATTCGTATCGCCACCTGGGTTGCTGCTGTCATCATCATCACTACCGCAAGAGGTTGTCATAACACCGCAAAACAGAATGGCAGCGAACATCCATAAAAGATTCTTTTTCATTTTTATTTTGTTTAAATTAGTTAATAAATTGAGTTGTATATTTGTTTTCAACTATTCGTTCATTCTTGATTACTTGCACTTGAGGTCCTTGAACTGCCATACTGATGAGGGGAATATAAGGTCGAATTCCTTAGCCTCTTCTGGCAGTGGGGGGAAGAGAAGGGTAAAGCGAAGCTTCTGATAGGGCCAGGGAATATAAGTGCGGGCAGGGGCCATCGTGACGTTCTCCACACTTTCCAGCCCCAATTTACCTCCTTTGTTTCCTTTGATATAGGTACCTCCTGAAATACTACAATATTTGTTGGCAGAAAGTGCCTCTACTTCCAACTCAATGCGTGTTTCTGAGGCAGAGCAGGCCACTCGGCAGATTTGAATACCTGCAGCATTCTTTTTATTTGTAAATACAGGGTTCTCCTTTACATAACGATACTTTGAATAGTCCGACAGGATGGTCTTGGAGTTATTCAGGATGCTGGGTCCGTCATCCTCACGCCCACCTTTAACATACAGACTGGTGATTTTTCTCGACAAAGTGTGCTGGTCTGTATAACCGTACTTGCAGTTCAGTTTGGCGGCCTCTTCGTATTTCTCTAAGGCTTCCTCCCAGTTTTCCTGAGCCTCATAGGCCTTAGCCTCAGTCATCGCATCTTTGAAACTCTGTTCAAACTCTATCTTCTGACGAGCTTGGATTTCCATCTCCTTTCTTCGTTCGGCTGACTCTATGGCAGAATTGGCTACACCCAAAATACTATTAATGGTACTATGCGTGTCCCATTTGTTCCACGACTGGCCACTTGCTGGAAGTATCATCGTCACCCCCAGAACAATTAATAACACTTTCTTTGTTTTCATTGGCAATTGATGTTAGTTATAATAACTATTTATGTTAGAGTTCCTAATTAATTCTTGCAAAGATAATACTTTCTAATAACAAAAAGAAGGAGTTACAAAAAAAGTTTTCGGATTATTTGCGCAGAAATTCACATTTTGCGCAGAAAATAAAGCAATTTCACTATCATCGATGTTTTTCCTGTGTATAATTGAGGCCCCTTCTGCTTTCGAGAAAGGTTAGATAGGCGAACATCTGATGAGGTTTCTGACTATTTATCCTGAGTAATGATACTTTCCGAGCCCTGGCGGTATTGCAGGGGGGTGATACCAAGCCTGCGCTTCACTTCGGTCTGGAAGGTGCGGCGACCGCCGAAACCTGCCTCAGTACCTACGGCCTCAATAGTCCAATGGGGTTCTTCACGCAACAGACGACAGGCAAACAAGAAGCGTTTCTCATTCAGATAATCACCAAAACTGGCATATTTCGGATGATTCTTAAACAAACCGGCAAGCCGTTTCTGAGTGAGTCCAAGTGTCTTTGCCATAGTCTTCAGCGTCAGGTTGCTGTCGGTGAAGAGATGTGTCTCGCCCATCTTCTGATCTAACCAAAATAATAGTTCCTCGTCGGTCATATCTGCCGTCTGTTTAATATATTCACGTTGTTGACGGGTCTGTTCGCGCAACAGCATCACCTCATCCATCGTACTATGTTTCAACTGTTCAAGCAGTTCCTCCTGCTGGCGCCACAGTGTATCAATCATATCTTGCTGTTTCTCCAGTTTTGAACTCTTTTCTTCCAGTTCTCTCATCCGTTTCTCCAGTTCACAACCCTGAATCTTGTTTTGTTCCAGCAACTTATTCTGGTGCTCCACCAACTTCGTATTAATAAAGATAATCCTCTTCGCAACGGCATTCAACACCAGCATCGTGATAACGAATGCTATCACAAACACAATGACGACACTAATAGTAAGTATATGTGATCCTGGCATTGGTATGTAAATTTTTTATTGTTTAGATTTGCAAAAATACAACTTTTCTTCCAAAACACCACTTCTTTACGTATAATTCCGAAAAAAATTGCGCAGAAATCCTTATTTTGCGCAAGGATTGTGCTATTTCGAAGATTCTTCAGACTACGGGTCTTTAGGTCGTTCAGATATCTCCTTTAATCTTCTATGGCCTGTCCATACTGTGTAAAAGAGCCGATTGATAGTCTTTATAGACGCGCTCGTCATCAGAAGCATCGGTGAAGACCTCTAGGAGCACGGGGCGGTCGCTCTCTATATATAATAAGGTGTCGATGGCCTGATGAATGTCGTAGGGTCCTTCGGCACGGAGATAGACGACATCATTCTGACGACAAATACCCTCAGCAGAGGTCTGATGCTCGGCGGCAACGATCTTGTCACGGGCAGGACTCTGTTCCAAGCCAGGTAGCATATTGAAAATACCGCCTCGCCCATTATTGAGCAGCAGGATACGGAAATTGTTTTGCAGGTTTTGATTCCAAAGGGCGTTCTGGTCGTAGAAGAAACTAAGGTCGCCGATGACACAATAGACACGATCGTTGCTGACCACAGAAAAGCCTGCGGCTGTGGAGAGTGAGCCCTCAATGCCGTTGACACCGCGGTTGCACCATACGGGATGCTGGGCGAAGATATTGGCAAGACGGATCGCAGAACTATTGGCATAATGCACCACAGCCTCGCTCACATGGGCCTCGAAATACTTCACGGCAGCCATCTGGGAATAGGCGGGCTCATAGGCTTCGGTCTTCTGTCGAAGGCTAGCCAATAGGGTATCCCAAAGCTGGACGAAAGGATGGGGCTCCATAACGAGCATAAAACGGATATGATCGGCTACGGCCTCTGCATCACCCTGAACCACGTGGGTAAGATTCATAAAAGTGTCGGTCACCTCGCCATCGGCATTCACCACCCAAGTCTCCTTTGCCTTACGCAGGAAACGACGGAGACGCTTACTGACGATGGAACCGCCGATGTAGAGTACGAAGTCGGGCACATAGCGATCGTCATCACCCACAAGAGCGACGGCCTCGTCCATAAGGGGATTCAAGGGCTGACCGCTGATGAGTATAGGTCGCTTGGCCTGAAGGAACATACGCGCAACATGACTCAGTGTGGCTGGCGACACGTCGGCAGGCATCAACTCAATCGTTCGCTCGACAGGCAGTTCAGAAACTGTGAAGGAGAAAAGGGGCTCGGTAATGGGCACATTGATATGCACAGGGGCATGCCTGACGATAAGGACCTCGTTAACGAGGCGGTTGCAGTACCATCGGCTCTCTTCATCACCTTCAGAAATCTCAGGCAGGCTGACAGCCTTCTTCACAAATCGCCCCAAAGCATCAGGCTGTGGCAGTGTCTGCCCTTCCAACTGGTCGATCCATTGTTGGGGACGGTCAGCGGATATCACCACCAAGGGGATGTGCTGATAATAGGCCTCGGCCACAGCTGGAGCGAGATTCAACAAGGCAGTACCGCTGGTGACACAGACGGCGACGGGACACTTGAGCGCCTGCGACATACCCAAGGCATAGAAACCCGCCGAACGCTCGTCGGTAACGGGAAAGCAGGTGATGTCGGGACACTCGTTCAGATTGTGGGTAATGGGGGCATTGCGGCTTCCTGGACAGACCACAGCATAACGCACACCATGCGCTACAAGCAAAGCCGTCAGTATATTTACATGTTCTTTGTTGCTATACATCTTCTCATTGTTTCAAGTTTGGCCTCAGTCTCCTGCCATTCCTGTTCCTGGGTGCTGTCCTTGAGCAGTCCACCTCCGGCATAGAGATGATAATGGCGGCCTTCAATGTTCATACACCGCAGTGAGACGTAAAGATGGGTGAAGCGCTCGGCATCGAGCATGCCCATAAAACCGCTATAATAGCGACGGGGAGTATGTTCGTTGCGGACAATGAACTGAAAAGCCTCGCGCTTGGGCAGACCACAGACGGCGGGTGTGGGATGGAGAGTCTGCAAGAGATCGCCGATATGGGATACATCGGGCAGAGAGAATGTGAAGTCGCTACGTAGATGGACCAGATTAGCAGCACGGACGGTGGAAGGACCCTCCTCGTGAAAATCGCGGGTAAAGCGCTCCAGGCACTCTGCGATGTAGGTAGCCACATAGCGCTGCTCCTTTATATTTTTTGTGCTCCAACTGAGATTCTCACCTTCGCCATTAAGTTGGTCACCCTCCAGTTGCATAGTACCTGCCAGCGCGATGGTGCGCCAGTGGTTGTCGGCATCACCTTCAAGCAGAATCTCGGGCGTAGCCGTAAGCCAACAGCCGCTCTTGGTCGTGCTGACCAAGGAGATGAACATGCGAGGATAGAGCAGGCAGGCACGATGGAAGAGTTCGAGGGGCGAGATGGGCTCAGGCGTTTCTTCGTCGGAACAGCGGGCAAGCACAATCTTACGGAAGGTGCCAAGTTGGAGCTGGGAATGATCATTGGCAAAGTCGATGGCATAGTGCATCTGCTTACCGCCCACAATGCCCATAGACGACGTGGCGACATCGGGCAACTGCAAGGTGGGGACCGCCTCAACGGGACATGTGTCCACACTATCTGGACGAATGAGCAGAATGGGCTGGTTTGGTGTAACCTCAAAAGGGGCTATCACAAAGCCGCGACGACCATTCAATTCTGTACACGAAGTCAACTCCACCGGTTCCTCTTCCGTCTGCTGAACCCATGTCACTTGCGACTCATGCGGCAACCGGTATATAGCAAATCCTGGCATTATCTTCTGGAAGTTATCACGTAATTGGTGACACGAACATTGGAGATAAGCTCGCCCGAGGTGTCACGGATATCCACGTTCCAGACGTGGAGCGTGGAGCCCTTGTGAAGCAGACGGGCATAGGCCGTCACCGTATCGCCTTCGGCCACAGCCTTTACATGACTGCCGCTGACCTCGATGCCTACACAGGCACAACCCGGACAGAGCGAGGAAGAACCCACACCAGCCACATTCTCGGCCAACGCCAAGGAGGCTCCGCCACTGAGAAAACCGAAGGGCTGACGATTGCGCTCATCGACCTTCATGCAAGCCATACAAGTATCGTCCTCGGGGGTGGAGATAAACTCCATTCCGAGGGCGGTACTTAAGTTTGGTTTGTCATTAATAATATCCTTAATCCTTTCTACGTCCACGCTTCAATTATTCAATTTTCAATATTCAATGACTGACTACTGGTTACCAACCTTCAGCCTTACTTAAACAGAGAATATTCAGGCACGCTCCAGGCAAGGGCACTGGCACCCAGCACATCGCGCTCACGATCGTCGAGCTTCGACATGAGGATTCTCACCTTGCCTTTCAGATTACCAAACACATGACTCTCAAACGATTCATAACAGGGATCGACGATCCACTTGCCAGCATGAGAGATACCACCCGTAAGGATGATAGCCTCTGGATCGACTATAGAAGCATAGTTAGCCAGACCGATACCCAGCATATAACCCGTGCGACGGAACACCTCAATAGCCATCTCGTCACCCTTGTTGCAACACTCACAAATGGTGCGGGGCGATAGTTTGCTAAGGTCGCGCATCAGTGACGGCGCATCCGAATCAGCCATCAGTTCCTTGGCGGTCTTCACGATACCTACGGCTCCGACATACGACTCAAGACAACCCTTATGACCACACCCACACTGACGACCACCATCGACTACACAGGTATGACCAAACTCACCGGCATAACCCAGATGACCCTGATGTTCGTCTCCTTGAGAGAAGAAACAACTGCCGACGCCTACACCCAGACTGACAATAATAAAGTTCTTCATACCATGGGCACTACCAAAGGCATATTCGCCCAAAGCAGAAATATGAGCATCATTAGAAAGGCCTACAGCCAATCCTAGACGGTCGCGAAGCATGGCTGCCAACGGCACTATGCCCTTCCAAGGGAGGTTGGCAGCATTCTCGAGACATCCCGACACCGAACTGGCACTCGGCGAACTCACACCAATCGAGCGAATGGTCTCATAACCACCATTGGCCTCGACCAGCATCACAATACGCTCACTCAGCGTGGTCACATAGCCGTTTACGTCAGGATAGTCCGAAGTCGGGAAAGAGTCTTCTGCAATAATATTACCACGAATATCTACGATGGCATAAGTGGTACTCTCGGTGCTGATATCGACACCAACAACTTTTGTCTTCAGGTTATATTCTTCCATGTGTCTAGTTTTTATTTAAATAATGAATACTCTTTGACGTCCCAAGCCAGGGCACTGGCACCCAGCACATCGCGCTCGCCCTCCTTGAGGATCGAGACAAGGATACGCGTTTTACCCCTGATATTATGGAATACATGCTCATCGAACGATGTGCGCATGGGCTTCAGCAACCACTTACCAGCCTGCGTCATATCACCCGTAAGGATAATGGCCTCAGGATCGAGCACGGAGGCATAGTTTGCCAGTCCGAGGCCTAATGCCTCGCCTGTACGACGGAAGGCCTCAATAGCCACCTCGTCGCCTTGTTCACAGCAACGGACGATATCTGCAATCGAGAATTTATCGAGTTTAGCCAGTGGCGAGTCCTTGCCTTCTGCTATCAGTTCACGCACCGTGCGCACAAGTCCCTTCTCGGAGCAATACGTCTCAAGGCAACCCTTATGACCGCAACCACACAGACGGCCACCAGGCTGTACACAGGTGTGACCTACCTCGCCAGCAAAGCCGAAGGCACCCAGATGGGGCTGACCGTTAGAGTAGAAGCAACTGCCCAGACCTCCGTGACTGATCGAAGCCACCATAAAGTCTTTCATGCCGTGGGCACTGCCATAAGCCTTCTCACTGAGAGCTGAGATGTGGGCATCGTTGGCAACGGCCACAGCCAATCCCAACTGGTCGCGGAGCATCGCTGCCAGAGGGATGACACCTTTCCACGGCAAATTGGCTGCGTTCTCAATACTGCCGGTAACAAAACTAGCACTTGGTGCACTGACGCCTATCGAACGAATCTTCTCGTAGCCACCGTTCTCCTCTACCAGTGTCACTACCTTTTCACACAATGCTTTAGTATAATCATTGACATCAGGGTAATCGAGTGTTGCAAAGTGATCTTGGGCTATGATTTCACCCCTGATGTCAACTACAGCGAACGTTGTCTTTTCAACCCGGATGTCGATACCAACAACCCGGGTTTTGATTTTGTCTACTGTTTCTGCTTTCTCCATTTCTACTGAATTCTAAACTTTGATTGTTGTCTGATTCTTCTCAAGCTTTTAGTTAGATGTGGCAAATATAAACAATTTTCCAGTACTGTGCAAATCTTTATGCTTTTTTTTGCAAATATTTACCCTATCCTTGCTTTTTTCGGGGAAATTTCGTAACTTTGCACCCATAAAAGGTATTTTTTTGAAAAAAGATGAACGTTTTAGAACTAAGCGAACAAGAAATCGGAAGGCGCCAGAGCCTTCAGGAACTGCGCTCGATGGGCATCGACCCCTATCCTGCTGCTGAATTCCCCACAAATGCATTTAGTACAGATATCAAGGAAAACTTCAAGGACGACGAGGATCGCGAGGTTGTTATCGCTGGTCGTATGATGAGTCGCCGAGTGATGGGTAAGGCCTCCTTTGCCGAACTCCAGGACTCTAAGGGACGCATTCAGGTTTATATTACCCGCGATGATATCTGCCCTGGGGAGAACAAGGACTTATATAATAATGTATTTAAGCGTCTGCTCGATATTGGTGACTTTATTGGCGTAAAGGGTAAGGTGTTCCGTACCCAGACAGGCGAGATCTCCGTACATGCCTCTGAACTGAAGTTGCTGTCGAAGAGTCTGAAGCCACTGCCTATCGTGAAGTATAAGGACGGTGTGGCTTACGATAAATTCGACGATCCTGAGCTACGCTATCGCCAGCGCTATGTTGACCTCGTGGTCAACGAGGGCGTGAAAGACACCTTCCTGCAAAGAGCGACCGTGATCCGCACACTCCGGAGAGTTTTGGATGAAGCCGGCTATACTGAGGTGGAGACACCCACCTTGCAGATGATTGCAGGTGGTGCATCGGCCCGTCCGTTTATCACCCACTTCAATGCGCTCGATCAGGATATGTATATGCGTATCGCTACCGAGCTCTACCTGAAGCGCCTCATCGTGGGCGGTTTCGAAGGCGTCTATGAAATTGGCAAGAACTTCCGAAACGAGGGTATGGACCGCAACCACAACCCCGAGTTTACCTGCATGGAACTCTATGTGCAGTATAAGGACTACAACTGGATGATGTCGTTCACCGAGAAGTTGCTCGAGACGATTTGTATCGCCGTCAATGGCAAGCCAGAGCGCGAGATCGACGGAAACAACGTGAGCTTCAAGGCGCCCTATCGTCGTTTGCCTATCCTCGAAGCTATCCAGGAGAAGACCGGCTTCGACTGCAACGGCAAGACGGAGGAGGAAATCCGTGCATTCTGTCTCTCGAAGGGCATGGATGTCGATGAGACTATGGGTAAGGGTAAGCTGATCGACGAACTCTTCGGTGAGTTCTGTGAGGGCACTTTCATCCAGCCTACCTTTATCACAGACTATCCTGTGGAGATGTCACCTCTCACCAAGATGCACCGTTCTAAGCCTGGACTTACCGAGCGTTTCGAGTTGATGGTGAATGGTAAGGAGTTGGCCAACGCTTACTCTGAGCTCAATGATCCCATCGACCAGGAGGAACGTTTCGTAGAGCAGATGCGCCTGGCAGACAAGGGCGACGATGAGGCCATGATCATTGATCAGGATTTCCTGCGTGCCCTTCAGTACGGAATGCCGCCTACCAGTGGTATCGGTATCGGCATCGACCGTCTGGTGATGCTGATGACGGGTAAGACGTTCATCCAGGAAGTGCTGTTCTTCCCCCAGATGAAGCCCGAGAAGAAGATTCCTCAGAGCACCCCAGCCGAGTGGGCTGAGATTGGTGTACCCGAAGAGTGGGTTCCCGTTTTGAGGAAGGCTGGCTTTAACCTCATCCAGAACATCAAGGACGAGAAGCCTCAGGGTCTGCAGCAGAAGATTGGCGACATCGTGAAGAAGTACAAGCTCGAGATGCAGAAGCCCAGCGTTGATGAAGTCGCTGCCTGGATTGAAAAGGTTTAATATAATCACAGAGATACAGAGACAAAGAGGTTAGGAATAAAAAGACTCAGTGCCTTTGTACCTCTGTGTTGATATAATAATAAATATGTACGACTGTGGTAAGATAGCAATTATCGGTGGTGGCAGCTGGGCAACAGCAATAGCCAAGATTGTGGTGAGTCACACCCACCACATCGGCTGGTATATGCGTCGCGATGACCGCATAGAAGACTTCCGGCGCATGGGCCATAACCCGGCTTACCTGACGAGTGTGCATTTTAACACAGACGAGATACACTTCGACAGCGACCTGAACCGTATTGCCCAACAGTATGACACATTGGTATTCGTCACCCCTTCACCCTACCTGAAAAGTCACCTGAAGAAGTTGAAAACACGAATTCGCGACAAGTTCATCCTGACGGCCATCAAAGGTATTGTGCCCGATGAAAACCTCGTTTGCTCGGAATATTTCCATCAGGTTTACGACGTGCCATACGAGAACCTTGCCTGCATCGGTGGTCCCTCACATGCCGAGGAGGTGGCCCTTGAGCGACTCAGTTACCTCACCGTAGGTTGTGCCGATCGCGACAAGGCGCAGGCCTTCTGCGATGTACTCTCTAGTGAGTTTATTAAGACCAAAACCTCTACCGATGTGGTGGGTATCGAGTATTCCTCAGTGCTGAAGAATGTATATGCCATTGCCGCAGGTATCTGTAGCGGACTGAAATACGGAGACAACTTCCAGGCCGTGCTGATGGCGAATGCCGTACAGGAGATGAACCGATTCCTCACTGCTGTCCACCCCCTGGAACGAAACATCTATGACAGCGTCTATCTGGGTGACCTGCTCGTGACGGGCTACTCGAACTTCTCACGTAACCGCACCTTCGGAACGATGATTGGTAAAGGCTATAGCGTGAAGTCGGCACAGATTGAGATGGAGATGATAGCTGAGGGCTACTTCGGCACAAAGTGCATGAAGGAAATTAATCGCCATTGTCATGTAAACATGCCTATCCTCGATGCCGTCTATAATATATTGTACGAGCGCATCAGTCCACAGATTGAGATCAAACTACTGACCGACTCATTCAGATAAATACATACAATTTAAAATAATACATCTATGAGCAACATCAAATTAGACATCACCAAAGCCGCCTGCTTCCTGAAAGCTGGCGCAGTAGAGGCTTTTGAGCCTCAGGTTAAGGCCGCTCAGAAGGCTCTTGAAGAGGGCACCTGCCCTGGTAACGATTTCTTAGGCTGGTTGCACCTACCCAGCAGTATCACGTCTGCATTCATCGACGAGTTGCAGGATTGCGCTAACACACTGAGAGACAACTGCGAAGCTATCGTAGTAGCCGGCATCGGCGGTTCGTATCTGGGTGCCCGTGCCGTTATCGAGGCCCTGAGCAACTCGTTTGCCTGGCTCGTTAACGACAAGAAGAACCCCACCATCCTCTTTGCAGGAAACAACATCGGCGAGGATTATCTGTTCGAGTTGACCGAGTATCTGAAGGACAAGAAATTCGGTGTAATCAACATCTCTAAGAGTGGTACCACCACCGAGACTGCCCTGACATTCCGTCTGCTGAAGAAGCAGTGCGAGGCTCAGAGAGGTAAGGAGGAGGCCAAGAAGGTCATCGTAGCCATCACCGACGCTAAGAAAGGCGCAGCACGTACCTGTGCCGACAAGGAAGGCTACAAGAGCTTTGTCATCCCCGACAACGTAGGTGGTCGTTTCTCTGTACTCACACCAGTAGGTTTGCTCCCCATCGCCTGTGCAGGTTTTGACATCAAGGAACTCGTTGGCGGTGCTCAGGATATGGAGAAGGCTTGCGCCCCGGATGTACCCTTTGCTGAGAACCCCGCTGCCCAGTATGCTGCCGTTCGTAACGGACTATATCAGAGTGGCAAGAAGATCGAGATCATGGTGAACTTCCAACCCAAACTGCACTTTATGAGTGAGTGGTGGAAGCAGCTCTACGGAGAATCTGAGGGTAAGGACAACAAGGGTATCTTCCCTGCATCTGTCGACTTCACCACCGACCTGCACTCCATGGGCCAGTGGATCCAGGAAGGTGAGCGCACCATCTTCGAGACTGTGATCAGCGTAGAGGAGCCCGAGAAGAAACTGCTCTTCCCCAGCGACGAGGAGAATCTCGACGGACTGAACTTCCTGGCTGGCAAGCGTGTGGACGAGGTAAACAAGATGGCCGAACTAGGCACCAAACTGGCTCATGTGGACGGTGGTGTGCCTAACATCCGCATCACAATGCCACGTCTCAGTGAGCGCTATCTGGGTCAGCTTATCTACTTCTTCGAGATTGGCTGTGGCATCAGCGGTAATGTGCTAGGTGTGAACCCGTTCAACCAGCCCGGTGTGGAGGCCTACAAGAAGAATATGTTCGCCCTGCTCGACAAGCCTGGCTACGAGGCAGAGAGCAAAGCTATTAAAGACCGCCTGGCTAAGGAGGCATAAATGTACGACTTCGCCATCAAGAAATACTTGGAAGACCACGGCTTTGAGGCATTTCGCCCCAAAGCCGTACTCTTTGACATGGACGGTGTGCTTTATGACTCCATGCCAAACCATGCTATCGCCTGGCAGGAGTCGATGGCGCGCTTCGGTATTCACATGACATCCGACGATGCTTACGCCACTGAGGGAGCACGTGGCATTGACACCATCCGACAGATGGTGAAGCGTCAGCAAGGGCGCATCATCAGTGAGGACGAAGCCCAGCTAATGTACGATGTAAAGACACAGATATTCCATTCGCTCCCTGAGGCTCCCGTCATGCCAGGCATCCTTAATCTGATGGAGAAACTTCATAAGAACGACATCCTTTGTGGCGTTGTGACAGGTAGTGGACAGCGCCCCCTTATCCAACGTATTCTTAAAGATTTTGGAGCCTATGTTGATGTAGCCCATATCACCACCGCCTACGATGTCAAACGAGGAAAACCCAATCCCGACCCTTATCTGATGGGACTTCAAAAGGCAGGAGACCTACAGCCTTATGAAGCCGTTGTCATTGAGAATGCGCCGCTTGGTGTTCGTTCAGGGCATGCCGCCCGTATCTTTACCATTGCCGTAAATACCGGACCCCTACCCGACGAAGAGCTACTCGTGGCAGGAGCCAACCTTATCTTCCCCAATATGCAGGAACTCTGCGACCATTGGGTTCAACGAATCATTCCAGAACTTTAAGCTATAGGTTTAAACACCATCCTCGTCATCATCGGCAGAAACCGAGGTTTCGCTACCGCTGGTGTCCATCTGGTCGTCACGCTTAATCGTGACGTCTCCAAAATTGCTGACGATGATTACCAGAGGGATATACTCATCAGTCTGGGGATGACTGACACTACCCGCAAACACGAGGTTATGACCATCGACCTTATCGAAGACGATACCCTCCAGAATACCCGTCTGACGATAATCGTCATCAAGCTGAGCATCGAAAGCGGTCTTTTTGAAGGTGCGGTTAAAGAACACACTGCCATCGCTGCGGATGACACGGAGGGTGATGTTGTTATCAACAAACTCTTGTCCTGTCTCGTCCTTTACCTTCTTCAGACTATCGTCAGCCTCACGATGGATAGCCACATGATAGTTCTTTTCTAGCCATACGATATCCTTGGTCTGGTCGTAAGGTTGCATACGGATAGGCCCCTGGGGTTTCGGAGTTTCTGTACGAGGGACGATAATATCGTCGGTCTGTTTCTTCTTGGCACAACTGACGGCTAAAAGTGCTATCAGAAGAATTACAACAAGTCGGATCTTCTTCATTTGATTGATGATTTGCGTGCAAAGATACAACTAAATTTCAAATTATAAGAAAAAAAACGTTTGAACTTTCAGCGAACTGACTTTTTTTTACTAATTTTGCGCTCAAGAATGCGAACAGGAAAAAGTATTCAGATGATGAAGAAGTATGTAATATTCGCCTGCGCCGTGCTGGTAGTCGTGGGACTGCTGTTCTGTCATAGCCGCATCGTCCACGAGAACGGTGAGGATCCTGCCCCTGCAGCACATAGCATAGACACTGTGCCCATGCTGGTGACACAGGTGCAGAAATGTGCCAAACTCTATACAGCAGAATACCGCGTACACAAAATCGTTACCCACGATGACGTACTTCGTCTGAAGGGAACGGTGTTTCAGAAGGATTTCAATTTCAAGGTACCCTTGGGCGACCGTAAGATAGCCATCCCCATGGACGCAAAGTTGAAAGCCTACATCGACTTCAGCCAGTTCTCGGAACAGAACATCGAGCGACAGGGCAACAAGATTACAATACTGTTGCCCGATCTGAAAGTGACGATGACCAGTTCGAAGATCGACCAGAAAAACGTGAAGCAATACGTAGCCCTCACAAGGGCATATTTCAGCGACAAGGAACTGGCCGACTATCAGCAACAGGGGCGTGCCGCCATCATTGCCGACATTCCCAAGCTGGGAATTCTGGAAACGGCTCAGGCCAATGCTGCAAAGGTCTTGGTGCCGATGCTCAAGGAGATGGGCTATGAGGAACAAGACATCACCATTGCCTACCGGCATCCGTATGAAGCTAACGACATTGTAAAACTACTGAAAATCGAGGATTGAGCCGTGAAAACACTGTCATATATTAAAATAGGTGTAGTCTTGCTGGTAGTTGTACTGGTTGTAGTGGGATTCTTCTGGTTGCGGAATCTGACCAGGAACGACCACCTCGACTTTGGAACTGATAATGAAATCGATATCACCCCCACGCAGATACAGAGTATCAAGGCTATTGGTGAATGGGAATTCCTCTCCGTCAGTGCAGAGGAACTGGTTGATACCACCCGCAAGCGAATTCTGATGGACGACGAACTAGCCCGCATCTATTACGGAACACTGCGTTTAGGAGTGAAAATGAACCAGACGAGGCCCAAGTGGATAGAGACAAACGGTGACTCTGTGACGGTCACATTGCCGCCCATAGGATTATTGGACAAGGATTTCATCGACGAAGCCCGCACAAAATCCTTCTACGAAAGTGGAACATGGAGTCCTGCAGACCGCGAGGCACTCTACAAGAAGGCCTATCGGATGATGACACGACACTGTCTTACGAAAGAGAACCTACAGGCTGCAGAAACCAATGGCAGGGAACAATTCCGCAATATGATGCAGGCCATGGGATATAAACATGTAAATATCAATTTTGAAAAATAGGAGATGGACTGGTTAAATGACTTTCTGACCGAATTGAGTGGTTTCTTATGGGGATGGCCGATGATCATCCTGCTACTGGGTACGCACATTTTTCTTACCGTCAGTCTGCGATTCCCACAAAGACATATCTTCAAAGCTATCCGTCTTTCAGTGAAGAAAGATCCCGACGCTAAAGGCGACGTGTCGCAGTTTGGTTCGCTGGCCACAGCTCTGGCAGCAACCATCGGTACCGGAAATATCATCGGCGTAGCCACTGCCATCGCCCTCGGCGGACCAGGAGCCGTGCTCTGGTGTTGGCTCACGGGTGTGTTTGGTATCTCCACGAAATACGCAGAAGGTCTGCTCGCCATCAAATACCGTGTAAAGACAGAAAGCGGCAAGATGCTCGGCGGTCCGATGTATGCCCTCGAACGTGGATTGGGATGGAAATGGCTAGCCGTACTCTTTGCGGTTTTCACGGCCCTTGCCGCCTTCGGCATTGGCAATACAGTACAGGCCAATGCCATCGCCACGGTGGCCTATGAATCGTATGGCGTATCACCTTATATTACTGGCACATTCGTTTGTCTGCTTACCTGTGCGGTAGTGCTAGGTGGCGTAAAAAGCATTGCCCGGGTATGTAGCATGCTCGTACCCTTCATGGCCGCTTTCTATGTCATGGGGTGCATCTACATCCTGATAGTCAATGCGCCTTATCTGTGGCCGGCAATAAAACTTATCTGTCATGCCGCTTTCTCACCAGAGGCAGCAGGTGGCGGTTTTGTGGGTTCCACAGTGATGATGGCGGCACGTTTTGGTATCGCCCGTGGACTCTTCTCAAATGAAAGTGGTATGGGCTCGGCCCCCATCGTAGCAGCAGCAGCACAGACACGCAACCCTGTACGCCAGGCACTCGTCTCTTCGAGTGGAACATTCTGGGACACGGTCGTTATCTGTGCCCTTACCGGACTGGTCATCGTCAGCAGCGTCATTGCCTACCCAGACATCGACTTCTCCAATGGTGCTACCCTGACCAAGGATGCCTTTGCCAAGATTCCTGTCATAGGGCGCCCGTTACTTACCTTCGGACTCCTCACATTTGCCTTTTCCACCATTCTCGGATGGTGCTATTATGGCGAACGGGCCATGGAATACCTGAAGGGAAAGAAGTGGGTTTTGGGTTATCGTGTGCTCTATATTGCAGCAGTGTTCATCGGCAGCGTGATGAATCTCTCGCTGGTATGGAACCTTGCCGACTGTATGAACGCACTGATGGCGATACCAAACCTGATATCACTACTCTTCCTTAGTGGCATTCTCGTGCACGAAACACGAAAATACCTCTGGCGCGACAGACTGGATAAGGAAGATTAAGTCGTGGGAAATTAGCGAACGGGGAATACGAACTCCATACGAGTGCCCTTCGTATAAGTGCTATCCCAATGCAGGTTTCCACCTATCTTTTGAGCCAAACGATAAGATACGCTGAGGTCGAACTCCACGATATCAGATGCCAGACTAGGATCATCGAACCATTTAAAGAGGGCATCCTTACGCTCCTCTGGTATGCCGCCACCCGTATCTTCAACAATGTAAGTCAACAGTCTGTGAGTCTCGTCAAACCTACAGCCTACGGTAATCTCGCCCTTCTTCGTGAACCTACAAGAGATATTGATAAGTTTGCTGAGCACCAATTCCACGATATGACGTTCTGCTGAGATAAACAGTTCATCGCCCACTCCTCTGCGGAAGACGATCTTTACCCCCGGATTAGCACTTGCAAGATTGGCATCGATGCAGGTCATACACACACGGTTGGGACTGAAACGCTCATTCTTCATGGTACGGACATTTCCCCCTTCGTCTGAGAACAGCGATACTTCATCGAGCACAGTATCAATCAGACGGGCATTATAAAGTATCTGGTCTGAAATGTTCTTTTTTTCCTCCTTCGAGAGGTATAGATCTTCCTTTGAAATGATTTCAGCCAATCCAGAAACAGAGTGCAAGGGGGTTCTGATCTCACGAGCCAGCGCATCGATAAACAATGTCTTCATCTCGTCAGACTGCCGGAAAGTCTTGACCCTTGCATGCTCTTTAATAAGGCTGGCAATAAGCGTCAGACATAAAACGACTAATATGATAATAACTGCCCACATAACTTACCAAAACCTCCTATTTACAGGTTGTATGAATGCAAAAATAGACAAACTTTTCTAAATTTCCAAACTTTTGAGGCATTTTTTTGCGAAAAACAGCGATTTTATTTGGTATATAGAGGAAAAAACTGTATTTTTGCAACAAGAATAATCAGCTACTCGATCGCCAAATAATGAAACGGGTTTTTCTCCTATTAGCCTTGACACTCTGCGCTGCTTTCAGCATCGCGGCTGATGCCGACTATACGACGAGCAAGGAGTATATAGCCTTGCGCAATACCATGCACAATGCCTTCAACAATGCCGACAGTGCCAAGTTCTTCCCTGCTGTCAAGGCGCTCGAGGACTATATGAAAAAACAAGGTGATACCCATGGCTACTATAACCAGCGTTGCAATGAGATCGTGTTCCTATTGAACCAGCAGAAGATCTTTGAAGCCTACAAACTGGCCATGTCACTCTCAGAGGAACTGCGTGAAAAACATATCGACAAGGAGATGTACATGGTCACCAATATGTTGGGACATATCAACAATATCTGCGGTAATAGGGAAGAGGCCAAGAAGAACTGGGATGAGACGCTCAGATTAATGGAGCAGGAAGGCTACTACGCCAATATGCCACCCATCTATATGAATATTGTCAACGTGATCAACGACGACAACTTCGAGGAGACAGACAGTTTATTGTCTTTGGCGCTTGAAGTTGCCAAGAAGCATTCCCCCGATCGCGTATTTGACATTGAGACGCGCCAGACGCTCATCTACTACTATCGAGGCGATTTCGATAAGTTTATCGAGGGTTACAAGGCCTACAAAAAAGGTGAAGAGGAAGGAAAGACATCAGTTCACGGCAGAACCCTCGAAGTGTATTACCTGTCATGTCTGGGAAAGACCGACGAAGCCATCGCCTTGGCGAAGAAAGAATTAAGCGACGAAGGTAAGGATGCTATCGTACAGATCTACGAGAAGGCTGGCAGATGGGAAGAAGCATTCAATGCCCAAAAAGAAGCAAGCGCTACAAGAGACTCCACTATCAACGTGGTGCTCTCCAACAATATGATGGGCATTCATGATGAGCTCAGTCTCTATGAAGCCCGTCGCCAGGCCGACCGCACAAAAGTCATTGGCCTCTCTGCAGCCATCATCCTGTTGTCATTGCTGATCATCTCTCTTGTCTATCTTGTCCAGTCGCGCCGTAAGCACCTGCAGGAGCTGACGAAAGCCTATCAGCGCGCTACAGAGTCGGAGAAGATGAAGGCTTCTTTCATCCAGAATGTCAGCCATGAGGTGCGCACACCCCTGAACATCATCAGCGGATTCTCGCAGGTCATTGCCGACCCAGAGCTCACTGATAGTGTCGAGGAGCGCCAACACATGTCGGAAATGATGCAGAGAAGCGCCCATCAGATCACTACCCTCATCGACGAGATCATCGGTCTGTCGCTCATCGAGTCCACCGAGAAGATGAGAAGAGACGACACCCCCTGCATCAACCGCATATTGCGTCAGACGATACATGAATATGAGCCCATCGCCAAGAAGGGCGTCACTATCCGTTTGGAGTCTTCACTCGACGACGACTTCACGCTGAAGACCAACGAGAACATGCTGAAGCGCATCCTCACAGCCCTCATGGAGAATGCCATCAAATATACAGAGAAAGGAAGCATCCTACTGAATGCTTCGGCCACCGACGACCAACTTCAGATCACCGTCGAGGATACGGGTTGCGGCATTCCCAAGAAAGAGGCTGAACGTATTTTCGACCGTTTCGTCAAGTTGGACTCTTTCAAGGAAGGCATTGGTCTGGGTCTTCCCCTGAGTCGCAAGCTCGCCGAACAATTAGAAGGCTCCCTTAAACTCGACACCTCCTACACTAAGGGTGCCCGGTTTGTGTTAACAATACCTATTATATAATATATCAATGAAGAAAAAAGTCTTAACCATGGTGCTTACCACTTTAGTAGCACTCGGATGTAACGCTGCCCAGAAGGTGGACGAATTCACCACCAAGAGCGGCAAGAAAGTAACGATCACGTGCATCAAGCACGCCAGTATGGAAATCAACTACAACGGCATCGAGATCCAGGTCGATCCCGTGGGCATGTGGCTGAAGCCCGAAACCGACTATGCCACCTTCCCCAAGGCCAACATTATCCTAATCACCCACGAGCACAAGGATCACTTCGACCGTGAGGCCATCCACCAGATCCGCACGCCGGCCACATCGATCTATGTGAACCAGGCAGTGTTCGGGCACTTCAAGAACGGTTTTGTAATGCGTAACGGCGACAAGGTGCAGTACTCAAACGACATCTCTATTGAGGCGGTGCCTGCTTATAACACCACGCCCGACCACATGCAGTTCCACCCAAAGGGGCGCGACAATGGTTATATCCTCACGCTCGACGGCCTTCGCATCTATATTGCCGGCGATACGGAGGACATCCCCGAGATGGCTGACATCAAGGACATCGACATTGCGTTCCTGCCCTGCAACCAGCCTTATACGATGACCATCGACCAGTGTGTCAATGCTGCAAAGATCATCAAGCCCAAGGTGCTGTTTCCCTATCACTTCAACGACACTCCCGTCTATAAAATCAGCATGCAACTTGCTGGCTCAGGTACAGAGGTTCGCATCAGAGACTACAAATAAAAGAGACATCAAAAAGAAATCCCTCGCTGATGGCGAGGGATTTTTGTTGTTTAACCAAGATACTTCATCAATATCCGGGCATGGCCACTGTCGTGCAGTTTGGCGATGCTCTTCTCACGAATCTGGCGCACACGCTCACGTGTCAGACCCATCTCCGCCCCAATTTCCTCCAGACCACGCTCCTGGCAGCCGATACCAAAGCACTCGCGAACAATTTTCAGCTCGCGGTCCTTCAACACACTGCGCAGCACGTTCTCCAGATCACTGGTCAGCGACTCGTAATCCACTTGTTTGTCGGTACGGGTGTCGTCGCCCGAACTCAGCATATCAGCCATCGAGTTGTCGTCGTCCTCACCAAAGGGAGCGTCGATACTCATGTGGTGGCTGTCAGCTTTTGCGGTCTGCTCGATTTTTGCCTCATCAATCTGAGTCAACTCTGCCAACTCTGTCACAGAGGGACGGCGCTGATGAATCTGCTCGAAACGGTTAATCTCCTGATTAATCTTGCTCAGGGCTCCACTCTGGTTCAGCGGCAGCCGCACAATACGGCTCTGCTCTGCAATAGCCTGCAGAATGCTCTGGCGAATCCACCATACGGCATAAGAGATAAACTTGAATCCACGCGTCTCGTCAAACTTCTCAGCAGCCTTCACCAATCCGATGTTTCCCTCGTCAATCAGGTCGGTCAGTGTCAGACCCTGATGCTGATACTGCTTGGCTACAGAGACGACAAAGCGCAGGTTGGCCGTTACCAATCGCTCTTTTGCACGCTCTCCCTCAGGACCGCCCTTACGGATAGCCTGAGCCAACTCGATCTCCTCATCAATGGTCACAAGGGGCTGACGACCAATCTCCACGAGGTACTTGTCAAGTGCTTCACTCGATCGATTGGTAATACTCTTTTGAATCTTTAATTGCCTCATTATTACTACTGTTACTCTGAAAAAGCGTGCAAAGATACAAAAAAAGACGATACGTTGTTACTCACGCATCGTCTTTTTAAATCATTTTAACCAAATTCAACGTTCCACCACCTCTATCTTGCTATTACCGGGCTTAAACACCAGTCCTTTGCATGTCTTGGCATCGGCTTTGTACGCCTTCAGTTCGATGGCGTTCCAGTCAATCTCGTCCGTACGTTGAGCCAAGGGCACATGAGGTATCAGACTACCGTCTCTCACCAGAATAACGGCCGGTATCTGTCCTGCCTCTATCGTCTGGTAGCCACCCTCATACACCTTACCACTCTGATAGTCAATCCACTTGCCCTTAGGCAGATACACCGTGCGCTCGTTGCCGCTCTCAAGCAACGGGGCTACCAGCATCTGTGAGCCAAACATATACTCGTCTTCCACGAGCCAGGCGCCTGGATCCTCAGGAAATTCCACCAGCAAGGCCCTTACCATAGGTAGTCCGCGCTCCGAGCAGTCCTTAGCCTGGGCATAGACGTAAGGCATCAACTTATATTTCATCTCGGCACAGGCACGGAAGGCCTCTGTAAAGCTCTCCGATATCAGCCAGGGCTCCGTAGGAGGCGCACCGTGGGCTCTGGTATGGCTCGACAGGAATCCGAAGGGCAGCCACCGGCGGTAGATATCCTCTGGCGAAGCCGTCACGAAGCCACCCATATCATGACTCCAGAACGAGAATCCGCTCAGTCCGAAGCTAAGTCCACCGCGCAGATCGCCCAACAGTCCCGTGTTGGTCGTAGCTGCGTCACCACCCCAGTGCAGGGCGTAACGCTGACTTCCTGCCCAGGCCGAGCGCGCCCAGATGATGCCCTCGCCAGGATGGTTCTTCTCGACCACCTCCCATAACGCCTTGTTATAGCGCAGGGGATAGAGATTATGCTCATAGAGACCGCCCTTGCCGCTATGGTAGAAGCCATTGTAAGGCGCCGCCTCACCGAAGTCGCACTTGATGGTAGAGACGCCCTGCTTCATCAGTCCTTCGATCTTCGACTGATACCAGCCTACGGTTTCGGGGTTCGAGAAGTCGAGGATAGCATCCTCCACAGGCATGCCGCCCGTAGCGTTCACCACGTGCAGACCCTTCTCGATGATCTCTGGGAAGAAACGGTTCTTGGGCGTAAAGTAAGGTAATTGCCACAGACACGTATGGAAACCGTCTTTTGAAAGCTGTTTCAGCATCTTCACCGGGTCCTCGAAACGGTCCTTGGCAAACTGGTAGTCGCATTGCCAATCCACGCCAAACCACCCCGTATCGAAGTGAATCACGTCGGAAGGAATCTTGTGCGCCCTCAACTGACGGGCAATCTCCAGTCCCTCCTCCTGCGAGAAGTAAGTAATGCGGCTCATCCACGTGCCGAAACTCCACAAGGGCAGCATCGGACTCTTGCCCGTAATCTCCGTATATTCGTTCAGAATGTCCTTCGGTTCTCCGAAGAAGATGAAGAAATCCATCACCTCGTCGGCCATGAACAGGCGCTGGGCTCCGATATACGAAGCCCCAAAATCGCAGGTCACAGGGGCCGAAGTGTGCATAAACACACCATAGCCGCGATTCGAGAAGTAGAAGGGCACAGGCTTATATTGTCCGTCGCTCTCAGGTCCTTGAGGATCCGTCACACTCAGATGCACCTTCTGCCCCACCTTATTTAAAGAGGTGAACGACTCACCACAACCGTAGATCCTTTCTCCAGGAGCCAACGTGAATACCGGATTCACACTCCTCGAATTGTCCGATCCCCGCTTGATAAACGAGAACGGCAACAACTTGATCTGGCTCGAGTCGTTATCCACGATATGCCTCGTCTGCGTCAACACCTTCCCCTTCGCATCCTTTACCACGATACGGAACGGGTACTTTTGAATCTCAATCGAGCCAAACTCCGACTTATTGGCGACATAACTCTTCTTAGCCTTAAAGCCATCGCAGAACATTACATCCTCCTGATCGCTACACTTCGGCTCTATTGGCGATGTCAACATCCGGATCCTCGCCGTCCTCGGCGAAATCCACTCAATCTTGATTTTCAACTCTGGATCATTCTCATACGCCGCATCGGGGAAGTCCAGCATCTGCATCCTCACGGGCCAGTACCCATTCAGGTTGAATGCCTGTCTCGGACTCAGCCTATAGCGCTTCCACTGCACCAGTCCCTCACCCTTCTGGGCGTCAAAACTCACCAGACTATCCGCCAGGAAATACGTATTCGCCAGATCGCTGAAGTCCGTCGATACGTCCTTCGGCATACATTGCAGGTACTCCACCCCCGCATTCGTCTGAATCTGCGCCTCGGCCGTCATCCAGCCACACATCGCACAGACCATACAGAGCCATTTCTTCATCATTATCAGTTTTTTATTAGTTAGTGGGCACAAAATTAAAAAAATATTTCCGAATTATGAAACTTTTTGCCCACAAATTGCGTCTAATGGATAAAAGATAAATATCATAATGACTCTAAACCCCTTAACAAACGTATGAAACAAAAACTAATCCTGATGGTCTGCGGACTGTTTTGTATGCTGGCCTCGCAAGCTCAGCCCCTGCTCAAAACCCACGTTGAAACTGGCGATGTCGAGGGCGTGCTCGAGGGTACCGACCTCGCTTGTTACTATGCCGTCCCCTTTGCTGCTCCCCCTGTGGGCGACCTCCGTTGGAAGGCGCCTCAGCCTGCTCAACCCTGGGAGGGTGTCTATAAGGCCGAGACCATAGCCAAGTGGCCCCCTCAGCCCGAGCGTGGCGATGTCAGCTACGACATGATGAGCGAGGATTGCCTCTACCTCAGTGTCGTCACCCCCGCTAAATCCGTCAACGAAGCCCTCCCCGTCATGGTCTATTTCCATGGAGGCGCCTTCCGCACTGAGCACTATGGTGCCGAACTCTGGCAGAGTTTGGCCCGTCGAGGCGTCATCACCGTCTGCGTTGAGTATCGTGCTGGTGCTCTGGGCTTTATGGCCCACGCCGATCTCGCCAAGGAGAATCCCGATGGCCATACGGGCAACTACGGTATCCTCGACCAGATCTATGCCCTGAAGTGGATACAACGCAATATCAGCAACTTCGGAGGCGACCCCTCAAAGGTCACCATCTTCGGCGAATCAGCTGGTGCCATGAGTTGCCATCTGCTCTGCGCCTCTCCCCTCGCCAAGGGTCTCTTCCGCGCCTGCATCAGCCAGAGTGGCGCCTTCATGTCGCCCTCAGGTCTGGTCACCCAGCAACAGGCTCAGTTCGTTGGCGCCATGTATATGCAGCAACTCGGCAAGAAGTCGATTGAAGAAATGCGCCAAGTCGATACCAAGACACTCACAGGCACTGGCAACACCTTCTCTGCCGCCACTCCCATCATCGACGGCTACGTCATGACGGGCGACATCTACCGTCTCTACGAGCGAGGCGAATATGCCGATGTACCCGTACTTATCATGCACAACAGCGACGAGGGAGCCGCTATGGTCGAGTCGATCAGTGCCGAGGCTTTCAACCAGCAACTCAGCCAGTTGCCCCCTGCCTTTGCCGACACCGTCAAGGCCTACTACCCCGCCACCAACGACGAAGAGCGCCTTTTCGCCTTCCGCGACCTTATTCGCGACCTCAATTTCGGTTGGCCAGCCTATGCCTGGGCCTCGCTCCAGAAGAAGACTGGCAAGAGTCCCGTCTATATGGCCTACCTCGCCCAGCAATCCGAGCGTACCGTCTATGCCCATGGTAATCGTCGAGGTGCAGCTCATGCCGACGACTGCATGTATCTCAGTGGCGGTTTCGACAAAGAACCCCAGAAGTATCCTCAGGAGAAACGCGTCTCCGACCTCATGCAACAATATTGGGTCAACTTCGCCAAAACCTTAGATCCCAATGGCTTAGGCTCCGACATCGCAGGTCAAGCCCTCCCTCTCTGGCCCGAGTTCGAAGACAACAAGCCTACGGTCATGCAGTTCAAGGATGGTGAGGCCAAGCTCATCCCCGTCCCCAACCGCGAGCGCATCGACCTCATAGGCCGTTACTGCAACTTCGTCCGCTCGCAAGTGTCGTATAAGTAATCATTCTAACTTATACAACTAATTCGCACCATAGTGCGCCTACTAAAGCACTCCAGTGCGCCCTAGGGCGCACTGGAGTGCGTGCGTTACGTACTTATAAAGGAATCTTCTTTCTCATACCTTTTCATCCATTTTTTTATAAACATATACCTTCATCCTCGCTCAGCCCCTCTGTTTATAAGGGTTTGAGGCAAGGTATATGTTGGGAAAACATATACCTATCATGTACCTAACATATACCCTACCATGGTAAGCGTATCCGCTCTGACGCCTTGCAGGCTATAAGTCCTTCCATTTGTCAGGCAGTAGGGCTCTGTATTGATTAATGTCGGTATTTGGCTGCAT
>CACXVS010000026.1 GCA_902771155.1 uncultured Prevotellaceae bacterium
CGAGATCATAGCACCGAAGATGTATTACGGACGTTATCTCAACGAGATGGACATCAAGGAGCATCGTAAGGTGTGTGTCATCGGAAAGAAGGTATATAAAGACCTTTTCAAGGAGGGTGGTGACCCCTGCGGCAAGAAGATTCGCATCGACTCTACCTATTACGAAGTGGTGGGTGTCGATTATAGCTCTGGTAATATTAATATTGGTGGACGCACGGAAGAAAAAGTCACCATCCCCATCTCGATGATGCAGGCAGCCTTTAATCGTGGCAACGAGATCGATGTCATCGCAGCCACGGGCCGGCCGGGTGTGATGATGTCGGAAATCACGCCACGCATCCGCGAGACGATTGCCAGAGCCCACTATGTGGATCCTACTGATGAACAGGGTATGTTCGTGTTTAATTCCGAATTGATGTTCCAGATGATCAACAACCTCTTCAAGGGCGTCAACATCCTCATCTGGCTGGTTGGCCTGGGAACCCTCCTGGCAGGTGCCATCGGTGTGTCGAACATCATGATGGTGACCGTCCGTGAGCGCACCACCGAGATCGGTATCCGCCGTGCCATCGGAGCCACCCCCAAGATGATCCTGTCGCAGATAATCTCAGAGAGTATCGTGCTGACGCTGGTGGCGGGTATGAGCGGCATCCTCTTCGGTGTGATGATTCTCCAGATGCTGGAGATGTATAATACGGAGGACGGCATCATAGAAACACACTTCCAGGTCAGTTTCTGGACGGCCATCTTCTGTGCATTCGTGGTCAGCTCGTTAGGTGTGCTGGCAGGTTTGGCCCCAGCCGCCCGTGCCATGAGCATCAAACCCGTTGACGCCATGAGGGATGAGTAAAGGTAAGAATTGAAGAATTGAAAAATTGAAGAATTGAAGAATTGAAGGATTGAAAAATTGAAATAATTATGAAGAAGTACATCAAACTGATTATCGCAGCGATTATCGCGCTGATTTTCATCGGGACATTCGTGTTCCTGTGGCAGAAGAGCCAACCCAAGGAGATTGTCTATAACGAGTTTACTCCTATGACGGACACCATTCAGAAGACAACCATCATTACGGGTAAGATCGAACCTCGCAACGAGGTGAACGTGAAACCGCAGATCTCCGGTATCATCACCGATCTCTACAAGGAGCCGGGCGATGTGGTAAAAGCTGGTGACGTGATTGCCAAGGTAAAGGTGATTCCCGACATGGGCTCGCTGTCGAGTGCCGAGAGTCGTGTACGTCTGTCAGAAATTAATCTTCAGCAGGCACAGGTCGATTACAATCGTATAGAGAATCTGCACAATCAGAAACTCGTCTCCGACGATGAGTACGACAAGAGCCGTCAGGCCCTGCGCCAGGCCAAGGAGGAGAAGGTCGCTGCCATCGATGCCCTGCAGGTGGTGCGTGACGGTGTGTCGCAGTCGAATGCCAAGGCCTCTTCAACCCTGATCCGTAGCACGATCTCCGGCATCATCCTCGACATCCCTGTGAAGGTGGGTAACTCGGTGATCCTCTCTAACACCTTCAACGACGGTACTACCATTGCTACCGTTGCCAATATGAACGACCTCATCTTCCGAGGCAACATCGATGAGACGGAAGTGGGACAACTTGTTGGAGGAATGCCTATGAAGATCACCATCGGCGCCCTGCAGGACCTGAAGTTCGATGCTTCTCTAGAGTATATCTCTCCGAAGGCTGTAGAGAGCAATGGCGCCAATCAGTTTGAGATCAAGGCTGCAGTGAAACTCTCTGAGGGTGGCAAGATCCGCGCTGGCTACAGTGCCAACGCAGAGATTGTGCTGGCTAAGGCTGAGAAAGTGCTCAGCATTCCTGAAAGTGCCATCGAGTTTAGTGGCGACACCACCTTTGTGTATGTGGTCAAGGGTGAGGGCAAGCAGAAGACCTACGAGCGCACGAAAGTGGAAACAGGTCTTTCCGACGGTGTGAACATCGAGATTAAGAAGGGTATCACCGCCAAGGACAAGGTGCGTGGTCCTGAGGTTGTGACAGACGATGATAAGTAAGATAGTGAAAGGAGTCATTATGAAGCATCTATTATCAATAAAGGTTCAGGGGTGGGTAAAGGTCTTACCAGTCTGCCTTTTTACCCTCTTACCTTTAAATGCCGAGACGAAGCAGTGGAGTCTGCGCGAGTGCTGCGACTATGCCGTGACTCACAGTATCAGCATCAAGCAGAAAGAGAACCAATGCCGCAAACAAGAGATCCAACTCTCTACGGCCAGGAACTCCCGTCTTCCGGATCTTAGCGGAAACTTCAACCAGAACTTCTCGTTTGGTCGAGGTCTTACAGCTGCTAACACCTACTCAAATACCAATACCAGCAATTCATCGTTCGGTCTTAACACCAGCGTGCCCCTCTTTACAGGCTTTGAGATTCCCAACCAGATCAAGTTGGCCAAGTTGAACCTTGAGGGTGCTACCGCCGATCTTGAGAAGGCCAAGGACGATATCCGTCTGAGAGTGGCTGAGGCTTACGTTCAGATCCTTTATGACATGGAGATTGCTGATGTTGCCCGTCGTCAGATTGACATCGACTCTGCACAGGTGGCTCGTCTGGATGCCTTCGTCAAGAACGGCAAGGCTGCCGAGGCAGAACTCTCCCAGCAGAAGGCCACCCTCGCCAATAGTCGTCTGACGGCTACCCAGGCAGAAAACAATTACCGTCTGGCTGTTCTCACGTTGACGCAGCTGCTCGAGCTCCCCTCACTGGAAGGGTTCACCGTTCTGCGTCCCACTCAGGAAGAGCTCGACGCCTTGGGACTGAGGGAGTTGTCGAGTCCTGACGCCATCTATGCCGAGGCTCTGGGCGTGAAGCCTGAGATCCTCTCGGAACAACTGAAGTTGAAAGGCTCCGAGCACAGCATCAAGATCGCCCAGGCAGGCTATTATCCCACGCTCTCCCTCTCAGGAGGCATTGGCACCAACTATTACACCACGTCGGGCTTTAATTCGGACAGCTTTGGTACGCAGTTGAAAAACAACTTCAGTCAGTCGATAGGTCTCAACTTGAACATACCTATCTTCAACCGCTTCCAGACGCGAAATAATGTGCGTAGTGCCCGCATCGACCTCGAGAACCAGCAACTGCAACTCGACAACACCAAGAAGACACTCTATCAGGACATCCAGAAAGTATATTTCAATGCCCTGAATGCCCAGGAGAAGGAACGGTCGTCGGCAGAAGCCATGCAGAGTTCGAAAGACGCCTTCGCCCTGATGCAGGCCAAGTATGAGAATGGCAAGGCGACCATCACCGAGTTCAACGAGTCGAAGAACAACTACCTGAAGGCGGCGTCCGACCTTGTGCAGGCCCGTTATGAGAATCTCTACCAGCATGCACTTATAGAGTTCTATCGAGGCCACGACCTTGATTTCTAAACAGTCCCCATCATCATCCCCAGCCTCCTTATGGTTGGGGATTATGATTTTTTAACTCCCACTTGCGAGATATTTTTTGGTTTTTGTCGTATAACAAGTAGAAGTTGGAAGTCAGCTTGGTCAAAGTGAGAAATTTGACAGAACAGGAAATCGTGGAGGCTGTCCGTCAAGGACGGCATGAGGGACAGAACGCCATGCTCTGTCGCTATGCGGAGCGTGTCTTCGCCATGATCGTCAGACAGGTAAAGGACGTGCAGGACGCCCAGGAACTGACACAGGACACCTTCCTTCGCGCCTTCAGCCACATCGACAGCTATGACGCCAACAAGGCATCGCTCTCTACCTGGCTCTGTCGCATCGCCTACAGACTGGCACTCGACTTCCTGAAACGCCATCGCCCCATCATCGTATCGATAGAGGATACGCAGGTATGGCAGACAGACCTGACGAACGAGGAGCTTGAGGCAGAACTCAGCACAGGGCGCGAGGAGCGCATCGAACAGCTGCAAGAGATGATCGACGAACTGCCTGACGACGAGCAGATGCTCCTGACGCTCTACTATTTCGAAGACCAGCCACTGGCGGACATCGCCTACATCACAGGCATCGACGCAAAGGTACTGGCCAACCGACTCTACAGAACAAGAAGGAAACTGTATGAGAGATTAAGGAAATGAGCCATTCAGATAAAGAACAATTAAGAAGATGAAAGAACAATATAAGGACACCGATCTGCGCGAGGCTCTGAGGCGCAAGTACTCAGACACGCCCAAGTTGCCTGCCGACTTTATGGAGAAGATGGCCAGGCAGACGGCACCGAAGTCTCGTCACGTCATCAAGACGAGGCATGCGGTGATGGCAGTGCTCGCTGTCGCTGCCAGTATCCTGTTGGCCGTTCTTATCGTGCCCCGCCATCAGGCATCACCTGACATGTCACCGGCTCCAACGCCCCACGTGGCTCAAGGTCCCCGACCCACGTACCCCGACACCCCCGACCCACGTACCTCGGAGCCTTCGACCCATGTAGCTCCAACAGTCCGTACTGGTAAGACTGTGAGTCCGTCGCCTACGGACTCGGAGTTTGTACCCGACGGACCAAAAACCACGGTTGAAGAGAGTCGTCCTCAGACAGTAACACTTGCCCCTGTCGCAGATACCCATCTGCACTACGCCTCGCAGTCGCTGACAGACGACTCGACCTATCAGGCACCCAGTCGGATGAATGATTTTATCACCAAGATAGCCAAGTATAATAAGGTGAAGGCAGTGCCACTAAACTGTACCTCGGACCAGGGCGACAGTACCGTCGTGAACAAGGCCTATGTCTTCGAGGACACCCAGGAACTCGACCTCTTTGCCCGGTTGCTGCAGGCCGCCTGCTGGTACGACAGCTCCACACCAGGCTATCTACTGAACTTCTCGCATCAACAGTTCTTCTTCACCCTGAAGGATCTGCGCAAAGGCGAGAAATACCTCTGGATAGCAGAGCGCATCGACAGGCGCATCCTGCTCTTCAGTGCCCAGTCTCCGATAGAGACCAATGTCTCATCGGCCTGTTATCAGAATTATCGCGAACAGCTGACGCATATAAACATGAGTACATTAGATTTTTAAAACTACGAAGCCTTATGAAAAGATGGTTTTTGATAGGCCTTCTGGCGACGACAAGTCTCGCCCTGCAGGCACAACGGTATGGGGTGATGCTCACTTACAATCCCCAGTATGAAACGTCAGGAGTGAAAGAATATGCCAAGAGCGTGGGCATCTTTGTCGCACGTCCGAAAGTCAGTAAGGATGCACATGCCAGGCATTCCACTGCCGCATGGCACATGACGAATATGGAGTGGATCAAGGACTATTGCGAAGCCAAGAACGTGGCCATAGAGAAAGACTACCTGCGTATCTTCCCCGAGGTGGCCAACATGCCGCTCGACGACCAACCCATGATCCCCATGAGTTGGCGACTGACGGAGGAAAGCAATGAAACAGTGCTCCACTGCTACTTCCGCATGCCTGCCGACGAGGTGACCAACCTGTGGCTGACCTCAGAGGAGACCTGTCTTGTGGATCAGGAGACGGGTGCACAATACCGCATCCGCCGTACGGAGCCCGACACCTACCGCAAGCACTTCACCGTCAAGGCGAAGAAGGGTGACGTGATAGACCTGAAGATTTTCTTCGCACCACTTCCCGAGACGACCAAGGACATCAGGATCTACGGCATCCCCAACTGGGGTATGATGGGTATGCCTGTCACCATCCGTCAGCAGGTATTCGGCACGTGGCAGCCTCTGGACTACGACACCATCCCGCAGTTCCACAAGCCCCGTCTGCTCAAGGAGCACATGAGCGAGAACAAGCCCTACGACCGTCAGAATTGGAACACGTGGAAGGTGATGACAGACGCCCATCTCATCAAGCCACTCAAGGACGGCACGATGGCGCTATGGCGCACCCCCGAGGCCACCTACCTGGCCATCGGCTACGAGCAGAACTGGACCACCGAATACTGGAGTTTTGAGTACGACACCAAGTTGATTGACGAGACGGGGCATCAGTACAAGCTCAGGGAGATACAGGGACTCCCCATGGACGAACTGTTCTTCATGGAAGGTATGGCAGGCGACTACGTGGCCTATGTGCTCGTGTTCGACCCGTTACCCCTTGAACTCACAAAGTTCACCTATATCGCACCTGCCGGAGAGCCCTTCACCGCATGGGGTGCCAACTGGTCGGGTTGTGTGCTCCCATTGGATGTCCAGACACTACGCGACAACCAGTCTCTCTTCAATTATCAACCAAGATTAATTATAAAATAAAAGCTGATTTTGATTCACCCGGGTACCATCATAGGTCGCAGTGATGCGACCTATGATTTTGACAGGGGTGGCCCACTACCTGACGACCACCTTCTTTCCTTTGTGAAGCCAGATGCCCTTGGTGGTGGGCTTGCCCGTGAGTCGGCGCCCGTCGAGGGCATACCAGGCGTCAGTCCGCTCTCCAGATGCAGAGACCGTGCGGATGCCTGTCTCGCCATCAAGAAAGTTCTTGAGCTCGTAGAAGGCAGGGAGCGCACGTCCCGTCTCGTTGTCGAATAGCGAGGCATTATACCAGCCCGTGGCAAGGTCGCCATTGCAACCCTTGGCATTGGCCTCGGCATACCACCATGAGAGACCGTTGACCCGTGGATGTTTCTTCAGCATGGTGATAAGGTCGGCAGTATATTTCTGCTGCCCTTCGTGGGTGTAGGGATAGGTAGAGGTGTAGTCGTAGGTAGTCCCCGGCACTTCCCACTTGGAGGGATAGCCCGTCTCTACAAGCTGTATCTCCTTGTCGGGAAAGTTTTTCTCCAACTCAGAGAGCCCCTTGTCGAGATTGGCGAGGGGACCCTTGAAGTAGGGGTAATACGAGGCGCCGATGATGTCGTAGTCAACCTCGTATTGCTGGAGGTGCTTGAAGAAGGCCACATCGAGCGTGGGGTTGTTGGCACACTGTTCGGTGTGGATGATGATCTTGGCCTCGGGGCACACCTCCCGACAAGCCTTGGAGGCCGACTTCAGCATGTTGGAGAAGTTGACCCAGTTCTTGTCGGTATAGTCTTTCCAGTCGTCGGTGGCTTGCAGATGGCCTCCGTCTGTATCGAATTCCTCGTAGTTTCCTCCCATATAGGCGCCCCAGAGCATGCCAAAGCTGACCTCGTTGCCCGTCTGGATGAGATCGGGCGTGGCACCAGCCTGCACGAGGGCCTCCAGCCACTCCTTGGTGTATTTATAGACAGACTCGTCGAGAGTCCAGCTCCAGATGAGCCACGACTCTGGTATGAGCTGTTGGCCAGGATCGGCCCAGGTATCGCTGTAGTGGATGTCGAGCATGAAGTAGAGTCCAGCCTCCTTGATGCGCTTGCCCAACCTGGTGACATAGTCTGGATCCTGGCAAACGGCCTTGTCGTCTGATGAAGAATGGTCGAAGAGGCGCACGCGCACCGTATTCCAGCCTTGTTGTTTCACGAAGCTGAGCACGTCGTCGATGCTGTTGCCCTCGAGGTCGAGGTAGGTGGCACCTTGTGCTTCGTACTTCAGGAGCATGGAGAGGTCGCCGCCTGCATATCGCTGGGCGTGAAGGCCACTGGCGAAGACGAGCACGACCATCAGGAGGATGTGTCTGTATGGTTTCATATCAATACGTGTTAATAGTTTCTTTCCAAGTGCAAAGATAGCTGTTTTCTTCGAGTTTTCCAAATAAAATGTAATTATTGTGCTAAAAATTTGCAGGTTACATTGAAATATACTATTTTTGCAGCAGCAATTTATGATGACTTTTGTACAACATCAAATCAAACTTGTTTTAACAGGCTTCTTGCTGTTCGCATTTGCAGGTTTCGCTTCCGCTGAGATTCAAGTCGAGGACTTGACGGAGGAAGACAGACAGCATTATGAATTATTCCAGCATCTGTTGGTGAAGGGCACGCCCGAAGAGTTCTACGGTTATGTGAAGGACTACGAGCCGGAGTTGAAGAAGAAGGGCTACATGTACCTCTACTACAAACTGAAGACCAACAAGGGCTTCTTCGCACTGGCCCACAATATGCTCTATCTGGCCATCCAGTATGCCGAACAACTCGACAAAGAGGTGAGAAAGGCCAACGACCAGGAATATTTCTACATGGCAACGGGCCTTTATGGCGATATCTATAAAACCGGTCACGATGCGCGCAAGGCCAAGGCCTTCTTCCTGCAGTCTATCGAGGAGGCAGGCAACAGAGACCCTAAGTTCACGATGCGCATGTATATGAATCTGGCCGAGATGATGAGTCTGAGAGATCCTGAAGAGGCCATGGGGTGGTTGGATAAGTACGTGAGTCTGGCCAAAGCGGAAAAGAGCATGGACCACCTCTCGATGTCGCTGGGCATGAAGGCCTATATCTGTCTGCTGAGGAACGACAAGAAGACCTTTGACTCGGTTTATCAGCAATATCAGGATCTGAAGAAATCTCACAAGGCAGAAGTCATGGGCCGTTATGACAACATTGTCGAAGTGGCCAAACAGGCTTTCGACGGCAACTACAGCAGGGCACTCTATCAGGTACATCAGGGTAATCTGGTGGTAGATAGTGCCCTCTGCCTGATCTGCATCCACCAGATGGAGGGCCACTTGAACGAGGGCTTCGACGCCTTGAAGAGGCATTATGTGGATATGGACTCCATCTACAGTCTGGTTCAGGCTGCCAACTTCAACCAGTTTGCCAACGAGACCTCGCTGATGCGCTCGCAAGAGGAGACGATGGCCAACAAGCGTCTGACCAAGCAACTGGTAAACTGGCTCATCGGAATGACCGTGGTGTTCCTGTTTGTTTACATCATGGGGCGCAGGCGACTGATGAAGAAGATTTGGGCCCGCAGTGCCGAGCTGAAGAAGGCTCTGGCCCGTGCAGAGGAGTCGGACCGTATGAAGGCAGAGTTTATTCAGAGCATGTCACACGAGATACGTACACCGCTCAATGCCGTCGTTGGTTTCGCACAGGTACTGGGCAGTCCTCACTACCAGTTGACGGATGAGGAGAAGAAAGACATGTCGGAACGTATCGACGAGAGCGTGGTTCAGGTCACCTCGATCGTCAACGAACTGTTGGAACTCTCGAAGAGTGAGAGTGAAGGCGTGGCGCCGGAGGTTGATAAGGCCGACATCAAGTGTAACGACCTGTGCCGCTCAGTCCTGGAGTCGATGCAGGGCAGGGAGAAGCCTACGGTGGAGATGCGCTTTACGACCAACGTCGATGACGACTTCACCATCTTCTCGAATGTCTATAGACTGAGGAGCATCCTGAACCACCTGATAGACAATGCCCAGAAGTTTACCGACATGGGGCACATCGACCTGCAGTTCGAGCATAAGGGCAACAAGGCCCTGTTTATCGTGACGGATACGGGCGTGGGTATCGACAAGAAGGATCGGGAGCGTATCTTCGAGACATTCGCCAAACTCGACGACTTTAAGGCAGGCATAGGTCTTGGACTGCCTATCTGCCGACGACTGGTGACCTCGCTTGGAGGAACGGTAGAACTGGATCCCGTCTATATCAACGGAAGCCGATTTGTAATTACCTTGCCTTTAGCTTAATATTATTTCCCTTTATGACGGTTGGCACGCTGCTGGCGGTACTTGGCCTTCTGACGGGCTGAGCCACTGCCATGAGCACCAGTGATATACTGCTTCTTCTTGGCCTTGGTCTTCACCTTGTTATCGTTCTTAGGCTTATCCCCTCCACGTCCGAAGTTGATGCCGTTCTCAAGGATATGCTGGAAATCGTCCATATTAATGGTGGAATAAACGTACGCCTGTAAACGCCATGGCGATGCCATACTTGTCGCAGGTCATGATCACATGGTCGTCACGCACTGATCCGCCAGCTTGGGCGATGAATTCCACACCGCTCTTGTGGGCGCGCTCGATGTTGTCGCCAAAGGGGAAGAAGGCGTCGCTGCCAAGGGCCACCTTCGTGTTCTGGGCTATCCAGGCCTTCTTTTCCTCCATGGTCAGCACCTCGGGCTGGGTCTTGAAGAACTGCTGCCAGGCACCGTCGCGAAGCACGTCGTCGTGCTCGTCCTCCGAGATATACACATCGATGGTGTTGTCGCGGTCGGCCCTGCGGATGCCGTCAACGAAGGGCAGGTTCATCACCTTCGGATGCTGGCGCAGCCACCAGATGTCGGCCTTGTTGCCAGCCAGACGTGTACAGTGGATACGGCTCTGCTGACCGGCACCGATACCGATGGCCTGACCGTCCTTCACGTAGCAGACGGAGTTCGACTGGGTGTATTTCAGCGTGATGAGGGCAATTATCAGGTCGCGCTTAGCCTCTGGGGTGAAAGTCTTGTTTTGCGTGGGGATATTCTCGAAGAGGGCATCGTCGTCGAGCTTGATCTCATTACGACCCTGCTCGAAGGTAATGCCGAACACCTGCTTGCGCTCGATGGGCTCAGGCTGGTAGTTGGCGTCGATCTTGATCACGTTGTAGGTGCCCTTGCGCTTGTCCTTCAGTATCTCGATGGCCTCAGGGGTATAGTCGGGGGCAATCACACCGTCGCTCACCTCGCGCTTCAGGATCTTGGCCGTGGTAGCGTCGCAAGTATCAGAGAGAGCCACGAAGTCGCCATAGCTCGACATACGGTCGGCACCACGCGCCCTGGCATAGGCACAGGCGATGGGACTCTCGTCGAGGCCGGCAATGTCGTCCACGAAGTATATCTTCTTCAGGGTGTCGCTCAGGGGCAGACCTACGGCAGCACCGGCAGGACTGACGTGCTTGAACGAGGCAGCGGCGGGCATGCCTGTTGCCGCCTTCAGCTCTTTCACGAGTTGCCAGGCGTTGAAGGCATCGAGGAAATTGATATAGCCAGGACGACCGTTGATCACTTCGATGGGTAACTCGCCCTCCTGCATGAAGATGCGTGAGGGCTTCTGGTTCGGATTGCATCCGTACTTGAGTGCTAATTCTTTCATTTTTCGAGTAAATTTTCTGTATTTGGCTGCAAAATTAGTGCAAAATGAGCGAAAAGCCAAATTTTATTTGTAATTTTGCATCGATTATATATAAATAATATGGAGAAGAAACGTGTGGCCCTTCGCAAACTGCTGGAGGCAGTGGAAAAGGAAATACTGAGGAAACCCGACAAGAAAGCGCTCGACCGCCTGTCACTGTTCGTGGGGTTTCAGGATTGGGAGTCGTTCCAGGACGCCCTTCACGGCGATGCCAGTGCCGACGAGAACTATAAGTAACGACCAATACCCCATGCCGGTATGGCCACAAAAAAAAATATGAGGGCATACATGCTCTCATATTTCTCTTTAAGTAATTTACTTTCCTTACTCGCCAACAGGGTGACGCTTCTCCTTGATGCGGGCAGCCTTACCAGTGAGCTTGCGCAGATAGTAAAGCTTGGCGCGGCGAACCTTACCTACCTTGTTGATCTCGATGCTCTCGATGTTAGGCGACTCGATGGGGAAGATACGCTCCACACCCACGGTACCCGACATCTTACGAACAGTGAAGCGCTTCTTGTCACCATGGCCAGAGATCTTGATGACCACACCACGATAGAGCTGGATACGCTCCTTAGAGCCCTCGATAATTTTGTAAGCGACAGTGATGGTGTCTCCAGCCTTGAACTTGGGGTACTCCTTGCCGGTTGCAAATGCTTCTTCAGCAACTTTAATTAAATCCATCTTTTTTACAATTTTACTTTGTTTTGCTGTATCGTTCCAACGCAACATAGACGGGCAACTCGTGACTTCCCTCCATAGGTTACGCCGAAAAGCGGGTGCAAAGGTACACAATTTCCTTCAAACAAAGAAATTTTTCTGGAAAAAAATGCGTTTTTTCACCATAACAATATAAAAATAGGTGAAAACAAAAGGGACGCTCCCTTTCGGAAGAGCCCCTTTTCTGTCTTATGTCCTCAGTGATTAGGGAAGGCTGATAGCCTCAGAAGGACAAACACTTGCGCATGTGCCGCACTCTGTGCAAGCATCAGCATCAATCACGTAGCGCTCTGCACCCTCAGAATTTTTCTAACTTTTTAAGTTGTTAATAATGTTATTTACTCACTTTTTAGGATGCAAAGATACGACTTTTTTCGAGAATATACCAAACTTTAGGTATGTTTTTTAGTTATTTATACGTTGTCGAAATAACCATTCATATAATATCCGGCCTTTTTCTGCGTTATTATCTACAGATGAAAAGATTCATTATCATCACCGCATGCATGCTGTTCCTGGCCTTCTCTGGTCAAGCTCAGACGCGTACCATCCAGCATAAGCCCTATATCGACCTGCGCCCCATGCATTTCGGTATCCTGGTGGGCATGAACATGCAGGACATCGAGTTCCGTAATGTAGGTCCCCAGACCATCACCCTCGACGACGGCACCACCCAGGAGAAGACCATCCTCTGCGATGCCGACCGTTGGAATACCGGTTTCTCCGTAGGCGTACTGGCCGACCTGCGCCTGAGCGACCATCTGAACGTGCGCTTCACGCCTACCATGCACTTTGGCGCCAAGCATCTCACCTTCCGCAACCTCACCGACCTGACGCCCGACGGCAAGCCCACCGAGGTGACTCAGGACATGAAGAACACCTACATCTCGTTTCCCCTCGACATCAAGTTCAGTGCCGAGCGATGGAACAACTACCGTCCTTACATGATGGCGGGCATCAACCCGATGGTCAACCTCACGAGCAAGAACCAGGAGTATGTCCAGCTGAAGCGCTCCGACCTTTTCTTTGAAGTCGGACTGGGCTGCGATCTCTATCTGCCCTTCTTCAAGCTCATCCCCGAGCTGAAGTTCTGCTACAGTCTTCGCGATGCCCTCGACAAGGACCATGCCGGCGAACTGAAGGACGCCAACCTGCGCCAATACACCAATGCCGTCACCAGCGGCCACAGCAAGATGATCGTCCTCACGTTCTATTTCGAGTAGAGAAAAAAGCACTCATTTTCTTGTTAGTTTACGATTTTCTTCATATCTTTGCATTCGTATAACTAAATACCAAGCAATGAATTTTACCAGCTTCTCTTGTGCTTTTACTTTAAGTGCCATAGTTGTAAATATTTTTGTTAAATGGTTAATAATAAGGTGTGCTTCTCTCGTTTGCCGTTTTTGAGTCCAATTTTTTGCGCCCTAATTAGGAAAATATTTTTTGTGCACTAGAAAAATAATTTTTTCTAAGTATGGGAGCGAATCCTTTTTTCTTAACGACAGTGCAAATGTACAAAATTTTCAAACTCAAAAATGGCCTTGACTTCTCCGCAACGCCGCAACGCCGCAACATCAACCACTTTCGAATGTAGAGCAGAATGACGGTTAATAGTCTTTATTAATTTTATATATATTATAATATATATAAAATATAGAATATATATATTATAACCCTTCTGTCCTTGAGATATTGACACCCCTTCATGTTGCGGCGTTGCGGCGTTGCGGTGTGAGTACACTGACGTAACAATTAAAAGAGGTGCCCCTTCGTGAGGGCACCTCTTGGCATTGTATTGTTTTTAAAGGGGATTTACTTCAGATCGCGGATCTGCTGGGCAGGACCATAGTCGGGGTCGATGGCCAGGATCTTGTCGGCATAGGCCTTGGCCTCTGACTTGTTCTTGCCAATCAGGAAGGCGTTCGACATGAGGTAGTGGTAGCTGTACTTCAGGATGGTGTTCTCGCTCTTGTCGCGGTCGGCCTTACCCTCAAGCAGTGAAACGACTTTCAGGTAGTCAGGACGTGCCAGGCTCTTGGCCATCGTGGGATCGAGCTTGTTGTTCATCGTAGCGCACTGATAGGCGGCATAGATGGCCTGGACGGGGAACTTCTCAGCCATCATGCGGTATGTTGCAACAGCTCTGCCGATCATCTCGGGCTTGCGGCTCTCGTCAACAGCATCAGCGTACTTTGAGAAGATCTTGGCAAGTCCTTCGATATCATCTGAGTTCTGCTCGGGCTTTGCAGCCAGATAATCCTGATAGTATCTGAGGGCCTGGTCGAAATTCTGATCCTTCAGATAGGAGTCGGATACGCTCTTCAGGATGGCGTGGCGCTTGATCATGGACTGATCGTTGACCAGTTCGAGGGCCTTGTCGTACTGCTCGTACATGTTCTCCTTGTCGTCGAGGGCCTGATAGATCAGGGCTGTGTAGAAGTGGTCGTACTCTGAGAAGTTGGCGCTATCGGTCTCGTTGAAATACTTGTGGATGTAGCTCTTGGCGGCATCGTACTTCTTGAGCTCGTAGTTGGAGAACATGGCCAGACGGTTGAACGTCGGGTTGCGTGGCTCGAGCTTGATACCTGCCTCAGCAGCGCGGAGGGCATCCTCGAAGTGACCGGTGAAGTAGCTGCAACGTACGAACTCGTTGAGTCCTGCCTTGTCGAGCTTGTTGATGTCGGCCTTGGCATAGTTCTCATAGGCCTGCTTCTCGTCGCCTGCCAGCATGTAGATGTGGGCGGTGATGGCGTCAACGTCCTCGTTGGGGCACATGGCCTTCATGTCCTGAAGCTTCTTGGCAGCCTGAGAGGGGCTGATCTTACGATACACCATAGCCCACTTCTTGTAACCCTCGGGGTTGGTGGGGGCGAAGTTGATGGCCTGGTTGTAGTAGCTGGCAGCCTTACCACCGTCGGTACCGTAGGATGCCTCGATATCGCCGAGGAGCAGATAGGCGGGGGCATACTGGTACTTGGGCTTACCTGCCTCGTTGGCATAGTTGGCGAACATGATGGCGTTGGCAGTGTCTTTCTGCTCGAAGAAGGCGCGACCGATCTGCACCAGGGCCTCGGCGTTTTTCTTGTTCTTCTTGTAAGCGGTTTTTGCTAACTCGGCTACGTTAGGAGCCTGTGACTTAATTCCCTCGAGAGCTGCGTTGAGCTCTGCTTCCTGTGCGATTGCGGTGGTGCTGAAACCTGCCAGCAACACACCCATTACTAGATATTTGATTGCTTTCATAATTCTATTGTTTTTAAGTTACACATTCTGTTCTTAGTCTCTCGATTCTATGACGTTTGAAACCCCGAAAGGTTTAATCACTGTTTCTTGACGATGACATCCCGCACGTTCATATTGGCCGACCGGGGGAGCAGACCGTAGCGGAGGATGATCTTCTGGCCCTTGGGCAACTGCACGAAATGGCAGAAGCCTGAGGGTACCCCGTTGCGCGTATCGTTTAGCAGGGCGTAGATGGTGCGACGAAGGGGGTAGTTGCCGTTGTATAGATAGTATTGATAGGGTTTCCAGCTGTTGTAGCTCTCGGCTGTCTGCATCTTGGAGACGCCCATCACGCTTATATTCTTCTTGAAGGTGACGTTGGTGGTGTCGCGCTTGTCGTTGAGCCAGTTGCTGCCGATGATGCCGAGGGCATTCTCGTGCTTCTCGACATAGTCGATGACAGCGGCACTGGTCTGTACGGCTCCGATGTTCTTTGCACTGAACTGCTGGCCTCCGAGGATGGAGTCGACACACCAGCGCACCGTGCTCGACAGGGGATTGTCGAATACCACGTCGATTTCGCCAAGTTTGTTTTGTGGATAGAGTTCGCTCCACTTGCTGACCTCGCCCTTGAGTACGCGTGCAAAGTCGTTGACGGTGATGCACGAGTCGGGATTGGCATTGTTGACGATGATAGCCAGACCGTCGTAGGCGACGGGCACCGCTCTTGGCATGTACTTACGGTCGATCAGATTCTGGCGCTCTTTCTCGGTGAAGTCGCGGGTGGTGAAGGCCAGCCACGTCTCAAGCTTCATCAGCATCTTTACGGCATCCTGCTCGTTAATATAAAGAGGTGTGATGGAGTCGAGCGTCTGATTCTGGAAATAGTATAGCTCCTCGTCGATGATGGGGTAGAAGCTCTCGTCGGCTGCCAGTACGCTGGCGGCTTTCTGATAGGCCTCTTCCAATTCAGGATTAGGCTTGTTCCCACAAGCGAGGAACAAGCCTAATATCAGTGTTAATCCAACTAAATTTGTGAATTTGTTGAATGCGTTCATTTCAGATTGATCAGCGTTTACTGCAGACGGAAGGTTACAGGCACGGTGTATTTCACACGTACGGCCGAACCGTTCTGCTTACCAGGAATCCAGTGAGGCATGGACTTAACCACGCGCTGGGCCTCCTTGTCGAGTGACGGGTCAACGCTCTTGACAACCTTCACGTCGGTGATAGAACCATCACGCTCTACGACGAAGGTTACGATAACACGACCCTGTACACCGTTCTCCTCGGCTACTACCGGATACTTGATATTCTTCGACAGATATTCGAACAGAGCTGAAGGACCGCCGGGGAACTGAGGCATCTCCTCTACCACGTCGAAGACCTTGGTTTCCTCAACCTTCGGGGGCTCGGGTTCTGCAATCACTTCCTTTGCCTTGAGCACTTCACCACCGGCCTCGTCGTTACCCTCAACGTTGAAGGCACCGATGGCGGTGTTGGTCTCCTGGAGTTCCTCCTGAGACTTCATCTCCTGCTCTTCCTTAACCTCCTCGTCCTTCTTGATCTCAGGAACGGTGAAGGCTACAGAGCTCTTGACGCGCTCAATTTCAATCTTCTCGGGCTCGGGCTCGTCTTTCTTCTCAGCCTTTGCTTCCTTCTTCTCGGCCAGGCTTGCCAGCTCGACATCAGCCTCGATGGCAGCGTTCTGTGATGCAATGTAGTTCTCGATAGATACCTTTGCATACACGATACCGGCGATAAGGAGACCGGCTAAAATCATGACGATGAGTGCCTTCAGGTTACGAATACCTGTGTTCTTACGCAATTGATAAGCTCCATAAGCCTGGTTCTTACCATCGAATACGAGGTCGACCCAGCTGTTGTCAATAAGATCTATTTTTGCCATAGTTCTTTCTACATTTTAGGGGTTAATCACTTGACGCCTGCCTTTGCGATGAGGTCCTTGTCTTCCTGGCTCATCTTGTCGACATTGTCAATGACGTACTTATCAATATTGCTAATCAGCATCTCGTCGAGGGCTGCAACCATGTTCTCATAGGTAGCAGTGTTGAGAGGACGGATGATGACGGTCATCGTGGGAACCTTCTCGCCAGAGGGGAGTTCACCCTTCTTCAGCTTCTTGAGCTGTTCCTGATACTGCTCGTCGGTCATCTTTGAGCCATACTCGGCCTTCTTGGCATCGAGTTCCTTCTTGGCCAACTTGATCTTGGCAATCGGGTTGATACCTTCCTCTGTGGTATGCTCATTGAGCACCTTCTCAATACCGTCCTTACCATAGGAAGTCTCTTTCACGCATGAGGGATCGTCGTAGTTGGGCAGTCCAGCTATGTACCATACCTTGTCGTTGCTTCCCAGATAAAGGGTAATGGTGTGAGAGGCCTTCGTTACCTGCTTCTGCTCGTCGTTCAACTGTGATGTGTCGTCGTTTGACGGCATGGTCAACTGCATAGCCTGCGGCTTGGCCAGTGTAGTACACAGCATGAAGAAGGTGATCAGAAGCATCATCATGTCTACCATCGGCGTGAAGTTCACGCGGGTATCCATCTTTTTCTGCTTGGATAGATTTTTCTTTGCCATAATACTACTCGTTTAAACGTTTAACATCGAGGTTTGTGATGAGCTGGAAACGGTTCTCGCTCATGTCCTGAAGTTCTGACATCAACAGCTTGATAGCTGAGTAAGGGGTTTTAGAGTCGCACTTGATGGCGAGCTTGATGTCAGGATTCGCATCGCGGGCCGCTGTGACCCACTCCTGGAATTCGCTCTTGCCTCCGTTGATACTATCGAGCGGAAGACCGAGCTTCTGGATTGCCTCGCCCATCTTCTCGGGGTCGAGGTTCAGGTAATTGCCAAGCTGTGACATGCTGGCGCCCACCATAGCATCCTCGCGGAAATGCTTGATCTGCTCGGCGTTGAGCTGGATACCGAACTTGTCGGTCATCTGATCCAGCATGGCTTGCATGTTGTTCTTGTTTTCCGTACCGCAGAACACCTTGCCCTCTGGGGTTACCAGAATGTTCAGCACGTCCTGCTCCGGAATCTTCAGCTCTGACACAGAGTTAGGCGCGGTGACTGATACTGGTTCCGGTGTCAAGAATGTTGAGGTCAACATGAAGAAACACAGAAGCAGCGTCATCACGTCTGACATTGGTGTCATGTCAATCCAGATGTCTTTTTTCTGTATCTTAATTTTAGCCATTCTCTAAATGCTTTTAATGCGTTATAAAATGGACAGAAAATTAAGCCTCGTTGTGATTTGAATCGTATGTTGCTGCGATGGTGTAACCAATCTCGTCGAGAGCAAATGTCAGCTTATCGATCTTGTTTGAGAAGAAGTTGTAAACAACGGTAGCAACCCAAGAGGTCAAGATACCAGATGCTGTGTTCACAAGGGCCTCAGAAATACCGGCAGACAGAGCCATAGAGTCGGCACCACCACCTGCAGACAGAGCCTGGAACGATCCGATCATACCGAGCACAGTACCGAACAGAGCGGTCAGGGTACCCAGAGATACGATTGTTGCAACCATCGGGAGGTTCATCTGAAGGGTAGGCATCTCAAGCTGTGTAGCCTCCTCGTGAGCCTGCTGGATCTTTGCAATCTTAGCAGCCTTCTTCAGGGTGTCGTCACCCTCTACGGTCTGGTACATCTTGATTGAAGCCTTTACTACGTTAGCCACAGAACCCTGCATCTTGTCGCACAGAGCGTCGGCCTCAGCGAACTTCTGAGCCTTGATCAGATCCTTAACCTGAGCGGTGAACTTAGCCAGATTGATCTTACCAGCAGCGGTACGGATAGCGAAGAAACGCTCGATACCCAGGCAGATAACGGTGAAGAGAAGGGTAAGGATCAAACCTACAACGAAACCTCCCTTATACACTGTACCTAACAGGTTTGCAGGATGACCGCTACGGTCGCCACCTACGAAGTTGTCGGGGTTACCCATAACGAAATACCATACGCCATAACCTAAGATAGCGCAAATTACGAGGATAATCCATGCAGCTTTAATACCACCAAAGCCCGAATTCTTTTTGGCTGGGGCTGCAGCCTTTGTTGTTGTTGCCATAATGTAATAAGTTAATTTTTTAGTTATTAAAAATTTTAAGATTATAAATAGTCTCTTTTCAAAACACCTCGCAAAGATACTAATTTCACCCGTTATTACGAACGAATTAATAACTTTTAACTAAGAATTTATTGATTTATTTCAATTTTGCTAATGTATCTTTAATGCGCTTCATGGCTTCGATGATGTTTTCATCGCTTGTGGCATAGCTCATGCGGAAGCACTCGGGATCGCCAAAAGCATCGCCTCCAACCGTTGCCACATGCCCCTTTTCGAGCAGATACATGGCAAAGTCGGTAGAATTGTTGATGGTGGTCTCACCATCGCTCTTGCCAAAGAAACTGCTGCACTTGGGGAAGAGGTAGAAGGCGCCCTCGGGCACATTCACTTCAAGACCGGGAATGTCCTTGGCCAGTTTGACGATGAGGTTACGCCGGCGCTCAAAGGCCTGGCGCATATCCTCCACGCACTGCTGGTCGCTGATGTAGGCAAACTCGGCTGCTTTCTGACTAACGGAACAGGGGCCACTGGTGTATTGGCCCTGCAACTTGTTGCAGCCTTTGACAATCCACTCGGGGGCTGCAATATAGCCGATACGCCAACCGGTCATGGCATAGGCCTTCGACACACCATTGACGATGATGGCGCGATCCTTCATGCCAGGGAACTGGGCGATGCTCTCGTGCTTGCCTATATAGTTGATGTGCTCGTAGATCTCGTCGGCCAGCACGAAAAGGTCTTCATGGCGGAGGATCACCTCTGACAGGGCCTTCAGCTCGTCCTTGCTATAGACGCTTCCCGTGGGGTTGCTGGGCGAACAGAGGATGAGCATGCGCGTCTTGGGGGTGATGGCAGCCTCGAGCTGCTCGGGCGTCATCTTGAAGTTCTGGTCGAAACCGGCCTCCACAATGACGGGCTTGCCACCTGCCAGGAGTACCATCTGGGGGTAACTTACCCAGTAGGGAGCAGGGATAATCACTTCCTCACCGTCGTTGACCAGGGCCATGACGGTGTTGCAGACGCTCTGCTTGGCACCGTTGGAAACAAGGATCTCGGCGGGGGTGTAGTGGAGGTGGTTCTCGCGCTCCAACTTGCGGGCAATGGCCTGACGGAGGTCGGGATAGCCCGGTACGGGCGAGTATCTGGAGTAGTTCTCGTCGATAGCGAGTTTGGCTTGCTGCTTAATATGGTCGGGGGTATTGAAGTCGGGCTCTCCCACACTCATATTGATAACATCAATGCCCTGAGCCTTCATTTCAGAGCTTTTTTGCGACATTGCCAGCGTGGCTGATGGAGCTAAGCGCTGCAGACGATTGGATAGTTGTGCCATATTTATTGAAATTTTGTGCAAAAGTAAGCAATTTATTTCTGAATACGAAAGATTAACGTCACTTTTTCGTGATTTGCCACGAAATCGTGACATCTTGAGCGTTATTTCAGATGGAGGGTATGCCCCATGCGGTTCTTTTTGGTCTCCAGATAGCGCAGGTTGTAGGGGTTGGGCGTCACTTCGATGGGCACGTTCTCAATAATCTCCAGTCCGTAGGCCTCCAGTCCGACACGCTTAACGGGGTTGTTGGTCAGCAGGCGCATCTTGTGCACGCCAAGGTGGCGCAGCATCTGGGCACCGCAGCCGTAGTCGCGCTCGTCGGGCTTGAATCCCAGATGCACATTGGCATCGACGGTGTCGAGACCTTCTTCCTGCAGCTTGTAGGCGGCAATCTTGTTCATCAGTCCGATGCCACGGCCTTCCTGTTGCATATAGATGACAACGCCCTTGCCCTCTTTCTCGATGGTCTGCATGGCCTTGTGGAGCTGTTCGCCACAATCGCAGCGCTTGGAGCCGAGGATGTCGCCCGTCATACATGAGGAGTGGACACGCACCAGGATAGGCTCGTCGTCCTTCCATTCGCCCTTGATGAGCGCCAGGTGCTCCAGTCCATTGCTTTTCTGACGGAAGGGAATCAGGCGGAAGTGGCCGTAGTCGGTGGGCATATCCACCTCTTCGCCCACCTCGATGAGCGACTCTTTCTTCAGGCGGTAGGCAATCATATCCTTGATGCTGATGATCTTCATGTTCCACTCCCTGGCCAGTTCCATCAGCTGAGGCAGACGGGCCATGGAGCCGTCTTCGTTCATAATCTCCATCAGTGCACCTGCGGGGTAAAGACCTGCCATGCGACAGAGGTCGATGGCTGCTTCGGTATGGCCACTGCGTCGCAGCACGCCATTCTCCTGGGCATAGAGCGGGTTGACATGGCCCGGGCGTCCAAAAGTCTCTGGGGTGGAGGAGGGATCGGCCAGGGCCTTGATGGTTTCGGCACGGTCGTGGGCGGAGACGCCAGTGGTGCAGCCTTCGAGCTTATCGACGGTCACCGTAAACGGTGTGCCGAGCACAGACGTGTTGTCCTGCACCTGATGAGGCAAGTCGAGTTCTTTACAGCGCTCAATCGTGATGGGGGCGCAGAGCACACCTCGTGCGTTCTTCAGCATGAAGTTCACTTTCTCGGCTGTAATCTTTTCTGCGGCAATGATAAGATCGCCTTCGTTCTCACGATCCTCGTCATCGACGACGATGACAAACTCGCCAGCCTTGAAGTCCTCTACGGCTTCCTCTATTGCGTTTAGTTTGAAATGATCCATTGTATATGTATATTATACCTTATTATATATTAAAGGAGCTATGTGGCGCTCTTCTGTTTTTTCGAAAGTTCCATGGCCAAGGGAATGACTCTGTCACTGGTGTGCCTGATGTCGTGCAGATCCTTCAGCAGGCGCAGACGGAAGCGTATCATCCTGATGTAGAAGAAAACACCCAACGGGATGAAGAGGCCGGTGACGACATTCAGCCATTTCCTACGGAATGGGCGGGTATGGGCACGAACGGCAATGATAGGATAGTTGTTGAGTTCGGCAAGCAACTTCCTGTCGCGCGAATAACTAAGGTCGTCGATGGCTGTCTCAAGTACTTCGTTGATGTACTCAATCTCGTGGTCGTCGCCAGCGTGGAAGAACACGTTGATGGGATTAGGCCATCTGAGCAACTTGTGGCGTTCGCTGTATCCCTCGATCTCCTTGGTGACATTGAGCAGCAGATTGGCGTCGTCTTCGTAGTGTGGATCGTCGATGATGACCTCTTTGCGGAAGATGTGCCGATTCTCGCGGAGACCAAGGGCGCGCATCAGGATACTCTTGTAGAGGTCGATGTTGAACACGGTGGAGTCTCTGTTTGCCTTATAGGTGAAGAATACGGCAATGGGGGTGAGGACAATGGTGGAGATGGTCTGTCCGAACCATACCGTCCACTGGCCATCGCGTGCCATCTTCATGCCAGAGTTGTCGAAAATGAAATAGACGATGAATACCAGCACAGACACAATGACGGGCACGCCCAGTCCTCCCTTGCGGATGATGGCTCCAAGGGGGGCTCCGATGAAAAAGAAGATGAGGCACGACAAGGCGAGGGTAAACTTCTTGAAGGCTTCAATCTGGTGACGACGATAGTTGCGATGCAGGTATTTGACATACTCCATCTTCATGTCCATATCGGTCATGGCACTCTGCACACTGGAAAGAGCGCTTTTCACAGCCATTTGCTGATCTCCAGAAGGCATCCGCTCCAGGATGGAGTCGTAGGGGGTGTCATCGGTGGCCAGGGCTTTGACGGCCTTCAGGGAGTCTTGTTTGCTCAGGGAGGGTTGGCGGAACGTATAGCGCTTGGCATCGAGATAGTACGCATTGCCGACACTGTCGTTGAACTCCCTGATGGAGTCCATGTCGTGCAGAATGGTGTTCAAACTCTTTGCGCGGGCATCGCCGGCCACATCGTTCATATCGGCCATGTTGAAACCACTGTCGAATTCACGCACAATTCGTTTGTGGGAGAAAGTCTCTCGGCGATAGGGGATATTGGCGCTATTGGCGATGTCCGACGACCGCATGTTCTCAAACCATTCTCCACTGTATAATGTCAACACCAGATGCTTCTTTTCCTGGGTTGTCTGCATCATGCCCGAATCGGCCAGAATGATGGCCTGATCCTCGAAACTACCCGTCTGACGGTAGATCATGATACCATAGAGCATGCCTGTATTCAGGTTCTTCTTTTGCACATAGATGTTTATGCCGGGGATGCCGTTGTAGAAGATGCCTTCGGGGATTTCCAGTTCCGGACTCTTCTGCTTCATGGATATCAGTAGTTGCTGCAGATGAAGGTTGGACTTGGGACCGATGCTGTCCTGGAAATAGTATGAGATGCCGGCAATGATGAATACGATGAAGATAAGTGGACGGAATGCCTGCATCAGCGAGATGCCTGCAGCCTTGATAGCCGTCAGCTCCGAACTCTCACCCAGATTGCCGAATACAATCAGCGAACTCAGCAGAATGGCCAGTGGTAATGCCTGAGGCAGCAGCATAAGACCCATGTACCAGAAGAACTGGGCCATGACGTCGAGCGACAAGCCCTTTCCAATCAGCTCATCGACATATCGCCACAGGAACTGCATCATCAGCACGAACTGGCAGATGAACAGGGTACCCATGAACAGCAGACCAAACTGCTTGGCAATAAAGATATCTAATTTCTTGATCCGGAACATTCTGTTTGCGCCTTACGGGCTGCAAAATTACAAAAAAGAAGTGAAAAGCGATGAGGGAAAGGTGAAAAGTTGCTTTACCTTATTATTTTTTCACTCTTTTCACTCCGTCACAATCCGCTGGCGCGATGCAGCCTGTCGAGGTTGCTGTCCCACAGGATTCTGAGTCCGTCGGCATCATCGTCGTCGGCAAAGTCGGTAATAAGGAGCGTCAGATTGTTCGTAAGTTCACTTTTCGCGATGCGCATTTCCCAAAAGATGTCATCGTCTTCCTCGTCGTCATCCCATTTGAGTCTGATATGGTCGAACTTCACAAATTCTATTAACTGTGCCTGACGGATGTCATGCTCCGCCCATGGCTCTCCCCAGGTAAACGTAAAGATGTCGTCTTCTTGTGTGACGTGGTCTGCCAACCAGCGTTCCAACCCATGGGCACTACTGATTTGTTCCCAAACAATACCAGGCGACTTGGTCGTCAAAGGATATTCAATGTCAATTCGTTGTTTTTCCATACGCTTCGGGTGAGTTTTGCTATTGGTTTGGAGTTATTCTACGCCACAAAAGTAGTAATTTTCCTCGAAATAAAAAATATTTTGCGGAAAAATTTTGGTAGTTTCAGAAAAAGTAGTACCTTTGCACCCGCTTAACAGCAAGATGGCGGGATAGCTCAGCTGGTTAGAGCGCATGATTCATAATCATGAGGTCGCCGGTTCAATCCACGTGCTGAGAGATCAGCACTTTTTTTGTAGATGAGAGTTATAACCAAAACACTAAATAATCGTCGAGATGAAAAAACTATGCTTATTACTGCTGACTATTCTTTCCGTCAGCCTTGGTACCGCTCAGACAAAGTCGGTCTCCATTTTAGGTGATTCGTATTCAACCTTCGAGGGCTTTATGACGCCCTCCACCAATGAACTGTGGTATTATGCCCAGAATCCTGAGGCGAAAACCGATGTGAAGAACGTACGTCAGACGTGGTGGCATCAGGTGATTAAGGAAAATGGCTGGCGACTCTGCCTGAACAACTCCTATAGCGGTGCAACGATCAGTTATTCGGGCTATGATGGCAATGACTATAGCGCGCGCTCTTTTAATACGCGTATGGACAATCTCGGACAACCCGACATGATCTTTGTCTTCGGTGCTACGAACGACAGTTGGGCCGGCACTCCAATCGGAGAGTATAAGTACGATAATATCACATGGGGCGACCTTTACCAGTTCCGTCCTGCGCTTGCCCGTATGTTGCAGTGGATGACGGACCGCTATGTCAACACTGAGATCTACTTCATCCTTAACGACGACCTGCGTGACGAGATCGACGAGTCGGTAAAGACCATCTGCGCCCATTATGGTGTGCCTGTCATTGAACTGACAGACATAAACAAACTATCTGGGCACCCTTCTGTAAAAGGTATGCGCCAGATAGCTGATCAAGTGAACGGTTTCCTGAAGACGAGAAATTAATCGTCGGGATTGCGCTTGTAGTGGAACTCCTGGATGTTGGGATTCGAACCAAGGTCGGTATCAGGGATAACGCTTCTCCTGATAAGTTTCTGGTCGTAACCCTTATGCATAGGTCCTATACGCAATAGGAAATCGTTGAAGTTCATAGTGGGAACGACGACACCGAACGCACCGATACCTACTCTTGAACCCTCTGTGAGAATGTTGTTATAAACATACGCAGTGGTAAAGAAGGTGTGACGGTAGATTTCCACACGATTGTACTTGTCGAAGACCTCACGCCATTCCTTTCCTACTTTTGTGGTGTCGGCAGAGGTGAAGATGAAACCGATGTTGTGAACAAAGTCGTCGATCTGGTCACCTCGGATACTGTCGTTCATCTCCATGCACTGCATGATGTCGTCATCGATCTCTTCTCTCATCTCCTTCTCGTTGGGAGCTGTGAAATAAGCGATAATCAGAAGAACGACAAGAACACCTGCTCCAATGAGCGTTTTTCCTAGACAGCTGTGGTAAAAGGCCTGTGCTATTGACTCGTTTGACCCGCTGTAATTGATTCTGTTGTTAGTTTGATTCATCTTGGTCAAATTTGGTTATTATGGATTAAGTTCATGAATTCCTGCCTGGTTTTGGCCTGATTGAAAGCACCGCTGAAATCGCTGGTGGTGGTAATGCTGTTTTGCTTTTCAATACCCCGCATCTGCATGCACATGTGCTTGGCCTCGACGACAACCATCACACCAAGGGGCTTGAGCGTTTCCTGGATGCAGTCCTTGATCTGTTGCGTCATACGCTCCTGAACCTGTAGGCGATGGGCGTAGATATCGACCACACGGGCAATCTTCGACAATCCAGTGATATAGCCGTTAGGGATATATGCGACATGGGCCTTGCCATAGAAAGGTAACATGTGATGCTCGCAGAGCGAAAAGAAATCAATATCTTTCACAATGACCATCTGGGAGTAGTCTTCCTTGAACAATGCGTCGGTAAGCACCTTGTGGGCATCCATCTGGTAGCCACGAGTAAGTACCTGCATTGCCTTGGCCACGCGCATAGGAGTCTTTAGAAGTCCTTCGCGGTCAGTGTCTTCTCCCAGTAATCTGAGAACCTCCTTATAGTGGCCGGCCAACTCGTCGAGGCCTTCGCGGAAGGAGTGGTTGTCGTGGGTCTGTATGTCTATTTCCTGACTCATTAATATTGAACGGTGATTTTTCCTTTGACAATGATGGCTGACTGGTAACCAAGGTTTTTTACCTGGTTTAGCACATCGTGGGCCTCCTCATAAGTGCGGTAGTTGCCCATGCGGCATATCCATCGTGGAGAATAAAAATGAACGTAGACAGGAACACCGGGGAAAAGCGACTTGACCTCGTTGCCGATTCTCTCTGCCTTGATTCTGTCGTTACGCGAGTTGCCTCCAGCAAACACTTGCACGCGATAACCATTTACTTTCTGACCCCTCATGACTTTCTTGTGATTGTCGTCGGCAGAGTCGGATATGTCTGTTGAGTCGCGTTTGGTAGACTGGACTATAGACGGGAGGTTGTCCTTCTTCTCCTGCTTGGTAGCCGTCTGGTCTTTGTCATTCTCTTGCTGTTTACGAGGCGTTGTCGTTTGCGACGAGGTGGTGGCCTTAGCCGACCCGTTGATGAGGTCGTCGATTTCTTGACTCTGTTTCACGGTGACTTTACCTTCGCCCTGATTGCTCTGCTGCAACCTTTGTGTGAAGGTAGATTGTGCATCGGCTGCGATAATGCAGCCGACACACAATGTCAGTATGATGAGTAGTCGTTTCACCTCTTATTTCTTCCAAGCGTCGATGATACCCTTGAAGTCGGCACACTTCAGAGAAGCACCACCAATCAGACCACCGTCGATGTCGGGCTTAGCAAACAACTCAGGAGCGTTGCTGGCCTTGCAAGAACCACCATAGAGAATAGTGGTGTCGTCGGCAACAGCCTGACCATACTTCTCTGCGATAATGCTGCGGATGTAAGCGTGGATCTCCTCAGCCTGCTCTGCGGTAGCGGTCTTGCCAGTACCGATGGCCCAGATGGGCTCGTAGGCGATGACGATCTTGCGGAAGTCCTCCTCAGAGAGGTTGAAGACAGAACCCTCGAGCTCAGCCTTAACGACCTCGTTCTGCTTGCCTGCCTCGCGCTCCGCCAGACTCTCACCGATGCAGAAGATCACCTTCAGATCGTTCTTCTGAGCCAGAAGTACCTTCTCCTTCAGAATCTCTGGAGTCTCCTTGTAGTACTCACGACGCTCTGAGTGACCCAGAATCACATACTGGGCACCTGTGCTCTTTACCATCTCGGCACTTACCTCACCGGTGAAAGCACCCTTCTCCTTGTCGGCGCAGTTCTCGGCACCCAGACCGATGATGTCCTGATCGAGGAATTGTGCGATTGATGCGAGGTGGATAAACGGTGTGCAGATGACTACACCACAGTTGGGCTTATCGGCCTTCAATGTCTCATTCAGCTCTTTTGCCAGAGCGATACCATCCTGGAGATTCATGTTCATCTTCCAGTTTCCTGCTACAATTTTCTTTCTCATAATTATTTTCTTTGTTAATTGGGTTATTATTCTCTTTTTTCTACTTGTACTTTTTCTTCTTGTTCGCGCCTTCTGGCTTTCTTTCCAGAGCGCAGCCAGTGGCTCCATGCCCAAAGGCGGTCGGCGATAGTGAGGAGCATCAGTGGGAGCACAAACCATGTGAGTATCCACAGTATTTTGCTCGCTACGGTTTCTGTAGGCAAGCGCCCAAGCTCAGAATCTTCCAACTTTCCACTCAGTTCGTTCTCTTCGGGCAGGTCGTTATGACTCCACTTGCGGATAATGACACCATCCTTGAGCAACAGCAGCCCTGGGTTACTGCGAATCACTGTTTTCAGCGTGATGTCGTCTGTGTTACAGAAAGGATACTCTGCCCCGGTAATGTCGCGCCAACGACTGATGGCCTTCTCTGTGCTTGCCGTCAGACAATAGAATGGGTAGCCGTTGTCGAGGCTGTACTCGTAGATCTGGTTGAGTTCGTCGAGCTGAGAATCGTCGGCCTGTTCCAGATGGGGCGAAACCAGCAGGAACGTGTATCCCTCGTTGTCGAGCACCTTCTCTGTGATGTCTTCTCCCTCGTCGGTAAGTTCCATGAAGAACTCTGCGTAGGGCGAATCTTCTCCCTCCATCATCTTCTGCCATCCTTCCCTGAGATTGATGCCCACATGGTAGGGACGGAAGTCGAACTGGGGTAGGGTATAGAGACTTCTACCGGCAATGATCAGTAGGATAAACAATCCTGAGTAGTTCAGGACAATCCACTGGTTTGATTCTCCTATGAGACGAGGCATTTCCAGAGGATGCCGCCACACCACGATAGCAGCAGCCAGCAGAATGACATTCTTCCAAAACGTCTGCCAATTGGTGAGCACCAAGGCGTCGCCAAAACAACCGCAGTCGCTGATGGGATCGGTCAGTGCCAGCCAGAGAGTCAGTGGTGTCATGACCACCATCATCAACAGAACCACCTTTGACACCAGTCTCCGCCTGATGGCGAAGAGCAGGCAGATACCAGCGATGAACTCCAGTGTTGACAACAATACGGAAGCTGAGAGTGTCAGCAAGTCGGGGGCGCTAAGTCCCATTGCTGCCAGGTAGTCGTGAATCTTGTACTGCGTGCCGAGGGGATCTACAGCCTTGACGAATCCAGAAAGGATAAACGTCACTGCGAGTATCAGACGACAGATGTTGACGGCAGTTTTCCTCACTCCGATAACTTAATTACTCCAAAGACCGCGTAGTTGATAATGTCCATATAGTTGGCATCGATGCCCTCTGAGACGAGCGTCTCGCCCCTAAGGTTCTCGATCTCCTTGATGCGCTCAATCTTCGTCAGGATGAGGTCTGTATAAGAACTCACCCGCATCGAGCGCCATGCCTCGTCGTAATCATGGTTCTTCTTCTTCATCAACTCCAGGGCCTCGTGGGCAAACTGGTCGTAGAGGCGCATGGCCTCCTGATTGTCAATATCTACCATATCGGCAAATCCCTTTGAGAGTTGGATGAGACCAACGATACCATAATTAATAAGGGCAATGAACTCCGGACGGATGCCTTCGCCCACCATCGACTCCTTCTTGATCTCAAGCGAGCGGATGCGCTTTGCCTTGATGAAGAGTTGGTCGGTGAGAGCTGTGGGACGCAAGATGCGCCACGAGGCTTTATAGTCGTGGAGTTTCTTCTCGAACAGAGCTCTGCATTCGGCTAGAGCCTTCTCAAACTGAGCGTTTGTTTTGTCCTGATTGGCCATATCGGGTGCAAAGATAGTGCAAATCGAGCGAAATACCAAATTTTTAATTGAGTTTTGACCAAAACTATTGCTCTTTTTGTTTCTGACGGATGTAACTGATCTTCATCCCGAGGGTTTCAAACTGCGTCCGGATCGAGTCTCTGTGCATTCTCATCCTCGTCAGAGCCGTCAGTTCCTCAGGCGTTGCTTTCAGAGCTGCCTTGTGGGCTTCCACCTTTTTTTGCATCGTTTCTAGTTCTTTGTTGGCTATCTGGAGGAGACTGTCTGTACGGCCCAACTCGTCTTGTGCAACTTTCAATTCGATATTCTGATGAAGTCTTAGAGCGCTTTTTCTTGCCTCGATGTTGTTGGGAAAGGTCTTGCGCAGGGAGTCGATATCGGCTCTGGCTTCGTCGAACTTTCCCTCCATGAAATGCATATGCGCCTCCTTGATGAGCTGATCAGCTTGTCTTTTCTCGTTGTTCCCACAACCAGCCATGAGTAGCACAGTTGCAAAGAATATCAGTTTTTTGTTCGTCATATCTGCTTTGTAAGTGCCTTTTTTGTTCCCAACGTGGGAATAATTCATTCCCAACGTGGGAGCATTTCATTCCTAACCTGGGAATAATTCACGGTCTTCACTTACTCTCCTAATTTCTTTCCTGACATCAGAAGTTCTACCAAAGGGCGATCCTTGTAGGTGTGGCGTTGCTGATCCCAGAAACCGAAGTCTGCATCGTAGCACCAGGTGGTCCAGGCGATATTGTATTCGTCGAAAACGGTCAGCATATCACGAGTCCAATTATAGGCCAGCTCACGGTCAACGGGCTCATAGACGCCCCACTCGCCACAGAACAACTGCAAGTCGTATTTCTTGGCGGCCTCGATGGCGTCCTTGAACTGAGCTCGGATGGTGTTGATGTCCCACACCTGTTCTGTATAGGGCTTCAACTGGTCCTTAATGTCTGCAGGCGCTGCATCGAAGTCTTCCTTCGAAACCAATACGCCAGGATAGTTCACCTTGCCCTCATATTTGGCCAGTGGTGTCCACCAGGCTTTATAGTGGGTCAGCAGCATCGGGTTATAATAGTGGAAGGAGAGGATGATGTTCTTGTCGCCCTCAGGCACCTTCAGATACTTCATCGTTTCATGGCCTTGCCACATGTTCGAGCCCACTACCAGGGTGCGTCGGGGTTCAAGTTCGCGCAGGGCCTTGTGAACTTTGGCCACCAACTGGTTCCACTGCTCATGCTCGGGAGCCACAGGCTCGTTCATAAACTCGTAAGCCACCCAGTCGCAACTGCGATCCTTGAGGAATTCCGAGAGTTGGCGCCACAGATTGATAAGTCCTTGTTGTGATTCCTCCGATGTGAAAAGGGTGTTTGCAGCCTTGTCGTCCTCGTTTACGGCATTAAAATAGTGTGAACGGATAATGTGGAGATCGACGATGGCGCGAAGGTTGTGTTTCTTGGCCCAGTCGAGGGCATTGTTCAGCAAATCCCATGCCTCAGGCAGTTTCAGACCCTTCTCGTCCCAGAACTGTACCTCGTCGATGGGGATACGTACGAAATCGAAGCCAAGTTCTTCGAGACGGGCGAAGTCGTCTTCCTGAATGTGGAGCCTACGAGCCTCACCACGTTGCTCGGACTGTGAGAGCCAGTGGCTGATATTAGTGCCTCGTTTAATGCGAAAATTATTAACTTCGTCTTTCTGATCCTGATTTAGGTTCTGACTCTTGTTCTGACAAGACATGAATGTAAACATGGCCGCAAAAATGACGGCGATTGTGAAAATGCTCTTTCTCATATTTTTAATACTATAGTTGTTAGGTGTTCAGTCTTATTATTTTCTTCTGCAAAGGTATGCTTTTTTCCTGAAAAGTTTGTCGAAAAGCAGAAAAATTTTCAAAGTCAGCCTTATTTTTGCTCTTTTTTGCTCGATTATTCGTAACTTTGCACCCTCAAAGAAGTATGAATCGATGAAATTGTTTTCAGACGAGGAACTGGCTGAGATACTGGACCAGGAGATTTTCCATCAGATCAGTGAGGCTGCAGACCGATTGGGCCTGGAGTGTTATGTGGTGGGTGGATATGTTAGGGATATTTTCCTCGAGCGCCCTTCGAACGACATCGATGTGGTGGTCGTGGGAAGTGGTATTTCTGTGGCTGAAGAACTGAAGCGGATGATAGGGCGCAAGGCGCATCTTTCTGTGTTTAAGAGCTTCGGAACAGCCCAAGTAAAGTTCCGTCAGAAGCATGTGGAGTACGAAGTGGAGTTCGTTGGCGCCCGTAAGGAGAGTTATAGTCATGACTCCCGAAAGCCCATTGTGGAGGACGGTACTCTGGAGGACGATCAGAATCGTCGCGACTTTACCATTAATGCGATGGCTATCTGTCTGAACAAGAACCGTTTCGGTGAGCTTGTCGATCCTTTTAATGGCCTCGCAGATCTGGAAGATGGCATCATTGCCACTCCGCTGGAGCCTGGCATCACCTTCTCCGATGATCCACTGAGGATGATGCGTTGCATCAGGTTTGCAACCCAATTGAATTTCCAGATTGAGGACGCGACTTTTGAGGCTTTGGAACGGATGGCCGACAGAATTAAGATTGTCAGTGGTGAACGTGTGAAGGACGAACTGAACAAGATTTTACTTTCTCCTCATCCCAGTCGTGGCTTTGTCGATCTGCAACGTTGCGGTCTGTTGAATGTCATTCTGCCTGAGTTGGCTGCTCTTGACATTGTGGAGCAGAAAAACGGACGGGCTCACAAGAATAATTTCTATCATACACTTGAAGTATTGGATAATGTGGCAAAAAAATCAGACAATATATGGTTGCGATGGGCCGCGTTGATGCACGATATTGGTAAGGCGAAGTCGAAACGTTGGGATCCGTTAGTTGGCTGGACCTTCCATAATCATAATCTGACGGGAGCAAAGTTGGTTCCTGTAATCTTCCGTCGCCTGATGCTCCCGATGGATGCGAAGATGAAGTATGTGCAAAAGTTGGTTGAACTGCATATGCGTCCTATCGCCATTGCCGACGAGGAGGTGACTGATAGTGCCGTACGCCGTCTACTCAACGATGCCGGCGAGGATATTGATGACCTGATGACGCTCTGTGAGGCTGACATCACATCGAAAAACGAGGTCCGCAAGAAACTCTTTCTGGAGAATTTCCGTATGGTCCGTGAAAAGTTGGCCGACCTCAAGGAGAAGGATTATGTGCGCCTACTTCAGCCTGTTATCGATGGAAACGAGATTATGGAGATGTTTAACTTGAAACCTAGTCGTGAGGTAGGAACGCTGAAACAATACCTGAAGGATGCCGTCCTTGATAATAAAGTTGAAAACGAGCGTGAACCGTTGATGGCCTTGCTGATGGATAAAGCCAGGCAGATGGGCCTTGTGAAAGATAAAAAAAACATATAGCCAATAAACTTTGTTAAAAACATGGTGCGTCGATATATCTGAAAGATATATTTTTGTACCTTTGCAACTCGAAAACAAAAACGACAGGTATGTAGTTTTCGAAGTGTTGAGTATTCTTGAATTTTAATTAGTAATTAGTCAATATCAAGTATGAAAAAGAACAAGATTTTATTGTTTGCAGCTGCTACGATGCTGTTTGCATCGTGTGGTGGTGGCGGTGGTCGCCCCAGTTTTGGCGACAATGAGTACCCTGTGGTTACGGTGGGAACATCAAGTACTACGATGCAGAGCACATATCCTGCAACAATCAAAGGCGTGCAGGATGTGGAGATCCATCCGAAGGTGCAGGGTTTCATTACCAAGATTAATGTAAAGGAAGGTCAGACTGTAGGTGTAGGACAGGTTCTCTTTGTCCTCGACAATGTGACCTATCAGGCTCAGGTTCGTCAGGCTCAGGCTTCTGTCAATACTGCTCAGGCCGCTTGTAATACTGCAAAGTTGAGTTTTGAGAATTCTCAGAAACTGCATCAGAATGGTGTGATCGGAGATTTTGAACTTCAGTCCTCCACCAACCAGTATGAGCAGGCAAAGGCTGGTCTGGCTCAGGCTGAGGCTGCCCTCGCATCTGCCAAGGAGATGTTGAGTTACTGCTTTGTGAAGAGCCCTGCTGCTGGTGTCGTAGGTTCTCTTCCTTTTAAGGTAGGTACTCTAGTAAGTGCAGGCAACACACTGACCACGGTGTCAAATATTAGTTCGATGGAAGTCTATTTTTCCATGACAGAGAAAGATGTGCTTGAGATGGGCAAGAACGCTGGAGGTCTGAATGGTGCTATCCAGGATATGCCTACTGTTAAGTTGAAACTTGCTGATGGAACAGTCTATGGTCTTGAGGGTAAGGTGACGAAGATGAGTGGCGTCATCGATCCCGCTACTGGTTCCGTACAGATGATTGCCGTATTCCAGAATCCTGAGAAACTGTTGAAGAGCGGTGGTTCTGGTACGATTGTCATTCCTCGCAGCAATACTAATGCTATTATCATTCCTCAGAGTTGCGTTTCTGAGGTGCAGGATAAGCACTTCGTCTATATTCTTGACAAGGATAACAAAGTGAAATACATCGAGATTAAGGTTGATCCCCAGAATGATGGTAACAACTACATTGTGACTGAGGGTCTAAAGACGGGGGACAAGTTTGTCACTAACGGTATTACCAAACTTACCGACGGTATGGAGATTGTGCCCATTACGCCTGAGAAATATCAGCAGAAGATTCAGGAACAGGCTAAGGCCATGAGCGCTGGAGATATTGTAGGCGCAATGAAGAAATAGGAACAAATAGTAAAAATAAGAAAAAAGAAGCTATGACATTTACAGCTTTTATAAAACGCCCAGTGCTCTCGACGGTGATTTCCATCGTCATTGTGTTGCTGGGATTTATCGGTTTGGTGTCGCTGCCTATTGAGCAGTACCCCAACATTGCGCCTCCTACTGTGGTGGTTCACACCCAGTATCCTGGTGCCGATGCTGAGACCGTGAAGAATTCTGTGATCACGCCGCTTGAGGAGAGTATCAACGGTGTGGAAGGTATGGATTATATGACCTCTACGGCTTCATCCAGTTCGGCGCAGATTACGATCATGTTCCGTCAGGGTATGAATGCCGATATGTGTGCCGTGAACGTACAGAACCGTGTCTCTCAGGCTCAGGCACTTCTGCCTGCTGAGGTAACGCGCGTCGGTGTGACGGTTATGAAGCGTCAGTCTTCTCAGGTGATTATGTACACCTTGACTTCCGATGGACGTTACGACGACCAGTTCCTCACCAACTATGCAAACATCAATATCATTCCTGCCTTGAAGCGTATCCAGGGCGTAGGCGACGTACAGAGCCCTGGTATGAAGACCTATTCTATGCGTATCTGGCTGAAGCCTGACGTCATGAAACAGCATGGTCTGATGCCGAGTGATATTTCGGCACTGATGGCTGAGCAGAATGTTGAGGCTGCTCCTGGTACTTTCGGTGAGCAGTCGGATGTGGCCTATGAGTATTCCCTCCGCTATACGGGTCGTCTGAAGACGGCTGAGGAGTTCGGCAATATCATCGTACAGAGCAAGGCCGATGGTTCGACCCTGAAACTGAAGGATGTGGCCAAGATAGAGTTGGGAGGATTGATGTACAGTGTCTCGATGAGAAACAACAACGTTCCCTCTGTGTTGGGTATGGTTCAGCAGATTCCTGGTTCTAATGCCAACGATATTGCCAAGCACTGTAAGGAAGAACTTGAGGAACAGGCCAAACTCTTCCCTCCGGGTATGATTTACAAGATTAACTACGATGTGACTGAGTTCCTCTATGCATCTATTGAGGAGGTGGTGTTCACGCTCTTTATGACTTTGGCACTTGTGTTCCTCGTGGTTTACGTCTTCTTGCAGGATATGCGTTCTACGCTGATTCCTCTGATTGCCGTACCTGTATCCCTGATCGGTACGTTCTTCTTCCTCAACATTATGGGATTCTCCATCAACTTGTTGGTACTCTCAGCCTTGCTTTTGGCAATTGCCATTGTGGTGGATGATGCTATTGTGGTGGTGGAGGCCGTGCATGCGAAACTGGATCAGGGTTATAAGTCGTCCATGACTGCATCTATCGATGCGATGAACGAAATCTCTGGTGCTATTATATCCATTACGCTGGTGATGGCCGCAGTGTTCGTTCCTGTGTCATTCATCGGAGGCACGAGTGGCTCGTTCTATCGTGAGTTTGGTGTCACAATGGCTGTCTCTATTATCATCTCGGCTCTGAACGCTTTGACCTTGTCACCTGCCCTTTGTGCTGTATTCCTGAAGCCTCACGATGCTGAGGGCCATGAGAAGAAGATGTCGCGTGTCGACCGTTTCCATCAATCGTTTAATACAGCATTTGAAACAACAACGGGCAAGTATAAGACCCTCTTGGAGAAGTTGGTGCGCAAGCCTTTGGCTATTATTTTGACGGTAGTGATTGGTATTGTTGTGCTCATTGTGACGATGTTTACTACGAAGAGCGGTTTGGTGCCTGATGAGGATACAGGTACGATGTTCTGTACTATCACGATGCCGCCTGCTACTTCTGTGGCTCGCACGCGTCAGATTATCAACGAGGTCGATTCTATCCTGGCTGCTGATCCTGCTATCCAGAGCCGTGAGCAGATTCAGGGTTATAACTTTATTGCAGGTTCTGGTTCCGACCAGGCTACGTTTGTTATCAAGTTGAAACCGTTTGAAGAGCGTCAGAAGGGTCTTTGGTGGAAGATCAGTGGACTCTGGCAGGGCGATGGTATCTATCGTTTCTTCCTCAATCCGTATGATGCTACTGGTGTTACAGCCCAGATTTTCATCAAGACTGCCCATATTAAGGATGCTTCAATCCTGGCTTTCTCACCGCCTATGATTCCTGGCTTCTCTGCCAACTCGGGTATTTCTCTCGTCATGCAGGACCGTACGGGTGGTGATCTCACGAAGTTCTACAATATTGTGAAGGACTTCATCGGAGAACTTAACAAGCGTCCTGAGTTCCAGATGGCCCAGACTTCTTATAACCCGAATTATCCGCAGTATATGGTTCATGTCGATGTGGCTAAGTGTAAGCAGAGTGGCATCTCACCTTCGACAGTGCTTTCTACGCTGCAGGGTTACTATGGTGGACTCTATGCCTCTAACTTTAACGCATATGGTAAACTCTATCGTGTGATGATTCAGGGATTGCCTGAAACACGTCAGACGAAGGAATCGCTCAACAGTATTTATGTTCGTACACCGTCAGGTATGGCACCTATCAATGAGTTCTGTAACATCGAGCGTGTCTATGGTCCATCAAACATCAACCGTTTCAACTTGTTTACCTCTATTAATGTAACGGGTACGGTGGCTAACGGATTCTCTACTGGTGAGGCTATCCAGGCTATTCGCGACATTGCTGCCGAAACGTTGCCTACAGGTTACACCTACGAGTTCTCTGGTCTGACACGTGAGGAGGCTAAGGCTTCTAATACGACGGCGGTGATCTTCCTGCTCTGTTTTATCTTCATCTATCTGATTCTGTCAGCACAGTACGAGTCGTACATCCTGCCGCTCTCGGTAGTACTCTCTGTTCCGTTTGGATTGGCAGGTTGTTTCTTGTTTACCAACATCTTTGGTCATGCCAACGACATCTATATGCAGATCTCACTGATCATGCTGATTGGTCTGTTGGCTAAGAATGCCATTCTGATTGTACAGTTCGCACTTGAGCGTCGTCAGACGGGTATGGCCATCTCTTGGTCTGCTGTCTTAGGTGCTGCTGCTCGTCTGCGTCCTATTCTGATGACCTCTCTGGCTATGGTTGTCGGTTTGTTGCCGATGATGTTTGCCTCGGGTGTAGGTAAGAATGGTAACCAGACACTGGGTGCTGCTGCCGTAGGTGGTATGTTGATTGGTACAATCCTCCAACTCTTCGTTGTTCCCACGCTGTTCGTGATCTTCCAATCTATTCAGGAGAAGATCAGTCCGCTGAAGTTCGACGATGAGGAGAATGAGGCTGTTGCCGCCGAGTTGGCACAGTATGCACATTCCAAGCCTGTAGATTATGAATTGGAGAAGTGAGAAATATTTAAAAATTTAAGAATGTAAAAATGTAAGAATTATGAAGCAAAGGAATTTTCTGATTTTTAAATATTTGAATTTTGTCATTGCCGCAACGCTGCTTGCAGGTTGCGGACTCTATAACAAATACGACCGTCCTGATGTGAAGGCCGATGGAATTGTTCGTGATCCTGTCTCACTGACGGATACGCTTGTTGTGACAGATACTGCATCGTTTGGCAATATGCCTTGGCGCAGTGTTTTCACCGATCCTCAGTTGCAGGCGCTTATCCAGCAAGGTCTCGACAATAATCCTGACCTGCTGAATGCTGCACTGAATGTGAAGATGGTAGAGACTGCACTGACAGTAGCCCGTCTGGCTTTCCTGCCATCACTGGTGCTGAGTCCGCAGGGAACTATAGCCTCTTTCGATGGTGCTAAAGCCTCTCAGACCTATCAGTTGCCTATTAGTGCCAGTTGGAATGTGGATCTCTTTGGCAATCTGCTGAGTGTGAAGCGCTCTACACAGATGCAACTCATCGGCACGAGGGATTACCAGACGGTAGTAAAGTGCAACATCATCTCTGGCATCGCAAACCTTTATTATACCTTGCTGATGCTCGACCGTCAGGTGGAGATCGTCTCTGACATGGAACAGTTGACGAAAGATACCTGGGATAAGATGAAGTTTATGCACGAAAACCGTGTGGGCTATCGCTCTACTGCCGTACAGAGTGCAGAGGCTGCTTACTATAGTGTACAGGCTCAGAAGGTGGATTTGCTCCGTCAGATCCGTGAGTGCGAGAATTCTCTGTCACTGCTCGTAGGTCAGCAAGGGCAGACCATCCAGCGCGGGTCGTTTGCCAACCAGAGTCTGCCTACGGAGTTGGCCACAGGTGTTGGCATTCAGTTGCTGAACAATCGTGCTGATGTCCACTATGCTGAGATGTCGTTGGCTCAGTGCTTCTACAATGTAGAGACGGCACGCAGCCGTTTCTATCCCAACATTACGGTTACTGGTACAGCAGCCTTTACAAATAGTGGTGGCGGTATGGTCATCAATCCGGGTAAGTGGCTCCTCTCTGCCGTTGGTTCTCTCGTACAGCCCATCTTCCAACATGGTCAAATCGTTGCAGGCTTGAAGGTGGCAAAGGCTCAGTATGAGCAGGCTTACAACACCTGGCAGAACGCAGTGCTGAAGGCTGGTAACGAGGTGTCGAATGCTCTCGTCAGTTATAATGCCTCTGCAGAAAAAGCCGAACTTGATGGCAAGCGCGTCGAGGTAATGAAGCAGAATGTGGAGGACACCAAGAAACTGATGGAATCGTCGAGCAACACCACCTATCTCGAGGTTATTTCTGCCCAAAGCAACCTGCTCAATGCGGAGATTGCCGAGGTGACCGACCAGTTTAACAAGATGCAAGCAGTGGTTAACTTATACCAGGCCCTTGGTGGTGGCGCGAAGTAAATTGATAATTGTAAATTGATAATTGAAAGTTATGGCAAGCGAAATATCCCCCAAGGCCGAGATCTCTCCAAAGGCGAAGATCGGCGATAACTGTAAGATATTCCCCTTCGTGTATATCGAAGACGATGTGGAGATTGGTGATAATTGTATCATCTTCCCCTTCGTTAGCATCTGCGACGGGTCGCGTATTGGTAATGGCAACAAGATCCACCAGGGCAGTGTGATTGCTGCTCTGCCCCAGGACTTCAGTTTCCGTGGTGCTAAGTCGTACGTGAAGATCGGCAACAACAACGTGATTCGTGAAAACGTCGTCATTAACCGCGGTACCCAGCGTGATGGTTGTACCGTGATTGGTGATCACAACTTCCTGCTTGAAGGTACCCATATCAGCCATGATACGGTGGTGGGTGCAAACTGCGTGTTTGGCTATGGTACGAAGATTGCTGGCGACTGCGAGATTGGCAATGGTGTCATTTTCTCCTCAGGAGCCATCCAGAATGCAAACACACGTGCAGGTGATCTTTCGATGATTCTGGCAGGTACCGCATTCTCACATGATGTACCTCCTTACGTCATCGCTGGTGGAAATCCCATGGAGTATGGTGGTCCTAATACTACGATGATGAAGTATGCAGGCATCGATGAGAAGGTACAGAAACACATTGCCAACGCTTATCGTCTGCTCTTCCACGGAAAGACGAGCGTCTATGATGTGATCAACCAGATCAAGGATCAGGTGCCCGATGGTCCTGAGATCCAAAACATCATCCGTTTCCTTGAAAACACCAAACGAGGAATCATGTGTAAATAAAGAATTAATCCCTGCCAGACGGCAGGGATTAATTCTTAATAACTGGCTGAGCAAGGAATACCTGCTGCAATCACTCTGTCTCGAATCTGATCCAGTTGCTCATGCGTAGCCTTCAGCAAGCCCTGTGTAGGAGTCTCGCGATCAATAGTGTAGATCATTACCTGTTGGGGCTTGATGTCCTTCACGGCTTCTAACCAGGGTCCCACGTATTCCTCGCCAGTATTGTCCACGCTTTCACCTTTACATACGCCCCTCATAAACATCGTTTGGATGATCACATGTCCGTTAAAGGCCTTCAGACGCTCTATGATTAAGTTTACGTCGTAGGTGCCGTTAGGGTGATCCACCTTATTAATATATAGAGGGTCGATGGTGTCGAGTTTCAGAATGTTGTTGTCCACCTTCATCAGGGCGTCGTGCACCTGTTGACGGTGAATCATCGTTGAATTGCTCAGTACCGAGACCTTGGCCTCCTGACAATATTCATTGCGCAGACGGATTGTGTCGTCGATAATCTCTGCAAAGTGTGGATGACAGGTGGGCTCCCCGTTGCCGGCAAATGTCAGCACATCGGGCAATTGTCCTTCAGCCTTCATCTGTCGCAGTTTCTCCTCCAGTTTCTTGGCCACTTCCTCTCGAGTGGGTAGGGGCAGGGTAGGCCGGTGGTCCTCGTTGAAGCCGCACTCACAATAGATACAGTCAAACGAACAAACCTTGCCGTCGGCTGGCAGCAAGTTGATGCCAAGCGAGATGCCGAGTCTGCGACTGTGAACAGGCCCGAAGATGGGCGATGGATAGATAATCGTACTCATACGGGGTGCAAAATTACATATTTAAATGAAAAAATTGAAAATTAGAAAACAAAAATTTGGAAATCACTTTAAAATATTGTACCTTTGCCGCTAATTTCTAGAAATTACGTGCTTTAACAAATGAAAAGACGCAGAAAGAATGCTGGCAGCCGTCGTGGTATGCAGATGATAACATTGTGCATCAGTACGTCGATGGTGCTTGTGTTGTTGGGCTTGGTTGTATTCTCGGTGCTGACTTCACGAAACCTTTCTCAGTGGGTCAAGGAGAATCTGACGGTGACGGTTATGCTTAACGATGAAGTCTCTGTGAATGAGGCGAAGTTGCTTTGTCGCGACCTTTACCACCGTCCTTATTCCCGTAACATTGATTACATCAGCCGCGAGCAGGCGCTGAAGGAGCAGACACAGGCCATGGGCTCCGATCCCTCTGAGTTTCTGGGCATGAATCCCTTCTCTGCCACACTCGAGTTGCAGCTGAAGTCAGATTACGCCAACCACGACTCCCTCAAATGGATATCTGCTGAACTGAAGAAGAATCCTAAGATCAGCGACGTGGCCTATCAGGTGGATCTGATGGACAGGGTGAACCGTAACCTTACAAAGATCAACATTCTGTTGCTCGTAATTGCCGCTCTGTTGACGTTTATCTCGTTCTCGCTCATCAACAATACGGTGCGCCTGAGCGTCTATTCCCGTCGTTTCCTCATCCACACCATGAAACTGGTGGGTGCCTCCTGGGGCTTTATCCGTCGTCCGTTTATGCGTAGAGGACTGGCTGTGGGTATTGTGGCTGCCATCATTGCCATTGGGGTATTGGGAGGTTGTGTCTATGGCCTTTATTATTATGAGCCCAACATGATCAACATCATCACGTGGGTAGAGCTGGCCATTACAGCCGGAGCCGTTCTGCTGTTCGGTATCATTATCACTACCGTCAGTTCCTACATCTCTGTCAACAAGTTCCTGCGTATGTCGGCTGGAGAGCTTTATAAAATTTAAAATAGTAATCATTTAAAAAATTATATAACTGAAACATCTAGAATTGAAATACAATGGATAAAAGAGATTTTGCATTCGATAAGACCAATTTCATATTACTGGCCATAGGTATGGTCATCGTGGTTATTGGTTTCCTGCTCATGATAGGACCTAATACCACTGATACTACTTTCGAGCCTGACATTTTCAGCGCTCGTCGTATCAAGGTGGCACCCCTTGTTTGTCTCTTTGGCTTCGTGTCGATAATCTATGCCGTTGTGCGCAAGCCTAAAGAAAAGTAAAACATATTAACTATCAATCATAAATCGTAAGAAATTCATATGGATTGGATTCAGACTGTTATTATAGCCATCGTTGAGGGCCTGACGGAATTCCTGCCGGTATCCTCTACTGGTCACATGATTATCGCTCAGAATCTGTTAGGTGTACCCCAGGGTGATCCTTTTGTTCATGCCTTTACGTTTATCATCCAGTTTGGTGCTATTTTGTCAGTGGTGTGCCTTTACTGGAATCGTTTCTTCCAGTTTGATAACACGCCCGCTCCTGCAGGTAGTTCTTTCTGGCAAAAACTCAAGCAGAAGTATTATTTCTACTGGCTGCTTATCGTGGGTGTCATCCCTGCTATGGTAATCGGTCTGCTCGCCAAGAAATCGGGCCTTCTCGACTGGTTGCTCGATAGTGTCGAGGTGGTGGCTATCATGCTTGTTGTAGGAGGTGTGTTCATGCTCTACTGCGACAAGTTGTTTAATAGGGGTAGCGAAAAGAATAATGTCAACGAGCGTCGTGCTTTCATGATAGGTCTTTATCAGTGTATCTCTGTCATTCCTGGTGTGTCGCGCTCAATGGCCACCATTGTTGGAGGTATGGCTCAGGGCCTCTCTCGCAGACGTGCTGCAAAGTTCTCGTTCTTCCTTGCTGTTCCCACGATGGCAGGAGCCACGTTGCTCGACTTGCTCGACTTGATGAAGGAAGATACGGCTTGGGCCACCACTCACAACATCACGATGTTGATTCTAGGTTGTGTCATCGCTTTTGTCGTGGCACTACTGGCCATGAAGTGGTTTGTCGAATTCCTCACGAAATACGGCTTCAAAGCCTTTGGCATCTATCGTATTGTGGTAGGTGGTATTATCATCATCCTGCTACTCACGGGTCATTCACTTGCAATGGTTGACTGATGAATTTCCAAGAGGGCGCTTACATCTATATCAACAAGCCATACCGGATGTCGAGTTTCGGGGCTTTGGCGCATATCCGCTATGTGGTTTCCAAGCGCATCGGGGTAAAGCGCGTTAAGATGGGCCATGCCGGCACCCTCGATCCTCTGGCCACCGGTGTGCTTATCCTCTGTACGGGTAAGGCCACCAAACAGATAGAGCGCCTGCAACTCCATACCAAGGAGTACACGGCCACCCTCCAACTCGGGGCCACCACCCCCAGTTACGATATGGAGCACGAGGTCGATCATACCTATCCCGTTGCCCATATCACCGAGGAATTGGTTCGCCAGACGTTGCCTCGCTTCGTGGGCGATATCCAGCAAGTGCCGCCCCTCTTTTCAGCCTGTATGGTTGCAGGCGACAGGGCCTACGAACTGGCCCGCAAGGGTGCTAATGTAGAACTTGCAGCCAAGCCCGTCCGCATTGACGAGATTGAACTTGTGTCCTTCGATGCAGAGAAGATGCAGATCGGCATCCGTGTGGTCTGTGGCAAGGGTACATACATCCGTTCGCTGGCGCGTGATATCGGTGAGGCGCTTGGCAGTGGGGCTTATCTCACGTCGCTCTGTCGCACCCGGGTGGGCGACGTTCGAATCGAGGATTGCCTCACGTTCGACGACTTTCCTCAGTGGTTGGAGGCAAATGTGGAAGATTGATAATTGAGAATTGAAGATTGAAAATTAAGATATATGAAGTTATCACAGTTTAAGTTTAGGCTCCCTGAAGAGCTTGTTGCACTCGAGCCCACCTACCATCGTGACGAGTGCCGCCTGATGGTAGTACATCGCAAGAGTGGTAAGATCGAGATGACTAAGAAAGATGAGAATGGCGAAGATCTCCTCGATGCAGAGGGCAATCCCGTCTATCTCGACTTCCGTAATATCATCGACTACTTCGACGAGCACGATACCTTTATCTTCAACGACACGCAGGTGTTTCCTGCCCGTCTTTATGGTACCAAGGAGAAGACCGACGCCAAGATCGAAGTGTTCCTGCTTCGTGAACTCAATCCTGACCTCCGTTTGTGGGATGTGCTGGTAGAGCCGGCCCGTAAGATCCGTATCGGCAACAAGCTGTTCTTCCAGGAAGTAGGTCCGATGGTGGCCGAGGTCATCGACAATACCACCAGTCGTGGTCGAACGCTTCGCTTCCTCTACGATTGTCCCCACGATGAGTTCAAGCGCGAACTCTTCGCCCTGGGCGAGGCTCCTCTGCCCCGATATATCGTCGACCGTCGCCCTGCAACCCCCGAGGACATGGAGCGCTTCCAGACCATCTATGCCTCGAAAGAGGGTGCTGTTACGGCTCCTGCCACAGGTCTGCACTTCAGTAGGGAACTCATGAAACGCATGGAAATCCATGGCATCAATTTCGCCTTTATCACTCTGCATTGCGGTCTTGGCAGCTTCGATCCTATCGAGGTTGAAGACCTGACGAAGCACAAGATGTCTTCAGAGCAGATGTTTGTCACGAAAGAGGCTTGCGATATTGTCAACGAAACCAAGTTGGCAGGTCGTCGTGTCTGTGTGGTAGGTACTAGTGTGGCTCGCGCCACCGAGACAGCTGTCGGTACCGATGGTCTGCTCAAGGAGTACGAAGGCTGGACCAATAAGTTCATCTTCCCGCCTTACGAGTATAGTATGGCCAATGCCATGATAGCCAACTTCTACCATCCAGAATCCACCATGATGATGAGCGAGTGCTCATTCGGCGGTTACGACTTGGTCTATGAGGCCTATAAGAAAGCAGTGAAACACGGCTATAAGTTCGGTTGTTACGGCGATGCCTTGTTGATTCTCGATGACTAAGAAACTCCATCAAGCCTATCTCGGCCTCGGTAGTAATCTGGGCGACAGAGAGGCCACCATCTCCCGTGCCATCCAACTCATCGGTGAGCGGGTGGGGAAGGTGGTCCGCCAGTCTTCACTCATCGAGACCAGTCCGTGGGGCTTTACCTCTGGCAATAAGTTCCTTAACGGAGCCATTCTCTGCGAGACAGAGCTCAGGCCCCGTGAGATGCTTGAGATCACCAAGCAGATTGAGCGCGAACTGGGCCGTCGCCATAAGGGCGGAGCCTATCGTGACCGTTCCATCGACATTGATATCCTGCTCTACGACGATTACCATATCGACACGCCCGATCTTCAGATTCCCCATCCCCACATGAACGAGCGCGATTTTGTGATGATTCCCTTAAACGAAATAAAGCCCCGCTGAATCCAGCGAGGCTTATTTTTCAGTGTCGAAGTAAATACTTACTTACGCAGACCCAGAGCCTTGATGATAGCACGATAACGATTGATGTCGTTCGTGTAGAGGTACTTCAGCAACTTACGACGCTTACCAACGAGCATGGTCAGTGAGCGGGCTGTGTTGTGGTCCTTGTGGTTCTTCTTCAGGTGCTCTGTCAGGTGAGAAATGCGATAAGAGAAGAGGGCAATCTGAGCCTCTGCCGAACCGGTATCGGTTGTGCCCTTACCATACTTACCGAAGATCTCTTCCTTCTTTGCTTTGTCTAAATACATAATTTTTAAGTGTGACTAATGTTGTGTGCAAAAACATCGTTCAGACGCGTTTCCGCCTTAATCACAGAGCGTTTTACGTCGTCGGATGCTTCGGATTTTCCGAAATGCGGGTGCAAAATTACAACTTTTCTGTCAATCCACCAAATTTTTCCTATCTTTTTTTATCTATCAGATAGATTTCCAGTTCTTTAGGCAGTTCGTCAAAGTCGCCATACATGCCCCGTTCGTGGAGTTGTGCCTTCAGTTCGTCATAGCGTTTCAGTCCCTCGGGCTTGTGCTGCTCAGCAAATGTCACTATCAGTTCAATCACCTGCTCATAGTCGCCCGAGAGTTTGAAATGGTCGTTGAATTGCAGGTAGCGCCCCTTCTCGTCATAGAATCCGCACCCCCATCCGCTACCGCCCGCACTGGGGTCGTTCTTGTCTTTGGCAGAGAACTTGATGGTAGAGAGTGCCGTCACCAGTGCCTCGAAGTCCTTGCCGCTTACCTGGGCCACGTCCCTCAGGTGGCGACTATATCTGGGCTCTGTAAAGTCCCAAATCAGCGAGTCGGCCGTAAGTTCGTACCTCGTCTGCGAGGCAATGCCCGAGTTGGCATGTTCTGCATACACAATCTTCGTCGTTGCAGTCGAAATGGGGTAGGGCTTCAGACTTACGCACGAGGCAATCCCCGTCAGCGACAACATGCTCAACGCCATTTTCAATAGTTTCATATCTCTTTTTTGCTGCAAAGATACAAAATTATTGCATTTTATTTGGCGATTTGCTAAAAATTTCTTAATTTTGCATCGTGTAATTCATTTTAATTAACTAAAATTTAAGTGTATGAAAAAGATTTTATTAACCATCGTGGCTGTTATGGCAGCAATCAACATGAGTGCTCAGGTCTATGTCGGAGGTTCTATTGGCTTCGGAAGTGTTAAGGCTGGAGCAGGTGATTCAGAGGCTACTTACAAGTTTATTCCTGAAGTAGGTTACAACCTTAACGATGAGTGGGCATTTGGTGCAGCTCTGGGTTATCAGAAGGGTGCTTGCTCGATTGGTAATGGTAATTTTACCCAGGATGTCACCACTGAGATATTCGCTATTGACGCCTATGCCCGTTACACCCCATGGGATTTCGACCTTGTCAAAGTGTTCTTCGACGGAGGCTTCGGCTTTGGAAGTATTAAAGACGGTGGAACATTGTTCAATTTCGGAGTTAAGCCAGGTGTTGCCCTCTGCGTCACCGATGAAATCAGTTTCGTGGCTCATATCGGCTTCTTCGGCTTCGAGAACTACAGCCCCAAGGGTGATGGTAAGAGCAGCAATGCCTTCGGTCTCGACTTGGGTAATAGTGTCAGCTTCGGCGTCTATTACAACTTCTGATAGAAAAAACTTTTATATAAGAGAGCCATCCTCATTCTCGAGGATGGTTTTTTTTGTCACATTTTTCTCTAAATGTTTGCAAGATTGTAGGTTTTTTATTATCTTTGCAAAACGAATACCTATCAATAACTTGTGCAATATGAAACAGCTAAAACTTCTTCTTTTGACGTTAATGCTATGCGTTGCTATGCCGTGTTTCTCTCAAACCGTTGAGCATGTGGTTGCTGTCGGAGAGACCTTCGAGTCAATCGCCAGGAAATACGGCATGACAGAGCAACAGCTGAAAGACGCTAATCCCAAGTATCGTGGAGTGTTTTTTGTGGGCATGAAATTGAACATACCCCAGAAATATGCTAACCCCCCAAAGAGTACTCCACAGAGTCCTGTTACAGAAGAACCCCAGAAACCGGTTGTTCCTCAGCAGAAGCCAAAGTCCGAGCAAACAGAGCACCCTCAACCTGCTGTTCAGCCTCAACAATCTGCAGTTTACTCAGAACGTGAGAGACCATCATATTCATATCATAATCATCCAAGAAATGTAGAGGTGTCTTCTTATGATGATTATGAAGAAGTGGATAAAGGCTTGATGAACTTTGGAAGAAGTAATATCACCATTTCAGGCCGATATGAGGAATTTCTCAATGATGTTTTTTACCATTATTCCAATCGGAAAGACATCAAGAGTCAGATAGGAATTGAGGGAACGTATTCTATTGTCGTCTTTAGTCCCTTTGCGTTAGAAGTGACGGGTTTTTATGCACAGTATAATGTAGAGCCTTTGGCAAGAAGCGGAGAGAAGACAAAAGTCACCCATGCCGGTGTCGAGGGCTATGCCACTGCATATTTCTTGCCTTATGTCGGAAAGCTCTCTGATTATTTCGCCCCTTATGCAGGTATTGGCTATCAGACCTCATCTCTCAAATGGGGTGATGATGCATCTGCAGGAACAGGAGGCGCCATTGTTAAGGGTGGCGCAAAGATATATCTGGGTTACGGTATTCACCTCCGCCTTGAGTATAAGCAAACCTTGCCAAAAGACAGTAACAAACTATTCTATGCCTGTTCTGTAGGACTGGGTATAAGAATGTAAAATATAGGAGCCATGAGAAAAGTATTCAGTCATATCATATTAGGGTTGGTGATAGCCGTTTTGGCTTCCTCATGTGTAACATTGCAGCCAACAGCGTCACGTATTAGTAACCCTGATTACAACCAACGTGTTGAAATCAGTAATCCTCAATTTAAGAAGAAGCATAGCATACTCGGTATAACTTTCGATGTCTCTATGCCAATAGCCGGTGCCGTTGGAGGCTATTTCCTCGATCCATTTGTATGGCAGACCAGTAGTGGTCAGAAGAGTATGCCTGCTGGAGGTGCCGTTTTAGGTGCTATCGTAGGAACAGGTCTGACCTATGCCAATCATGCCATTTCAAAATATGGTAGTTCCTCCACTGCCAGAAACAGACAGGCTTGGGTAGATAAGGCCTACGGCTATGATTATACGATTCTGGAATCATCAGGCGATTTCCTGAGAATCATCAATGATGATGCTGAGAGTGCTTTTACAGTTAAGACTCTTTCCGACGCTAGAGACTTTGCCTATGCATTCCCCAACAGTTTATATTCAGAGCAAGTCGTCTCGCAGTCTATTTCTAAATTGGGACGTGACGATCTTCCTGAAGTGTTGCAGCTCTTCCCACAAACCATTCATGCTCAGGAACTGAAGGATCGATATATCAACGAGAGTCGTACTTACAAGGATCTGGTATCTGCATTGAAGATGTATCCCAAACCAGATTCGGAAGTAGAGAACTTGTTCGTCAATCTGGTTCGCACCCCGTTGGATGGTGTGGATTTCCATCAGAGATATCCTAGTTCGTCAAACGCCAAGCAAGTAGTCATTAACGCTTTCAGAACAAGTTCCAAACCAGAAGATGTGAGGGCCCTTGCAAACGCTTATGGACCAGTGTTCAATCTCAGTCAGTCAGACTTGTCGAAGGCCAGTGATGGTATTAAAAAGAACTATTATATTGGTTTGCGCGATATGACCAACTATGCCAATATGAAGCAACTGGATAGCTTTAACGAGAAGTATTCTTGGTTGACCTTCAAGAACAAGAGGCGTGAGATAGTCTCTAAAGCATGGGCATTAGCCGACCGGCTCTATCCCAAGGGCAAAGATGTTATTGCTCAGGCAGGGTCGATAGTAGGTAAGGCTTATGCCAAGAAAGTTGGGCTCGACGGTGGATATTTCAATGGTTTTGTCAACGATATGCTGAAGCAACAGTTCACTAATGTGAAAGTGCTCTCCACTAAGACATTATCTTCCACCAGTGAGGATTTTGAGAGATGGAAAAAAGCTACCTATACAGCTGGCGTTGTCAAGACCTCCGGAAATCTCCAATTCCTAGTATATGGCGAGGTGAAGAATGAGAGTAAGTTCGACTTCCCCGTATCGATGCGAGTCCATTCCAATGTTGTTCAGGTACAAAAAATCGAAAGCGAGAATATCGGCGGCATGGTATTGAATGTTTTAGGTGCTTTAACTGGTGCGCCAACTCAGCATACAGAGTTGCTCGGAAGTTTGTCATCTAAAGAGTTTATTATACCATGTGCCATCTCAGGCCAGACTATGCCGTACGCCATTTTGATAGAATTTGAGGATAAAGTCTTTAATGGCTATTCTGCTGGAATGAATGTGCTGGATTTGGTGAAAGTGTCCTCACAGATTAAACTTCAAGATGTGAATGTAAAAGTGGAAATGAACGATAAGAACGCCACCGATCAGCAACTCAAGGAGCAAAATGAGTGGCTAAAAATGGCCATCAATGGTCTTCCTGATGCCAAAATCATCGATTGGTGGCGAAATAAGGAGTATAAACAAGAAACCTGGGATGCAGAATGGTCTCGAATACTTCGCGAATCCAAGAATCGCACCTACTCTTCGAACAGCACCAGCAGAGATCGCGATGAAGATAATGACGATGATGATGAGGAAGATGATTCTGATGATGACAGAGAACAACAAAAAGAAGCACCTATTGACATTGAGAGCATTGGAATGCCAGAGTACGAGTGGACTAGTGATTGGAAATCGTCTAGTATTACTCCTCATTTAGACGAGACCATAGGTATCAAGGAGAGTGATAATTGGTTCAGTCGAGATATTCGTTTTGCCGACTCTGAAGTTGGTAAGGCATGGATTGGCCGTAGTCCTGATCATAAGGTATATACTATCACTTCTGGAACTGAATACAATTCACTGGATAATGCTATTATAGCTCAATATGTATTTTTTAAGTACGGAAAGAAACGAGAAACAGGTCGAGTTTGGTAAAAAGTTTAATGATTTAATGATTGATTATGAGAAAACTGATAATACTATTTGCAGCTGCTTGTTTACTGACTGCATGTGATAAAGATAAGGAGGCTGATTACATCGCCCAATACTTCTTTGGCCAAGATTCTAAGTCTCAAGTGACGCCAGACGAACCTGACAATGGGAATGCAACTCTAGCAAAAGCCTGCGACGCATTACAGAAAGTGAGCGATATTTACATGGAATGTAAATCTATTCCAGATCTTAAGACGCATACTGACGAGATCTCCAAAATCGACAATGTGGAAGATGTGTATTTTTCTGATATCGCGATGTTTGTGAAGGTTAAGGGCTTTATGATGGTTTCTTTTTGCTTTTATCCTGAAATGGAGGTTCCTCAAATAGAACAATTAGATATTCCGAAATTACGTCAAGTCGGAACTCGTGCAAATACGGACTATCCATTTTATCCGTTGGGCTTTAAAAAAGCGGTTATTATTGATAATCAGACATATGATCGCGATTGGACTCTTTATAAAGACGCATTAAAAGAAATGTTAGATAAGGTTGGTATAAAAACCGAAATCATCAATTCCCCAACCTTAGATTACATGCGAGATGGGCTGCTTGACAATGATATCGTATTGTTTATTTCTCATGGTCATTATGATCCTAAAACAAACTTGCATTGGCTTAATTTAATGAATTTAGATGATCCTGATTGGAGTCTTTATTATGGGACTTCATTTTGGGATTATCTGAAGAATGATTTATCATTATCCTTTCTTAATTCTGCTAATATAGAGAATGATAAACTTAGTATGACGATTACTCAGCATTGGGTAGATGGCAGACTCGATTATCGTGCTAGTTATTCTGTTTCAGAAAATTATATTTCTTCCATTCAAAAGAATTTTAAGAGAAAAGCATTAGTGTTTAATGTGGCCTGCCAGTCGCTGATGTTAGGAGATAATTCAGAGAAAGATAACGATCAGCATGATTTTGCTTTCGCTAAAGCTTTTATTGATAGGGGTGCTGGTGTCTATTTTGGATATGACGAGAGCAATGGTGCAGGTCAGATAGCAGGAATGCTCCTTCTGAGTGGCATTGCTTCTGGCCAATCAGTCAAGGGCGCATTCCACACGCTTCCAAATTGGTGTATTCACGATAAAAGAAATAAGGATGACTATCATAAAACTTCTTATATTGCAGATATGTTTCATTATCCAGAAGGCAATTTTGATATAGAAAATAGTTGTCAGGTATTTCCCGTCCTTGAAGAGAAAGATGAAAATGATGAAAGCATCATTTTAAAGATGTCAGAACCTTATAATTTAATGATATATGATTATGATAGTGATAATCATATTGTAACTGATGTGAAATTGCTAGAATATGAACCAAATAGTTATTGGGGTGGTCTTGAGCCTTATATTTTTACCTATGGCTTTGAAGTAAGTACGACGAGGGATTTTGCTCCTTCTCTCACAAAAGATTATGGGACTGCTTTTTGCAAGCCTTATTCAGATAATTTCACTTTGTCCAGCGATGGCTATTATCATGAACTTCATCTTTCGTACCCCGTTCCTAAGAACGATTTGGAGCCAGATACAAAATACTATTATCGAGCCTATATGAATGATGGCACCAACAAGTATTATAGCGATTACAAAGATTTTACCTTCCAAGGTCGTATTGAGCAAGTGGTACCTGATAGCATTCGTGATAGGATGGATCCTTACATCCCCATTTATGAGGGTAATAATCCCCCGGCTGTTGAGGGTGTATTCCTTATTGATCCTGCAGAGATTGTCTATGACACGACAAACAATTACAATGCCGGTGATCAGGGGTTTACACCTATTTATTTAAAGTTCTCTAATCAGAGCATTACTCAGAATACGATTGATTATGAAGAAAAGGATGTCAATAATGCTGGTAAGATTGTTAGTGAATCTAGTGGTCCTGGAGCCTTTATTAGTGGTGAAGGTGATAACTTCTCAGTGTTCTTCAGCACTTCTGGAGTAAACCATCGCGATACGTACGACATTTCTTATAAGACATCTTTGGTTATTTCTGGAACCAAGACCAGTTCTGGCATTAAAGACATACGCTATGCCTTTGTAATGGTTGACAAAAAGAATGATAAAGAACACGATATCATGAACGTTGGTGAATTCCGAGTATTCAAGGATGGCGATGGCCTCGCCACGACAGCTTCATGGCCAAGTGGTGCCCGTAGTAGGGGTTGGGGCTACAGCGTACGAAATGGAAACATCACCACTCCATGGTCCATCTTCTCGAAGAAGAAGTAGCGCCGAGGCTCTTCTTTGAGCCCCCATCAGAAAGTTTTGAGGCTGAGCCGCGATTTGCGATTCAGCCTCAATTTTTATGTTGATTGTACGGGGGACTCACAAATGTGAGTTCTCCTTTTAATCATAGAGATCGTCTTGTCTGAAGATGTCAGAACCATCTGAGATGGTATTGAAATAGATTGTACTGAGTTTGCCTTCAGGAATTGTATATGAGCGTTCTTTGGTCTGTTTGTCGTTGATATACCCCCTGATGGTTATCTCTAAAGGATCGTCACCAACACTTCTGGCAATATACATCGTCACACCAAATGAGATGCAGTCGTCTTTTGTATAGTACAAGCACGACTCTGTCTTGCTGACTTCAATGCCTTGCGCTCTTCTTGTAGGCATAAGATTTCCATTATAATCGAAAATGTCGGTTTCGTCGGTCAATGTTTTAAAGGCAAAAAAATACATCCCGCGATCCTTTTTGGGGGTGTAGTCGCGAGAGAAATCGATTTCAAGCCGGTGGACACCCTTTCTGGAAGAACGATTACCGGGAGTGTCCCCGCCATCCAGAGTATCATCATCACTATCGCCACCTCCACAGGCCGACATAGAAAAACACATAGCGACTGCAGCCAAAGCAGTCATCACTCTACACAAAAAATACTTTGTACGTTTCATAACTTAATTAAATTGATTATTATAAAGGTTATTGTTTGTTACTCTTCTTCATGCCCCTGTTCATTGTCGCTAAAGATAACATTATAGGGGAAGACATTGTCACTCGTTTTGTGATACATGGTTACCATAGGAAAACTGGTATTAGCGTTTGCATATGTTTCAATCGTATCCCCATCAGGATTTTCATCTTCGTCAACTTTCTCGTAAAGCAAGCCTACCAAAGAGTTCCTGACTTCGTTAAACACCTTTTCTTCAAATAGAACGAGGGCTACGTCCTTATCGGTTCTCGACAACATGACCAGACTACTTGTTGGCTTTGCTCCCTCTAGTGTGCCTTCTTCTGCATCGTACGAGCAACCTCTGGTCCAGTAGTCGATGTCATCGTCCGATCCACTTTCTTCATACTGTAATGCCTGAAAGAAGGCATTCTTCATCTCCCTGTCCTTATACAAGTTGATGCACATGGAGATATGAGATGATACGACGAGATTGGAAACCGGTTTGCCAGATCTGGCAACCGACTCCTTGGCAGGTTCCATCCTGAGTTCTTCAACAGATGGTCTTGGAATATAATGCCATAAGAGCACTCCCGCTATCAGGATAATCAGACCGCATCCGCCTACCAACAGTAGCCTTTTCGTTCCAGGAGCCATCGGCTTGCGCTCCTTTTCTACCACTTCCTCCGTGGGCTCAGAATAGACTGACGGACTCACTTGGCCTTGACAATACGGACAATATTCCATATCTGCAGGAATAAGGTGATTGCATTCCCTGCACCGCTTAACAGGTTTAAAATCTAATATTGTCATACCGTATCATTACTACTTTTCATGGTTGCGGCCCTATGGATATCACCAAGATCCCTCACGTCGTTGGCTATCTGAGCACTTATCTTGATACTTTCGCTGATGAAATGCGAGATCAGTACAATCACGAAACCGATAAATATGTTCACTAAGATGAATGCCGCCAGTGCCAACAAAGAAATGAATATCGTCTGCATGATATTATTGCCAAACAGATCCAGATATTCAAACCCCGTAAGCAGTCCCCATATATATAAGAGGATGCCTCCTATTGACGGAACGATGCCGATATATACGCCCAGCGACTCGCCCAGGCTCTGATTCAGGTGAGCCCATAAAGGCAGGGCTACAATCTGGTCGCCCACTCTTACAGCCTGGTTAATCTTCTTGCAACGATTCTTCCAGAAAAAGTACATGATGATAGCCGCAATCACAACGACGGCAAGGAAGATGAGGCAGAACAGGTAAGCCGTGAACTTTGACCACCCCGACATGTACTTGAATAAACCCTCGTCAGACAATTCAAAAATGAAATACACTAAGATAAATGGAGGGATAAACGAAAGGTAAGCGAATACCATGTAAATCCACTTCATCGGAGAAATGAAGAAACTTCCATTGTCAATCCAAGACAAAAGCCTTTCTAAGTTAATACGAATTGTTTTCATTATTTAATTGAATTAGTAAGATGATGCAAAGGTACGAAATAATTTCTGATTGGCGACAGGATTTACGGATTTTTTTTCGATGAAATATTTGGTACTTTCAAAAAAAAACACTATCTTTGCAAATCGACTGATAACTCGAAATAAAACTATTTATAAACAAACAATCTATGGTAACATTCTTGGTTCTTTTCCAATTGTTTATTGTATTGGCTCTGATCTTTATTGGTGCCAGAGTTGGAGGCATCGGACTTGGTATCTACGGTATGGTAGGTGTCTTCATCCTTGTCTTCATCTTCGGCATGCATCCAGGCAAATTGCCCATCGATGTGATGCTGATTATTGCCTCGGTGATTACGGCAACAGCTGCACTGCAGGCTGCTGGTGGTTTGGACTACCTGGTAGGCTTGGCAGCTAAGTTCCTGCGTAAGCACCCCACTCACATTACTTACTATGGTCCGCTCACCACCTGGCTCTTCTGTCTCGTGGCAGGTACGGCCCATACCTCTTATTCCTTGTTGCCCATTATCTCTGAGATTGCCAAGAACTCCAAGATCCGCCCTGAGCGCCCCATGACGGTGGCCACGATTTCCGCCTCGTTGGGTATCACCGGCTCGCCCATGTCGGCTGCTACGGCTGCAGTGATCTCTACCGACCTGCTGGGTGGAAGAGGCGTCGAGCTGAAGGACATCCTCCTCGTTTGTATCCCAGCTTCGCTGATTGCCATTCTTGTGTCTGCATTCGTTCAGAACCGTGTAGGCAAGGAATTGGAAGACGATCCTGAGTACCAGCGTCGTGTGCGCGAGGGACTAATCGATCCTGAGGCTGAGGCTAAGGCCATGTCAGAGATGGAGCAGAGTCCGAATCCCCGTGCTAAGTGGAGTGTGCTGGCGTTCCTCCTGGGTGTGGTCCTCGTGGTCATCTTCGGCAGTGTGCCATCCCTGCGTCCTTCGTTCGAGGCCGACGGTGTGGTCACCCAGCTCTCGATGCCTGAGACGATCGAGATCCTGATGATGTCGATTGCGGCCCTCATCCTGATTGTGGGTAAGGCGAGCGTGAAGAAAGCCGTTAGCGGCAACATCTTTGGTGCCGGTATGAATGCCATGATCTCTATCTTTGGTATCGCATGGATGGGCGACACCTTCTTCAATGGCAACATCGAGTTCTTCAAGAGTCATATCGCAGACATCGTGACTCAGTATCCGTTCCTCTTCTCCGTGGCCTTGTTTATCATGAGTATCATGCTATTCTCACAGGCTGCTACTGTGCGCACCCTCTTCCCGTTGGGTATCGGCCTGGGCATCTCGCCATTGGCACTCGTGGCTATGTTCCCTGCCGTGAATGGCTATTTCTTCATTCCCAACTATCCGACGGAGGTGGCTGCTATCAACTTCGACACTACCGGAACGACGCGTATCGGCAAGTACGTGCTCAACCACTCGTTCCAACTCTCTGGTTTTATCACAACCTTTGTCAGCATTGGCATCGGTTATCTGATTATCACATTTCTTTACTAACAACAAACTATTATTCACATTCTAAAAACCCCAACAATTATGAAAACAATGCGTAATGTATTAATGCTTTTGGCACTGTTGGTATCAGTTAACATCATTGCTAAACCAAAGATCCGCATCATCGCTACTGGCGGTACTATCGCCGGTGTCAGTGCATCGTCAACCTCTTCTAGTTACAGTGCAGGACAAGTAGGTATCCAGACACTGATCGACGCCGTTCCCCAGATGCTGTTTCTGGCCGACGTGAGCGGTGAACAGCTCGTGAACATCGGTTCTCAGGACATGAACGACCAGGTATGGCTGAAGCTGTCCAAGCGCGTCAACCAGTTGCTGAACGAGGAGGGCTACGACGGCGTGGTCATCACCCACGGCACGGATACGATGGAAGAGACAGCCTACTTCCTGAATCTCACCGTGAAGAGCGACAAGCCCGTAGTGTTGGCAGGTTCCATGCGCCCTTCAACAGCCATCAGCGCCGACGGTCCTGCTAACCTCTACAATGCCGTGGCTGCAGCCGTTTCGCCTGCTGTTAAGGGAATGGGCGTACTCTGCTGCATGAACAACCAGCTGCTCGATGCCAAGACAGTCATCAAGACCCACACCATCGACTGCGACACCTTCGAGGGCGGTCCTTCGGGCATCATCGGTTACATCTACAATGGCGAGGCCCATATGCTTCAGACTCCCAATAATATTCACACCACGAAGTCGGAGTTCGACGTAACCAATCTTGACAGACTTCCTAACGTAGGTATCGTTTACGGCTATGCCAATGCCTCTCCGCTGCCCATGCAGGCCTTCGTCGATGCCAAGTTCGACGGTATCGTGCTGGCCGGTGTAGGCGACGGTAATTTCTACAAGGACGTGTTCGATGTGGCCGTCAAGGCTCAGGAGAGCGGTATCCAGATTGTACGCTCTTCACGTTGCCCGACCGGTCCTACCTGTCTGAACAGTGAGGTCGATGATGCCAAGTATCATTTCGTGGCTTCCCTCGACCTTAATCCCCAGAAAGCCCGCGTGCTGCTGATGCTGGCCCTTACCAAGACCCACGACTGGAATCAGATTCAGGAGTACTTTAAGAAATACTAATGTGAGGTTATTATGATGAAGAAGTCACTATTATTCGGAATGATGCTGTGCATGGCGCTGACGGCGAATGCCCAGCAAGACAAGATGGCCGCAGCAGGAGAGGAGTCACTGTTCGAGAAGGTCACGAAGATACAGAAGAAGCAGGATAATTTCCATTTCCTGCTGAACCTCAACAACAGTTTCGACGTCAATCAGGGCGACGGTGAATTCCAGAGCGCCAAGTTCAATATGCGTCAGATCCGTATCGAGGCCAAGGGAAACATCAACGACACCTTCTCCTTCCGCTGGCGTCAGCGTTTGAACCGCAACAACTCGCCCGCTCCCGACGGCATCGACAACATGCCCACATCGTCTATCGACGTAGCTGGTATCGGCATTAAGACGAGCGATGTGTTCTCCATGTTCCTCGGTAAGCAGTGTGCTGCATACGGAGGTATCGAGTTCGACCTCAACCCTATTGAGATCTACGAATACTCCGACATGGTCGATTATATGAGCAACTTCCTCACAGGTGCCAACTTCCAGTTCCAGCTGAATCCCGACCACCAGTTGCAGTTGCAGGTACTCGACAGCCGTAGTGCCAGTATGGACGACATGTATGGCGTGGGCTATGAACAGTCGAAGGTGCCCCTGCTTTACACCGTCAACTGGAACGGCAGTTTCGGTGGCGTGTTCAATACGCGCTGGAGCTACTCTGTCATGAGTCAGGCCAAGGGCTATCAGAGCCATTACATTGCTCTGGGCAACGAGCTCAATCTCGACCGGTTCAATGCCTTCTTCGACGTGATGTATATGCGTGAGGGTATCGACCGCGAGGGTATCGTCACCGGTATCGTCGGTCCCAAGTCCGATCAAGGTCATCAGAACGATGCAGAGTATCTCTCGTTTGTCCTGAAGGCACAGTACCGCTTCACCCCCCAGTGGAACGTCTTTGTCAAGGGCATGCTTGAGAACGAAGGACTCTCCAAGGGAACCTCCGACCTCGAGAAAGGCAAGTATCGCACCGCCTACGGCTATCTCGCAGGCATCGAGTATTATCCCCTGAAGAACAGCAACCTGCACTTCTTCCTTACCTACGTTGGTCGCCACTACACTTACACCGACCGAGCCAAGCGCTTCGGCTGCGATGATTACAGTACCAACCGCATCTCCCTGGGATACATCTGGCAGCTGCCGATGTTCTAATAATCTTAAACAGTTAAATTTAATTTAAAAAAAATATGTCAGATCAGAAATTCAGAGTAGAGTCCGACCTCTTAGGCGAACTCAAAGTTCCAGCCGACGCATTATACGGCGTACAGACACAGCGTGGTATCAACAACTATCACATCTCTCGCAAGACGATGTCGATGTATCCCGACTTCATCATTGCCATTGCTTACGTCAAGCTGGCAGCAGTTGAGACCAACCACACCCTCGGCGTCATCAGCGACGAGATTGCAGGTGCCATCTCTCAGGCCTGTCGCGAAATCATCGACGGCAAGTGGCACGACAACTTCCCCATCGACATGATGCAGGGTGGTGCAGGAACATCTGTCAACATGAATGCCAACGAGGTGATAGCCAACCGAGCCCTCGAGATTATGGGCCACGAGAAGGGCGACTACCAGTATTGCTACCCCAACGACCACTGTAACTGCGGACAGTCCACCAACGACGTCTATCCCACCACCATCCGTCTGGCCCTGATTCGTATGAACAAGAGTCTGGTGGCGGCACTTACAGGCCTGATTAGCGCCTTCCGCTATAAGGGCGACGAGTTTAAGGACTGCATCAAGATGGGTCGCACCCAGCTGCAGGATGCCGTTCCCATGACCTCTGGTCAGGAGTTCAATGCCTATGCCAACAACCTCGAGGAGGAAATCCTGAACCTCGAGCGCAACGTGAAGCTGCTCCACGAGATCAATATGGGAGGTACGGCCATCGGTACAGGTCTGAACGCCGTTCCCGGCTTCGCAAAGCTCTGTGCCGCCAACCTGTCTAAGCTCACAGGCGAGGCCTTTGTCAGTGCCAGCGACCTGATTGAGGCTACCCCCGATACAGGAGCCTACGTCAGCTACTCTTCAGCCCTGAAGCGCCTGGCCGTGAAACTCTCCAAGATCTGCAACGACCTCCGTCTGATGGCTTCAGGTCCCCGTTGCGGTCTCCACGAGATCAACCTGCCTGCAAAGGCCCCCGGCTCATCTATCATGCCGGGCAAGGTGAACCCCGTTATCCCCGAGGTCGTCAATCAGGTATGCTTCAAGGTGATTGGTAACGATACAGCCGTCAGCTTTGCTGCCGAAGCCGGTCAGCTGCAGCTCAACGTGATGGAGCCCGTCATCACCGAGTGCCTCATCGAGAGTCTGGTATGGCTGAAGAACGGCATCGAGACCCTCACCGAGGAGTGCGTACTGGGCATCACCGTCAACAAGGAGCACTGTCTGGAGATGGTCAAGAACTCTATCGGTATCGTTACAGCCCTCAATCCCTACATTGGCTACAAGACCTCTTCAAAGGTAGCCAAGGAGGCCTTCGAGACCAACCGCAGTGTTTACGACATCGTGCTCGAAAAGGGTCTGATGACACAGGAGAAGCTCGACGAGGCCCTCGACCCCGCCAAGATGCTTGCTTCTCACAAGTTCATCAAGTAAATCGTTGGAACCCTACTACATGCAAAGCCCCGATGACCGCAATGATCATCGGGGCTTTGATCCTCTCTGCGGCACTCACCGCCCTCGGCACTAATTGCTCATCATGTCAATTCGACACGCCCTTTTTCATTTTCAATATCCGTCGGACGCTCTGGTTGATGCGCTCCTCGCTGATGGTGCCCTTGTCGATGGCTTCGATGACGGCATCGAAGGCCTCCACGAGATTCTTCGGACCCAGCACAATGTCAACGCCCGCCAGGATGCTGCCCAAGGCTGCCTCTGCACTGGTGTACTGCTGGGTGATGGCTCCCATCTCCATGCCGTCGGTGATGATGATGTTCTGGTAGCCCAGCTCGCCGCGCAGCTTGTCTTGCAGGATGACTGACGACATGGTGCTGGGGACATCGGAGCCCGTGACATTTGGTGCGCCGATATGGGCGGTCATGATGAGCTGGCAACCCCATTGGATGCCTGCCTTGAAGGTTACCATCTCACAATCCATCATCTCTGCCCACGTCTTCTGGGTTGATGCGTAGCCGAAGTGGGTGTCGGTCTGCGTGTCGCCGTGACCGGGGAAGTGCTTGATGCAGCCTGTGATACCCGCATCCTTCAGGCCTTGCAGATAGCTGGTTACCATCGGTGCAGCCACCTGAGGGTCGTCGCTGAAGGCACGGGGGCCGATGATGATGTTCTCAGGATTGGTATTCACATCGGCTACCGGCGCAAAATTGATATCAAAACCGTAGTGCTTCAGGTAGGTGCCGATGGTGTTGCCACACTCGTAGGCTTTGCTCGGGTCGCCTGTAGCCCCGATGGCTGCCATCGACTCATACTTCTTGACGTTGAAATTGGGATTGTTGGCCAGGCGCGCTATACGCCCGCCTTCCTCGTCGATACAAAGCAGGGGACTCCCGTTCAGGGCCCGTATCTGGGAGATTAGCTTCGACAGCTGTGTCTCGTCGTCGATATTCCAGGCATAGAGGATAAGTCCGCCGATGGGGTAGTTGGCGTTCACATCGCGCATGGTCTTGTTCACCTCAAGGATAGGGTTTTCCTGAAGGTCGGAATAGGCATTCCAGTGAATGGTGGTGTCGAGTGTTTCCATGCGTACGAAGAACATCTGTCCCACTTTCTCGCGCAGCGTCATCTTGGCGAGTTGCGCTTCCACCTCATCCTGCGGCACGACGGGATTGTCGTCGTTAGAGCACGAGGTAATCATCAGACCGCAAACCAAGACGGCGGTCAGCTTCCATAAAGCAAATTTTTTCATAACTGTAGTTTTAAAATGATGGTGCAAAGGTACACATATTCGGCAACATGGCAAAGTTTTTTCCCCCCTTTTTAATTGTTTTTTGAGAGGTTTTGAGCCCCGATGAATGCAATAATCATCGGGGCTTATCATTAGATGATCTAGTGGCATATGCCCCATCCTCGCAGCATGGCGAAGTAGTCCAGATTGGCGGTGCCGTTCTCCTGAATCGCCATGGCCACGCCTATCATCATCCAGCGTGAGGGCCTTTCCTTCGGGTCGCCTATCGGCTCGTCGGCGTCGATACCAGTCAGGCGGCTTACGTTCTCGATGTACGCCCTGGTGTTGTTCTCCGACTCAGGTGCCCACCTGCTCACAATCCCCCTGATGGTGCCGAGACCATACTTAAGGTAGTAAGTCCTGGTAAGCAGGTGGAAGGCAGCCCTCCAGCCATATTCTAACGATTTGAACTGTACAAAGGCATGGTCGTTCTGCACCTCTGCCATACCCATCCACAGGTCTTTCGACCTGCGGATGTTCAATGGGTTGTTGTTCCTAATTCCTCGTGGTAACATCATTTTCAATTTAATATTTTTCAATTTTATAAATGTCCAAAGTGAATAAGTTATAACTTTATAAGTTAGGGTAGTTCCTGCACCAGTTTTCGATACAGTCCGTATTTCACTTTTTCAATGACTTTCTCGTTTTGGAAACGATTGATGGCTTTCGATGCCGATGGCTGGGAGCACCCAAACACCTCCATAAACTGCTGCGTCTTGAATTCCTCGGGCAACTTACGGAAGCAGTTGTCATAGCGGGTGGTGCGTTTCCTGACAACAAACTCCTTGTTCTGGTCGGCGAAGTAGTTGAACGCCATCTCGCCGAAGAAGAACTGCTGGCAGCGGTACTGGATCTCCATCGCCAGCCTACACAGACGGCGATCCCTGTCGTCCATCGTCAGCGTCTTCCTCTCCTGCCACTCCTCCCAATGCCTCATCAGGATAAAGGGCAACGAGATGCCGATGCCGTAGTACGGGATTCGCTTCAGCAGTGTGCGGTCGGCCTTGTCGCCGTTAAACTCCGCGATCTCCATGTGGCTGGTCTGCCACTCGTAGGTCTCGTCGTTCAGCGCCTCTATAGGCAGTTCGCCCTCCACCTTGTCCAGTCGGTAAGCCCACTCACGCAGCGCTTCCTCGGCCCCTTCCATCACCTCCTGATGACGCAGGGCTGTGCCCTTGTCGGGCAGCGGTATCACCGCCAGTCGGGTACTCATACCAGTACCGAAGTTCCTCTGGTTCACCTTGCGGTGCAGGGCATAGGGCGTACCGGTGTAGATGAAGTTCCAGAACACGTTGAACATACCCGTCACGCTCTCCTGGTTGGCATACATCTGTCCGTCCTCCTCGTTGTGAAAGGCCTTCAGCTCCAGTATCTCGCGGTCTTTCCAGTCGCCGCCCTTGTTCTGCTTCGTCACGTTGTCGAGTTCGGCGTCAAACGAGAACATGTGCAGGTTCAGGGGCTGGCCCTGCACCGTCTCTACAGCCGCATTCATGTGGCGGATAAACTCCCCCGTAGCCGTTCGGGCTGGGTGCACCCGGATGCCCACCACAGGCCTTTTCAGCGCCTCGCCCTTCTGGGCTTTCGACGAGGTGGTTCGCTCCGTCCTGCCCTCCTTGTAGCGGTTCACCGCGTCGATCAGGCACTGGTCGGCCTGTATCATCGGGTCGGCAATAACCTTGTAGAACTCCTCTATCAGGTGCTTTCCCGCACCGGGGTCGCCGATAACGAAGATGCAGTAGTTCAGTCGGCGGATAATCTTCGGGGCAAACCAGAAGTGATACCAGGCCCGTGTCATCAGCGTGCCGAACAGGGCTGCCGACGAAAACAACACCGCAGGCAGCTTGTGCGGATGCACATTCAGGAACAGCTCCTTCAGGCAGGGGTAATACCCCGCCATCTCCTGCAGCTCCTCAGCCCAGTCATCCAGCGGAAGCACGGCGTAAACGTCGTTGTCGGCAGGGGTCTGAAGTGTGGGGGCTGTCGTCTGCGTCTCCTGGGCCTTGTCAGCCCCGGCAGCCTTCAGTGCCGCCACAACCTCGTCAGGCTTCTTCTGCCTGTACCGCCAACCCATAATCGAACTCACGGTGCCTGCCACGTCCTCACCCTCGGCGGCAAGGTCTTTCACCCAGGGCAGCGTCATCACCACCTCGGTAATCTTCGTAGGATTCTTACCTATCAGGTAGCGAAGATGGTCCGACAGCTCCACCAGTGTATCGTGCCGATGATGAGTGAGGTTTCTGCCCTCCATCCAGGCCTCTATGATTTTGGCGTAGCTCACGCCGTTATACATCATAGACTCAGCAGTCCGCAGGTCTCCTCCATCACCTCCCGATACGGCCGGTCTGTCTTCTCCAGCGCCTTCCACAGAGGCCATACGAGGGCTATCAGCACCACTCTTAGCAACGTCAATAGTAGGCTGGCTATGACCAGCATGATACTCATCATCATACTTCTTACCAAAATCTTCACTTTCATAATTAATCAGTCTTTCTTCGTCAATAAAAATAATGTCTTCACTCGTAGTCAGGAAAGCCCCGCGACTGCCATCCTTACAGGCCTCATCAGGGCTCAGTCCCAGTTTTCGTGAAAAGACAATCTGGTTGTCTATCAAATTTCCCACATGGACATCAGCCATAAAGACCACCTTCAATCCATGCCCCGAAGGCGTTACGAACACAAAGAGAATACGACGCTTATCCTCGTCGGAAAGCTTCTCGTAGGCCTCCTGCCACACCTGGCGAACATTGCCGTCGATGTGGTCGAAGTCTATCACGCATAAACCGTTCAGATGGCAATCCTTCTGATTGCGCCAATGCCCCCGTTTCTTCGTCTTCTCGCCAGTATCCTTATTCTCGAACTCCTTTTCGCTCTCGTCGTAGGTGGCAATGAAGATCACAAACGGCAGACCCTTCTTCTTGGCATCGTATTTTTTCTTATCGCCACGAGCCAGCGCCTCGCGGGCCTCCCTGACTTTCCTAATAGTTTCAGGCGCCGTGATAAGCGCCCGAAACTGTTCCAGAGTTACTACCTCAGTTGGCAAACCGAAGCTTCGTTGATAACAAAACATTTGTCAATCTTGCTTGTCAGATTGTACAGCTCTCTCCTTACGTCTATCAGTCCTTTAGCCTCGAATGTGAGCCAGGCCACCACCTTGTGCTCCTTCTGTGCGAAGCGCACCTTCAGGTTGTCCTCATTCAACAGGTACTCCCCTTCCGGCATCTGTGGCTCCCCTATCTCCATGTCCTTCGTCAGCTTGGCCAGCTCCTTGTGGAAGTAGGCAGCCTTGTCGGGCACATCCTCGGGACACTTCAGTTCCACACACGTCAGCGGATTCTTACCGTTGGTAACGTACCGCTTCGACTTGCCCACCTTCTTCACTTCCTTCTGACTGGGCTCTCCCTTCTCTTGTGGAGCAATCTCTATCGACCCATCGTCATAGCGTCGCGTGTTCGACTTATAACTCTCCACCAGTTTCCTGCGGGTCGCTTCATTCTTAACTCTTAACTCTTCACTCTTAACTTCTTCCATAAGTTCTAAATATTCTAAAGTCATAATTATTAAATTTCAACACAGAGTCACAGAGGTACAGAGTTTTTCAATAGTCTTGAACTCCCTGTCTCCTTGAACTCCTTGTCTCCCTTTCTACTTAATACTGATTTTATCAATGTAGATTGTCGTAGCCTGCATCTGCTCTCCAGTCTGCTGAGACAGCCAGTCTCTCACCACCATAGAGCACTGCACCCTGTAGAAGTAGTTCTTGTCGTAGATCGGACAGTTAACGGCGCGTTCGCCCGTCACCTCGCCCAAGAACGTGTCAACACCATCAGTCAGTTTGAAGGTAACGGCATTCATCACCTTTTCCTGACCAGTTTTCTTGTCGGTGTACTTTCGTGTAGAAAGTGCCGACTGCTCCAAAATTCTTACAGTCTTTTCCATTTTTCAATTTTCAATTTTCAATTTTCAATTCTTGATGTTTCACATCGAGCCTGCTCACGCATTCCCGAGCTTTGCTCGCCTACCCGTAGCCTTTCGGCATAGCTCAAGCAAGCTTGGCTCTGCTCTCGCTTAATCGCAGCCTTCAATTTCAACAGCTCGATGCCAATCTGGTAATACTCCTTTTCAGGATCCAGATCCAGCAACTTTATCAACTGGAAGGCCAGTTCGGCATTGTTGAACTGCAGACTGCTGCTGCCCGGTTTGAACTTCACCTCGATGCCCCTCTGTCGGTTGAACATCAGCACCACGTCGGTAGTCTGTCGGCTCCGTGTCAGCAGCATGTGAGTCGATAGCTTCTTAGCCACCATCTTCGAGTGTTCCAGATTCATCGTGAAACGCTTACCGCCCCTTATACTCAGCGAACAAGTGTTCTTAGGCAACCCCGTGCAGGTGGTCCTTGTCTGGATGTCGATAATCTCCAGTCCCAGACTGCTCAGTTGGTCGGCCTCGCTATGCTCAGCTCTGAGCCTGTTGATGTGCTGCATCCATTCCTCGTGAATCGCCAGCCAGAAGTCCTTGCCATAGGTGGTCTTGGGATAGACGAAAGCCTGAGGTATGACGCTCTCAGCCTTGGTCCTTACCAGATAGCCATCCAACGACGGCGGATTCACCGTCAGGTGGTTCTGGAGATAGTTCAGCGAAAACACCGTGTAGATGTTTCTCTCTTGAAGGAATCTTTTGAATTCCTGTATCTCTGTATGATTCATTTTACAGTTGTTTTACGTCGCCCCCTTTAAGGCGACCTTTAAATGATTAATTACTTTTTTTCCTTTAAAAATGTTTCACTAAGTCAAAGATCACTTCATTTTTTTTTCGCGCGAAGCTCTAGAGCACTTGCAAACCTGATTCCGGCGTCCCGGGGCTTGCGAGTGCAAAGTTATAGAGATCATAAGTCTTTTGGGAAAAATAAATGCAGTTTCCGAAGCGTCGGAAACCTATAGAAACCTTTAGAAACTTTTAGAAACCTTTTTCGGAAACTTCGGAAACCTGAACCGCCGAAAAAGGGCACAAAAAAAGGAGAGCCTAATACACTCTCCTGTTCCAATTCTGTCGCGACTTGGTATATAGTCCCGCCCTGTTCAGAATGTCCCAGAGCACCCCCTTCCTGCTGTTGCCGTAGTCCGATATCCGCTTGTCCTTCACCCACTGGTTCACCAGGTCGGTAATGTCGTTAGGCGTCATCCCGTCGATCTCATTCAGGAATTGCCTTACATTATCCATATTATTATAGAATAGCGGCTTCAGTTCATCCACCAATTCCGAATCCCTGTCTGCAGGCTGTGTCTCGTCCGCTCCGCTTTCAGCATCTGCAGTCCTTACGATGTCGTTGTAGTAATAGTTGCCGTTCACCTTTATCAACTGGTCTATGTGAACACCTCCATGATGTTTTTCAGTCATATCGTCATCGTTTTCCAAGTATTTCAAGGCACTCAGGAACTCTGCCAGATTCTGGGTTGCACCAGGGCGGTGCTCTTCCAGGCAAATGCGCCATTTCTGTTTTTCGGCAGCGTCGTTGATGAAACACTCCAGTGCATTTCTCACCTCGTCAGCCTCTTCCGTCCAGTCTTTGTGCTGTTCCATCATAATCATGTTGGGGTATATTCGGGTGTCTATCAGGATATCCAGCGATGTCATATCTGTCTTTTTCACAACTCTCAGCATAAACATCCCCTCTCTGGGCGTCTTCGCGTATTTAAGATAGTATTGAGGGATCAAAGGGTAACTTTTCATTAAGAAACCATTTTCACGGAAGCCTGCGGAGCATACAGCCTGCACAACCTCCGTTGCCGCTAACCATCCCGGATCTCCTTCTCTCGCCATCCCCATTTCAAGGCAACAACGATAAAAACTGTAATTCTTATTTGTCATTATTCTAATGTTTTTAGTCAGGTATATTTTTCGGAGTGCAAATTTAGCAAAAAGTGTTCAAAGAACAAAATAAAACTGGAAATATTTGCTCAATCCACAAAAAAGCCGTACCTTTGCACCAGAAATTCATGTGAAAACAATTTAAGATTGTATTAACAAGGTGTCGGGGAGGGTGCGTAGCGATACGCGCCCCCCTATTTTTTTATTAATCCACCTTCACTCCGGCTCTTCGAGAGGATCGGCAGCCTTACTCATTTGATCTGGATGCAACAGCACTTCCTTTGCATTAGAGGCAGAAGCCTCCCTTACCATTGGCGTATATGCTTCGATGATGTGGCGCCAGTCGTTAAGTTTCATGTCTGGATAGCGATCGCCGTATCGCTCTATAACCTCACGCTGCAGGTCCATATCGCTTGTCTTTGCATTCATCTGCAGACGATTATATATCAGGTTGCGAACATCTGTATCATCCTCAACATACATCAGTTTTTTCGGGGTATAATACTCCCCATTCTCTGCCCACTGTTCGCACTGCTTCAAAACTACATTCATGGCACCTTCTGCTTCCTCTGGTGGGTACTTGTATTTCTTCAGCAATCGCTTCACCAGTCGTCGCATATTGGCCCGTTCCGATTCTCTGCGATTCCAGTCGATGGTGCGATTCCTTCTGAGCATGTCTGCCAAGTCCTTCGTGAGGGTAACCAACTGCTCGTTAGAATAGAAGTCCTTCACAGCCTGAGGACGTGTCAGGGCATCGTAGAAAGCCTTCTCTTCATTTGAGAGACCTAAATCGTTGCCTTGCTGCTCTGCATCCATCATCTCCTGAGCCAGTTTCAGCAGCTCTTGGATCACCTCTTCGTTAGTGATGAGTCCATTGACATAACGATTCAGCGTTTCACTGAATCTCTCGCTGAACAACTCACCCGTCACGATATTGATGCGAGTCATCGTCCTCACACGTCCACGCAGCAGGTCTTCGAGCAACTTGGCTGCCAGGTTCTTCTCCTTCATCTTCTTCACCTCTTCCATGAATTTCTCATCGAAGAGTGAGAATTCCGTCTGCTCGTCGAAGAGGTTCACCACCCCATCGCTCTGCACACTTTGCTCAATCAGGGCAGCTATGCGCTTGTTGATTTCCCGCTTGGTTATCTTGCCTGGATTCTGCAGTCGTATGATCAGGATTCTTACAGACTCCATCAAGCTGGCCTCAAAGCGCTCTGCCTCTACGAGTAAAGAACGGCAAAGAGTAACAGCCTGACGCAGCAACGAAGCATTCTTGACGAAGGCCTTGCAGTCTTCAGCCTTCTCAGGCGCAATCATGAAGTTAACAGCCCCCTTGATGATGTGAGCACGTTCAGCAGGTGTACCTTTATGAAAACTACTATAGTCATAGCCATGCAGCAGTTCTCGGCAAATCTCCAGTTTCTCCTTAAACTCTGAGTATGCCCTCTTCTTGATATCATTATCGCCATAGTTGTTCTGGTCGCGCTTGGTATAGCGCTTCATGGCATCCTTCAGAGCTGCCGCAATGCCCACATAATCGACTATCAAGCCACCAGCCTTCTCAGGGAACACTCTGTTCACTCTGGCAATAGCCTGCATCAGATTGTGGTCCTTCATGGGCTTATACACATACATCGTTGCCAGCGAGGGCACATCGAAGCCTGTCAGCCACATATCCACCACGATGGCAATCTTCATGGGGTCGTTCTCGTCCTTGAACTTCTTGGCGAGTTCTTTCTTGTAGGCTTTACTGCCGATGATGTCTGCCCATTCCTCAGGATCCTGATTGCCACCCGTCATCACCACCTTCACTTTCTCTGTCCAATCAGGACGGAGTTCAAGGATGCGCTTGTATATCTTCATCGCTATCGGACGGGAGTACGCCACAATCATAGCCTTACCACAGCATACATACTGGCGGTTATCCTCGTAGTGAGAGATGATATCTGTCACAAGGTCGTTGATCGTTGCATCATTACCCAGCAGCGCATCCATGTGCGACATCTCCTTCTTGTTCTCCTCAAGGTCTTCTTCCGAGGCTCCTTCCCGCCTCAGCTTGTCATACTCAGCATCAATCTGAGCCAGCACTTCGTCGTTGAGTTTCAGTTTGATGACACGACTCTCATAATAGACTGGTCTTGTGGCACCATCCTTGACAGCCTGGGTCATGTCGTAAACATCGATATCATCGCCAAACACTTCACGGGTGTCTCTATCCTTATCTGAAATAGGCGTACCCGTAAAGCCGATATACGAAGCATGAGGCAGCGAGTTGCGAATCTTGCGAGCTGCTCCGATATGCACATTTCCCTCAGTATCCACTTTCTCTTCCATGCCATACTGCCCACGATGTGCCTCATCTGTCATCACGATGATGTTCTGGCGGTCTGAGAGTGGCCCATCCCAATCATCAAACTTCTGCATCGTGGTAAAGATGATACCACCCGAATTGCGGTTCTTCAGCATGGCTTTCAGCGAAGTGTCATCGTTCTCTGCATTCCGACTGGTACACTGCACAGGTCGCTGACGCAGGAAGTCAATCGTGCGCGAGAACTGTCCATACAACTGTTCGTCCAGATCGTTGCGGTCTGTAATCACCACTATCGTCGGGTTCATCTGTTGCACCTTGGGATGGTGTGTCAGGAATACCATCGACAGACTCTTGCCTGAGCCTTGCGTATGCCAGAACACACCAATCTTTCCATCGCCCTTTACAGCTTCCTCAGTCTTCAGGGCTGCTTTCTCCACCGCATAATACTGATGATAGCCTGCCAGAATCTTGGCATAACTGCCTTCGCGCACATCGAAGAGCATATAGTTCTTCAGGAGGTTCAGGAAAACCTTCGGCGTGAATACCGACTTAAAGGCTGTGTCATAGTCAGCCACCTCGCCAGTAGGCTGTTTCCATTCCATGTAGCGATCCTCCTTTGCTGTGATGGTACCAATCTTGGTGAGTGCCATATCACTCATCACGTTAAAGGCATTATAGATGAAGAGCGAGGGGATGAACTTCTGATAATTCCTCAGTTGCAGATAGGCTTCGCTGGCATCCGTCTCTTCCCTGCTCGGCGATTTCAACTCGATAACCACCAATGGCAGACCATTCACGAACACCACGATGTCAGGCCGTTTGGTGTCGTGTTCCTGCATGGTGAACTGGTTCACCACCAGGAAGTCGTTCTCTGCTTCATTCCCATAGTCTATCAGATTCACGATAGCTGTCTTCAACTGATGTTTTTCATCAGTATATTGCACCTCGATGCCATACTGCAGCATCTGGGTAAACTTAAAGTTACACTCATAGAGCGACGAGCCCTCTATCTGGTGCAGTTTCTTGATGGCATCATCAATGGCAGACGTTGGCACTTTGGGGTTGATATGCTGCAAAGACGCTTGCAACACATCATCCAATAGCGGATTGCTATAGTCACGCTCTATATCAGGGCCATACTCATAGCGGTACTGCTTCCCTTCAAGGCTCTGAAACAGTTCGATAAGCGCCTGTTCATATTCGTTTTCTGTATATCCGTTCATAGGCTTTTCTCTCTTAATCAGTTTGCTCGTAATAGTATGAATAGTCGATACCTTTCATAAATATCTCGCGATCGTCAATCTTGTCGGTCATAGCACCTTTTAGCAACGCTTTGATGGCGCGGGCATCAGTTGTGCTCTGTCGCATAGCAGCTAAGTATTCCTTCTTATCGATCTTACTCCAATCCACGCACAGCTTCAGGCGTTTCTTGAAAATCAAGTCGAGCCAGATACGTGTGCTTCGTCCGTTACCCTCCATAAAAGGATGGGCCACGTTCATCTCCACATATTTATTCACGATCTCGTCGAATGTCGTTTCAGGCATCTGCTCAATGATACTCAGATTTTTCATCAGATACTCAGCACGACAGAAGAGTGTGCCATCTTTCCAAATGGTTTTTTGACGAATCTGACCTGCAAAGTCGTAAAGCCCGCCAAACAGGTAGGCATGGATCTGCTGCAAACATTCGATAGTCCCAGGCTTCAGCGAGTCAAGCAATCCACTCTCTACGAGGGTGTAGGCCTTCTTCTTGCTTTGTCCGTCGATGGAGCTGTCGCTATATACGAACCAGTCGAGGAAAGCAGTGGCCTTCTGGTTGGGTATAGCCTTGGCGAGTGCTGAGACACCTTCCGAATCAAGCGCATCGGTGAGTCGTCGTTTCCCGTCAGGAGCAAGCAACTTCAACTGGTTAGTGGCACTAACCACTTCATTCTTATCTGCCTTCAGTTTGGTCTTCAGATACTTCCAGTAGTTACGAGTCTTGGCATAGTCGGGCTGTTCGTTGATGGCACCAATCACATCGAGCACAGAGAAGAACCACTTATTATCCTCCTCGCTCCACACCGCTCTCACCTCGTGGTCTTTATAGAATCGAATAGATACTTTGTCCATAAGCCTACACTTTTATTTGACCAGACATCAGTTTGGGAAGAAGGGTATCGCGGAGAGTGGAGAGACGGAGATTCTCAAAACCAATGTTAAGAATATTATCAAAAATTGGTTGTATTATGGAATCAAATCTATTCACAACGTTTAAATTTGGAATGATGATTTGTTCTTTAAAATCTTTTGAAGTTATCGCATCAAAGACAGCACCATTAGCTTTGAATTTCAACTTCTTGACAATGGAAACAGTCATGAGATAAGCAAAATATTGTGAATATCCTTTATTTGATAATATAGCATAGTTTGACTGGTTCATAGCCATAGGAACAGCTGCCATAGCAACCTTTCCTACAGTTCCTCTACATGTAATAAAGACAGTATTTTTACTATATAAACTACTGCTACAATTATTTAGCCCTTTCTCCGTGATGTGTTTTTCCGTATCAAAGCAATAAACACCATTCACATCTTTAGGGCTAAAGAAAGGAATAGAACCATCTTCCCAATATAATTTTTCCGAAGTTTTAGGAGTTCCACCAGAACCAAGATCAAATATATCAGTGAACTTTCCCACTCTCCATCCTTCAGGAATCATTCCAAGTTCTGACTCTACGAATTTACAGGCTTTGCCTGTGATTTTTGGCTGCACCTCGGCAGAATTGAAACAAGTTTCATTCTGCTCTCGGTTTGCACAAAAATTTCCATTTTTAAATGGGGCAAAGTCAATGAACCAATGCTTGAAAAGAGCCTGAGCCTGAGCCTCTAAGTTCTCACAAATCTTTTGATTACATTCAATTTTTGCATCAATATTATTGAGAAATGCGACTATAACTTCTTGCTCTTGTATGCTTGGTACTTTTATGGGAAAATCCTTGACGATATCGGTTTTTAAGTTCATGAATACACTTCCATTTGCTTGATTACTAAGAACTCGTCGTATATCAATGAACTTATAATACATGTATTCTTTCAAGACTCCATTAAAATCATTTATTATAAGCCAACCATCGTGAACACAACCTGTTATGCCCATGATTTTAGGAAGTCCAGGTGTTGCACTATTAGAGACTATCAGGGTACCTGGAGTTACAGTACGACTTTTAGGTACACCTGCTTCTGTAATAAATTCTTCTGTTGAATATATGTACCTTGAATTGCTCCTTGTTGCATCTGCAATTTTTACCCAAGGCATTCCATTTTTACACATGAAGTTCTGAATAGGGCGAGGAGATGCCCCTCGCTTGACAGAACATACATCTCCAATTTTCACTTCTTTCCACTCACTCATACTCCTTCCTCCTTTCTGACAACTTCCCAATGACCTGTTTTGTTGCTGCCTATACGGACTATGATACCAGCATCACGCAGAGAGGCAATATGCTTGCGAACCATACGACTGCTAATGCCTAATGCTGCACCGATTTCTTCTGATGATGCCGAATGATTGGATTTCAATATCCTATATACATCCCATGTGGCATCGGATATATCCGGAAATTCTTTCTTGAGTTTATTAGGAACTTTATTAGGAACTTTATTAGGAACTTGTTTCTGCAATGGCGCACCCTGATGGGCT
>CACXVS010000027.1 GCA_902771155.1 uncultured Prevotellaceae bacterium
AAGGAAACTATCAAGTGGACGCTGCAGATATTGGCGTCGGTGATTACGGCGATCTTAACCGCTATGGGAACCACGAGTTGTGTAGGGGCATAACCTTAAGATTGATAATACGCCGCCTCATGCGGCAGTGTTGAACCTGAGGAACCTCTGCGAGAACTGGTTGGAGGAACTGCGGTACAGCTATAACGTACTGGCTGCACTTCGCCGTGAGGCCGAAGGATAATAGGCGTAAAACCAAATTAATTAAAAAGTAACCTCAACAAAATTGCCTGCCTCCAGCTTATTACTGAGAGACAGGCAATTATCTTATACCTTACAGTGTGGCTTCTTACTTACTCTCGGCCTCTGCCTGCTTGGTCTCAGGAGCATCGGCACCATAGTAGTTGTAATAAGCGTTGTAACGGTTGTAACCCCAGCGAGCCTGCAGCATGTCGGGATCGAGCTCCTTTGCCTTGTCGTAGAAGCTGATAGCCTCCTTGTAGAGGTTCTTCTGGGTTTCACGATCCTCGGTGTTCTGGGCCAGCACGCTCAGAGAGGTACCTGCATAGGTCTGGATAGCGGCATTGTCGGGTTTAAGCTCTGCAGCACGCTTCAGACACTTCACAGCCTCAGCGGGATTGTCGTTGATGATTCCGAGACCCTTGTCGGCAAGGGCTACGAAGTTATCTGGATTAACAGCGAGGGCATCGTCGAGGATCTTCATGGCAGCATCCTTCTCACCAGTAGCGAGCAGCATGTTGTAGAGCTTCTCCATCACACCGTCGGTCTTGTGCTCAGCATAGATCTCCTTCAGCTTGTTGATATAGCTTACAGAGTCTTCCTTCGACTGCAGACCGTCACCAAGGATCTCCATCTTGAGGTTGAGGGCATTGTCGTACTCCTCGGGCACCTTCATGGTGATTTCGGCAAGCTCGAGAGCCTTCTGGATGTCCTTCTCCTGATAAGCGAAGACAGCTGCATAGCGGGCTACCTGTCCGAAATAAGGCTTCTGCTGCTCACGGTCGCAAGCCTGGAACAGGGGGAACTCGTTACTCAGGGTGAAGAGCTCCCAATACTTACGGGCGGTCTTGTTATCTTGAGCTGAAACGGCGTTCTGACCGGCATTCACCAGCTGGTTGCGTGGACCGAACCACAGACGCTGAGCATTCTTCTCGGCAAACTTAGGAGACACCTTACCCTTTTCGTTGGGCATCTGGTCGTACTTGTCGCACTCCTGAGCGGCCTTGATAGCGTTGTAGGCCATCTCTGACATAAGAGCCTCATCGACGGGCTTCGGCTCCTTACCCATCTGGGCGGCTACCTGATTCTCGGTCTGAATAGTACTCTGGGCATTGAACTGATCCATAGCCAGATCGACAAGTTTGTTGTAAGCCTTAGCCTTCTCTGCATCGTTAGCGAGAGAAGCGAGACTGCTGTTGAGCAGGGCCTCAGCCTCAGCATAGGTCTTTGCCTTGAGGATTGCCTTCAGGGCGTCACTGTCACCGGCAAAAGCGGTAGCACTGGCCACCAGCATCATTGCCATCATCATTAATTTTTTCATAAGCCTTTAAATTGGTTGATAATGTTATTATTAGTGATTATACTTTATTGACGTAAAAACTTGCGATTGGTTTAATCGGCGCTCTCCTCGTCAACCACCTCAGCGGTCTCGATGTCCTCATCCTCGGCCTGTGAGTGCATCACCTTGCAGACGCTGGCGATGACGTCGTTCTTCTTGGCGAGGTTGATGAGACGAACACCCTGGGTGGCACGACCCATGACGCGCACATCGGCCACCTTCAGGCGGATGAGGATTCCCGACTTGTTGATGATCATCAGGTCGTTCTCGTCGGTAACCACCTTGATGGCCACCAGACGGCCTGTCTTCTCTGTGACAGCGAGCGTCTTCACACCCTTGGCGCCACGAGCGGTCTTGCGATAGTCTTCTACCTCAGAGCGCTTGCCGTAGCCGTTCTCAGACACCACCATGATGGTCTCGACGTTAGGATCGTTGACGCATACCAGACCGACCACCTCGTCGTCGCCACCATCGAGGCGCATACCTATAACACCTGTAGATACACGACCCATGGTACGCACATCGTTCTCGTCGAAGCGTACGGCACGACCATTGCGGTTGGCCATCAGCAGCTCGTTGTGACCATTGGTCAGACGAACGCCTACCACCTCGTCGCCCTCATTGATATTGATGGCACGCACACCTGCGGCACGTACATTCTTATACTGATCAAGACGGGTCTTCTTAATGATACCCTGCTTGGTGGCGAATACCACATAGTGGGTCTTGAGGAACTCCTCGTCGTTGAAGTTCTTGATGCGCAGTACGGCATTGATGGCATCGTCGGGCTCGATGTTCAGCATATTCTGGATGGCACGGCCCTTCGAGTTCTTGTCGCCCTCGGGTATCTCGTAGCACTTCTGCCAGTAGCAGCGACCCTTCTGGGTGAAGAAGAGCAGCGTGTTGTGCATGGTGGCAGGATAGATATACTCGGTGAAGTCGTTGTCGCGATGACGGGCAGCCTTGGCTCCTACACCACCACGACCCTGCTCGTGGAACTCGTCGAGCTTGGTGCGCTTGATGTAACCCATGTGGGAGACGGTGATCACCACGGGATCGTCGGGATAGAAGTCTTCGGCATTAAACTCGTGGTCGAACGGAATGATCTCCGTACGGCGCTCGTCGCCATACTTCTCCTTCACCTCCTGTAGCTCGTCTTTCATCACCTGCTTACAGCGCTCGGGATTGTCGAGGATCTCCTGCAAGTCGGCAATGAGCTTCATCAGGTCGTCGTACTCCTGATGGAGCTGATCGACGCGCAGACCGGTAAGCTGAGACAGACGCATATCGACGATGGCCTTCGACTGGAGCTCGTCGAGTTCGAAACGCTGCTCCAGGTTGCGCTGGGCGTCGGTGGGTGTCTTAGAGTTGCGAATAATATGTACAACCTCGTCGATATTATTAACGGCAATAATCAAACCTTCAAGGATGTGGGCACGCTCCTGAGCCTTACGCAGGTCGTACTGTGTGCGACGGATAGTGACATCGTGGCGGTGCTCAACGAAGTACTTGACGCACTCCTTGAGGTTGAGCAGACGAGGACGACCTTTAACCAGCGCAATGTTATTCACTGAGAATGAGCTCTGTAGAGCCGTCATCTTGAAGAGCTTGTTGAGCAGTACATTGGCATTGGCATCGCGCTTCACATCGACCACGATACGCATGCCCTGACGGCCTGACTCATCGTTGACATTGGCCACACCTTCAATCTTGTGCTGGTTAGCCAGATCAGCGATGTAAGCCACGAGGTCGGCCTTATTGACTCCATAAGGAATTTCTGTGACAACAATCTTGTCGTGAGTCTCTCCACTCTCGATCTCAGCCTTGGCACGCATCACAATACGGCCACGACCTGTCTCGTAGGCATCGCGCACACCCTGCAGACCATAAATATAGGCGCCTGTGGGGAAGTCGGGACCTGGGATATACTGCATGAGTCCGTCGGTATCGATATCGGGATTGTCGATATAGGCACAGCAGCCATCGATGACCTCACCCAGATTGTGGGTAGGCATATTGGTGGCCATACCCACGGCAATACCGTTACCACCGTTCACCAACAGATTAGGAATCTTGGTAGGCATGACGGTAGGCTCCTGAAGCGAGTCGTCAAAGTTGTTCATCATATCGACGGTCTCCTTCTCGAGGTCGTCCATGATATGCTCACCCATCTTAGAGAGTCGGCACTCGGTGTATCGCATGGCAGCTGGGGAGTCGCCATCTACAGAACCGAAGTTTCCCTGACCATCGACGAGCGTATAGCGCATGTTCCAGTCCTGAGCCATACGAACGAGGGCACCATAGACTGAAGAGTCGCCATGGGGGTGGTACTTACCGAGCACCTCACCTACTACGCGCGCACATTTCTTATAAGGTTGGGTAGAGACATTGTTAATATTCATCATACCATAAAGGATACGGCGATGCACCGGCTTAAAGCCGTCGCGTACATCGGGAAGGGCACGTGCCACAATGACTGACATAGAGTAGTCGATGTAGCTTGACTTCATTTCCTCCTCGATGTTAATCTTAAGAATTCTGTCGTTGTCGAATGTTTGATCCATCTTTTTATTTTACTATTTGACTATTTACTATTTTCTAGATTTTGCGTTTAAGGCACTTTTTAAGCCCGCTGACGCATTTTTAACCGTGCAAAGGTACTTATTTTTTTTAAGCTAACCAAACCTTTTAAGCTATTTTAGCGGAAAGTTTTTTAGAATAAATGGCACGATGTTTGCAGAATTATTCGTATCTTTGCAAAGTAGAACAGAAAACAGTAATCAAGTAATAAGGTAAAAAGTAACAATGACTAGCCAGTTTTCACCCAGAGTATCAGAGATACTGGCCTTCTCGAGAGAGGAGGCTGCGCGCCTGGCCAGCCGTTCGGTAGGGCCAGAACACCTGCTGCTGGGAATGCTCAGAAGCAGTAACGGTCCTGTCATCGACCTGTTCCACAGGCTCAACCTGAACCTGCAGTCAGTGAAGACAGAACTGGAACAGCGCGTAAGAGAAGACGAAATCGGGACTCCCATCCTTACGACAGAGCTCGTGCTGAACGAGAAAGCAAGCAACATACTGAAGCTCGCCGTACTGGAGGCCCGCATACAGAGAACGACAAAAGTGGACGAACAGCACTTGCTGCTGGCCATCCTGCACGATGCCGTAAACAACGGCGCCAAACAAGTTTTAGAATTGAACAATATGAATTACGAAGACGCTTTGGCCATGCTATATGCTCCCAAGAACAACAGTGTCATTGACGGGATTGGGCTGCCCGACGAGGAAGAGGATGATTTCGAGGAAACCACCAACACCTCGGGCAAATCGTCGAACGCTGGTTCGACAGGCACCACTACCGCTACACAGAAGAAACAGAACTCGAAGACACCTGTGCTCGACACCTTCGGCACCGACCTGACACTGGCTGCGGCTGAAGGCAAACTGGATCCCTGCGTGGGGCGACAGAAAGAAATACAGCGCATTATCGAGATTCTGGGTCGTAGGAAGAAGAACAACCCGATATTGATAGGTGAGCCCGGCGTGGGCAAGAGTGCCATCGTGGAAGGACTGGCACAGCTGATTGCCGAGCACCACACGAGTCCGATGCTCTTCGGCAAGCGCATCTATACCCTCGACATGACGGGTGTAGTGGCCGGTACAAAGTATCGTGGACAGTTTGAGGAGCGCCTGAAGGCACTGATGAAAGAGCTGGAGGCCAACCCTGACGTAATCGTGTTTATCGACGAGATCCACACCATCATCGGAGCCGGATCGACACCTGGCAGCATGGATGCCGCTAACATCATGAAACCTGCGCTGGCAAGGGGTACCATACAGTGCATCGGAGCAACGACACTTGACGAATACCGTAACTCGATAGAGAAAGACGGTGCCCTGGAGCGCCGATTCCAGAAGGTACAGGTGGAGCCTACCACCAACGAGGAGACACTGCAGATACTGCGTAACATCAAGGACCGCTACGAACAGCACCACCACGTGACTTATACCGACGAGGCCCTGGTGGCATGTGTCAAATTGACAGACCGCTATGTGACAGACCGCTTTATGCCCGACAAAGCCATTGACGCCCTTGACGAGACGGGCTCGCGCGTACATCTAGGAAATGCTCAGATTCCCCCAGAGATTGCCGAAAAGGAGAGTGAGATTGCCAGCGTGAAGGAGAAAAAGCAGTGGGCCGTGAAGAATCAGAACTTCGAACTGGCTGCCGGCTATCGTGACCGTCAAACAGCACTTGAGGCAGAACTGAATGAGCTGAACGAGCGCTGGAGCAAGGGCGAGGACGAGGAACGGCAGATGGTGGATGCCGAGCAGGTGGCTGAAGTGGTGGCTATGATGACGGGTGTGCCTGCCCAGCGTATGGCTGAGGAGGAGGGTATCCGGTTGAAGGGCATGGCACAGGAGCTGAAGAACGCCGTCATCGCCCAGGATGCCGCCATCGACAAGATGGTAAAGGCCATACAGAGAAACCGAGTAGGCCTGAAGGATCCCAACCACCCCATAGGTGTGTTTATGTTCCTTGGTCCTACAGGTGTGGGTAAGACGTATCTGGCCAAGAAACTGGCAGAGTTTATGTTTGGCAGCAGTGATGCACTGATTCGTATCGACATGAGCGAATACACGGAGAGTTTCAACACCTCACGACTGATTGGTGCACCTCCGGGCTATGTGGGCTACGAGGAAGGTGGACAGCTGACGGAACGCGTACGTCGCCACCCCTACTCCATCGTGCTGCTCGACGAGATTGAGAAAGCGCATGGCAACGTGTTCAACCTATTGTTGCAGGTTCTGGACGAGGGTCGCCTGACAGACGGCAATGGACGCTTTGTGGATTTCCGTAATACGGTGATTATCATGACCTCGAATGCTGGTACACGACAACTGAAGGACTTTGGACGTGGTGTTGGTTTCAGTGCCTCGGGCAGTACAGGACTGGCCCTCAACGACAAAGACAAACAGCATGCTCGCGACATTGTGCAGAAGGCGCTGTCGAAGCAGTTCTCACCAGAGTTCCTGAACCGTCTCGACGAGATCATCACCTTCGATCAGCTCGACCTCGAAGCCATCAAAAGAATCATCGACATCGAGTTGAAGAGTCTGTATCAACGTATCGAACAGATTGGCTACCACGTCAATCTCTCTGAAGAGGCCAAGGAGTTTGTGGCCACTAAGGGCTACGACGTACAGTTTGGTGCCCGTCCGCTGAAACGAGCCATTCAGAACTATATCGAAGACGGTATCAGCGATATCATTGTGAATGGCGACTTGCCACTAGGCTCGGTTATCCATATCACACTGAAAGAAAATGAGTTAGCATTCAGCTAACTCATTTTTCTTTATACCCTTTTACTTTTTTACCTTTTTACCTTTTTACCTTTTACAAACTCTCGCACTCGTTGATCCACAGGGCATAAGAGGCATCGCTCGGCATACGCCAGTCGCCTCGTGGCGAGAGACTCACACTACCCACCTTCGGACCATCGGGCAGACAACTGCGCTTGAACTGCTGGGTAAAGAAACGACGGCAGAACGTGGTGAGCCACTTCTTCACGACATCCTCGGTGTAGATCTCTTCTACACCATCCACAGGCGAGGCTGTGCAGAAGGCGCGCTTAGCCATGAGGAAAATTTTTCTTGGGCTGAAACCGAAACGCAGAAAATAATAGAGGAAGAAGTCGTGGAGCTCGTAAGGTCCTACCAGATCTTCCGTCTTCTGCTTGATATTACCATGTTCGTCGGCAGGAATCAGTTCCGGAGAGATGGGGGTATCTACGATATCCAAAAGCACGTCGGTAGCCATCTCACCGGCAATATAACTCACCAGATAGCGGATCAGCGTCTTGGGCACCCCGGCATTCACACCATACATCGACATGTGGTCACCGTTATACGTGGCCCATCCTAATGCCAACTCAGAGAGATCGCCTGTACCAACGACAATGGCATTCTCCTTATTAGCCACATCCATCAGGATCTGCGTACGCTCACGGGCCTGAGAATTCTCGTAGGTCACGTCATGCACCTTCATGTCGTGTCCGATATCCTCGAAATGCTGGGTGACAGCCTTGGCAATGCTGATTTCACGAATGGTGACTCCCAACGTCTGCATCAATTTGACAGCATTGTTATGGGTGCGGTCGGTGGTACCGAAACCTGGCATCGTGATACCAATGATACCCTTACGGTCGAGTCCCAGTTTGTCGAAGGCTTTAACCGTAACCAGCAAAGCCAACGTGGAGTCAAGACCACCGCTGATGCCTATCACAGCCTTTGAGGCTTTGATATGATAGAGACGCTTGGCGAGTCCGGCCACCTGGATATTAAGGATCTCCTCACAGGTGGACTGCATATTTTCTGCCTTCGGAATAAAGGGATGGGGATCGATGTCACGCTGCAGCTCGAACTCACGTAGTGCTACGGGTTTACAAGTTATTTCTACGGCATGGGCACGACGCTGGGCATTGATAAACGTGGTGTTGGTGCGACGCTCTACGCGCAATTTCTCCACATCGATCTGACAATTCTGAATCTGAGGCTGGAAGGAGAAACGGGAGCCCTCTACGAGCAGATGACCATTCTCGAAGATCAGGGCATTGCCGCCATAGACGGCATCCTGAGTGGATTCGCCAAAACCACAGCTGGCATAGACATAGCCACAGATGGTGCGGGCACTCTGCTGAGCCAACAGCGACTTCAGGTAAGTATGCTTGCCCAACACCTCGTTGCTGGCAGAAAGGTTGAAGATGATATCAGCACCTGCCACTGCGAGATTATTGCTGGGGGGAATAGGTGCCCATACATCCTCACATATCTCTATACCAAACTTCATGCCATCGGAGGTAACAAAGAGCTTAGGCTCTGAACTGACAGAAACCTGTCCTCCTGCGAAATAGATCTCCGAAGGATTCAGATCCTGGGCAGAGGCAAACCAGCGCTTCTCGTAGAACTCGGCATAGTTGGGCAGGTAGGTCTTAGGCACAATACCCAGCAGCGAACCGCTCTGAATGACGGCGGCACAGTTATAAAGCAGACCATTGATAACCACTGGCAGACCAACGATGGAGATAATGTCGAGTTTACGCGTAAAGTCGAGCAGCGTGAGTACAGCCGATTCTGCACGATCGAGTAATAACTGTTCCTTGAACAGATCCTGGCAGGTGTAACCCGTCATACAGAGCTCTGGAAACACGATGACCTCTACGCCACGACCTTCAGCCTGAGCAATCAGACTCTCGATCTGCTGTACGTTGTATTCCACATCGGCCACCTTCACTGCAGGAACGGCAGCTGCTACTTTTACAAATCCATATTTCATAGCTTTTATCTTTTGGATATGGTCAATAATGCATTATTTGCGTGCAAAGATAACATAATTTTAGATAAAAAGCCAAACTTGTGGCCGGAATTTCGATGTTTTTTGTAATTTTGTCCCCGAAACGGCAGACGTTATGAAATATTACGAAATAGAATTCAGCATAAAACCCTATTCTTCCGATGCCAGCGACATCGTGGCAGCCTTGGCAGGAGAAGCAGGTTTTGAGACCTTCGAAGAGACTGAAACGGGGCTGAAAGGCTACGTGCAACAGGCACTCTTCTCTGAGGACACCTTACGAGAAGTACTCAACGACTTCCCCTTTGAGGGTGTCAATGTGAGTTACGAGATTCGTGAGGCTGAAGATCGCGACTGGAATGAACAGTGGGAGCAGGAGGGCTTCGAACCCATTGTCATCGATAATCGTCTGGTCATTCATGATGGACGCCATCTGTCTGAAGGCGATTTCCCTGTTGTCATCGAGATTGATGCCAAACTGGCTTTTGGCACAGGTACCCATGAGACCACCCGTATGATTTGTGCCACACTGCTTGACAGCGACCTTCATGGCAAGCGTATTCTTGACTGCGGTACGGGTACAGGTATCCTGTCCATCTGTGCCCTGAAACTAGGAGCACGCGAAGCCGTGGGTTACGACATCGACGAATGGTCGGCTGATAACGCCCGTCATAATGCGGTGATCAATGGTGTTGACAGCCATTTTCAGTCACTCCTTGGCGACGCTTCTATATTAAATAAGGTAGAGGGGAATTTCGACGTGGTGTTAGCCAACATTAACCGTAACATTCTGTTGGCCGACCTTCCCTGTTTCCGGGAGAAGATGGCCCCCGGGGCCAAACTTGTCCTCAGTGGCTTCTATACAGCCGACAGTCATTTCCTGATTGAGAAGGCTGCCTCGCTGGGGCTTCGGCTCTCATCGCAAAAGGAGGAACAAGACTGGGCCTGTCTCGTATTTACAAATGAATAGATATGTGTATGAAGAAGATATTTCTACTACTTGTGATGGCAATGCTGTTCACAGCCTGTCATAAAGACGATGATTCCGAAGAAGATGTGACGCCCGAGCGCACCATTCTGGTGTATGTGGCAGGAGATAACAATCTCTCGAATTATGCCGACCTGGATTTGAAGGAGATGAAGACTGCCTCGCTGAAACTTGGCAATAGGCAGCGGCTGATTGTGTATGTGGATCAGGCCGACAATAACACCCCACCATTCTTTGCACGCATCAAGGACGGACAATATGTGGACTCTGTGAGTACAGAAGAATCCCTCACCGCCGACCCTGCTGTGCTGGAAAAGGCTCTTCGCTATATGCGCACGAACTATCCGGCAAAGTCGTACGGACTGGTACTCTGGGGGCACGGCACGGGATGGTTACTCAGCAATGACGATATAGACTACCCACAGAGTCGAGCCTATGGTGGTGATACGGGCAACAACTCGACGGCAAGCGCAGGCAAGTACTGGATGAATATCCCACCCCTGGCTCGAGCCATTGCCAACGGTATGGATGGCACACCACTCACCTTTGTGATGGGCGACTGCTGCAGCTTTGGTAGTATAGAAATCGCCTACGAACTGCGTAACGTGACAGAATACGTCATCGGATCACCTGCCGAAATACCCGACGACGGAGCTCCCTTCGACCTGGTCATACCAGAAATGTTCAACACGAGTTCTGATTTCTACAAATCTGTCGTCGATGTGTACTACGATTTCTACCTGGAGGAATTCAAACTCAAGCCCAATCGCTATTACAATCTCGCATTGGGCGATCTGAAGGGCTACAGCATTCCACTGTCGGCGGTGAAAAGCGCAGAACTGGGAACACTGGCTACGGCTACCGCCCAACTGCTGTCCACCATCGGCGACAAACTGATGCCAGAAGGACCGCTCGACATCACTAACAAGATGTACTATGCCATATACGGTAGTTACCGTTATTCATACGACATGTATAACATTCTGAAGAACAATACGTCGGAGGCTGATTTCAACATATGGGCCACAGCCTACCAGAAGGCCGTCCCCTATTATCGAAACTCCACTCACTGGCTCACGTACTCCCAGAAACTGGCCAGCGAACAAGACACCTTTGACGGACAGCCTGACGACTGTGGTGCACTAAGCATGTTCTTCCCTCATACATCCTACAAAAACACGTCGCCAAACTGGAATACTGCTATTCAGCAATTCCAGTGGAACAACGCCCTGAGATGGCAACAATATGGCTGGTAATCAACAAAAATCCGAGAAGTGCTTACTCCTCGGATTTTTCATGAATGATCACTTTAATCTTTGAGATGCGATGCTCATCGAGTTCTGTAACGGCGAAGGTAAAATTCTGATAATCAATCTTCTCGTTAAGGTCCGGGAAGTCTCCCTTGATTTCCAGTAGCAGTCCAGCCAACGAGTCGGCATCGCCCTCAACTTCCTTAAAGGTCTCGTCGTCGAGATCGAGGATCTTATAGAAATCACTGAGTAAGGTCTTGCCCTCAAAGATATAGGTGTTCGCATTAATACGCGTATAACTCTTCTCCTCCTCATCGTACTCGTCGTTGATCTCACCCACGATCTCCTCAAGGATATCCTCCAAAGTGATAAGACCACTGGTGCCTCCAAACTCATCGACCACAATGGCGATATGCACCTTGTTCTCCTGGAAGTCACGCAACAGGTCGTCAATCTTCTTGGTTTCCGGCACAAAATATGGAGGACGGATGAGCGACTGCCAGCGGAACGAGGCAGGCTTCGACAGATGGGGCAACAGATCCTTGATATAAAGAATTCCTCGGATGTTGTCGATTGAGCCCTGATAGACGGGAATACGCGAATAGTTATTCTCTACGATACACTTCAACACGTCAGGGAATGAAGAGCGGAAGTCGAGATCCACCACGTCCTGACGACTGGTCATCACCTCCTTAGCCGTTTCGTCGCCAAAACGCACAATGCCTTCCAGCATATCCTTCTCCTCCTTGAGTTCATTCTCGTCGGTCAGTTCGAGTGCCTGCTCCAGATCATCTACGCTGAGTACGTGGTTCTCCATCTGCACCACTTTTCCTGCCAATATACCCGAACGGATAAGGACAGCTGAGAGCGGTTTGAAGATACGACTCAGACGAAGGATGCCCCCTGCAGAGAACCGGCAGAAGGCTAAGGCGTGCTGTCCGGCATAGACTTTAGGCATTATCTCACCAAAAAGCAGCAGGAGGAACGTAAGAAAGATGGTAATCACCACGAACTGCAACCAATAGGCCATACCAAAGTCGATGATATGGTCAAAGAAGTAGTTACAAAGCATGATGATGGTTACATTCACCAGATTATTGGTGATGAGGATTGTAGCCAGCGTACGTTCCGTATCTTCACGCAGTTCCAATATCTGACGATCGCTGGGGTTCTTTTCCTCATCGAGTTCGTTCAGATCATTCGGGGAGAGCGAGAAGAATGCAATCTCCGAACCCGAGGCATAGCCAGAGAAGACGAGCAGGATACAAGCCAGCACGATAGCGATGATAGCACCCGGGGTGGGTTCAATAAACTGTACCTCGCTGAATAATTGTTGAAGATAGTCCATTGTCAGAACGGAAGCTGCTCGTCTGGTTTATTATCAGGCTGAGGGGCGTCCACTGGTTCGCTGGCTGTAGAACTGGCAGCAGGTTTGGGCGACAACAGTTCAAGATTATCGGCCCAGATCTCCGTCGTGTAACGGCGCTGGCCCTGCTTGTCATCGTAGGTCGTATAACGGATACGGCCTTCGATATAGAGTTTGTCACCCTTATGCACGTATTTCTCAACGATCTCAGCCATACGGCGCCAGAGGATCACATTATGCCAGTCGGTATGATCCGGCACCTGAGTACCGTTCTGAAGTGTATATCCGCGCTCGGTGGTAGCCAGACGAAGACGTGCCACTGCCACACCCTGATCGACATAGCGAACCTCGGGCTCCTGTCCGACGTTGCCTATAAGCATTACCTTATTCATACTTGCTGTGATTTGGCTTGACCTAAATAACGGAACTTAAAATTCTTTCCCTTTGCAGAGGGGAACTGACTGCGCTCATCCACACGGTCACGCAGATGATCGACGATACGCTCGTAGCACTCCATACCAGAATTAGCCTTCACACGGGCCACGAACTGCGTATCGCGATACTGAAACTTACCTGTACCTGGAATCAGAGATACCCGTTTGAAGTCGATGCTACCCTCGTACCATCCTGGACGAATCTCATTGAGACGCACCAGTGCAGGAGCCGTAGGCTTGACACTTACACTCTCCGAACCCACATGCACGGCTTTCTTTTCCTTGAAATCCTGCATCGTGGCAGCCTCAGTCTTGATGATAATGAAATAAATACGCGGTTGAACCTTATAACGCTTGGGATAGAAGACATCACTTGCTACATACTCACGGATATCAGCCTCCAGTTCGGCATTCATCCCTATCTCGTCAATACTGCTCAGGAAATCAATAGCCTCATCAACTGTGGACACAAGCGTTTCACGGTCAAAATATCTTAAATATAAATTCATTTTGAAAGAATGTTGTTTTCCTTAATAAACAAGAGCGGAAAACGGGACTCGGACCCGCGACCCCAACCTTGGCAAGGTTGTGCTCTACCAACTGAGCTATTTCCGCTTATATCTTTAAAACGTGAAGAGGAGGAGACTCGAACTCCCACGTCGCAATTGACACTACCCCCTCAAAGTAGCGCGTCTACCAATTCCGCCACCTCTCCAACAAAAATATTGAAAAAAAAGAGTGCCCAGAACAGGACTCGAACCTGCACGCCTCGCGGCACACGCACCTGAAACGTGCGCGTCTACCAATTCCGCCACCTGGGCAATTACCATCAGGGCCATTCCCTCATGTCTCTTTTTGTTCAATAATTAGAGCGGAAAACGGGACTCGGACCCGCGACCCCAACCTTGGCAAGGTTGTGCTCTACCAACTGAGCTATTTCCGCCTTTCTAAGGCAACCTCTCTTGATTGCGGGTGCAAAGGTAATGCTTTTTTCGGAACTGACAAACTTTTCAACGACTTTTTTTTCAAAAAAAGCGCTAATCCATCCTATTTTTATAGTCTTCGTAGCCGAAATCGCGCAAGATCTCCAGTTTTCCGTCACTATGAAGCATACCGATAGACGGATGGGTGATACCATTAAATGTGTTCGTCTTCACCGTCGTATAATGGATCATATCCTCGAAAATCACCTGGTCGCCCACCTTCAATTCCTGTGGAAAATGCCACGACGCCATGAAATCTCCACTCAGACAACTGTTTCCTCCAAGACGATAGGTATGAGGTTCCCCAGCCTGCGACTCCTCCACATGTTCGGCTCCTCTTACCTCTGGATAATAGGGCATTTCCAGACAGTCGGGCATATGACAAGTGAAACTCACGTCTAAGATGGCAGTACGGATGCCTTTATCCTCCACGATATCCACCACATGTGACACCAGCGGTCCCGTCTGCCAGGCAAAGGCACTGCCAGGTTCGAGAATCACTTTGAGCCAAGGATAGCGGCGGTGGAAGTCCTGCATCATCCTGATGAGTAACGCTACGTCATAGTCCTTCCGTGTCATCAGGTGCCCACCCCCGAAGTTGATCCATTTCAACTGTGGAAACCACTTGGCAAATTTCTCCTCGATATGTACAAGCGTACGTTGAAACACATCTGCCCCACTCTCACAATGACAGTGGCAATGGAATCCCTCGATATCCTCAGGCAGTTGTTCTGGCAGCTTATCGGCTGTCACACCGAAGCGCGTACCTGGAGCACAGGGATTATACAACAGGGTACCTACCTCAGAATATTCCGGATTGACACGAAGGCCTAGTGATACCCCTTTTGCCCTTGCATGATAGCGCTCGTATTGTGAGAGCGAATTGAAGGTCAGGTGCGAAGAGCAGCCTACAATCTCATCAAACTCGTCGTCGGTATAGGCTGGCGAGAAAGTATGGGCAGGGGCACCGAACTCCTCGTAGGCAAGCCGTGCCTCCGACAGTGAACTGGCTGTCGTGGAATGGATGTATTCTCTGAAGACGGGGAATGTCTTCCACAGGGCAAAGGCCTTAAAAGCCAGGATAATCTCTATATCGGCTTTCGCCGCAACATCAGCGATCAGCGTGAGGTTGCGGCGAAGTCTTGTTTCCTCTATAATATAAATAGGTGTAGCCATCAGTCTTTCTTTAATGGTATCAGCACACTGAAGGTACTACCCTGTCCCTCTACCGACTCTACCATACATTCACCGCCAATCTTCGTGGCGAAGTCCTGACAGAGTAGGAGTCCGAGACCAGAACCCTCCTCACCACCTGTTCCGTAGGTGGTATCTCCCTTGTGGAAGATGGTTGCCAGACGATTGGCAGCGATACCCACACCATGGTCGGTCACACTGACCTTGGCAAAGTCGCCCTCCTTCACCATGGCAATATCGATAGAAGAGCCATCTGGCGAGAACTTAATGGCATTCGACATAAAGTTACGCACCACCGTCTTCAGCATATCGTTATCAGCCTGCACAACCAGAGCCTCACCAGGTTGCTGCAGGTTTAACTTGATATGCTTGGTCTGGGCAATCATCTCGAAGATATCCACCACACCGGGGATGATATCGTTCAGGTCGAGATCCTGCATAACCACATTCAGACGACCCGTCTGACTCTTCGTCCATTTCAGCAGGTTATCCAGCAGGTCGTGCACCTCTTCCGATTCACGGTTGGCCTGATCCAGAAGTGCGTAAGTCTCTGCACCTACCGACTCTACTGTTACTGACTGCACCAGCAGGTTCAGCACCATACGGATGCTGGCCATTGGCGAACGCAGGTCGTGGGCAATCACGGAGTACATCTTGTCGCGGTTATTCAGGGTTGCGCTCAATTCGGCATTCTTCTTCTCGATGAGACGCTTGGCAGCCACCAGTGATATCTGTTGCATCACACGCATCACCAACTCCTCCTTGTTGAAAGGCTTCGTCAGGAAGTCACTGGCGCCTACCTGGAAACCATGCACCAGATCGGAAGGCGTATTCAGAGCCGTCAGGAAAATAATGGGGATATCCTTGGTAGCCTCGTCTTTCTTCAGGATTACTGCCGTATCAAAACCACTGATATCGGGCATCATAACGTCAAGCAGAATCAGATCGGGATGCTCAGTCCTTGCCATTTCGATACAAGTGGTACCGTTGTTGGCCGTACAAACCTGGAATTTCTCGTTCGTCAGAAGTATCTTCAACAATAACACATTGCTGACCACATCATCGACGATAAGTATCTTGTACTCACTCCTGTTGATCCTAGATTCTAGAGTTTCTCCTACGTCCATTATAATAGGTTCAGTTATTAATATTGCTGCAAAAATAATGCAATAATTTGAAATATCCAAATTATTGCACCATTTTTTTGCCTTTAGGCACGTTCTACTTATATTCTGCCCATGATTTGATACCTATTTCGTCGAGATTATTGGTACAGAAGGCATGAATAAAGGCACTTGCCAGTCGGGAATTCGTTATCAGCGGCACGTTCAGGTCGATGGCAGCACGACGTATCTTATAGCCGTTGGTCAACTCGTGGGTAGTCAGGTTCTTGGGGATATTCACCACCATGTCGATCTTATGCTGATGCAACAGGTCGAGAGCCTGAGGCTGTTCGCTGTCCGACGGCCAGTGAACCAGTGTGTTCCCGATGCCGTTATCGGTGAGATACTTAGAGGTTCCGCCGGTGGCATAGAGTTCATAGCCATGCTCCACCAACTGTCGGGCCGCATCCAGCATCTCCGCTTTCTGCTTGGCAGAACCCGTCGAGAGCAACACCGTCTTCTTCGGTATCCGATGCCCCACACTCAGCATCGCCTTCAGCAGGGCAGTATCGGTATTGTCGCCGATACATCCCACCTCTCCCGTCGAAGCCATATCCACACCCAGTACGGGGTCGGCCTTCTGCAGTCTGTTGAAACTGAACTGCGAAGCCTTGATACCCACATAGTCCAGGTCGAAGAGATTCTTCGACGGTTTTTCCACAGGCAGTCCCAGCATCACCTTCGTGGCCAGGTCGATAAGGTTCAGCTTCAGCACCTTCGATACAAAGGGGAAGGAGCGCGAGGCTCTCAGGTTACACTCTATCACCAGGATATCGTTATCACGGGCCATATACTGGATGTTGAACGGTCCGTTGATATGCAGTGCCTTGGCTATCTGGCGCGAGATGCGCTTGATGCGGCGCACCGTCTCCACATAAAGCTTCTGCGGGGGGAACTGGATGGTGGCATCACCCGAGTGCACACCGGCAAACTCGATATGCTCACTGATGGCATAAGCCAGGATCTCACCGTCCCTGGCTACAGCGTCCATCTCTATCTCCTTGGCATGCTCGATAAACTTCGACACCACCACAGGATGATCCTCTGAGACGTTAGCCGCCAACTGCAGGAATTTCTCGAGCTCTTCCTTGTTCGAGCACACGTTCATCGCAGCACCAGAGAGCACATACGAGGGGCGCACCAATACGGGGAATCCCACACGCTCCACGAACCTATCGATATCCTCCATAGAGGTCAGTGCACTCCACTCCGGCTGGTTCACGCCAATCTCACTCAACATCTGCGAGAACTTCGCACGGTCTTCTGCACCATCGATATCCACAGCCTGTGTACCCAGTATGTTCACATGCTGCTCGTCGAGATACACGGCCAGATTATTGGGTATCTGTCCTCCCGTCGAGACAATCACACCGTGAGGCTGTTCAAACTCGATGATGTCGAGTACACGTTCAAAGGTTAGTTCGTCGAAATACAGACGGTCACACATATCATAGTCAGTAGAAACCGTCTCGGGGTTATAGTTGATCATCACACTTCGCCAACCCTCTTTACGGATGGTGTTCAAGGCCTGCACACCGCACCAGTCGAATTCTACCGACGAACCGATGCGATAAGCACCCGACCCCAGTACGATGATACTCTTCTTATCGCCCTCATACTGGATGTCACTGGCTACACCGCTATAGGTCACATACAGGTAGTTGGTCTGTGCCGGATACTCTGCTGCCAGCGTGTCGATCTGCTTCACCACAGGCAGGATGCCCATTTGCTTTCTGCGGTTCCTCACCAGCAGCAGGGCCTCGTGCATCGTACTGATCTCTCCCTCAAGACCGATGGCGCGGGCTATCTGGAAATCGGTAAATCCATAAACCTTGGCCTCTCGCAGCAGTTCCTTCTCTATCGTGTTGATGTTCTGCTTCTTCAACTGCTCATCGATGTCGATGATATGCTTCAGCTTCTCGAGAAACCACTTGTCGATCTTCGTCAACTCGTGGATTCTTTCGATATCGTACTGCGGCAGATGCATCGCCTTCGAGATGACGAAGATACGCTTGTCGGTAGGCTCGCGCAGGGCAGCGTCGATATCGGGAATCTTCAGTTCCTTGTTCTCCACAAAACCGTGCATCCCCTGTCCTATCATGCGTAGACCTTTCTGGATGGCTTCCTCGAAGTTCCTACCGATGGCCATCACCTCTCCCACACTCTTCATCGACGAGCCCAGTTCCTTATCAACGCCGTGGAATTTCGACAGGTCCCAACGTGGAATCTTACAGACCACATAGTCGAGAGCGGGCTCGAAGAAGGCACTGGTAGTCTTTGTCACCGAGTTCTTCAGTTCAAAGAGTCCGTAGCCCATACCCAGTTTGGCAGCCACGAAAGCCAGCGGATACCCCGTAGCCTTCGAGGCCAGTGCCGAACTTCTCGAGAGTCGTGCGTTCACCTCTATCACACGGTAATCCTCCGACAGGGGGTCGAAGGCATACTGCACGTTACACTCACCCACGATGCCGATATGACGGATAATCTTAATGGCCAGAGCCCTCAACTTATGATACTCCGAGTTGGTCAGTGTCTGCGAAGGAGCTATCACTATCGACTCTCCGGTATGGATGCCCAGGGGGTCGAAGTTCTCCATGTTACATACGGTGATGCAGTTGTCATACTTATCGCGAACCACCTCATACTCTATCTCCTTCCAGCCCTTCAGCGACTTCTCCACCAGCACCTGTGGCGAGAAAGCAAAGGCCTTTTCAGCCAGTTTGTCGAGTTCCTCCTCGTTGTCGCAGAAACCTGAGCCCAGTCCGCCAAGGGCGTAAGCCGCACGGAGAATCACCGGGTAGCCCAGTGTCTTGGCAGCCTTGCGGGCACTCTCTATATCCTCACAGGCCTCACTCTTAATGGTCTTCACCCCGATCTCGTCGAGTTTCTTCACGAAGAGCTCACGGTCCTCGGTGTCCATAATGGCCTGTACGGGAGTTCCCAGCACCTTCACGTTGTACTTCTCGAGCACACCACTCTGATAGAGTTCCACGCCACAGTTCAGGGCTGTCTGTCCACCGAAGGCCAACAAGATACCGTCGGGGCGCTCCTTCTCAATCACCCGCTCCACGAAATAGGGTTGTACAGGTAGGAAATAGATCTCGTCGGCTACACCCTCCGAGGTCTGCACCGTGGCGATATTGGGGTTTATCAGCACCGTCTTCACACCCTCTTCGCGCAGGGCCTTCAAGGCCTGCGAACCACTATAGTCAAACTCTCCTGCCTCACCGATCTTCAACGCCCCAGAACCCAGCAGCAGTACTTTCTTGATAGAATTATCTTTCATCTTTTATTCTTTAAGCTTTAAGCATTAAGCATTAAACTTTAATATTTCAACACAGAGGCACAGAGATACAGAGGTCTTTCAATTCTTCAATTCTTCAATTCTTCAATTCTTCAATTGACATCAATCTCTGTATCTCTGTGTTTATTTTACAGCGTTTCAATAAAACGGTCGAACATAAACTCCGTATCCACAGGACCCGAGCAGGCCTCAGGATGGAACTGGCTCGAGAACCAGGGATGTGAGAGATGTCGGATACCCTCGTTCGAGCCGTCGTTCATATTGACAAAGAGTTCGCGCCAGTCGTTACCCAGCGTGGCAGCATCCACCGCATAACCGTGATTCTGCGAGGTGACGTAACAGCGGTTGGTACCCACCTCCCTCACGGGCTGATTATGCGAACGGTGACCGTATTTCAACTTATAGATCGTAGCCCCGCCGGCCTTTGCCAGCAACTGGTTACCCATACAGATACCACAGATGGGCTTGCGCGAAGCCGACATCTGTTTCTTCAGCACCTCCACGGCATCCACACACATATCGGGATCACCAGGACCATTGGCCAAAAACAGACCGTCGAACGCCATATCGGTATAGTCGTAGTTCCAGGGCACGCGGATCACCTCCACACCGCGCTTAATCAGACAGCGTATGATGTTGTTCTTCACGCCGCAGTCCACCAGCACCACCTTCCTGCCCGCACCTTCATTATAGCGCACCACGTCTTTACACGACACCTTATCCACCCAGTTCACGCCCTCATATTCGGCTGTGGGTATATTGTCGGGCTCATCGTCGAAGATGATCTGTCCCATCATCACACCATGCTCCCGCAGTACCTTCGTGAGTTCCCGGGTGTCGATACCCGTAATACCAGGCACCCCCTCGCGTTTCAACCAGTCGGCCAGACTCTCCTTCGCATTCCAGTGCGAATAAGCCTCACTGTAGTCGCTCACGATGATGGCCTGTGCATAGATCTTGTCGCTCTCCATAAAAGTAGCCAGTCCATTCTCCTCAACAGTGAATGGCGGCACACCATAGTTACCCACCAGCGGATAGGTCAGCGTCATCAGCTGTCCGGCATAGCTGGGGTCTGTCAGACTCTCGGGATAGCCCATCATTGCCGTGTTGAATACCACTTCACCGGCAACGGGTTTCTCGCTTCCGAAACTCTTGCCCTTAAATTTTGTCCCGTCCGAAAGGACCAGTGTTACATCTCTCATTTTTTATATCTTACTATTTTACCTTTTTACCTTTAAAAAAAAGGCGAAACGTTTAGAAAACGAATCGCCCTTTCTTTATTCAACAGTTACTGATTTTGCTAAGTTTCTCGGCTGGTCAACGTTCTTGCCTTTGCAGACGGCTACGTGATAAGCCAGGAGCTGCAGGGGAATCGTGGCCACCAGCGGTTCCAGACATTCCTGAACGTCGGGTAATTCAATCACCTCGTCGGCGATCTTCGATATCGTATCGTCGCCTTTCGATACCAGGGCTATCACCCTACCCTGACGGGCCTTGATCTCCTGTATGTTCGACAGCACCTTCTCGTACATCGCGTTATGCGTGGCGATTACCACCACAGGCATATCCGAGTCGATGAGGGCGATGGGCCCGTGCTTCATCTCGGCAGCGGGATAGCCCTCTGCGTGGATATAGGATATCTCCTTCAGTTTCAGCGCGCCCTCCAGAGCCACTGGATAAGAATAGCCACGTCCCAGGTAGAGGAAGTTATGCGCGTATGTAAAGGTACGCGCAAGGTCGGCCACCTTGTCGTTGGTCTGCAGCACCTCACGTATTTTCACTGGTATCTCGCTCAGTCCTTTCACAATCTTCAGATACTCATCTCGGGCAATGGTGCCCTTAGCCTCTCCCATCGCCAGGGCTATCATCGTCAGCACCGTCACCTGACCTGTGAAAGCCTTCGTCGAAGCCACACCGATCTCTGGTCCTACGTGGATATAGGTACCCGTGTCGGTGGCACGGGGTATCGACGAACCGATGGCGTTACAGATACCATAGATAAAGGCGCCCTTCTCCTTGGCCAGTTGTACGGCAGCCAGCGTGTCGGCCGTCTCACCACTCTGCGAGATAGCCAGCACCACGTCGCCCTTACCCACCACGGGATTCCTGTAACGGAACTCCGAGGCATACTCCACCTCGACGGGAATCCGACAGAGGCTCTCTATGATCTGCTTGCCGATGAGTCCGGCGTGCCACGAGGTACCGCAAGCCACGATAACCACGCGCTTGGCCTCAAGCATCTGTCTGCGGTAATCGATTAATGCCGAAAGTGTTACGTGGTCTGCCTCGATATTCACCCGACCCCTCATACAGTTCTTCAGGCACTCGGGCTGCTCGAATATCTCCTTCAGCATAAAGTGGGGATATCCGCCCTTCTCTATCTGTCCGAGGTCGATATCCACGGTCTTCACCTTCAGTTCCTGATCCTCGCCCAGGATGTTCACCACGTGCAACTCCTTGCCCCGTTCTATCACGGCGATGTTACCGTCTTCGAGATACACCACCTTGTCGGTATATTCCACGATGGGACTGGCGTCGGAGCCCAGGAAGAACTCGTCGTCGCCGATACCCACCACCAGCGGACTCTGCTTGCGTGCGGCGATAATCTGATTGGGGTTGCGCTTGTCGAGCACGGCGATGGCATAAGCACCGATCACCTGGTACAGGGCCACCTGCACAGCCGTCAGCAAGTCCAGGTTCTTATGTTCCTTGATATATTCTATGAGCTGCACCAGCACCTCCGTGTCGGTATCCGACGAGAACGTCACCCCCTTAGCCTCCAGCTTGTGCTTCAGTTCGGCGTAGTTCTCAATGATACCGTTGTGGATGATGGCCAGGTTCTTCGACGACGAATAGTGCGGGTGTGCATTGCGCGAGGAGGGCTCTCCGTGTGTAGCCCAGCGCGTATGGGCGATACCGATGGTACCGCTCACGTTCTTGTCACTGCAATATTCTACGAGGTTGTCAACTTTTCCTTTGGTCTTATAGACGTTCAAGCTGTCATCGTCGTTGATAAGCGCCACTCCGGCACTGTCGTAACCACGATACTCCAGTCTTCTCAGACCCTTAATCAATATTGGAAATGCATCCTTTGTGCCAATGTATCCTACGATTCCGCACATACTCTCTTTTCTGTTTGTGTCTAATTTGGCTGCAAAAATAATATAATTCAAAGAAAAAACCAAAAGAAAAAAGAATTTTCTTTTGGTTTCCTCGTAATTTATGATTCTTCGCCGTCATCCATCATCACCGCCTCTTCTATCACCTCCTCCCGCTGTGCTTCGTCGGCGACTTCCTCGGCGGCCTTTTCCTGCCTGCGCCTCAGGCGCTCAGCCTTCCGTTCCTCCAGCCATCGGCTCACGGGCTTGCGCAGCAACAGGAATCCTGCTATCAGCAGCACGTAGAGGGTAATGGCCCACCATGAGCGGTACCACGGGGCATCAATCGTGATGTCGAGCCTGCTCTCCACGTCACCCATCGTTCCGTCGTCCTTCAGCATCCTCACACAGAGCGTATAGTCGCCCGAGGGCAACGACATATAGGTAATGTCGGGGTTGTTGGCCGACGACTTGATCCACTTGTCGTTGAACCCCTCCAACTGATACACGAAGCGCGTGGCGTTGTTCACCCCGCCGTTGTCGGATGCCATATGGATGGTAAACTGGTTCTGATGATACTTCAGCCGGATGCTCTTCTGCATGTCGAGGGCCTCTTCCAGGATGACGCGCCCGTCGTACTCCTGTCCTACCTCCACCTCCTGGTCGAAGAGCACCAGTCCGCTGAATACGGGGCGCTCGTTCAGATTGCCGTTACCCAGGTTCAGGGTGCTGATGATGTCAAGACCATCCTGACCGCCTATCAGCAGCTCACCCTTGCTCGAGCAGAACATGGCGCGCTGGTTGAACGGTCCGGGCTGCAGTCCGTCGCGGTTGTTGAAGTTACGGATGGTGTAGGTCCACTGCCCGTCCTCCTGTTTCAGGGGCGTGATGTTCGACACACCGTGGTCGGTAGCCACCCACATCGTGTTTCTCGTATCCTCCGTCACCGCCACGGCGTTCGAGCCCAGCAGTCCCGACTTCATGTCGAGCAGTGTCTTCTGCCCCGTCTTCATGTCGTAGATCACCACACCCGACGGCGAGCACTGCCACAGCAGCCTCCTGCTGTCGATCACGGCCTGGTTGGTAGCTGTCGATATGGTGAGGGCATGCCTGTCGTCATCCACGGGGAAGTGCCCGTTGATCACCTTGAAGTTGCCCGGGTGTATCAGGGCGTAGTACTCCGAGTTGCCCAGCACGATCCAGCCGTTGGCACCCGTCGAAATACTGTTGGTCCACACCGTCTTCAGCACCGAGTTGTCGGCAGTAAAGGCGCGCTGCCTGCCGGTCTTCTTGTCGATGCGCACGGCACCGCCTCCGAGCACGCCCACCCAGATGTTCTGCCAGCGGTCTTCGGTGATGCCCCAGATATTGTTGGTCACCAGTGCACTGCCCGGATCGGTGGAGCGCAGATTGGTCCACCCGCCGTCCTTATAGTGCAGGATACCACCCTCGTAGGTACCAAACCACAGGCTGCCGTCCTTGGCTGTAAAACTGCCCACGATAATGTCGCTGGGCACGCCCAGGGAGTGCTTCGTATAAGTCTCCACTATCTCGTGCGTCTTCGGGTCCATCTTCAGGATACCGCCGTCGTTGCTGCCCAGCCAGTAGTAGCCCTCCTTGTCCTCGGTGATGGTGTTGATATCACCTACGGGAATGCTCTTGAAGTTCGTCATCGTCTCCAGGCACATCGCCACACCGTTCTTATAGCTTGCCATCCACATACGGCCCAGCTGGTCGAGATACAGGTGCTTGATGGTGATGTCGGGCACCGACGTCTCGTCGCCCTTCACGTTGGTAAACTGTCGCCACTCGCGGTTCTCCTCGTCGAGCACCAGCACGCCCCTGTGGTCGGTAGCCACCCATAGCAGCCCCTTGGCGTCGTAGCACACCTCCCACACGATAATGTCGTCGGGCACGTCCTGGTAACCCTGTGCGCGCATCAGCTCGGTGAGCGAGGTGTACCACCGTTTCTCTTTCCTAACATATATATAGGTACCCGTGGAGTGCGTGATCACCCAGAGGTTCTGGTCCTTGTCCACCGTCACCCAGTAGTCGTTGTAGGTGTTCAGCTCGTTCTTCACGTGAGCCTCCTTCCACAGCACCTTTCCCCGCTCGCCGTTGATGCACATCAGTTCGCCGAAGGTCGATACCATCACCATACCCTCCTTGGTCTCGGTATAGGCCGACACGCCGAACTCCTTGGGGAACTCCAACGGTCCGTAGCCGAAGGGGATGTGCTTCAGGTTCTTCGTCACGGGGTTGTAGTAGTAGAATCCGTCCTCGTAGGTCTTCACCCAGTAGTTCTTGTCAGAGTCGAGGTGTAAGCTCTCTATGCTGCCTACGATGCCCTGCTGGTTCAGCCAGCGCGAAGGCTGGCGGTCCACCTTCTCGGTCACCGGGTCGTAGAGCGAGTAGTTCATGCCCTGCTTCAGCCACAGCCTGCCGCCGTAACCTTCCTGAATCTCGTCGATGCGGTTGTTGCGCAGCGACGTCGTGTCCTTGTCATAACTGAAGTAGGTACGTATGCGGTAGCCGTCATAGCGGTTCAGTCCGTAGGCCGTACCAAACCATACATACCCCTGCGAGTCGCGCAGGATACTGTTCACCATGGAGTTCGACAAACCCTCGCGGGTATCCACCCGGCGGAATCTCATGTCAGGTATCACTGCAGCTTCCGCCATCACACCGATGCAGAGCATCGCCAAAAGGAAATAAATGCGTTTCATACTGCAAAGATACAAAAAAGTGTTGACATCGCAAAATAAAATCACGATTTTTTATCTCCTCACACTGATAATCACGAAAAATAATCCCCGGAATGCCAGGCATTCCGGGGATTACTCATGTTATATTACGAATTCAAGTTTCGCATTCGCTCAACTACTGATTACTCTTCCACCAGAAACCATCCTCTGACCATGTACCTTGTACATACTTGTAGAAGTTCTCATTCTCGTCAGCGATGTTCTCTCTCTCTCCTGCAATCTTGAACGTATCGTCAACTAAGATCTTACATGCAGCCTTACCTGTGGTAGCTGTAAGCTCCATCCATTGATCATTCTTATACACCTCGATAGTGATATCCTTAATTTCCGCAGGTGTTGTGTAAGTACCCTCAACTTCAAAGATAACAGGATCTTTATCAGGACCGGCACCAGTATTATACATCGGGTGCTTTTCGAGCTCAGGAGTCGTATCTCCGAATAATGCGTGAACCTCTTGGCCCATAACTCTCAGCGGGAGCACGCCACCGGCACAGATCAGCTTCAGAGTGGTCTTGCCGCTCTCGGCCTTCACCACATCGAAAACAACATCGTTGAAGTCGAAGTCGCCATCTTGTTCTGCTGACAGATCCTCAGCTATCACGCGATAGAGCGGGTCACCACCCTGGAATCCCGGGCTACATTCTGTCTTTGGAATGGTGATGTTGGGTTTACCAGAACTGAAGTTAGCATCTCCAGCTGCATAGATATTCTTTAAGGTGAAATCACCTTGTGTGATAATATACGGGTGAAGCACATTTAATGAGCCATCGTCTCCCTGTGCAAAATGAGACTCTGCAGAAACGTATAAGTTGCCGCCATAGGTCACAGCACCCCAAGTATTCGCAATCGACGCTTCTCTAACAATAGTCTTAGCCTGGAATACGGCATACTCTCCTGAAGGGGGACCAAAGATTCCAAAATCATAAGTATCACCTTCCCCTACGGCACCACGTCCACTCTCAAGTTGGGCAATATTCTCAACTTTGAATACAGCCTTCTGGCCCATCACAATCTTAAACGGTCCAGAAATGGCACCAGTACTTGAATCCCTACCTCCATAGAAATTCTTAGTCAGCACACCGCCGCCTGTATCAATCCTAAATGCTCCGTCTGTTGAACCAATGTTCATTTCAAAATCTTCCGTCACCCAGAGGTAGCAGTTATTAATCACGTTGTTGCTTCCTGCCGTATAAGCATAGTACTTGGTCTTCCAATGTCCATTGTTAACCCATCCGCCGTTTCTGCAATTGATGACGGTGGTATCAGCCACTTCCCACTCTGCGTTGTTCTGGAATGCAGCCTGGCCTTCAACATGAACAGATCCAGCTTTGATCTCACCATCGTTGACGATGTAGCTTTTATTATTATCCGATTTCACATCACCTTTTGCTATCAACTTTCCTACATTATAAAGCATGCCACTTGTATTTTCTTTTGTCGAGCAAAGTTCCAATGAGCCAACATTTAGGGTTCCGTGATTGTAGATGGGGTAACTTTGTATCTTAAGGTGCCCGGGAACCTCAAGTATAGCATCTTTTGCAATATAGAAGGATACATTCAATCCATCAGCAGCATACGAACCTAGTTTTAAGTGCGATTTTTCAGTCAGATAGATTTTTGAATCGATGTTAAGAGAAAATGTTTTGTTGGTCAAGTCAACATCACCTTTTACATAAATAACGCATCCAGATGCCCACGCATCAACTTTCTTTGTATCCGTATCAATATAATAAGGACCTCTTCCACCTTGTTCACCATCCTCATCAGGCAAACGCGTAGCAGTGGAGGGTATATCTTCTTCCTTAATGAAATTGCTGGGATTGCAATCATCAGGGAAGGTAATGCCTTCAGCCGTTAAAGTACCCTTTGAAGGATAGTCGTTCTTACCACGTGTCAACGCACGCGAAGGCTGGCGGCCGAAGCCCCAGTCAACATTAGCACCGACCTTACCGAAGGCCCTCTCGAAAGCAGCGGCATAGTTCTGGTTGACAATCGTCTCCCTCTGCTCATCAATTCTCTCCTGTTCTTGTCTGTCCCTTTCGTCAATGGCACCCTGATCGAACATGTCAGTTGACCTGGAACATCCTGTGAATGCAACCAAAACAGCGAAGGCTGCAACACTTGTCATCAAATATTTTCTCATAACTTAAATAATTTAAAAATTGTTTGTATCCCAATAAAGTTGTCGTGTTGATAAACAGCGTTGTGTTGTATCTGCTACAAATATACAAAAAATCCGTAAAATAAGTGATTATTTTGTGTTAATTATAATTAATTTCGACACAAACTTAGCCAAAAACAAGCGTATGATAGCCACAAAAGCTGTTTTGGGCACCAAAATCGCCGATTAGTGTTTTTAAGACACACACCTTCCCCCAACCCGAGAAGGGGGCGCCGTCAACACCTCTCACGACTATAGCGGCGTAACTGCGTGACAAAAAAAGAGAAGACATTGTCACCAATGTCACTCACACTCACAAAACTCACAAAAGCTCCTGTAGAAACTAACATAAATAGTAATAATATTAATTAAATTATAAATAATATATATATTATTTATAATTTATATGATTCTTATGGTTATTTTGTGTCTTTTCATTTCCTTTTTGTGAGTTTTGTGAGTGTGAGTACAAGACAAATCTAATGAAAGCATAAAAGGGGAAAGGGGTTAAAGGTGACAAGGCGAAATGAAAAGTATTGCTCAAGATAAGCTGCCAGTACGACAGGATAAGCTCTCCTTATTAAACAGAAAGCGGTACTCTTCGATAAAAGGTTACCGCTTTTCCATATCTGTTATTTTTGGAAAGTCTATTGGGAAAGGAGGAAGCCATGAGCAAGATAAATGCTGCTTCATACTTTGAGTTTGTAAGAGAAATTATCGGTAACGATGGTCATGATACGAGGGAGCACAGGGAGGTGGTTGGCGAGGCTGATGGCCACATGACCCATGGTGCGACGGAGGTTGATCTCGACACAGGGATGCAGCAGAAAGCCCTCACGATCGGGGTGCGCCACCACCATCATATCCACTCCGAAGGGGCCCTGATACCGTCCCCGAAAAAGAGGGCTTACAAGGGATATCAGCTTCTGTTGAATATCGAGCAGTAAAAACTCTGGGATATAACGACTTATGAGTTCCATCTTATACTCCTCCGTAGCCACGATATTGCCTGTGTAGGCACTGCCCGACGTATGGAACAGCGAGAGGCCGAGATAAGACACACAGCCCTCAGCGTCGATGGTGAACTCCATGCCGAAATCCTTCACCTTGGGGTAATGGGGCTCCACCATGATGCCGCCCTGGCGGAGGAGCACATGGCGCAGCCAGCCTTCGTCAGAATGATTCATAGCGCCATCGAGGAAACGCACCCCTCGCCCACTGCTGCTCCAGGGGGCCTTCACCACCAGGCGCCCGGCAAGGGCCAGACGCTGGGAAAGCTCGTCGAGCGAGGTGACCATCGCCGCCTCGCCCACAAGGCCATCGCCCTGAAGCCGGGGCAACAGCGAGGCGGCGGTGAGACGGTGGGACAGTTGGCGGATATCGGCTATCTGATCGCTGGTGGGCAACAGGCGCTCTGAGACACCACAGCGCAACAGGAAGGCCCGGACGGCATCGTCCCACCCCCACACATCGACACCATCGAGGGGGAGTCTGGGCAAGGCAGTACTGGTGACAAAACGCCCAAAGGGCACCTTGGCCACCCTGCGAAACTTGCGCTCGGCCTCGTCGGGGTCGAGTACGAGTACTACATCGCCAGCACCAGCCCACAGAGCCGGGATGAAGCCCAGATCGGCGCGCAGCTGGCGACCTGCATGCGGCGGCGTGAAATTGGCCAGGTTGGCAGCCAGAGCCAGGTCGTGCTCGGGGTTAAAAACATGTATTTTCATCGTTCAGGGCGCAAAAGTACAAAAAAAATTTTGTATTCTCAATCTTTTACCTTACTTTTGCACAATAAAACTAAATAAACAAGAAAAATATGGCTGTAAAAATACTCAGTGTCGATGACGAGAATGATCTCGAACTGTTGCTGACGCAATATTTCAGAAGGGAAATACGTAAGGGAGAATACGAGTTCTCGTTTGCCCACAACGGGCTCGAGGCGCTGACAATGCTCCTGAAAAACAAGGACTACGACATCATACTTTCGGACATCAACATGCCGGAGATGGACGGACTGACGCTGCTGACGAAGATCAACGAGATGCAGAACCCCGCCCTGAAGTGCATCATGGTATCGGCCTATGGCGACATGGGAAACATACGGCAGGCCATGAACAACGGGGCCTTCGACTTCGCCACGAAGCCCATCGACCTCGACGACCTGAGTCTGACCATCAAGAAGGCCATCGAGCAGATCAAATATATCCGCGAGATGCAGGAAGAGCACACCGAACTGGAGTCGCTGAAGGGCGACCTGGCCATAGCGCGAGAGATACAGCTGGCCATACTGCCACGCATTTTCCCACCCTTCCCCGAGAACGAGCAGCAGCTGGACCTGGCTGCCTCGATGGTAGCGGCCAAGGACGTGGGCGGCGACTTCTACGACTTCTTCCGCATCGACGAGCAGCACATCGGTTTCGTGATTGCCGACGTGAGCGGCAAGGGCATACCAGCCGCCATCTTCATGGCGGTGAGCCGTACGCTGCTGAGGGCTACCGGCATACGAGGCGGCAGCACGGCAGACTGCATGGCCTATACCAACGACCTGCTGACGAAGGAGTCGGTGGACTGTATGTTTGTCACCGTGTTCTACGGCATATACGACCTCGAGACGGGTGAGATCAGCTACTGCAACGCAGGCCATAACCCGCCCTACATGCTGAAGAGCAACGGGCAGGTGGAGATGCTGCCGATGCCGAAAAACCCGATGGTGGGCGCCGTGGAGGGTATGCCGTACAACGAGGAAAAGACCAGACTGGAAGCCGGCGACACGCTGTTTATGTACACCGACGGCGTATCGGAGGCCATGAACCCCATCTACGAGGAGTTTGGCGAGCAACGGATAGAAGCCGCCCTGAAGCGCTGTGGCGGCAAGAACTGCCAGCAGATCATCGACACCATCGCTGCCGACATGAAGACCTTCGTGGGAGAGGCTGAGCAGAGCGACGACATCACGATGCTAGTACTGAAACGTAAGGCATGACGAAAAAAACGATTATCACCTGTGCGCTGATTGGCGCCATCCTGGCAGGAACCACCCTGACAGGGTTTGTGGGATGGTATTCGGCTGAAAAGAAAAACAAATATCTGAATAGCGAACTGGCCAACCTGCGGCGCCAGATGAGGATTGCCACCGTGGCGAAAAGCGTGAGCCGACAGATGGAGGAGATAGCCGTCGAACAGAAGGCCATCTCGGACGAACAGCGCGAAGAGGCCCTGGAGCAGACGAGGATAGCCAACGAACTGCGGGAGCGCTCGGAGGAGGAGCGGCATAACGCCATCGTAGCGCAGCAGCAGGCACTGGCCTCGGAACGGAAAGCCCTCGACGCCTACGACCAGGCCAAAGAGCAGCGGCTGATGGCAGAGCACCAGCGCATACAGGCTGAACTCGCCAAGCGAAAGGCCGACACGCTGGGATTTATCACACTGGGACAGTCGCTGGCGTCGCTGGCACTCAAGCAATACTATGTGGGCGACATGAACATGGCCAAACTGCTGGGCTATGCAGCCTATCTCTTTACACACCGCTATGGCGGCGACCTGTACAACCCCAACGTATTCCAGGCCCTCACGCTGACCAGCCAGAGCAGAAACAACTGGGCAAACCACGAGGGAGCCATCACGAACATGGACCTGTATGACAACAAGACCAAACTGATATCGGTGAGCAACTACGGGGAAATCATGGTGCACGACATGACTGGCAAGGAGATGAAATCGACAACGATCTTTAAAGACAATAAATACGACTTCAGGGATGTATGGGTGGGCTACAACAATAATATCTATGCACTGAGCCGTACTGGTCACCTGCTGATCAAGACAGCCAAAGGCATCCAGATTGTGGAGGTGACAGGAGTGACGCATCCACTGAAGTTCGCCAAACTCGGCAACAAGTCGTTGATTATAGGTGAAGACGGCATGGCGCTGTTTGGTGCCGACAACAAGATAGAGAAAGCGCGCAAGTTTAACTTCCACGTCACCTGCTGCGGCAAGATCGGCGAGAACCCCGTCATCTTCGACGACAAGGGCAAGATGCACCATATTTACAAGTTCGACTCCATCGTCACCAGGAAGGTGCCAGTGCTGGGGCGCGTCACCGACTTCGACGCTTCGAAATCGTCATCCAATCAGGCCTATGGCATGAGCGACGGCACCATCTTCATCATCAACAAGAACGGAGATATAAGGCGGCTGGTGGGGCACCGCTCACGTATCTCGAGACTCAGGGTGCAAGGTCGCAGGGTGTTCTCTGCCAGCTATGACGGCACCGTGAACCTGTGGGACTCGGAAAGCGAGAAGCCTGAGCCCATCACCCTCTATCAGGGCGACTGTTGGGTGACGCACTTCATCTTCGACAAGCAGAGCGACAACATCTGGGTGGGTGACCTGAAAGGTAAACTGACTGAAGCCTTGATCTCGATACCGATGATGGCAGAAAAGATCAGGAAAGGGCTGAAGCGCGACATGACCTCAGGAGAGTGGAACTACTACATCGGCAAGAACGTGCGCTACGAGTCGTTCCAGGCCCCGAAGAGAAAGGAGGACAAATGATGAGACGGCTGTTACTCCTCGGATACATGATAGCTGCGGTGGGAGCAGCGATGGCTCAGGGAACACCCTTCCTGAAAAACTATTCTGCGGATGAATACCAGGCGCAGGACATCAACTTCGACATCGACGTGGATAAAAACGGTACGGTATATGCCGCCAACTTCGAAGGACTGCTGTACTACGACAACGCCATCTGGCGCATCCTCTACACCTCGGGCTACACAGGCATCAGCCGCATCACCGTCACCTATATCGACAAGAACAACGTGGTATGGGTGGGCGGCTATAACTACTTCGGAAAAGTGAGCCACCGCCCCAACGGACAACTATATCTGGAGAGAGTAGGAGGCGTCGATCAAGTGAGGGGCGAGGTGTACGAGATATGGGAAAAGGACGATGCACTGAGGTTCCTTGTCAGTAGCGGCAATATCTGCGAGGTGAAGAACGGCAAGGTATCGGTGGTGAAGACCATCAATAAGGACATACTCAATGTGGGTATCATGGATATCGTCAGTCCCGAAGAGATCGACGACAATCAAAGTATCATGGTGCTGACAGAAATCACCCAGGAAGAGCCGCTCGACAACGGACTGATAGCCAAGGTGAAGAAGAACAAGGGTATCGTGGTAACCGACACCGTGGGGCGTCAACTCTACACTATCACGGAGAAGGAAGGACTGCTCAACGACAACGTGTCGTGGGTAGCCTACGACGGGCACGGCGTGCTCTGGGGAGCCTCGGAGAACGGACTCTTCTCGATAGGCATCCCGTCGGCCTTCACGCATTTCTCCGAATACGAAGGTCTGAAGGGCGACGTCATCTCACTCGAGGAATACCAGGGAAAGATCTACGCAGGCACGATGACCGGTCTGTACCGCCTGGAAGGAAGGACGTTTCAGCAGGTGGGAGACATCAGTCATGCCTGTTGGGCACAGACAAAATCCATCAATGGACTCCTGGCAGCCACCTCGAACGGCATCTACGGCGTCTTTCCCGACGGAAGCGTCAGACAACTGTCGACAAGCAGTTCGACAGCCTTACTCATCGACGGAGTTTACGTGTATAGCGGTGAGATCGACGGCGTCTATCTGACACATACCAAAACCAATGTCAGGAAGAGGGTGAGCGACCTGGAGAAGGTGACTAAGATCATCAAGGACTCCAAGGGTACGATATGGCTGCAGAGCATGTATGGCGAGATACAGTACAAAAGGGCGAACGAAGCGGAATTCAAGGCTTTTAAGAAGCAGGATACCGCTGAGGAGATGGTAGTGACACTGGTACAGACCAGGAACAAACTGCTCTACGTGGAGGCCGACGATGCCGACCCCTTCCCCTACCCCTTGTTCTCATATACCGACAAGTCGGGAGTAACGTGGCTGACAGACCATGAGGGCAAGCATATCTACAGATGGAAAGACGGACAGCGACTGACCGATCTGGACCAACTGCTGTTCCCCCTAGGCAATAACATCATACGGGCTATCTACCTGGACGGCGACAAGCTGTGGTTTGGCGGCAGCGATGGCATCACCGTGATCGACACCAGCATGAACGATCCGGCTATGCTGACTACCGAAAGGCTGCTGATAAGAAGCATTACCCTCGGAGCCGACAGCGTGATATGGGGCGGCTATGGGGAGATGCCAACAAGTCTGCCCGACCTGAGCAGCCGCAGCCGGAACCTGCGCTTCGTGTACTCCCTCGACCACGAGGCTATACTGGGAGAAACCGTCTATCGCCACCAGCTGAACAATGGCGGATGGAGCGCATGGGCCGACGACCACGACGCAGAGTACCTGAACCTGTCACCGGGTAACTATACCTTCATGGTGCAGGCGCGCGACGCCTTCGGACTGGAGTCGGAAGTGGTCTCCGTCAGCTTCCGTATCAAATTTCCGTTCTACTTGCGGTGGTACATGGACATACTCTATCTACTTGTAGCACTTCTGCTCGTCTATGCCGTCGTTGCACTGCGTATGCGAAAACTGAAAAGAGACAAGATACTTCTGGAGAAGATTGTCGATGAGAGGACCGCCGAGGTGAGAAGCGCCCATAAGGAACTGGTGAAACAGGAGAAGATGGCTACCGTGGGTAAACTGACGCAGGGACTCATCGACCGCATCCTGAACCCGCTGAACTATATCAACAACTTCTCGAAACTATCAGAGGGACTCGTGAAAGACATCGAGGCCAACATCGACGACGACAAAGACAAGATGGACCCTGAGAACTACGAGGACACGATGGACGTGCTGGGCATGCTGGCAGGCAACCTGAAAAAGGTGGGAGAGCACGGCCAGAACACCACCCGCACGCTGAAGGCGATGGAGGAGATGCTGAAAGACCGTACGGGAGGCATCGTGAAGACCGACCTCTGCCAGATACTGCGGCAAGACGAGGAGATGACGGGTGCCTATTATGCCGACGACATCAGCAAGTACCACATCGACATCGCATTCAGCTATCCGGAAGAGCCCGTGTATATCATGGCTAACCCCGAACTGATGAGTAAGGTGTTCATGAGTCTGCTGAGCAACAGCATCTATGCCGTGGCAAAAAAGGCCAGAAACACATCGTTTAATCCCGCCGTTTCGCTTCAGGCATCGACAACTGGCGAACAGATGACCATCACCATCTACGACAACGGCGTCGGAATCGAGGATAAGGTCATCGACAAGGTGTTCGACCCCTTCTTCACCACCAAGACCACTGGTGAGGGGTCGGGTATCGGTCTCTATCTCAGTCATGACATCATACAGAACCTTGGCGGTAACATCAGTGTCCAGTCGGTCAAAGACGAATTCACAGAGTTTACTATCACCATTCCCATCATCAAAGAATAACGCCTATGGAACAACAGAACGACCTGCTCAAAGAGCAACTGAGGGAACAAGAGAAACTGGCTTCGCTGGGACTGCTCAGCGCCGGTATCGCCCACGAGATTCAGAACCCCCTGAACTTCGTCATCAATTTCAGCAAGATGTCGGGGAAACTGCTGGACGACCTGACAGAGATTGTGGAAGCCAATAAAGCCAAACTCAGCGAGGACGACCGTCTGGATGCTGAAGACATCATGAACGACCTGAAGGAGAACATGGGGAAGATTGTGGAGCACGGAGAGCGTGCCATCTCTACCATTCAGGGCATCCTGCTGATCTCACGCGGCAAGGAGAACCAATACATCCCCTCCTCGCTCAACAAGATCGTGAAGGAATACGTGTGGCTGTCGTACCACGCCATGCGTGCCAAGAACAAAGACTTCAACGTGAGTATCCAGGAGCAGTATGAAGACAACCTGCCCCTGACGGAGGTCATCCCCCAGGACATCAGCAGGGCGGTGCTCAACCTGATGACCAATGCCCTTTACGCCATCTGGAAGAAGGCTCAGAGGCTCACCGACTTCAAACCCGAGATCAGAGTCAGCGTGAGTAGCAGAGACGGACAGATCGTCGTCAGCATCGCCGACAATGGCGAGGGCATGAACGACGAGGTGAAGCAGAAGCTGTACGACAACTTCTTCACCACCAAACCCATAGGTCAAGGTACCGGTCTCGGTATGGGTATTACGCGAGACATTATTGAGAACAAACACGGAGGCACCATTTCCTTCGAATCCACCGAGGGCGTTGGTACCACCTTTACCATCACTATCCCCATCAAGAAATGAGCCTCAGAAAGTTATTCCTCATCGCCCTGATCTCCCTTCTGCACGTCGTACCCACCGAGGCACAGAACGATGATTCGCGCCAGCTACTCACCGATGCCGAAAACGCCTACCAGATAGGTAAGATAGAGGAAGTCATGGATATACTTCAAGGAAAAGTGGGCAGTATGAACAGTGCCCTCAAGCTTAGGGCCTATCGCCTTCTGTCGCTCTGTGCACTGGCTATCGAACAACCCGAAAAGGCCAGGGAATATGCCATCAAGATGCTCAGCGAGAACCCCTACTACACGCCAACGGTGGATTATCCGCCGCGATTCATCGACCTGGTGAAGGACATCAAGCAGAATATGGAGGAGACAAAGATCACCACGGCCTCGAACCAAAGTGAGAGTATGAATGAGGCTCCAACGCCCATTACTATCATCACCTCCGAGATGATCGAAGAACTGGGCTATAACAAAAACCTCAACCAGATACTTGCCACCTACGTGCCTGGCATGACAGAAATCGCAGCAGAGAATCCTGGTGAGAACCTGGCGATGCATGGCGCCTATTCCGACAATCAGGAAATGATTCTGGTGATGGAGAATGGTCACAGGCAGAACAACCGCTTCAATAATGCAGGACCCTTGAGCTACAACATCAGTACCGAGAAGATCGATCACATCGAGGTGCTGCGAGGACCAGCCTCATCACTCTATGGCGACGTGGCTTTATCAGCTGTTGTCAATATCATCACCAAGAACGGAAGCAGTGTCAATGGCGTGAACGCCCGTTACGGCTATGGCTCCTTCGGCACCCACAGAGCCGACATTATGCTTGGCACCCAGTTCATGGATGCCGACATCACGGCATGGGCTTCCCTATACAAGTCGGATGGTCAGACTCGTCATTACAGCGATGGTGAGGGCTTTTACTTGATGGACAAAATAGAAAATGACTATGTGAAGTCCTATGGACCCGACAAGATATATGTTGACAGCTACAAGGGTGTACCCTCTTTCGATATCGGTTTTACATTCAGACTGAAAGGCTTTAACTTGATGCTCAGTCGTAAAAGATTCTGCAAACTATATCAGAATTCCGGTGAGTTAGGCTATGATTATGACTTGTATCCCGTCATCAGTGGCAACAGTCCAGGATATAGTGATGACGGCACGCATATCGAACTCGGCTATACCCGGCAGATAGGCAAGATATTACTCAATGCAACGGCTTATGGCGACTATAAGACCTTTGTGAATTACAAGCCTAATTATGACAGAAGAAGTCAACCTAACGAGTATCAAGATGAAGATGAGGAAGAAACAGATTCGATATGGTCGTGGACTAATGCTGATTATCTGGCTATCAAGGAATTTTCGTACGGAGGCTATCTAAGTGCCAGTGCCGACTATCGTCTGGGCAGTATGAATGGAAATATTCAGGCAGGCGGCCAGTTCGAACACTATTCCTTCCAGAGTGCAACGAGTCTGAATATTGTTAATGATGAAATTTCATACGGAGGTTATCAGGATCAGACACTCGACAAGCAAGGAAAAGAAAACAGTCTTTCCTTATTTGTGCAAGACAAGCATTATTTCATACCGGAACTGATTCTGAACGCAGGTCTTCGCTACGATATCAAGTACCACGTAAATAATAATAACTTAAAGAAGTTCTCGCCCCGTCTGGCTCTGATGTATGTACCTAATAAGCGATTCACTCTGAAGCTCTCTTATGCCGAGGCTTTTGCCGACCTGAATTTCTATTACCGCTACATGGGTTATGAAGATAAATATGAAAAAGAGCCTCTACATATGTCGGCTTTACAACTCACTGCCATGGGGCAGATTGTACCGCTGAAACTGAGCTATGAAGTCAACCTGTTTTATAACAAGTGGGACCAAATGATGCGCTGGCATATGAGATGGGACGACGAAGAAGAATATGTTATTCATAACAATGGGCAGATGGAGAACATCGGTATCGAAGGCAATACCCGATACACTGGCAAACGATTCACTGGCAACCTTACGATCTATTACTGCCACGACACCAAGGGTTATAGGTATTACTACAACAGCATTGAAGGAATAACCAATAACGTACCCCACTTTACGGCGAACCTGCATGGATCCTATCAACTGCTACAGACAAGCAACCACGCCCTGAAGGTGTATGGTACGGCATCATACCGAAACAGGATCCTGAATTATGGGAGCTTTGAAGAGACTGATTTTTATATAAGCGACAAGTTGCGTTTCGACCTTGGTGTGAAGTACTCTTATCGCCAGAATCTGGGAATCGCCCTAGACTGTGAGAACATCTTCGATACCGACCTCTATGTGTGTGGTCCTAATTACAGAAAGCACCCCCTTTTCCAGCGCGGACGCACCCTGATGGCGTCGATATCATGCCATTTCTAAACATAAAACAAAAAAATAGAGCTTTTTAGCAAGATTTTGCTATTTAGAGTTTGCATTTTGAGGATTATTTTGTATCTTTGCACCTGTTTTAAAACAAATCAGGCAGGATGGAAGCATTTTTCAGAACGCACAGATATCTGGTAGAGCATACCAATGCACCAGTTCGCCGCAACCTCATGGACGAGATTGACTGGAGCGACCGCATGATTGGTATCAAGGGAACACGCGGCGTCGGGAAAACCACGTTCCTCCTGCAATACGCTAAAGAGCATTTTGATATACAAGACCGTCAATGCCTGTATATCAACATGAACAATTTCTATTTTCAGGGTGAGGGCATTGCCGACTTTGCCGGCAATTTCTATAAGCACGGCGGTCGCGTGTTGCTGATAGACCAAGTGTTTAAGCACCCCAACTGGAGCAGTGAACTCCGCAAGTGTTATGACCTCTACCCTAACCTGAAGATCGTGTTTACGGGTAGCAGCGTGATGCGACTGAAGGACGAGAACCCTGAACTGAACGGCATCGTGAAATCGTACAACCTGCGTGGCTTCTCCTTCCGTGAGTTCATCAACCTGCTGACAGGCAACGATTTCCGTTCATACACACTCGACGAGATCCTGCACGACCACGAGCATATTATCAAACAGATATTGCCTAAGGTACAGCCCAACCGTTATTTCCAGGACTATATCCATCACGGATTCTATCCCTTCTTCCAGGAGCACCGCAATTACTCGGAAAACCTGCTGAAGACGATGAACATGATGACTGAGGTGGATATCCTGCTCATCAAGCAGATTGAACTGAAGTATCTCACGAAGATCAAGAAACTGTTCTACCAGATAGCGGAAGACGGGCCCGCCAAGGCGCCCAATGTGAGTAAACTGGCTCAGAATATTGCCACCAGTCGCGCCACAGTGATGAATTACATCAAATATCTCACTGATGCCCGTCTGCTGAACCTGATCTATCCCTTAGGCCAGGATTTCCCCAAGAAGCCAGCCAAGATCATGCTCCACAACTCCAACCTCATGTATGCCATCTATCCCATCAAGGTAGATAAGCAGGAGGCGATGGAGACCTTCTTCGTCAACTCGCTGTGGAAAGACCATAAGGTAAACACTGGTACCCGCGAGTGCAACTTCATCGTTGACGAGAAACTCAAGTTCCGCATCGTCGATGCCAAGTCTCCTGGCAAGTTGCGCATGACGCCTGATGTGATCTATGCCCGTTATAACACCGAGATCGGAAAAGGCAATCAAATACCGCTCTGGTTGCTGGGATTTCTTTATTAAAATTGAAGAATTGAAGGATTGAAAAATTGAAGGATTGAAGAATTAAACAAATATTAGTTAGTAAATAAATCATTTTATTCTAAACAAATGGCTAAAGAAAAGAAATTTATCACCTGTGATGGTAACGAGGCTGCGGCTCACGTGAGCTATATGTTCTCGGAGGTAGCTGCTATC
>CACXVS010000028.1 GCA_902771155.1 uncultured Prevotellaceae bacterium
ATCCAGATTACCTGCTACGACCGCAACGGCGACGTGGTGAAGCGCGTGACCACCACCAGCGGCGAGGTGGAGGATCCCGAAGGTGGCGACGGCGACAACGGCCAGAGCCAGGGCGGTAACCAGAGCCAGGGCGGCACCGACAACGGTGGCACCGGCAACGGCGGTGGCAGTGATCCCGAGGAAGACGATCAGGGGAAGAACTGAAGTAATTAAACACAGAGATACAGAGACACAGAGGTTTTAATGGCTTAGAGAAAAATAGTGGATGATGAGAAGAGAGTATAAAAGAAAAACTCTGTAACTCTGTGTCTCTGTGTTGAAAATTATTTTGAAAAATTGAAGGCTTATGAGTAAGAAGGAAACACTGAAATGGACGCTACAGATACTGGCTTCGATCATCTCTGCGGTACTCACCGCCCTGGGCGCTACGAGCTGCGTAGGGGCATAGGCAAAAGAAGAAGGGAGCCTCGGAAATTGATCCGGGGCTCCCTTTGATTGTTTTGATTATTTTTTCAGCGAAAGGTTTGGAGGTTACAAATAAAAATAGTATCTTTGCACTCCAAAATGCTTTCACAGCTCGGAAATTGTAAGAGAAAAATGAACAATTGGGAGAAATTATCTTTTGATGGTGTTGAAGATAAAGGGGTAATCATTAAAGCGGTTTATCTCTATATATTCGCATATCTGGGTGTGCTCGCAGCCATAGTGGGAATGTTGTTTTTTTATCCGAAGCCGGAACTTCACATGCTGCTCAACTCGCACCACTCAAGCCTACTGGATTCTTTCTTCAAGTACTTTAGCTATCTGGCTGAAGGGCCTCTGTATGTGCTGATTCTGCTCCCCCTGCTGTGGAAGAAGACAAAGATGACGGTGTTATTTGCCGTAAGCGAACTGACGGGAGGTACCATCCTGCAGATCATGAAGCACATCATCAGCAAAGACCGTCCTGTCACCGTGTTCGAGAACCATCAGGACCTGGTGTTGCCACTGGTGGAGGGGGTGGATATGCATCACGGCAATTCCTTCCCATCGGGCCATGCCTCTACGTTCTTCGTGTTTTGCACATGCATCGCTATTATACAGGCCTATTACTATTGCAGGAAGAGGCCCCACACGCTTACAACTCAGGTGGTGTTTAACATCGCCATGTTGCTGCTGCTGGCTTTTGCCGTGATAGGCGCCTTCTCGCGTGTATATCTTTCACAGCACTTCCTGTTGGATATATGCGTGGGCAGCATCATCGGCTTTACGACACCGTTCATAATATTCTACTTGTTCAAGGACAAACAGCTAAGCTTTAAAAAAAGAGTGAAAAAATGATGGCATTATTACGCAAGGCGAAGGAAGCACTCCTCCGGCCTGTTTCGCTTTTTACTTTCTCGTGTATCGTCAGCATAGGCACCCTGGTGCTCTTCAACATACCATTCTTCAAGTTCGTGATTGCCAACAGCAATGAGGGCACGGCCGGAGTAGTATGGCTGACAGTATCGCTGGTGGCTATCATGTTGGTGCTGAACTTTATGATGACCTATCTGGCCATGTTCTGCCTGAGGATTGTGGGGCGCATCGTGCTGGCCATCCTGTCGGTGATCAATGCCACAGCCGTATATTTCATACTGACCTACAACGTGATCATCGATGCCACCACCATCGAGAACGTGTTCAACACCAGATACTCGGAGGCTTCGGGATTCTTCAGTTGGTCGCTGTGGCTTTTCATCCTGGCATTCGGCGTTCTACCCGCCTTGTTCTGTCTGTTGCAGCCGGTAGTGATTGGCAAGGCTAAGAAACTGGGGGTATATTGCGGCTGTTCGCTGGTGGTCATACTCGTTTTCGGCTTGCTGAACATCAGCCAGACACTGTTTATCAGTCAGCACGACACCGAGTTGGGTGGATTGCTGCAGCCCTGGTCGTACATTGCCAACACGTATCGTATCATCAGCTTCAGCCAGGACGAACAGGAGGAGGAGATCAAACTGCCCGACGGCAAGATTACCGACAACGAGAAGGCGGTGGTGGTGCTCGTCATCGGCGAGTCGGCCAGAAAAGCCAACTTCCAGCTATACGGCTATCAGCGCGATACCAACCCCCTGCTGTCGAAGCAGAAGGAGCTGAAGGTGTATGAGGCCAACTCGTGCGCCACCTACACCACAGCAGGTACCAAGGCTATTCTTGAACCGAAGGACTGCGACGACCTGTACGAGCTGCTGCCCAACTATGCCTTCCGTACGGGAGTGGATGTGTCGTGGCGCACCTCTAACTGGGGGGAGCCGCCTATACATATCGACGAATATCTGACAGACCCTGAACTGGGCAAGCTCTATGGCATGAGCAATGCCTACGACGACATACTCTTCAAAGGGCTCCGCGAGCGCATTGAGTCGAGTACCAAGAACAAGGTGCTGATCATTCTGCACACCAGCACCAGCCACGGTCCGCAATACGCCAGCAAATACCCCAAGGAGTTTAAGGTGTACAAGCCCGTGGCCAAGAATGTGGAGGAGGGCGAGAAGAACGTGGGCATGCTGGTGAATGCCTACGACAACACCATCCGCTACACCGACTACCTGCTGAACGGACTCATAGACACACTGCGCAGCATGACGGAGTGGAAGACGGCTATGATCTTCGTGTCGGATCATGGCGAATCGCTCGGCGAGAACAAGATGTTCATGCATGGACTGCCGATGAAACTGGCTCCCAAAGAGCAGTACGAGATTCCGCTGCTGGTGTGGACTTCAGAGAATTTCAGGACGTACAAGAGCGAGTTGCCGCCGGTGCTGGAGCAGCATTATATTTTCCACTCGGTACTCAACCTGCTGTCAATCCAGTCGCCTGCCTATAACAAGGATTTGGATATATTTGAATAATTAGGGAGTTCAATCTTCCTTCACAATCGGATAGAGTTCGAGGAACTGGCCCTGGTGGTTCTGCCCGTCGTTGATGAGCTCTACGAATTTCTGACCAACGGTCTCGATGTCGTGGAAACCAGGGAGCGACATGTTGCCATTGAGATCGGTAGTAGTGGGTCCTGGATGCACGGAGAAGATCTCAACGGGGGTGCCTGCCTGCTGGAACTCGATAGCCATCACTCCCATCATAGCGTTCTGGGCTGCCTTGCTGGCAACATAGGCCAACGGGTGCCAATAGGGGCTGATCTCTGAGGGAACAGTGATATTGGCAATACGTCCCTTATTCTTGGCAATCAGGGGGATGAGGGCCTTGGTGAGGGCGAAGGTGCCGACGAAGTTGATATCGAGGGTTTCGCGGATGACACTGATCTCCGTATGCTCGCTATCCACACTCATATCACCGGGAATACCTGCATTGTTGACGAGAAGCGTCAGATCAGGATACTCCTCTTTAATCTGCGTGACAGCCTTGGCGATGCTGTCGAGGTCGGCTAATTCGATGTTCACCCACCCCAGCACTTCTACACCTGCCGACTTTAAGTCGCTGATGGCTTTCTGGGCGCGCTGTTCATCACGGGCACCGATAACGACTTGCCATCCACTGATGCCCAGGTGCTTGGCTATTCCGAACCCGATGCCCTTGTTGGCACCTGTTATGAATACAATCTTTTTTCCCATTTTCTCATTCAGTTTTAGTGATTAATGTATATGCTTGTTTCGGGGTGCAAAGATACAAAGATTAATTATTTCCTCCAAACAATTTGCGCAATTCGGAAAATTATTCTAATTTTGCAGCAAAAACAGAATAATTTATGGCATACACACCCGACGAGACTGACTTGCAGATACTAAAGACACTGCAAAGGAATGCGAAACTGACCACCAAAGAACTGGCCGACGCCGTACACCTGACCCCTACCCCCGTGTTTGAGCGGCAGAAAAGGCTGGAGAAGCAGGGGTATATCAGGAAATACGTGGCTGTGCTCGATCCTGAGAAGTTGGGACAGGGACTGCTGGTGTTCTGCAAGGTGAAACTGAAGCAGATCAACCACGAGATAGCCGACTCGTTCGTGAGACGGATACAGCGGATACCAGAGGTGACCGAGTGCTACAACACCAGCGGATCGTACGATTATCTATTAAAGGTACGCGCACGAGACATGAAGCAATATCAGGAATTTGTACTCAACAAACTGGGCGACATCGACATGGTGGGATCTATCGAAAGTACCTTCGTTATGAGCGAGGTAAAACAGGACTTTGGCATTAATATTTAGGAAAAATGCAGTTTTTTGAAAAAAAAGTGCGATAAAATTTCGGTATCTCACTGAAAAACAGTATCTTTGCAACCCGAAATCGAGGTATCTCGGTTTTTACACATTATTAATATATGTATTTATAAAGAAATAAGAGAAATGACAAAGGCAGAAATTATCAACAAGATTTCCGAGGAGACAGGCGTTGCCAAAAAGGATGTAGCTACTACCGTAGAGGCCTTTATGGAAGAAATTCGCCAGAGCCTTGCTGAGAACAAAGAGAATGTGTATCTGAGAGGATTCGGTACGTTCGTAGTAAAGCGCCGTGCACAGAAAACCGCCCGTAACATCTCTAAGAATACAACGCTCATTATCGATGCTCACGACATCCCGGCTTTCAAGCCATCGAAGAGTTTCATTGAGAAAATGAAGTAATTAACAATTAAATATAGTTATATTATGCCAAACGGAAAGAAAAAGAAGGGCCACAAGATGGCTACCCACAAGCGTAAGAAGAGACTGCGCAAGAATCGTCATAAGAGCAAGTAAAGCTTTGCGGCTCGAAATGACATGAAGGTAATGAAAGGAGTGTGCCGGACTATTCGATGAGAATAGCGGCGCACCCTTTCGAGTTTTTACGAACCACCCCTATCATCAGAAAATGACTAGTGAAGTAATCATTGATGTTCAGCCGAAAGACATCTCGATAGCACTGCTCGAAGACAAAGAACTGGTGGAATACCAGAAGGAGCAGCGCACCGTGTCGTTCTCGGTAGGAAACATCTACGTGGCAAAGGTGAAAAAACTGATGCCAGGACTCAACGCATGCTTCGTTGACGTAGGCGCTGAGCGTGTCGCCTTCCTGCATTATCTTGACCTGGGGGGGCAATTCCACTCTTACGAGAAATACCTGAAACAGGTGGTTAGCGACCGTAAGAAACTCTTCCCCATACAAAAGGCCACCATACAGCCTACACTGCAGAAGGAAGGCAGTATAGCCAACGCACTGAAGGTGGGACAAGAGATACTGGTGCAGATCGTGAAGGAACCCATCAACACCAAGGGGCCACGACTGACTTGCGAGCTGAGCTTCGCCGGGCGCTATCTGGTTCTCATTCCATTCGACGACTCGATCTCTGTCTCCACGAAGATTAAACGAGGAGAAGAGCGAAGCAGACTAAAACAGCTGATACAGAGCATTAAACCGAAGAACTTCGGAGTCATTGTGCGCACGGTGGCAGAAGGCAAACGCGCCGCAGAACTCGACGCCGAACTCAAGATACTGCTGAAACGCTGGGAAGACACCATCACGAAAGTACAGAAGACAACAGAGCGCCCACAACTGTGCTTTGAGGAGGAAAGCAGGGCCGTGGCACTACTTCGTGACTTGTTCAACCCCACATACGACGGCATTCACGTGAACGACAGCAGCATCTTCGAGGAAATCAAGAACTACCTGGGCATCATCGCCCCAGAGAAGAAAGACATCGTGAAAATGTATAATGGCACGGTTCCTATCTTTGACAACTTCGGTGTTACCAAACAGCTGAAATCGGGATTCGGAAAGACCGTCAACTACAAGCACGGAGCCTACCTCATCATTGAGCAGACAGAGGCCATGCACGTGGTGGACGTGAACAGCGGTACACGCATCAAGAAAGAAAACAACCAGGAGGCCAACGCCCTGGAGACTAATCTGGGTGCTGCCGACGAACTGGCACGCCAGTTGAGACTGCGAGACATGGGGGGTATCATCATCGTTGACTTCATCGATATGAAACTGCCCGAGGACCGGCAGATGCTCTATGAGCGCATGTGCAAGAACATGCAGAAGGACCGTGCCAGACATAATATCCTGCCGCTCTCGAAATTCGGACTCATGCAGATTACACGTCAGCGCGTGCGCCCTGCCATGAGTGTGAACGTGGAAGAGACATGTCCTACGTGTTTTGGAAAAGGAACCATCAAATCGAGTATCCTCTTTACGGATACACTGGAGAGTAAGATTGATACCCTCGTCAACAAAATCGGAATACGAAAGTTCTACTTGCATGTACATCCCTACGTGGCTGCCTACATCAACAAGGGCGTCATCAGCCTGAAAGCTAAATGGCAGATGAAGTACGGACTGGGTGTGCATGTGATCCCCTCGCAGAAGTTAGCCTTCCTACAGTATGAATTCTACGATGCCGACAGGCAGTTCATCGACATGAAGGAAGAAACTGACAATTAAATTCAACAGATGAAGACTATGGTGTTGCTGGAAATCCTTTTCTGGGCTATGTTGCTCATCGTATTCTACACCTATATCGGGTACGGAATATTATTATACATCATCATCAGGCTGAAACGGCTCCTCAAGGGTAAACCCTTTGAGGCCGTACTGCCTGCTGACGACAAACTGCCCACCATCACACTGATGATATGCGCCTACAACGAGGAGGACGTAGTGGCCGAGAAGATGGAGAACACACGGGCCATCGACTATCCACGAGACAAATTCCACGTGATGTGGGTGACGGATGGCAGCAACGACCGCACCAACGAACTGCTGAAAGCCTACCCCGAAGTAGATATCGTGTTCAGTCCTGAACGCAGGGGAAAAACAGCAGCATTGAAGCATGGTCTGAAAGAGGTGAAGACACGCTATGTGGCCTTTACGGATGCCAACACGATGATCAACCCAGATGCCATGCGCGAAATAGCCCGACAGTTCATGGACTCACGCGTGGGCTGCGTATCGGGCGAAAAACGTGTAACTGCCAGAAACAAGGGAGAAATGGCGGCTGAAGGCGAAGGACTCTATTGGAAATACGAGAGTATGCTGAAAAAATGGGACAGCGAACTCTATTCAACCATGGGTGCCGCCGGAGAACTGTATGCCATCGATCCGAAACTGGTGCGCGAGGTACCCGACGAAGCTCTGCTTGACGACTTTATGATGTCGATGTATGTCGTGGAGGACGGATATCGCATCGCCTATACGCCTGATGCCTATGCCTGCGAATTCGGCTCTGCCAACATCTACGAAGAGTCGAAGCGCAAGCGCCGCATCGCCGCCGGGGGGCTGCAGAGCATCTGGTGGCTGCGCAGTATGTTAAATCCTATAAGACAGCCGCTGGTTACCTTCCAGTATGTGAGCCATCGTGTGCTCAGATGGAGTCTTACGCCCATTGCCATGGTGGTGCTCTTGTTGGCTAACATCGCACTGGTGTGGATGGATGCCGGCAAGGTCTATACATGGGCACTGATAATACAAGCCTTCTTCCTGCTGATGGCCTTTCTGGGTTGGTTGCAAACACGATTCGGACAAAAGAACAAATGGCTGTACACAGCCTATTATTTCCTCTTTATGAACCTGAACGTATTCCGTGGAATGGCCTATCTGAAAAGCCATGGGAAAAGCGGGACATGGGAGAAAGCCAAAAGAGGTTGAAAGCATTCCTCTTTTTTATCTTTAAAAAATCAAAATTTTTTCTTTTAATTAGAAAATAATGACTACCTTTGCCACGATTAAACCTTTGTGATAACTCTATAACGGGAAAAGTAGTAACTCAATAATGGAAAAAGAGGAGAAAGAGATTCTATTGCAGAAGTTTGCTGACGCAAATCGAAGACTGGCGCTGGTTAGCGAGCAGTTAGATATTGCGAACAAGAAACTGAAGGAATACGAAGAAAAGGCTGAGAAGGCTGAGAACGCCAGCAAGATGAAGTCGCTCTTCCTTGCCAATATGAGTCATGAAATACGCACACCCCTGAACGCCATCGAAGGATTCTCGAGAGTGATGGTGGAGACCGACTCGCAGGAAGAGCGCATGAGGTACTACGAGATTATCGAGACCAATAACAACCGGTTGCTGAATCTGGTGAATGAGATTCTGGATCTGTCGAGGGTGGAATCAGGAGAGATTGTCATGAAGAAGACCCAGACCGATCTGAACGATTTGTGCGGTGGCATAAGGAACCTGTTTAAGTTCCGCTGTCCTGATTCCGTGAAACTGGAGTGGCACAAGCCGTTGATGCCTGTGATCTTCATCACAGATCCGAACCGACTGGTACAGGTATTCACGAACTTAATCAGTAACGCACTCAAGCATACACCCAAGGGCAGCATTACCTATGGATATGAGCTGACAGACGAATGCCACGAGATAAAATTCTACGTCAAAGACACTGGTTCGGGTATCGCCCCAGAGGATTTTGATAAGATATTTGAACCTTACGTCTCAAGAGACGCAGAGAGCAACAAGAACGGTTACGGTCTGGGACTGCCACTCTGTAAGATTATCGTTGAGAAAATGGGGGGACATATCACTGTTGACTCCGTACTAGGCGAAGGTTCTACCTTTACATTCGTCTTGCCATTCGAAGGTACCGTCGGAGGCATGAACAATACAAACACCACGACTACATCGAATGTGCGCACCATCCGCATCAGCGGACATGCCAACGAGAACGATACGAAGAAGATTCTTGTGGCTGAAGACGAGGACAGCAACTACGAACTGGTGAAGATCGTGCTGCAGAAACGCTACAGGTTGCTGCGTGCCCATAATGGTATCGAGGCTGTGACTATCAACGAGGACGAAAAGCCCGACTTGATCCTGATGGATATCCGTATGCCTGAGATGAATGGTCTGGATGCCACGCGAATCATTAAGGAGGTCAACTCGAGTACGCCAGTGATAGCACTCAGTGCCTACGCCTTTGAGGAAAACATCCGAGAAGCCAAGGAAGCCGGCTGCGACGAGTTTATGGCAAAACCGTTTAAGGTGGAGAACCTCATCGAGACTGTCAAGAAGTATTTGGACGAATAAATTACATTATACATTTATATAATCATGGGAAAACTCGCAGTACAGAAATATTTCTCATTCATGATGCTGATCATTACCTTCTTGTTGATGATCTTCACATTTACAGGTCTTTTTGGAGGTGATGTGCCACCAGCAGGCAACACAGCGCGCGCCATGTTGGTGTACGCCTTGCCGCTGCTCATCATCGGCAACGTGTTCTTCCTGATCTATTGGCTTGTGATGCGTCGTGTGCATTGGGCTTGCATGCCCCTGATAACATTACTGTGCTGCATTCCGTATGTGGGCACGATGTATAAGTTCGGCTCTCAGGATGACAAGGCTGATGCCAAGCCAGGCCTGAAGATTGCCACTTACAACGTAGCCATGTTCGGACGTGAGACATCGGGATTCATGGCGCAGGATATTCTCTCAGAAATGAAGAAGCAGAAGGTTGACATCGTCTGTTTCCAGGAGTATAGCGACCAGGCGGGTGACAAAAAGAACTCCGACTCCTATAAGGAATATTTCAAGTATATGGCTGTAGGAAAAAGCGACATGGTGATTTACAGCCGCTACCCTATTGTCAAGACTCAGAACATCCCGTTTGAGAGGACCAACAACAGTGCCATGTGGGCAGAGATCAAATACAACGACAGCATCTACCGCGTTTATAATGCTCACTTGGAGACAACGGGTATCAACAGGGCACTGCACAAGGCTGCCAAGCAGAAGAACCAGGGTATCGACGTGCACAACAACACACTCATGGACGTTCTTTATGGCAGCTATACGGTAGGTATGATTGCCCGCTCAGGACAAGCCAACCAGTTAGCCATGGATATGAAAGGGTGCGAAGTGCCTATCATCGTATGCGGCGACTTCAACGATGTGCCCTACTCCTATGTGTATAACACGATGCTGGGCGACAAGGTAGATGGCTTCAAGGAATGTGGCAGCGGATTCATGAACACCTTCCGCGGTGGCAAGAAACATGTACGTATCGACTACATCTTCCACAGCAAGGAGATGGAAGGTTTGTCATACTATAAGAAAGAGTTAAGTTACTCTGACCACTACCCCGTGTTCATGCGGGTAGGTATCAAACAATAATCTTGAACCTCACTCTAAACGAACGTTCATGCTCGTCCCAATTGGTGCCGAGCATTTCGAAACGTCCTATCTGCGATGTAGAACGCACGTGCTTGCCAATACAGGGGCAGACATCGTAATCACCGATACGTACCAGACGGATGGTGTCTGACACATCTTCAGGCAGACGGTCCTTATCCACCTCCTCAGGCAGTTCGTCGTAAGTAACAAACTCGAAGGTAACAGGCAGATCCTGCTCTATCAGTTCGTTCATCGTGCGCTCAATGTCCTTCTCTTCCTGCCTGCTGGGCTTATGATCGAGATAGAAACTCATCTTACTCTTCTTACGCTCGATATGGGCATTATGAGAACGCCCGCAGCCAAACAGCCGGATCATCGTCTGGTTCAGAAGATGCTCAGCCGTATGGGCTGGGGGAAACTCATCTTTATTGTGCTCGTTCAGGATATAGTCTTCTGCCATCGTTGGTTATGCTTTGAATTTCAAAACTGCGGCTCCTAAAGGATCGAGATCGACAGACACGTAGCAGTCGCGATACAGCTGGCGCTTAATCTCCTTGCCTGTGAGCAGATCGACGATAGTGGCATTCTTACGCTCCTTCATCTTCAGATAATCGAAAGCATGAGCCGGAATGGTGACATCCATCGTGGCAGGCGATTGGTCGAAATTAGCCACCACCAGCAGCACCTCACTACCTGCCTTGCGAAGAAAAGCGTACTGACGCTGATACTGACTGTTCACATACATCAGGTCGAAGCATACACCGTCGATGACGGCTTTCTCTGTAGTGGCAATGGTAATAACTCTCTGGTACATATCCTTCAGCGCTCGTTCGTCTTTTGTCAGCTTGCGCCCTGCTGCACGTACCAGCGTATCAATGCTCCAGTAGTCGAAAATCGTGGTTCGTCCATCCATTCCGCTGAAGCCTTCCTTATCCATACCACGCTCACCATATTCCTGTCCTGCATAGATCATCAGCGGATTTTGCTGAAGAAGGGCTGAGACCACAAGTCCGGGAACACCCTTACGAGCGTTTCCTGCAAAGAAATCGCTGGCAATACGCTGTTCGTCGTGATTCTCAAGGAAATAAAGCATGTGATCGCGTATGTCGTCTGTCTGTTGCCAGGCACCTGTGATGGCTTGAACAGACTGGCGACCGCAAATCACCTCACGCACCGTATCGTACATGCCGACCTTATCGTACAGATAGTCGAAACCTGCACCCAAATAATGACGATACTCAGAGGGATTATAGACCTCACCCACAAAAACGATGTCAGGATAGCTATACTTCACCTTGTCTGTGGCCCAGTGCCAAAACTCTGCAGGTACCATTTCTGCCATATCACAACGGAAACCATCGATACCCTTCGAAGCCCAGAAAAGGAGGATGTTGGTCATCTTATCCCATGTATTAGGGATGGGTGTGAAGTGCCCCACTCTGCCTGCATAATAGTCGAGGCCGTAGTTCAACTTTACGGTCTCATACCAGTCGTTCATACCTGGTGCATTATGAAAACAGTCGTTGCCTGTGGCTTTGGCAGGATTCTCCGTATATGGCTCTTTCTCACCATGATACATATCGAGATATGGTGTAAAACTTTGACCTGGACAATAATAGAAATTGTTTTGTGGATCAAAGCCCATCTGGGGGTTGTCCTCTTCACCAAGATTCTTCACCCATTCTGGTTTACAGATGGAGTGATACTGACGGGCCACATGATTAGGAACAAAATCGATAATCACCTTCATACCAGCCTTGTGCGTGCGCTCAACAAGTTTTTCAAACTCTTGCATTCGCTGATTCACATCGGTAGCCAGATCAGGATCAACATCATAATAATCCGTAATGGCATAGGGCGAACCTGCCTTACCTTTTATGACTGCTGGATGATTCTTGGGAATACCATAGGCTGAATAGTCAGTCTGTGTGGCATGACGGATGATACCTGTGTACCAAATATGGCTCACGCCCAACTCCCTGATTTTCTTCAGGGCACTGGGCGTGAAGTCATTTAATTTTCCACAACCGTTCTCCTCTATGTTACCATTCTCCTTGCGGGTGGTATTACTGTTACCATAGAGACGGGTGAAAACCTGATATATAACTATCTTCTCTTTCATTCTGTTTCTATTCCGTGAGCTGATACTTCACGGTTGATCTTAACAATCATACCCTGAAGAGCCTTACCTGGGCCACACTCTGTAAAGTCATCGGCACCATCGGCAATCATATTCTGAACACTCTGAGTCCAACGTACAGAACTTGTGAGCTGTGCAATAAGGTTCGCCTTAATCTCAGCAGGATCGGTATGTGGCTTTGCATCGACATTCTGATAGACAGGGCATTTGGGAGCCTTGATCTCTGTAGCCTCGATAGCTGCCTGAAGTTCGTCCTTGGCAGGCTGCATCAGCGGAGAGTGGAAGGCACCTCCCACCTTCAGCACCAAAGCACGCTTGGCACCAGCAGCCTTTAACTGCTCACAGGCCTCTTCGATTGCCTCAACATTACCACTGATAACCAGCTGACCAGGACAGTTATAGTTGGCAGGAACCACAACACCCTTACCCATCTTGCTGACCTCGGCACAAACCTCTTCTACCTTCTCATCAGGCAGAGCAATAATGGCTGCCATTGTTGAGGGCTGAGCCTCACAAGCCTTCTGCATAGCCATTGCACGGGCATAAACCAATTTCAGGCCATCTTCGAAACTCAGTGCACCAGCAGCTGTCAGTGCAGAGAACTCACCCAGTGAGTGACCAGCAGTCATTTTGGGATCAAAGGCGTCACCCATACAGAGGGCTGAAATCACGCTATGCAGGAATACGGCTGGCTGAGTGACCTTCGTCTGCTTCAGATCCTCATCAGTACCCTCAAACATGATGTCTGTGATACGATATCCAAGTATCTCATTGGCTTTTTCAAAAAGTTCTTTTGCCAGCGGGTTGTTGTCATAAAGATCCTTACCCATTCCTACAAACTGTGCTCCCTGTCCGGGAAATACGAATGCTTTCATCTTTGAATTTTCAATTTTAACGATTTACAATTATCAATTTAATGTTTTAAAATTCCTCCTTTTTCTTATTTCAGTGTGCAAAATTACTATAAATTTCTGAAAGATGACCCCTCGAACGTCATTTTTTTGACCAAAGAGATGCTAATATCGAAAAAATTGTGTAAGTTTGCACATTAAAAGGGAAATAATACAGAAATGAAGCTCATTGTAATGACCAAACCCACCTTCTTCGTTGAAGAAGACAAGATACTGGCCAACCTCTTCGAGGAGGGATTGGAAAACCTTCATTTATATAAGCCTGGTGCCTCGCCCATGTACTCAGAGCGCCTGCTAACTTTACTGGGTGAGGATTATCACAGCAAGATTACGGTTCATGGACATTTCTACCTGAAGGAAGAATATCGCCTGAAAGGTATCCATATCGACGATGCGTTCACAGAACCTCCTGTGGGATATAAAGGCAGTGTTACTCGCACTTGTCATGCCATCGAAGAACTGAAAGAGGCCAAGCATCATTCCAATTATGTCTTCCTCCACTCCATCTTCGACAGTCAGACAAATACCGACGAGAAACAGTCGTTCACGAGGGAAGAGCTGCAGAGAGCCTCAAAGCAGGGATTGATCGACAAGAAGGTATATGCACTGGGCGGCATGAACATCGACACTATCAAGGCCATCAAGGATCTTGGTTTTGGAGGTGTTGTCATCTGCGGCGACCTGTGGAATCGTTTCAACATCCACCACGAAATTGACTACAAAGAGTTGCTCAGTCATTTTGAGAAACTTAGAAAGACTATTGATTAAATAAATAATACACATAAAAACATGATGAGTGAAAACAACTCTTATATGGTATTCTCAGGTACAGCAACGAGATACCTGGCAGAGAAAATCTGTCAAAGTCTGGAGTGCCCGTTAGGACAATTACTAATCACCAAATTCTCTGATGGAGAGTTCGCTGTTTCATACGAGGAAAGTATTCGCGGGCGCGACATCTTCCTAGTACAGAGCACATTCCCCAATTCAGACAATCTGATGGAGCTACTGCTGATGATTGATGCAGCAAAACGTGCTTCTGCACGGACCATCAATGCCGTCATCCCCTACTTCGGTTGGGCTCGACAGGATCGGAAGGACAAACCCCGTGTCAGCATCGGTGCCAAACTGGTGGCTGACCTGCTGAGTGCGGCTGGTGTGAACCGGGTGATTACGATGGACCTGCATGCTGATCAGATTCAAGGATTCTTCGATGTACCTGTTGACCATCTCTATGCTTCGAATGTCATCATACCTTATCTGAAGAGTCTGAATCTGGATGATCTGGTTATCGCATCACCCGATGTAGGCGGTTCGAAGCGTGCCAACACTTACGCCAAATACCTGGGATGCCCGCTGGTGCTGTGCAACAAGACACGTGCCCGTGCCAATGTAGTGGCAACAATGCAGATTATTGGCGAGGTAGAAGGTAAGAACGTAGTCATCATCGACGACATGGTAGATACTGCAGGAACCATTACAAAGGCTGCCGACCTGATGAAGGCCAGTGGTGCCAAGACGGTGAGAGCCTGTGCCAGCCACTGTGTGATGAGTGGTCCTGCCAGCGACCGTGTACAGGAGTCGGCACTCGAAGAGATCGTATTTACCGATTCTATTCCATACACCCAGCGCTGTGCCAAGGTAAAACAACTCTCCGTGGCTGATATGTTTGCCGAAGCCATTCGTCGCGTCATCGACAACAAGAGCATTAGCGATTTATACATTGTATAATATAATGACAAGCAGATCCCTTATCGGACTGGCTGTTGCAGGCATCATGTTCTGCGCATGCCAGTCTGATTCTTTTCAGATCAACGGTTTTGCTCGCGATTGTCAGGATGGCGACACCATCTGCCTGGCATTGGAGGATGATACGATCCTGTTCGCACAAACCATTGTCAAGGATGGACATTTCAAACTCTCTGGCACAACGGATACCATCTGCCTGTGCAGGGTTTTCTTAAAACAAGAGCCTCGTGATGGGACATCCTTCTTCATCGAACCTGGGACTATCACCATTGAGTTACATCGTCAGCCTGATATTTCCAGGGTATCGGGCACCCTCATCAATAATGAATGGCAAAGGCTATCCGACTCCGTCAACCTGATATTCAATGAGAGGACGCAACCATTCGACAGTCTGCATAGACGGATGTCTGATTGTATTATGAATGCAGCACAACGTAATAAGGACAACCCGTTAGGACGTTATATAGAACAACATTACAAGAAGCCCGAGTTCAAATGAATGAACCCGGGCTTCTTTCTTCTTTCTTATTTCATATTGATTAGTTCAATGCGGGAAGTTCCAACCACTTAATGTAGCAGAAATCCTGACGGTGAGGCAGGTTCTTGTTCTTCGGGAACATACGCACTGCACTCTTGTACTGTCCGAACTGCTTAGGCTTCAGATCTGCCTCAAAAGTAAAGTTGTTACCTTCACGACCAGTTACCTTCAGAGGTTCTACACTGAACACCTTCTCCTCGCCATTTTTGTCAAGCAAAACATTAACCTTCTCCAAACCGACAGCATCATCGAGACCCTGCTCGTTGATTACATACTTCAACTTGTAGGTCTGACCAGCCTCTGCACCGGTAGCGGGGAAGTCCCACTCGGCTGATACCACATTGATGGCATCCCAGCGCTCTACTACAGCTTCCTTCCACTGGGCAATCTCCTTAGCCAGACGGTTGTCGTTCTTAGAGAGTTCCTTGAAGCGCTTAGCTTCCTTCTCATAAAACTTAGTATAATAGTCATCAAGCTGACGCTTCATGGTGTAGTGAGGAGCAATCTGAGCAATCGAGTTCTTGACCACCTCGATCCAGCCCTTTGAGATGCCCTTCTTGTCCTTATCGTAGTACAGAGGAATAATCTCGTTCTCGAGCAGGCTATAGATGGTAGCAGCATCGAGCTGATCCTGATAGCCCTGGTTCTCGTAGGTACGCTTTTCGGTCAATGCCCATCCGGCACCCTCACGATAGCCCTCCAACCACCAGCCGTCTTTAACGGAGAGGTTCACCACACCGTTCATCTCAGCTTTCTCACCAGATGTACCAGAAGCCTCGAGCGGACGTGTAGGTGTGTTCATCCAAATATCAACACCCGATACCAGACGACGGGCTAACAGGAAGTCGTAGTCCTCGAGGAAGATAACCTTGCCGAGGAACTCAGGACGCTGGCTGATCTCGTAAATCTTCTTAATCAGTCCCTGACCAGCACCGTCAGCGGGGTGAGCCTTACCGGCAAACAGGAAGATAACGGGATGCTCGGGATCGTTCACAATCTTACTCAGACGCTCCAGATCGGTAAAGAGCAGATGAGCGCGCTTGTAGGTAGCAAAGCGGCGGCAGAAGCCGATAACCAGTGCATTGGTGTTGAACTGCTCCAGCAACTTCACCACACGTGAGGGATCGCCCTGGTTCTTCAGCCATGTCTCGCGGAACTGTTCCTTAATATACTCGAAGAGCTTAGCCTTCAGCGCCTGGCGTGTAGCCCAGATCTCCTCATCGGGACAGTTGTAGATGCCATACCAGATATCCTCGTTCGACTGGTCGCTCATGTGCTTCTCGTCGAAGTACTTGGCATAGACACGACGCCACTCGGTAGCACACCAGGTGGGGAAGTGGACACCATTCGTCACATAACCCACGTGACTCTCCTCGGGGTAATAGCCGTTCCAGATGGGTGCAAACATCTTCTTTGACACCTCACCATGGAGCCAAGATACGCCGTTGACCTCCTGACAGGTGTTGCAGGCGAAGGTCGACATACAGAACTTCTCGCCCTTATCCTCGGGATTGGTACGACCCATGCCGATGAATTCGTCCCAAGAAATACCGAGCTTCTGAGGATATGCGCCCATATACTTACCAAACAGGCCCTCTTCGAAGTAGTCGTGACCAGCAGGTACTGGTGTATGAACGGTATACAGACCTGAAGCACGAACAAGCTCAAGAGCCTGGTTGAATGTCAGACCGTCTTCCTCAATATAGTCGCACAAACGCTGCAGATTGCAGAGTGCTGCGTGACCTTCGTTGCAGTGATAGATATCTTTCTTGATGCCCAACTTCTTCAGCAGCAGCATACCACCAATACCCAGCAGAATCTCCTGCTTCAGGCGGTTCTCCCAGTCGCCACCATAAAGACTGTGGGTGATGGGCTTGTCAAAGTCTGAGTTCATTTCGTTGTCAGTATCAAGCAGATACAACTTTACACGACCTACATTAACACGCCATACATAAGCGTGAACCATGTAGTTGGTGTAAGGCACATCGACTACCAACGGATTGCCGTCCTTATCAAGCTGACGCTCAATGGGCAGACTTCCGAAATTCTGACTCTCGTAGTTGGCAATCTGCTGACCGTCCATCGACAGGCTCTGTGTAAAATAGCCAAAACGATACAGGAAACCAACGGCACACATATCAACATTCGAGTCGGAAGCCTCCTTCACGTAATCACCAGCCAACATACCCAGACCACCAGAATAAATCTTAAGGGCAGAGTGGATACCATACTCCATACAGAAGTAGGCTACTGACGGACGCTTGCTATCAGGCTTCACGTCCATGTACTTGCGGAACAGGTCATAGACACTTTTCACGCGCTTCATCAGCGCCTTATCCTTTAAGATTTGCTCCTTGCGCTCAAAACTCAGACGCTCCAGTAACATAACAGGATTGTGCTTCACATCATGGTAAAGCTCAGGGTCGAGATCACGGAACAAGTCACGTGCCTCGTAGTTCCATACCCACCACATATTGTGGGCAATCTCATCCAAACACTTCAGCTCTTCAGGAAGGCTCGACTTCACAATCAGTTCTCTCCACTGTGGAGCATTTGCGTAATCTGCTTTAATTTTCATACTTAATCAAATTATATATTTGAATCCTTATTTTACTTTTTTCGTGTTTCAGCTTTCTTGAGGGCAATATCGTATGCCTCGTAATAGTACTTGATAAACTCACTCCAGAGAGCCTTCTTCGACAGGTTGCCTGCATTCTTTCTACATGCCTCAATCTGTTTCTTCGTCATATTCGAGTAGGCTGCTACTGTGTCTTTGATATTGTCGGCCACCTCCGAGTAGTTGTAGTCGGTACGGTGAATCACCTTCACACCGTCCTCCAATTCTCCGAAATGTCCGAATACGGAATTAGCCCAAAGACCAAAGCCAGCGAGGTCGGTTGTGATGCAGGGTACCTTGAAGGCCACTGCTTCCAGTGGCGTATAACCCCATGGCTCGTAATAGGAAGGATAGATGCAGAGGTCATTGCCCAACACCACATCGTAGTAGGTCATATTCACAATACCGTCGTTACCATCCAGATAACATGGCAGGAAGATCACCTTCACCTTCTCGTCCTTACGGTTGTGCATATCGTAGTACTTCAACATGCCCAGCACATTGTCATGGCTCATATTGTGCAGCCAGTGTGTCACCTGTGGCACATCCAACGGAGTATCATATTTTTTGCCACTCTTCAGACGTTCCTGCAGATCCTTGCGGGGCTCGCCTACCCATCCGGGCACTTCGATGAAAGCCACCACCTTCTTCTTCAGGTCGCGATCTCTCAGCAAACGGTTCATTGCCTCTACAAACACGTCGATACCCTTGTTACGGAACTCGTAGCGCCCAGAGGTGGATACCAACAGCGTATCGTCGTCCAGATCCTCACCAAGAAGTGCGTTGGCAATATCCAACATCTTCCTGCGGGCTACAGTGCGCTTACGGGCGAACTTCTGTGCGCTCGGCACAAAACTGTCGTCAAAGCCGTTAGGCAATACCACATCCACAGGTTTGTCGAGCAACTCTACGCATTCCTTGGCAGTAATATCACTCACCGTCGTAAAACAGTCCACAAAGTGGGCCGTCTGCTTCTCAATCGAGTGCTTCGACTGCATATTCAACTCTCCTGCCATCTGGTCACCGTTGTAGGCAAACAGGTAGTCATAGAGCGGTTTCATGTTTCCTGCTATCGAACGACCGATACTTGTGGCATGAGTCGTGAAGATGGTACCAATCTGGGGCAGGTTATTGTTGATGTATAGAGCTCCAAGTCCGCACATCCACTCGTTAGCGTGGTAGATCACCTTCTGCTTCTCATCCAGATAGTAGTTGTAGAAACTCTCCACCACCAGTGCAGCTGCATACGAGAACATCGATGCCTCATCGTAGTCGCCGTAAGCATGCAGTGAGTCAACACCGTAGTGTTGCCACAACCAACCATATATCTCATTCTTCTTCTCAAAGAACGGATTAAAATCCACCAGAATTGCGATAGGCTCTCCAGGCACTGTCCAGCGCCCCACCCTTAACTTAAGACCCTGCTCTTCTGCCACCTCTTGCCAATCAGCAAAAAGTTTCTTGTCCTCTCTGAAATAAGGACTCTCTTGTTCTTTCCAAAAATCAGGACCGATGAAAACAATCTTATCCTGAAGTGCCTCCTGTAGGGTCTTGGCACGTGTCGAAAGGACTGTATAGATTCCCCCTACTTTGTTGCAGACTTCCCAACTTGACTCGAAGATGTAGTCTGGCATTAACTGCTTTTTCGCCATGTTTCAATTATAATTGGCTGCAAAGTTACTTAAAAATTTCTAAAAACAGCAACCATTTTCCTAATATTTTTAGTTAATTCTCGTAAATAATGATATAGATTAGTATCTTTGTCAGCAAAAAAGAAAAAGAGTGAGTATGAAGCAGTTCTTCCTTCAAGCCGTTCTGTTTGTCATTCCCTTGATGGGATATGGCCAAAACGACAGCAAACCGTTTCGCGCGTACCTATATAATAATGAATACGACGTCTATCTGCGCATCGACTTCTATGACGAATCGATCACCATTCCTGGTCAGGAACTCTATGGCAAGCTGCCTGGCTATCTGGGCAAGAAGAACAACAATTTCTGTTGGGTCATCACCTCTGCCGATGTGTCGGGGCCTACAGCCCACATATCATTAATCAACGACTATGGCAGCGAGGACCTTACCGCCACACTTACCGTTAAAAGCGATTCCCTCTACGAGCTGAAGCAGGTAGAGGGAAGCACGTTGAAAGTTCCGAAGAACGGCAAGTGGCAGAAACTGCCTAAGACACTTGAACTTAAGCGCCGCTAAATTTACTTTATCACTACCTTACGGCCGTTGTGGATATAGATGCCTTTAGCAGAAGGGGCACCATTCAGGCGCATACCCGACAACGAGTGCCAATCTCCCTGCTGCATCTCTGTCTGGTTACTCACAGCCTTAATGCCAGAAGGAGGCTCAGGATCGGAGCCATAAACAAACGTGGCCTTGTTTCCTTTGATGGTCATCGTCACCAAGTTTATGTCTTCACCATCCCGGCACGTCTTCCAATCCAAACTATTCCACTCAGCGCCAGCCACGCTGCACAGCATCTTGATCTGATAAATGCCATCGCCCAGTCCGGAGCCGATGGGCATAGTAGGATATTCATCAGATGACTCGAAAGTCAGATAATGCCACAAAGGCAGGTCATAGCCACTCTCGTTCATGAAAGTCATACCCGAAACCAATACACCATTCTGGTATATGCCAAGAGCAGGTATGAAAGTTACATGTGGAAAGTCGTAATTGGAGAAATAGAAAGCATATTCCACCTCGAATCCATCCGACTCTTTCTGGCGCTCATACACCATATCATCATAACCCGTAAGAATATAGTCGCAATACCATCTCATGTCAGTTGCAGCTATACCTTTACCGTTAGGTCCCATACCTGGTGTAGCCAACTGCGACTCTGTGAAGCCTATCTCGTTTCCATAGTCATCGAACAACCAACCCGGTCTCATGACATCCAGAGCGACATAACCATCGTCGTCACCATCCCAACCCCAGTTCGCGTAGAAATAATCGTTGCCGTCCACGTTCTTATAGCCATCGAGGATAAACTGGTGACCACCAGAACCGTCAGGACAATCACCACCAAAGAGCAACGGTCCTTCCTGGGCAATCACATCATAGAGAGCATCAGCCCATCCCTGAGCATCATAGTTCCACTGATGAATCAGATACACATCTTTATAACCGAAAGTCTCATAAAGAGCATACACCAACGAGTCGGTCCTGGCCGATGACTCCATACCATATTGCATATGTGCAGCAAGACCACAATACTGCATCAGTCTCGATACAGCCTCTACCTGCGCCTCCGTACTATTTTCGCCATAAGTGTCAGTTATGTTTGCCCAGTCTATCACGGCTCCTTTCTGCATAGCCTCCGTCGTCCATTCCACCTGAACCGTATCCCTTGGACTCTCGTCACCGTCCAGCATGACAGGCACACCAGCTATGCCTTGATAGCTCTGAACACCAGTGAGCGTAGCATTCGGATAACGATAATAGTTCAGCAACTGCGCCATCGACGTTGCCACACAACCCGTAGCAGCATTTACCTTTTGCTCCATATCCATATATCTGACCAACAATTCTGGGGCATGAATGTTATAGGGCCAGTCCTGCCCCCAGGCAGTCTTCAACTTTGGTTCCAGCGGTGCTTTCTGTGTGCGAGTCAAAGCACGCTGCTGAGGCTGCACATGGGCGGGCAGTTTCTGAATCTTCTTCACATAGCCGTCCAGCCAATGTTTCATGTTAATCGGCATCTTGGCCGCATCGATATGGCCATGCTCACTGAAAGCAAGGATTTCTGCCGTCCGGTCGTCACCCGATACCACCACATATCCTCCACCGTCAAAATTAAAGATATATAATGGTGCATCGTTCACCGATTCCATAGCACTCGCTGTTGCCAACGGCACAAATACTCTTTGAAGTGTCCTCACACCACGTGTCAAGGGTCTCTTTTCCATAAATGACTTGGCTTTCTCTCTGGCTTGTTGTTCATCTATCTGCCCTGCTTCAGCCTGCATTACAACTGAAAGAAGCGCTACTGTCAGTACAAACAATTTCTTCATAACCTATTACTTATTGATTGATTTTGTCGCAAAAATACTAAAAAAACAGCAAATCTCAAAGGATTATTCGAAAAAAACCATTAATTTTGCACGAAAACTCACTTCAAGATGAGGAAAGAAGAACGATATGAACGCATTCTGAACCATTTCCGTGAACAGATGCCCGAAGTAACGACAGAATTGGAGTTCGGCAACGTCTTTCAGTTGTTGGTGGCCGTTATTCTCAGTGCCCAGTGTACCGACAAACGCATCAACCAGGTCACACCCGAACTCTTCCGCCATTACCCCGATGCCAGATCAATGGCCAGTGCCGAGGTCGAAGATGTTTTAGAATATATCCGTAGCGTTTCTTATCCTAATAGCAAGGCTGCACACCTCGTGGCGATGGCACGTGCCCTCATGGAGCACCACGATGGAGAAGTACCTTCAGATATGAATGCCTTACTCGATCTCCCGGGTGTAGGCCGCAAGACGGCCAACGTCGTCCAAAGTGTTGCCTTTGGTAAATCCACAATGGCCGTTGATACCCACGTGTTTCGCGTGGCCCATCGCATCGGTTTGGTGTCGAAGAGCGACAATACCCCCTATAAAGTAGAACAAACGCTTGTTAAGTATATTCCAGAGAAAGATATCCCCCGTGCCCACCATTGGCTCCTACTGCATGGGCGCTACGTCTGCACCTCGCGCAAGCCTCATTGCGACAAGTGCGACATCGCCTCCTTATGCCTTAAGGTGATATAAAAATTATCTGCGAGGAACTGGGCGACCGCTACGCTGGTGGCCCCAATTACGGAATGCTCTGCGATGGAATCGGTCTTCGGCTATAATGGCATCGAATACCTTGGAGGGCTGAAGCACCTTAAAGAACTTATTATGATAGGTTTGCTGGATGGTCTTCAGCTCCAGCTCATAGGCATCGCGTTTCTGTACCACCTTCTTAATCTCTTCCTCATTCGAGGGGCGCTGGCTGCACTCTTTCTTGATCTTGTCATATACCACACGTTGCTTCTGATGCATCTCGCGCAACAGCGGGAAAAACTTCGTGGCTTCATCGCTGGTAAGTTTGGCTTCCTGCGTGATAAACTGCTCCATATCGGCCTGAAACTTCTCAGGTGAGAACTTCTGCTGTTCTTGCGCCTTCACCAATGTGAGGTAGAACAGGCATAAGGTGATGCATAACAGTTTCTTCATGATGGCTGACTTTTTTTAGTTTTCTGAAAGGAGGGCGTAGATGTCATGGTTATCAAGCATCATGTAGTCGGCTGCCTCGTCAAACTCGTCGTAAGCCTCTTGCTGCTGGGGCTGAGTTACAAGGACAGCTTCGTGCTTAGGCTCATCCGACACAGACAGATACACACCCGTACAGATGAGCAGCGCAGCGATACTGGCTGCTACATAGAGTACAGGCCGCATCCAGACAGACTTTGCCTTAGGCTTTCGCTCAGGCAATGCCTTCATAATCTGATCGGGCAACTGATCGAAATAACCTTCAGGAACCAGAAATGGATTCCGCTTCCCTACTTGCTCTTCTATGTACTTCTCTTCGTTCATCGCATATATGACGTAAAAATATACAAAAGGTTTAATCGCGTGATTTAAAAAATTCAGTGATTTTTTTCACTGCTATATGATAGGAGGCCTTCAGGGCTCCTTCTGAGGTGTTAAGCATCTGACTGATGTCGCTGTATTTCATCTCGTCAAAGTAGCGCAGGAGAAACACGGTGCGCTGTACATCAGGCAGCGTGGCGATGGCTTCCTGCAGCATCGCCTCGGCTTCGGAACCATCGAAATACTCATCGGCCGTCAGACGACTGACAGACACTTCTTCTACACTGACCGTCGGGTGTTTGCGACGACGTAAGAAATCAAGGCTCTCATTAATTGCTATACGCGAGAGCCAGGTGCTGATCTTAGAGTCGCCATGAAAAGAGTCGAGTCCGTTCCAGGCTTTCAAAAAGGTGTTCTGAAGCACATCGTTGGCATCGTCGTGCTCAATCACGATCTTACGGATAATCCAATAAAGTTGTTCGGAATAACCTCGCACCAAGAGTTCAAAACCCTTGCGCTGGGTAGCTGCTTCAGAAAGCAACTGGATTATTTGTTGTTCATCTCGTTCGTTCATTGACAAACAACAAGGTTAAAGTAAGAATGGAGCACCAGCCCGGCCTATGATCTTATCATATCCATAATGATCGGGCCATGTCTCGACAACACCTGTGGCCGGATTAGGATAAGCCGTATAATATAAAATGTACACGGGCACGTGAGGATCTACAGTCTGACTGGTTATAGCCTTCAGTGGGCGCGGATCATCGGCATGGGTATTCAGATACTGTAAGCCGCGCTCTGTCTCAGGACGAATATCCATGGAAATACGAATACGGTCTAAGAGCCACTCATCGGCATTGGGCAAAAGAAAACTGGCCAGGTCGAACGGCTTCTGCACGCGCACACATCCGTGCGACAAGGTGCGGTGTGCACTATTGAAGGCACCCCGATTGCTGGTGTCGTGGAGATAGACATCGAAATCGTTGGGGAATCGGAACACGATGCGGCCCAAGGAATTTCCTGCTCCCCCCTTCTGCCCTACGCGCAGACGACCTGAGCGCAACAAACCAGGGTCCACATGGGCAGGATTAAGCGTGTCGCCAGAACTGCGATCAATAATATAATAACGGCGCTTGGCAAAATACGAAGAATCGCCACCATGATGAGCCACCTCATTATCGATGATATTCTTTGGGATGAGCCACTCGGGATTGACTTGCATATACTTGATCTGACTATGCAGTAGAGGCGTCTTCGTGGCTTTGGCTCCACAAACGATACGCATATTCAGTACCGTATCACCACCAACAGCCCACAACTGCAAGGCTGGGATATTCACAAGCACCCTACGACCTGTTTCCTCTGGTTGCTTCACTCTCCATCGGCAGCGTTCCATATTCACTGCCAGACGATGACGGGCCTCCTTGTCAGTAGTACGTTCGAGCTCACGCTGAAGGGTCTGGTACAGGCTCGAGGTGGGCTGCGATGACTTGAGGTAATCCATCTTAGTTACCCCTGCTTCTGTCAACTTCTCAAGGGCCTCCTTGTAATCAGCAGCCTCAAGGTTATAATCAAATAGCCGCGCATAACTGCCATTAGGCTTAAAATCCAACTTGTTAAAGAGCCGATCAGGACGTGTGAAGCCATAACGCTGACCACTTGCATAGCGCACATATGCCTTCGAGAGGTAATAGTCCAGACGAGGCAGCACTTCGTTGATACTTACCCCTATGGAATCGAAAGCCAGACCGTGCACCGTCTGAAGGTCTTCAGCAATCTGGGAGATATAAAATGCCGAACTGTCGAGCGCATGTTTAGGAAGTTCACGACTCAGGAAGGCCAACAGCGAATCAGCCTCGGGTACAACCCCCATCCTGGAGTACCACAGCGGCGTACCCTCGAGTTTACCGATGGCGGCATAGCGTTCCTTCACAACCTTATCACCCTCCCAACGGGCAGAATCGGTTTTCAACAAGCTGTCGAGTTGATGCTCTAACTGTAAAGTGTCGAGTTGATAGACATAGTTGCCAAAAGCAGACAGTTCAGCCTCACTAGGCTCGTGGTTTCCAGCAACACAGGAACCCAAGAGCACACAGGAACCGGCTAGTGATAGAACTAATGAACGGAAACCTTTCTGACTACTTTGCCCACCTTTACGATATAGCAACCTTTAGGAATATTCAGTTCAAATTTTTGTGAAGGGTTGTCTATCTGCTGCTCAAAGACCTTCTTACCCGTCAACGAGATCACTTCAAGCGTTAAGCCTTCACCACCCGAAACATAAATAGAACCCTGTGAATATGAGATCGACACTTCATCATCCTGAAAGTCCAGAATGCCTGCAGCGTAATTTTTCGACACACTGGCATTGGCCGTTGTCGGAACAAACAAGGCAAGGGCCAAAACAGCAGATACGATGATTACAATTCTCTTCATATACATAAATTCCTTCGCAAAAGTACGAAAAAAAACGTATTCTACCAAATATTTCGGCAAAAAAGTGCAGTTTTAAGGCCATTATACGTCAAAAACGGCTATTTCGTTACTCAAAAATGTGTTTTCAAACACCTCTTTGGCCTCGTTGAGCAACACCTCTTCTTTCTCATAGCGCGAACTGTAATGGCCCAGCAACAGCTTCCCCACCTTAGCTTCGGCAGCCACCATAGCAGCCTGGCGCGCCGTAGAGTGGTAATACTTCTCCGACTGCGCGATATGGTCTTCACCATAGGTGCTCTCGTGGTACAGGGTATCGACACCCATCAGCTGCTCGTGTAACTTGGGCATATAGCGCGTGTCGCTGATATAGGCATAGCTGCGAAGGTGGTCCTCAGGTCTGCGCGTGGGTTTCTCTTTGATCAGATAACCGCAGCAAGGCACACGATGCTCCAGCGGGATACTCTCTACCGTGATGCTGCGATCCTCGTAAACCACCTTTCGTTGAGAAGTATCCACGGGATAGAACACCACCTCAAAACCCAGATCGTGGGTGAAGAACCGTATCTGGCGATCCAGTTCTTCTCCCAGTGCCTCTGGTCCATAGATATGCAGACGAGCCGTGCGCCCCAACAGTCCGAAGGTGGAGATCATGCCGATGAGTCCGAAACAATGGTCACCATGAAGATGAGTGATAAACACATGCCCCAACTTGGTAAACCGCAGACGACTCTTGCGAAGCTGCATCTGCGTACCTTCGGCACAATCCAGCATCAGCAACTTCTGACGCACCTCAACTACCTGCGACGAAGCATTATGACGGAGCGTAGGAAGCGCACTGCCACAGCCTAATATATGTACCCTAAAGGGATCCACTATCGACAGTTATATCTTATTAAACTCGTCGTTGGTATCCTCAAGTTCCAGTCCGTGAAGATCCACTTTGGGTTTCTCTTTCCAACGTTTATACTCGAAGGTCTCGATCTCATCCTTGGGCTTGTTCAGCGTGCGGTAAGCCAAAGTGTCGGCACCCAGAGCCAGAATCTCGTAGCGGTTCTCTTCCTCCTCATCACCACCGCCTTCGCGTACCAACAGGATTTCAAGCTCTCCGTTGAAGATCTTCCACGTGCGATAAATGATGGTGCTCTGGTCGATGCTCTCTGCCACGCCGCCTTCTTTAATGCGGATGCCAATCTCATCGCTACCATCCAGCGGATCGGGCATCACCCAGTCGCCCAACAGTGTGTTCAGATTAATCACAATCTCAGCTTCCTTACCAGTCTTGTCGGCCACCACAGCCATACGGTCAGAAACCTGCATGCCACCAAACACCTTACCAGCCTCGTTAGCCTTCGTCAGACTCAGACGCAGTGTATCACCGCTGTCGGTAATCATCTCGAGGGTGTTCATAGCAGAACCATCTGTACAAATGCCATAAATGGTTTTGTCACGGGGCACTAGTTCTTCTGTGTTTTCAGAATCCTGATCTACTTCAGCGGTCTGCTGTTGCTGTTTTCCACCACAGCTGCCGAGTGCAAACACTGCGGCAGCAGTCATCATTAAAAGAGATACTTTTTTCATAACACCTATTTTAATATAAATACACTTAATTCCTTAATCTCGAACCTCATTTTTCTTGGCCTCATTCCACAAGGCGTCCATCTCCTCGAGTGTCATTTCTGTCAAAGGCTTGCCTTTCATAATGCTATGATCCTCAATATAATTGAAGCGATTGATAAACTTTCGGTTTGTCATCTCAAGGGCATTGTCCGGATTCAGTTTATACAGGCGTGCAGCATTGATGACAGAGAAGAGAAAGTCGCCCAGTTCCTCTGTCGAACGCTGCTTATCCTCATGGGCCAGTTCAGCCTCGAGTTCATCGAGTTCCTCGCGTACTTTCTTCCATACATCCTGCTTGTCTTCCCAATCGAAGCCCACATTACGGGCTTTATCTTGAATGCGATAGGCCTTAATCAGACTGGGCAAAGCCTCGGGAACGCCCGAGAGCACACGCTCGTTACCGTCTTTCTCTTTCAACTTAATCTGTTCCCAGTTCTCAAGCACCTGTGTAACGGTGGTGATCTTGCCGGAATCTGCGGGGTTTCCCGAATTGTCGTAGTTCTCCGGCACGTAAGGCAAGGGCTTAGGATTCTCGGCATCAATCTGAGATGGATGATATACATGCGGATGACGCGTTATCATCTTCTTTGTCAGTGCATTACACACGTCGGCCATATCAAATTGTGCCTTCTCTTCGGCTATCTTCGCATAGAAGCAGATATGCAACAGCACATCGCCCAGTTCCTTACAGATATCAAGGATATCATTCTTGATCAGGGCATCACAGAGCTCGTAAGTCTCCTCGATGGTATTGGGTCTCAGACTCTCGTTGGTCTGCTTTTTGTCCCACGGACAATTAGCTCTCAAAGCGTCCAACACATCGAGAAACCGACCGAAAGCCTGCATCTTTTCTTCCTTCGTATGCATAATTTTTATAAATTATGTGGCAAAGATACGACTTTTCGCTGGAATTTTACTAATTTTGCAGCGATTTTTTAAGAAATTGCGATTTTAGAGCATAGAAATAACAAAAAATAATATGGAATTAGCAAGCAAGTACGACCCAAAAGAGGTCGAAGGCAAATGGTATCAGTACTGGCTCGATCACAAACTTTTCGCCAGCAAACCCGATGGACGTGAACCCTATACGATCGTTATTCCCCCGCCCAACGTAACCGGTGTGCTCCACATGGGTCACATGTTGAACAACACCATCCAGGACATCTTAGTGCGCCGTGCCCGCATGGAAGGCAAGAATGCCTGCTGGGTGCCTGGCACCGACCACGCCTCTATCGCCACAGAGGCTAAGGTGGTGAAGAAACTGGCAGAACAGGGAATTAAGAAGCACGACCTGACGCGTGAGCAGTTCCTGGAGCACGCCTGGGACTGGACTCACGAGCACGGAGGCATCATCCTCAAGCAGTTACGCCGTCTGGGTGCCAGCTGCGACTGGGACCGCACCGCCTTCACGATGGACGAGAAGCGTTCAGAGAGTGTCATCAAGGTGTTCGTCGATCTCTACAACAAAGGTCTCATCTATCGTGGCCTGCGTATGGTGAACTGGGATCCGAAGGCCCTTACTGCCCTCTCTACCGAGGAGGTGATTTATAAAGAGGAGCAGAGCCATCTGTTCCATCTGAAATATTATGTGGCAGATCCCGAGAATCTGGTTATTCCCGAGAATCCTGAAGAATCAGGCAACGTCATCCATAAGGATGCCAAAGGCTATTACGCCGTAGTAGCCACTACGCGCCCTGAAACCATCATGGGCGATACCGCTATGTGTATCAACCCCAAGGACCCGAAGAACCAGTGGCTGAAAGGTCGCAAGGTCATCGTTCCTCTGGTGAACCGTGTGATCCCCGTGATTGAAGACCGCTACGTGGATATCGAGTTCGGTACGGGCTGTCTGAAGGTGACACCAGCTCACGACACCAACGACTATATGCTTGGTAAGACGCACAATCTGGAAACCATCGACATCTTCAACCCCGACGGCACCATCTCCGAGCAGTCGCCCATCTATGTGGGTATGGACCGCATGGACTGCCGCAAGCAGATTGCCAAGGACCTTCAGGAAGCCGGTCTGATGGAGAAGATTGAAGACTATGTGAACAAGGTGGGCTACTCTGAGCGTAACCCCGACACAGCCATCGAGCCGCGCCTCTCACTGCAGTGGTTCCTCAAGATGCAGCACTTTGCCGACATCGCCCTGCCTCCTGTATTGAATGGCGAACTGAAGTTCTATCCGCAGAAATACGTGAACACCTATAAGAACTGGCTGGAGAATATCCAGGACTGGTGTATCTCTCGCCAGCTTTGGTGGGGCCATCGTATTCCAGCCTACTATATTGAAGCCCCCTCCAACCTCCCCCAAAAGGGTGAGGCTATTCCCGAAAACGCATTCGTTGTGGCTGTGACAGAAGAGGAGGCATACAAACTTGCTGTCGAGAAATTCCCACAACTGAAGAACCTTCCCCCCTTGGGTGACACAGGCAGGGGCTTTACCTTGCGCCAGGAAGAGGATGCCCTCGACACCTGGTTCTCTTCATGGCTCTGGCCTATCTCCCTGTTCGACGGCATCAACAATCCCGGCAACGAGGAACTGAATTACTATTACCCCACCAACGACCTGGTGACGGGTCCTGATATCATCTTCTTCTGGGTGTCGCGCATGATTATGGCCGGCTACGAGTTTGTAGGCAAGATGCCTTTCAAGAACGTATATTTCACGGGTATCGTTCGCGACAAGCTGGGTCGTAAGATGTCAAAATCACTCGGCAACAGCCCCGACCCCATCGAACTCATCGAGAAGTTTGGTGCCGACGGTGTGCGTATGGGCATGATGCTCTCCGCCCCCGCAGGCAACGATATCCTCTTCGATGAGACCCTCTGCGAGCAGGGACGTAACTTCAACAATAAGATATGGAACGCCTTCCGCCTCGTGAAGGGTTGGAGAGTGGCCGATATCGAGCAGTCGGAGGCTGGTAAGATTGCAACCTCGTGGTTCGAGGCCAAACTGCGCCAGACCAATGCCGAAGTTGACGACCTCTTCAAGAAGTACCGCATCTCAGAGGCCCTGATGGCAGTCTATAAGCTCTTCTGGGACGAGTTCTCCTCATGGTACCTGGAGATGGTGAAGCCCGCCTATATTAATGGTGAGGCACAGCCCATCGACCAGTTGACCTACGACAAGACCCTCGGATTCTTCGAGCAGCTGCTGAAGATGCTCCACCCCTTCATGCCGTTTATCACCGAGGAGCTGTGGCAGCACCTCTACGACCGCAAGGATGGCGAGAGCATCATGCGCGACAAGCTCGAGATTGCCGCACCCACCGAAGCCGACGCTAAGCTTGTCGATCAGATCGAGAACGTGAAGCAGATCGTGTCGGGTGTCCGTACTGTACGCTCTTCCAAGAACATTGCCCCGAAGGAGCAGGTTGAGCTGCAGGTGATCGACCAGAACGACTTCGCCGATTTCTATCCAGTGATCATCAAGATGGCTAACCTCAGCTTTATCAACATTGTGGTTGAGAAAGATCCAACAGCCTCTGCCTTCATGGTAGGCACCTACGAGTTTGCAGTGCCCCTCGGCAATATGATCGACGTAGAGGCCGAGATCGCCAAGATGGAGGCACAGCTCCAGCACCTTGAGGGATTCCTTGCCGGTGTCAAGAAGAAGCTCTCCAACGAGCGTTTTGTGCAGAATGCCCCCGAGGCCGTTGTCGCCCTGGAGCGCAAAAAGCAGAGCGACTCTGAAGAGAAGATTGCCTCACTGAAAGAATCCATTGCAGCTTTGAGAAATCAATAAAAATAACCATAAAAGAATTATGAAGAAAGAACTGAAGAAGGTGCTGGTTCTCGGCTCTGGCGCCTTGAAGATTGGACAGGCCGGTGAATTTGACTACTCCGGATCGCAGGCTCTGAAGGCCCTGCGCGAGGAAGGCATCAAGAGTGTGCTCGTAAACCCCAACATCGCAACCATCCAGACCAGTGAGGGTATTGCAGACAAGGTGTATTTCCAGCCTGTCAACACCCACTTCGTCACCGAAATCATCAAGAAGGAGCGTCCCGATGGCATCCTGCTGGCTTTCGGTGGTCAGACAGCACTTAACTGTGGTACCGAACTCTATCTGAACGGCACCCTGAAGGAGTATGGTGTCGAGGTGCTGGGTACCAGCGTCGAGGCCATCATGAACACCGAGGACCGCGACCTCTTTGTGAAGAAACTGGGAGAGGTCGATCTGAAAGTGCCCGTCAGCCATGCTGTCGAATCGATGGAAGATGCCCTGAAGGCAGCCCACGAGATCGGCTTCCCCATCATGATCCGTTCAGCCTACGCCCTTGGCGGTCTGGGCTCCGGAATATGCCCCGACGAGAAGCGCTTCATCGAACTGGCCGAGTCGGCCTTCACCTTCGCCCCGCAGATCCTCGTCGAGGAGTCGCTGAAGGGATGGAAGGAGATTGAGTTCGAGTGCATCCGCGATGCCAACGACCGCTGCTTCACCGTAGCCTCGATGGAGAACTTCGACCCCCTCGGCATCCACACGGGCGAATCTATCGTGGTGGCCCCCACCTGCTCGCTCAAGGACGATCAGGTGAAGATGCTTCAGGATATCACCATCCGCTGCGTGAAGCACCTGGGTATCGTGGGTGAGTGCAACATTCAGTTCGCTTTCAACGCCGAGACCAACGACTACCGCATCATCGAGATCAACGCCCGCCTCTCGCGCTCTTCGGCACTCGCCTCGAAAGCCACCGGCTATCCCCTCGCCTTCGTGGCAGCCAAGATTGCCCTGGGCTACACCCTCGACCAGATTGGTGAGATGGGTACCACCTCGTCGGCTTACGTCGCTCCGCAGCTCGACTATATGATCTGTAAGATTCCCCGTTGGGACCTCACCAAGTTTGCCGGTGTCAGCCGTCAGATTGGCTCTTCGATGAAATCCGTAGGCGAGATTATGTCGATAGGCCGCTCGTTCGAGGAGATGATGCAGAAAGGCCTGCGCATGATCGGTCAGGGCATGCACGGATTCGTGGGCAACGACCACACCAAGTTCGACAACCTCGACGAAGAGCTGGCCAACCCCACCGACCTGCGCATCTTCGCCATCGCCCAGGCTCTTGAAGAGGGCTACACCATCGAGCGCATCGAGGAGCTCACCAAGATCGACGTCTGGTTCCTGGAGCGCCTGAAGCATATCGTCGATCTGAAGCACGAGCTGCAGAAGTACAACAAGCTTGAGGAACTGCCCGACGAACTGCTGCTCGAGGTGAAGCGCTGCGGGTTCAGCGACTTCCAGATTGCCCGCTTCGTGCTGAAGTCTAAGTCCACCAATATGGAGAAGGAGAATCTCGAGGTGCGCAAGTACCGCAAGCAGAAAGGCATCGTGCCCTCTGTAAAGCGCATCCCCACGGTAGCCTCCGAGCATCCCGAGCTCACCAACTACCTCTACTTCACCTATACCCATGTGCCCGCCTTCGGTGATCCTACAGGAGAGAAATATGTACCCGCGCACGATATTAATTATTACGCACACGAGAAATCGGTTGTCGTACTCGGCTCCGGAGCCTACCGCATCGGCTCGAGCGTAGAGTTCGACTGGTGCTCTGTGAATGCCATCAACACGGCCCGCAAGCTGGGTTACAAGTCGATTATGATCAACTACAACCCCGAGACCGTATCAACCGACTACGACATGTGCGACCGCCTCTACTTCGATGAGCTGTCGATGGAGCGCGTGCTCGATGTCATCGACCTCGAACAGCCCCGTGGCGTCATCGTCAGCGTTGGTGGCCAGATACCCAACAACCTCGCCATGAAGCTCCATCGCCAGGGAGTGCCCGTACTCGGCACCTCGCCTGTCGATATCGACCGTGCAGAGAACCGCGACAAGTTCTCGGCCATGCTCGACAAGTTGGGCATCGACCAGCCCGCATGGCAGGCCCTCACCTCGTTCGACGATGTGAAGACCTTCGTGGCAAAGGTAGGCTATCCCGTGCTGGTACGCCCCTCTTACGTGCTCTCAGGCGCCGCCATGAACGTGTGCTACGATGAAGAAGAGCTGCACCGTTTCCTCAACATGGCCACCGAGGTCTCCAAGGAGTTCCCCGTGGTGGTATCGAAGTTCATGACCGAGACCAAGGAAATCGAGTTCGATGCCGTAGCCGACAAGGGCGAGGTGGTAGAGTATGCCATCTCCGAGCACGTCGAGTATGCAGGTGTCCACTCGGGCGACGCCACGATGGTGTTCCCTGCCCAGAACATCTACTTCTCCACCGTCCGCCAGATTAAGAAGATAGCCCGTAAGATAGCAGCCGAGCTCAACATCTCGGGTCCGTTCAACATCCAGTTCCTCGCCAAGAACCGCGAGGTGAAGGTCATCGAGTGCAATCTGCGCGCCTCGCGTTCGTTCCCCTTCGTGTCGAAGATCCTGAAGCGCAACTTCATCGAGACCGCCACGAAGATCATGCTCGATGCCCCCTATCAGCGCCCCGACAAGAGCGAGTTCGACATCGACCGTATCGGTGTGAAAGCCTCCCAGTTCTCGTTTGCCCGTCTTCAGAATGCCGATCCCGTTCTGGGTGTCGATATGAGTTCCACCGGCGAGGTGGGCTGTCTGGGCGACGACCTCAACGAAGCCCTGCTCAACTCACTGATTGCCACAGGCTACTCGATTCCTAAGGATGCCGTCCTCATCAGCTCGGGTGGCGCCAAGGGTAAGGTGTCGCTGCTCGAGCCAGCCCAGCAGCTTGCCAAGAAGGGCTACACCATCTACGCCACCGGTGGCACAGCCAAGTTCTTCAACGACAACGGCGTGAAGGCCGTGGCAGTGGCTTGGCCCGACGAGGATGGCGACAACAACGTGATGGACCTCATCTCGCAGCACAAGGTGGGTCTGGTGATCAACGTGCCCAAGAACCACACCTCGCGCGAGCTCACCAACGGCTACCGCATCCGCCGTGGTGCCATCGACCACAATATCCCTCTCATGACCAATGTCCGTCTGGCTAAGGCCTTCATCGAGGCCTTCACCGCCATGTCGCTCGAGGATGTGAAGATCAAGTCTTGGCAGGAGTATAATAGTTAAGAGTTGAGAGTGGGTTGCGACGAATATCGTACGATAAAGACTGGAGGCGAGGGCTACTACACCGACAAGCGTAGCAAGTTCCTCGCCTTCGCTCATCATGTATCGTCTGTCGATGAGATCAAGGACCTGCTGGCCGGCTACCGCAAGAAGTATTACGATGCCCGCCACGTGTGCTATGCCTACATGCTGGGCCCCGAGCGCCTGGAGTTCCGTGCCAACGACGACGGCGAGCCCTCCAGCACAGCCGGCAAGCCCATTCTCGGTCAGATCAACAGCCACGAGCTCACCGACGTGCTCATCGTCGTGGTGCGCTACTATGGTGGCGTCAACCTCGGCACCAGCGGTCTTATCGTGGCCTACCGCGAAGCCGCAGCCGATGCCATCGCCCACTCCGAGGTAGAGACGCGCCAGGTAGAGGAAGTCGTCACCTACACCTTCGCCTACCCCATGATGAACGACGTGATGCGCATCGTCAAGGAGATGAATCCCCGCATCGTTTCGCAGACCTACGACAACACCTGCGAGATTCAGTTGAGCATCCGCAAGAGCGAGGCAGAAGAGTTAAAGAGCCGTCTGGCCAAACTTTCTTTCGACTGACGGGAAGTTTCCTTGCAAATCTTTTGGTGGTTTCAGAATTTTGCATTAACTTTGCACCCGCTTAACCCCAATGAGGGTTTACAAGCTTTTTTTTGACACATTGGAAGGTTGGCAGAGTGATCGATCGCGCTGGACTCGAAATCCGGTATACCCCTTTCGGGTATCGGGGGTTTGAATCCCTCACCTTCCGCCGCAAATAAGAATAATCCCAACCGCTTTGGTTGGGATTTTTCTTTTGTACTACTTAATGGTCAGCCATACGGGTTCGTCTTTGTTTTTGGCCTCTACGATCTTCTGTTTCAGTTCATACACCCACTTGCGCGATTCCAGCACGTGGCCTACTATCTGATTCCTCCCCAGAAGGATGCACCCTTTCGTGTCGTCTGCCGTGTTGCCTGGATGGATGCGGATACCGCTGAACATCGGCACTCCGAGCAGCAATGGCAGAAATTTCTTCATCTTCGGGCTCCACGTAATCACCACCGCGTAACGGCCT
>CACXVS010000029.1 GCA_902771155.1 uncultured Prevotellaceae bacterium
CAGGGGCGGTCGGCCAAACCACGGCAAAACATGCCGGGCCAGCTAAAGACGTGTCGATAGTGTCAAATCTGAGGTCAACAAAGTTAATAGACACTACACTAAGAGAGTGTGCAGGCGGACCACGGCAGTCCGCCTGCCACTCAAGTTACAGAAAAGGGGTGTCAGTCGTCCTCGACGGTGATCTCGTACTGGTCGATGATGCCGTCGGCAGTCGAGAGTGTCAGGATGTACGTGCCCACATTGAGGAAGCTAAGGCAGTCGGTGTAGCTCTGCCCCGCACCCAGCGACACTGTTGTGTCGAGATACGTCACGCCATTAGCCGTGATGCTAATCTCCAGCCCCGAGATGGGATCGATGGGAGTAATGGTAAGATCACCAGTATAGTAATCTAGACCAAAGGCTATCTGAATAATGACAGTGCTCCTAACTGGAAATTTGGGTGGAAGTTTCACTTTGTCATATTCATAATAATCAGCGAACACTTGTGATGGCAACAAAAAAAGTCCCAACAGTAAAGTAAAAAAAAGTTTCTTCATTTTCTTTTGGTTTTAAAAATTCGACACCGCAAAGGTATGTCGATCACGAAAAAATGAGGAATAAAACGTGTTTCGCTTTTTTGAGGCCGTAAATAATTGGATTACAAAGAAGTAGCATCTTTTATACTAAAGAAAGTGTTGATTTCCGAAACAAGAATTTAACAATTATTTATTCATAATCTGACATAGGCTGCTCATTTACTTAAAAAAAGACCACAATAACTTGCATTTATGAGTTTAAATATATATCTTTGCATCCAATATGAAGAAGATCATTTACCTATTACTACTGCTGTTCCTGATGACAGGTTGCTTCGAAAAAAGTATGACTGAACAACTGAACGATATTGATTCGTTGGTGGTCAGTGAACAATATGATTCTGCTTATGCAAGAATAATGAAGATAGACATGTCTAAACTAACAAATCGTGATGATTCGGCTCGATATTATCTTCTTATTGTTCAGACATGTATCCTGACTCAGCATCCCGATACATCAGCAATGCTTGATCGTTTTGTAATACCATATTTTAATAAGGTGGGGAATCATGATAAATTGGCAGAATCGTATTATTATAAAGCATACAGAAAAGTAATGCAAAATAATATTCCTGATGCAACCTATTATTATAAAGCAGCAGAAGAACAAGCAGATTATACAACGAATACACATCTCCATTATAAAATCTTAGAAAGTCTTTCAGCTATAAACGAACTGAGCGGGAACCACATATTGCAACTGAATTATGCAAAAAAAGCACTCTCAAAAGCTCAAACTTTTGGAAACAAAGATAAAGAAGCGTATGCTTATCTTTGGGTTTCTTCGGCTTACATGGAATTAAAGAAAAAAGATAGTGCAATTGCATATATCAACAAGATGATTCCATTAATAGGAAACGTCAAAAAGGAAGACCGACCTACTTTCTTAGTTAATGCAGCATATACCCTCAAACATACATCGCCTGATTCTGCAAAGTTTTATTTGAGAGAGGCATTAGCTCAGGAGGAGTCATCGGTAACTATGCAACATTTGGCAGACATCTATAGGTTAGAGGGGAATCTTGATGAAGCTTATCGACTTTGGATAAAGGCTCTTTCAGTTAATGACGGTATTCCGAAAGACATTATTCTTCAGAACATTCTTCAATACGACATGGACCACGGCAAGACCGAAAACATATGTAAGACAGTAGATGAGATTATTCATGTCAAGGACAGTATGCTGAACAGTTTTAAAAACGATACAATCAAAGATCTGCAACTGCGCTTTGACAAGGAGGTGGCCTTACGACAACAGGAACAGATAACTGGTAAATGGCAGAAGGGAGTGCTTGCGACCGTCATCATTGTGGTGTTGCTATACGCGTACATTATTATTAGACGTATGCTGGAGAAAATGAAAATGCAAGAGGCTCAGATGCAAATTAACCACTATATGAATCAGATACGTAATCTAGAGGCTTCAGGTAAAGAATCAGAAGAAGCAATTACCAAGTTGAACAAACAAATGAAAGACTATTTGGGAAAGAAAGCACCTAATTTGCTAAAAGGCTGTTTGTATTATGAACAGATCAAAGAAAACCAGATTACACAACTCCTTAAAGATGGTTGGCATAAAAAGGAAGAGCAATTGTTTATTGACTACTATGAAGCCATAGACTACGAGACGATCAACAGGTTGAGAAAAGCCAAAAGGAGAGAGGATTTAACAACCCATCAACTATGTTTCCTGTTATTGGTGGAAATGGGAAAAAGTAAGAAAGAAATAGCTGCCTTATTCAACATCAAAGAGAGAAGCATTGATACGCTGATCACCAGGACTAAGGCTATCGAATAATGCTCAGCTCATATTCTCTCCCATAGGATAAGAACGATTGCGAATGCAAAACTACAAAATTTATTCCATCTTACCATCAGTTGTTTACTATATTTAAGACTTTTGGGCTAAATAAAAACACTTCGTTCGTTTCAGTAATGCCAGAAACGAGCGTCATTATTCCTCTAACTATTTCATTATCAATACATTGTTAGCTATAAAAATGAAACACATAATTCTTGCTTTGTTTGAATAAAAAACTTATCTTTGCCCCCGAAATCATTTTAAAACAAAAAGCGTATGAAAAAATCAACTTATCATTATGGAATTATGAACAAACATGTTATATTAATTATACTATTGATGATGTCTATTGGCATTTCTGCTCAGTCTGAACCAGAAAGATATGTTTATTTCACAAAAGGACATCGAGCTACCATTATATTACCGATAACACCAGATGCAAATAAAGGTAAATACTATAGGCTGGACAGATGTGAAGAAAGCCAGATTATATTTGTGGAAGAATCGCATCCTAAAGCTCGAGTCCCCTATATCATTGTGCCTAAGGAGGATTTCTGTATTGATTTGAGCACTCTTGGTTTGGAAGGAGACTTACTTGGTGAGGTTGCAATAAACGGAATATCATTCATTGGATATAGTCATACTGATTATGTCGGATGTAGAGATGGTTATTATTACATGTTGATAGATGACACACCGGATTGCCTTAAAGAAGGAGATAATAATGATTGTCCTATAATTGGCGCATTGCGCGCTTATATTGAAATAGACTGGAGAATATATCCAGGGGAGGAAATAGAAACAATAACTTTAAAAGACAATACCACATACATGGGACATCACTCCAATCAATTACTAAACGGAGCAAGGTGTATCTACAACCTCAAAGGTGTCCGCGTAGATGAGCCTAAGAAAGGCATATATATCCAAAACAGGAAGAAGTTAATAGTTAAATAGTCAGAAGTCTTATGAAACGTATCGATATTTTTCTTATCTTTGCAGCGATTAGTTATAAATTAATAGATATGAGAAGATTTTTTATAATTCTATTGATAGCTTTAGTGCCGGCGATGTCGTTCGGGCAGGAATATGAGCCGTTGCTGAAAGAAGGCAAGACGTGGAAATATACTCACAGTCAGCCATTTTCGGAAGATTATTATAATTTCTCCCTTGTAGTCAGGGGAGATACAACCATCAACGACCTCACTTACAAAAAGATATACGACGTCAGTACCGATGCCTATCAGTACGCCCTGCGTGAGGAAGGGAAGAAGGTCTATTACATATTCTGGACCAAAGATACACCCCAGCTTATCTATGACTTCGGCAAGGAAGCAGGGGAGATTGTCAGTGAGGTAGAGGATAAGGACGGCAAAACCGTTCTCAGGGTTCTTGCGGTTGATGCCATCAAGTATGGCGACCGTCTCTTGCACAGGATGGAGGTCGTGGAAGAGTATTTGGAGAATGATCAGGTTATCGGGTCGGGTAATGGTATCTGGATAGAAGGCTTGGGAAGTTCCTGCGGTTTGGTAAGTCCCGTCCAGTTACCTGGTAATAATGACACCTTCTATTCCTGCCAGATAGGTGATGACATGTTGGGCGAGAACGAGCTGTTTTTTGGGGCAAAGAGCCTAGATGGGAAGAAGGTGGCTTGTGACGGATTGAGGTATTATCTATTCCAAGATACCGATAAAGCGGCTATAGACGAAGGGAACACATGGTCGGGAGAGTTGGAACTTCCGTCTGAAATCAGTTATACGTCTGTTTTCAATTTTAAAGGAGAGGAGGTCTATCATGTAAACGGCATTAGTCACAAGGCATTCCAAGACTGTAAGGAGTTAACAAAGGTAAGGATTCCAAAAGAAATAGAAAACATCATAACTTATGTTCTTTCGGTCGATGAAATGGTAGGAAGTGTTCCTGATGACATGAATCCATTCAAAGGATGTACGGCACTTGAATCCATAGAGGTGGATGAAGACAATCCGGCCCTGAAATCCGTAGATGGTATATTATTTAATAAGGATGGCTCAAAACTATATGCCTACCCAGCAGGTAAGAAGGCAGATTCGTATGTCGTGCCAGAGGATGTCACTTGGGTTGGAATGAATGCTTTCAATGGTTGTACATTGGATGCTTTGGTTATCAGGGGGATCTTAGACAGTAGTTGTATGAGTCAATCTCTTTTCCGTGGTCTTAACGAATCAGCTAAGTTATATGTTCAATCCTCGGAGATGGATCGGTATAAGGACATATTCCCCGGCACCATTCTTCCGTTGGAAGATTATCAATCAGGCATACAAGCACCGACATCCTTAAAAGATCAGTCACATCCGATCTACAACCTCAATGGTCAGCGCATAGATCAGCCCAAGATGGGTATATATATCCAGAATAGCAAGAAAGTCGTTGTGAGATAAAGACAATGTTAGTCATTTATAATCCTATTTTTTACGCTCATTGTTCTTTGCTTATAGCTTCCACGGCTTTTGCCTAATCGGGGTGGACAACAGTCTGGCAAGATGTATAATCTGAACGGCAGGCAGATCACAGAGCCCCGAAAGGGTATCTTTATCCAGAATAGCAAGAAAGTCGTTCTCAAATCCTGTAATCTGTGTTAATAAGAAACAATAAAGGCTTGCGATGATTGCAAGCCTTTATTGTTTTGGTGGGCGCTGACGGATTCGAACCGCCGACCCTCTGCTTGTAAGGCAGATGCTCTAAACCAGCTGAGCTAAGCGCCCCTTTTTGTAAGCGGGTGCAAAGGTACGACGAATTATTGAGAATAAAGAAGGGTTGGCCGTGAAATCGTTATACTTTGACACTTTTTAACCTTTGTCAGCCTAAAAGGTGCTCTATATCGGTCTGAGGCAGGATGCAGAGGATGGCTTTCCCGTCGGGGGTGTAGTTCACATTGGAACAACTGAAAAGATCGTTGATGAGCCGTTCCATCTCGTCGTTGGTGAGCACCTGACCATAGGGAATAGCCGCACTGCGAGCCAGACTCAGGGCGAGACGGGCATGGACATCGGAAGACTGTGTGCCCTCTGCGGCATCGGCCACCAACTGCTGGACCAGGTTGGCGGGATCGAGGCCTTCGAGACCTGCAGGCATGCCATTGACGGCAAAGCTGTTGCCACCCAGACTGCTCACATCGAAGCCCATCTTGGTAAGGTCGGGCAGAATGTGCTCGAGGGTAACGGCGTCGGAGGGGGCCAACTGCATGGCTTCGGGAAAGAGCTGTCGCTGGGTGTTGGCAGCATGGCTCTTAAACTGCTCCATATACTGCTCGTAACGAATGCGCACATCGGCACGGTGCTGGTCGATGATCATCAGTCCCGACTTGACGGCCGTCATCATATAGCGGCCCTTATACTGGTAATGGGAAGGTGACTTGCCAAGAAGCGTGGTCTGAGGCGACTCCTCAACAGGCGTGTCGTCGAGTGAGAAGAGGCTGCCTTGTTCCTCAGTCTGAGTGGTAATGGTATCGCCTGCACCCTCATATAGTTTTGTCCAGTCGGTAGGAACCGAGGGCTTCTTAAAGGGGTTATAGTCAGCATTATAGCTGGGCTGCGGGGGAGCCACACGACGGTTGGGATCGAAGACGGGGATGTCGGGACTGCCCTGCATGTCGAAGTCGATGGCGGGCACCTCGCAGAATTTACCCACAGCATCGCGCACTGCGGCAAGCAGGATCTGCCAGACGGCCTGTTCGTTCTGAAACTTGATCTCGGTCTTCGTGGGGTGAATATTCACGTCGATCTCGGAAGGCTCCACCTCGAAATAGAGGAAGTAAGGCACCTGCATGCCCTCAGGCACAAGACGGTCGTAGGCACTCTGCACGGCCTTATGGAAATAAGGATGGCGCATGAAACGGCCATTGACGAAGAAATAGTCGTGACCTCCCTTCTTGCGGGCACCCTCAGGCTTAGAGACAAAACCCGTAATGCGGCACATGGCCGTCTGCACCTCGACAGGCAGGAGGTCCTGACTATACTGACGACCAAAGACATCGGTGATGCGCTGGCGCAGGGAGCCCCGCTTGAGGTTGAGCAGTTCGGCCCCGTTATGATGGAGCGTAAAATGGATATCGGGATAGACCAGAACGATGCGCTCGAAGGCGGTGAGGATGTTGCTGAGTTCGGTGGCGTTGGACTTCAGGAACTTCCTGCGTGCAGGCACGTTGAAGAAGAGGTTATCGACCTTGAAGTTACTACCCACCGGACAGGAGGCAGGCTCCTGAGATGAGACCTTGGAGCCGGCAATCATCAGACGGGTGCCGACCTCGTCCTCCTCACGGCGCGTCAGCAGCTCTACCTGAGCCACTGCAGCGATAGAGGCCAGGGCCTCGCCACGGAATCCCATGGTGCGAAGGGCAAAGAGATCGTCGGCCTTGAGGATCTTGGAGGTGGCATGGCGCTCGAACGAGAGACGGGCATCGGTCTCCGACATGCCCTTACCGTCGTCGATGACCTGGATGGAGGTCCGGCCTGCATCGACAATCAGCACATGAATAGACGTGGCACCTGCATCGACGGCATTCTCGACCAACTCCTTGACTACGGAAGCCGGGCGCTGGATCACCTCACCAGCAGCTATCTGGTTGGCGACACTGTCGGGGAGAAGATGGATCACATCGGTCATTTCTTACTGCGCCAGTTAAAGATATCGTCACGGTTAAGCGGACGGACATAGTCGTACCACATAAAGCCCGGAAGGCGACGGCGGTCGTCGGGAATCTGATTGATGGGATACATCGTGCCGCTGGTCTTTGGTGTCCACACACTCTCCAACTTGCGATTCTTCAGGAACATACGCAGTTCGGCCGTTTCCTGATAGTTATAGACGATGGGCACACTGTCACCCTCCTCGAAGAAGTAACCGATGAGCACATTGCCCACGGCCTGCGCCTCACGGATCTCACCATTCTTGAAGAAGGCGAACATCTCCTTCGACGACACCTGATTATAGCAAGCCGTATCGGTGCGGAGATGCTGGATGGAGAAGCAATTGTCGATGATATGGGCATGATCGATGACGGAGTCGCGCAGGAACACCTGCACCAGATCGCCCACCAGCTGCTGGTTGTTGTTCCAGATGATGGGATCGTAATACATGGTCATGCAGGAGTCGATGGAGTTATACACCAGCGAGTCGCACACGGCCTGGACATCCGTGCGATAAGCACGCACATGATGGAAGGCGTGGATCTTACGGTAGATGGAGTCGGTATCGATATTGAAGGTAACAACCTTGAACGTATCGGCATGCATATAGAGCGAGTCGCCCTGGGAATAGTCGATGGCCACTGCACTGTCGGTACACAGGGCGTAGCCCGTATGCTCCCAGTACTCACCGTAGTTGCCCGTGAGTTTGTTCTTATTCACCGAATCGACATAGACGACATCGCGGAAAGCCTGACTGAAGCCCTGTTGACTGTCGTAATAGACGCTGTCGCCCACTATCATCTTGCCATTATTGGAGAGTACAGAACGGTTCATCAGGTGCGCACGCTCGAGTTTGGTGTCGTAGTAGCCTTGTTCGGAGTAGATATGGCTATCGCCAGACGTGATATTGGAGGGACCCACGATATGGGCCATGGAGGTGCGGGTGTCGTAGTAGAGCGTGTCGGTGGTGAGGTAGAAACTCGGACTCTGCATCTTCACGTCGTAGTTGAACACCGACATTTTGGACTTCGTGTTGTACTCGCCCCAGTCGGAGGTCAGCGTGGTATTGCCGTCAACCATCTTACCCCCCTCGAAGAAATAGGCGTTGTCGTAGAGACGGTCGAAGTCGAGACTATCCGTATAGAGGGTGGTCTTCTTGTGCTTCAGCACCACGTTATAGCGTGCACGGGCCATCTGTTCGTTGCCATCGTAGTAGGCATACTCGCTGACGAGCGAGAGCGTGTCGCCCTGAACCATCCTCACATGACCGAAAGCCTCGAAGGAGTTGCTGGCCTCATAGAAATAGGCGCTGTCGCAGTAAAGACGAGCCCCCTGATGGGTGAAATGGACGCTACCGTTGAGGATGGTGGCATCGGGATTGATGCGGTCGTCGAAGTGGAGCACGTCGGCATGGACCAGATAGATGCGGGTATCCTGCGCACGCGCTTTCCGGGCAGGTCGCTTACCCTTGCCTTTCTGTGCCTCGGCAGAACCCAAGCCAGCCACCAAGGCCAATGCCAACAGAAAATAAAATGCCCTCTTCAGCATACGAACTTACTTGAACCAGCCTTCGTACTCGAAATGACAATCCTTGTATTGATCGTTCAGACGGGTATATACGTTCTTGATCTTATCGACAACCCACTGATGAATGCGATCGTTCTGGCGTTTCTGAAGCACCACATCCTTCAGTGTCTGGAAATCCTCGGTCACCGTGGCCTTATGACCATCGATGCGGTTCTTCAGTTTGGCGATGACACAGACGGTCTTACCACGCTGATTGATCATCTGGAAGGCCCGGGAGATCTCGCCCACCTGCAGGGTATCGACAGCCTTGGCCACCTCTGGAGGCAGATCCTGCATGCGGAACTTTGACGAGGTGTGGCCCGTCTGAGCCATATTGGTGGACATCAGTCCCTTACTGAAACGGGTATCCTTATCGTCGGAGAGTGCCGGGACGGCATCCTCGAAAGTAAACGGACCAGTCAACTTATCTGCTGAGATGAAAGGCTTCAGCACCTCAGGAACCACACCCTCGCGGAGGGCGACTGCGACAGAATCAAGACGTACCAGGGCCTTCTCTATCTCCTCTTCAGGGACAATGGGTTTGCGAAGGATATGGCGCACGTTCACCTTGTCGCCGCGCTTCTCGATAAGTTGGATGATATGGAAGCCGAACTCAGACTCAACAATCTTCGACACTTTCTTCGGGTCGGTCAGGTTGAAGGCTACCGTGGCAAAGGCCGGATCAAGGGTGCCACGACCCGTCAATCCCAACTCACCGCCACGACGGGCGGTTCCCGGATCCTCAGAATAGAGGCGGGCCAAGGTCTGGAAAGAGGCATCTCCCTTATTCACGCGGTCTGTATAATCACGCAGCTCTTCTTTCACACGATTAAGTTCCTCGGTCGGAATACGGGGTGTCAGCTGGATAATCTGCACCTCCACCTCGGTAGGCACGAAGGGGATGCTGTCTTGCGGCATATCCTTGAAATAGCGGCGCACCTCGGCAGGCGTGACAGAGATGTCCTCCACCAGTTTGCGCTTCATCTGCTGTACCATCTGACGGTCCTTCATCTCTTCGCGAAGGCCGTTGCGGATCTGGGCCAGACTCTGGTGCTTGTACTCCTCCAAGCGCTCACGGGAGCCATCGACCATCTCCAGCCAATAGTTGATCTGCTGTTCTACCTCCTGAGCCACGTCGGCATCGGTCACTTCGATACTGTCGATGATGGCCTGGTGCTTGAACAACTTCTGGACGGCTATCTGCTCGGGGATCGTACAATCGGGGTCCCCACTCCACTTCACCCCCTCCATGGCTGCCTGCATACGCATCATCTCGACATCAGACTTCAGGATGGCCTCATCGCCGACCACCCAGATAACCTCGTCGATGACCGTTCCAACGGATACGGAGTCGGAATCGGCGGGAGCAGATGCTGCCATACCAGAGGTACTATATAAACCAGAGGCAGATACCCCGATGAGGGGCACTGCCATGATTATAACCGGAACTAATTTCTGAAGAACTCTCATCAGTGTTGGTTTACTGTTTTCAAAACATCATCATAGATCTTGACCGGATAACGACGGCGCAGAGAGGCTATCCACTCTTGCTCCAGCATCTCCTGATAGTCGGAAATCACCTGGGCACGGACATCGGTATAGTCCTCAGGGTATTTCTTCAACTTCTTTCCATAGACGGCATCGATGGGATAATCGGGATTGACCTTGGCATTAGCATTGGCTACCTTGAACACCATCTGGTCTATTGTGGGATTATCGCCTGGCTTGAAAATGCCTTTCTCCACCCGGATGCGAATGACGGAGTCGGGGTTGAACGTGGTACGCAGCGCGTCGGCCCACTGGTCGAAAGGCAGTTTCTTGACGCACTTCTTGACAGCCTTCACGTCGGCCTTATCCTTCACGTGGTAGGCAATACCCTTATAACGGGGTTCGGACCAGGCATAGTCTTTCTTATGAGCCTCGAACCAGGCACGCTGTCCGACCTCGTCCTTTGCGGCACGGTCCCACACCTGACGATTGCTAATCTCATAGAGCAACAGACCGTCGTGGTACTCCTGAATCAGATACTTCATCTCAGGATCGGCAGCCGCCAGGGAGTCGGTACGCTGCTGTAACAACTGATCCATCGTGACCTGGTTATTAGATTCCGCCACCTGACTCCTCAGTTTCTGCTCAGCAATGGCATTACGAATCCCCTGCTGCTCAATAGAACGTACAATCTGATCTTTCAGTACTTCATAAGGCTCCAGCTGCTTCCTCGCCTTCATCAAGACGATATGATAGCCATCGGGAGCCAGGAAAGGACGACTAAACTCACCAGGCTGCAACGAATATGCGACATCTTCGAATTCGGGATAAGACTGATTCGGAGTCATCCATCCCATCAGACCACCTCGCTGGGCTGTACGCACATCTTGGGAAACATTCTTTGCCAATTCGGCGAAGTCAGCACCATTTCTCAGCGCCTGGTAAGCAGAGTCTGCACGTTGTCTGACGCGTGCCTGCTCTTCAGGAGTAGCTTTCGAAGAAACATAATAGTAGATCTCTGCTGGCTGTATCAGTCCACGAGAGCCAATACTCTCCTTGGCACGGTCATACGCAGTTCTGGCTGCTGCCAGCACATCGTCGTCCGTCACTATCGAAGGAAGCACCTGCTGATTACGGTAGAGTGCAAACTCCTGTCGGAAAGACAATAGCGTATCCAACCGTTCGTCGAGGGCAGCCTGCACCTTCATCTTGTAGTTGGCATACAGGTCGGCATACTCGGCAACGCTCTTTCTGTCGATGACACCCTCATTGTTGTTCTTATTATAGGAATACTCAAACTCCGAACGGGTTACGGGAACACCGTTAACAGTCATCACCACAGGATCGCCCTGAGCGACAGCAGCAGTGGCGACAAGTCCGAGAATAGTAGTCAGAATCAGATGTCTCATCAGTCGTTTGGTCTTGAATAGTTAGGAGCTTCACTGGTGATCGTGATATCGTGCGGATGACTCTCGTTGACACCAGCATTGGTAATACGGGTAAACTTGGCATCGTGGAGCTTTTCGATCGTAGCAGCGCCACAATAGCCCATACCTGAGCGCAAGCCGCCGACCATCTGGTAGATCACCTCCTGAACCGTTCCCTTGTAAGGCACACGGCCTGCGATACCCTCGGGTACAAGTTTCTTAGCCTCCTGAGTGTCGCCCTGGAAATAGCGGTCCTTAGAACCGTGTTTCTGCTCCATAGCCTCCAAGGAGCCCATACCACGATAACTCTTGAACTTACGACCGTTGTAGATAATCGTGTCGCCCGGACTCTCCTCGGTACCTGCCACAAGCGATCCGATCATGACGCAACTGCCACCGGCAGCAAGTGCCTTCACAATATCGCCAGAGTAGCGCAGGCCACCGTCGGCAATCAGGGGAACACCCGTTCCCTTCAGGGCGCTATAGACATCATAGACAGCACTCAACTGAGGAACGCCTACACCTGCCACGACACGCGTGGTACAGATAGAGCCCGGACCGATACCGACCTTTACGGCATCAGCACCGTTCTCGACGAGCATCCTGGCAGCCTCGCCTGTGGCCACGTTACCTACAACAATATCGATATTGGGGAATGACTTCTTAGCCTCAACCAGTTTCTCGATCACTGACTTGGAATGACCATGAGCCGTATCGATGACGATCGCATCAGCTCCTGCATCGACCAGAGCCTGCATGCGGTCAAGGGTATCAACGGTTACACCGACACCTGCAGCCACACGAAGACGGCCTTTCTCATCCTTACAGGCCATGGGCTTATCCTTGGCCTTGGTAATGTCCTTATAGGTGATAAGACCTACCAGACGATTATCCTTATCTACAACAGGCAGTTTCTCGATCTTGTTCTGCTGCAGGATCTCGGCAGCTGCCATCAGATCTGTCTGCTGGTGAGTAGTCACCAGATGCTCCTTCGACATGATCTCCTCCACAGGACGATCCAGACGACGCTCGAAACGCAGGTCACGGTTAGTTACAATACCTACGAGGTGCTTCTCCTCATCGACCACGGGAATACCACCGATATGATATTCCGACATGATCTCGAGCGCCTGTGCAACCGTTGAACCCAGGGGAATCGTCACAGGGTCGTAGATCATACCATTCTCGGCACGTTTCACGATAGCCACCTGACGAGCCTGTTCCTCAATGGACATATTCTTGTGAATAACACCGATACCTCCCTCTCGAGCAATGGCAATGGCCATCTGTGACTCTGTGACCGTATCCATAGCCGCCGTCACAAACGGGACGTTCAACTGGATATTTCTGGAGAAAAGAGTTTTCAACTCAACAGTTTTGGGAAGAACCTCAGAATAAGCGGGAATTAAAAGGACGTCATCAAAAGTAAGGCCGTCCATCACGATTTTGTCTGCAATAAATGAAGCCATAAATATACCTTTCTATAAATTTGCGTGCAAAGGTACAAAAAAGTATTGAAGATTGAACATTGAAGATTGAAGATTTTGCAGAGCCTTGTTATTTTTTAACTTTCAATCTTCAATTTTCAATGTTCAATAGCGTTTAATTGGCCATTTCTGAAAGGAACTTGATGCGTACCAGACGGATCTCGTCCTCGGAATACTCATCGCCCAACTCCTTTTGGGCAACGTTCAGTTTGTCGGTATCCGACTCACAGAAATAGTCGTAGATGTCATCAACATGATCCTCGTCCATAACCTCTTCCAGGAAATAGTCGATATTGAGTTTGGTACCACTATAGACGATAGCCTCCACCTCGTCTAATAGCTCGTCGAAGTCTATGCCCTGAGCCGTGGCAATATCATCGAGGGCAATCTGACGGTCGATGCTCTGAATGATCTTCACCTTCAGCATCGACTTCTTGGCTACCGTACGGACACGCATGTCGGCCTGACGCTCAATACCATTCTCTTCGCAGTACTTCTTAATCAGATCCACGAACTCCTTGGCGTAGGGCTGTTTCACCTTACCCTCACCGACGCCCTGGATATTCTTCAACTCCTCGAGCGTCACAGGATAGTCGGTAGCCATCTGCTCCAAGGACACATCCTGGAAAATGACGTAAGGCGGACGCTCCATACGCTTCGAGACCTTCTTTCGCAGATCCCTGAGCATACCGCTCAGCGTGGGATCGAGCGCACTGATACCACCCTCGGGCTCTATCGCCTCGTCATCGTCGGAGAACTCAGCATCCTTCACAATCATAAACGACTGGGGCGACTTCAAGAACTTCTTGCCTGCCGACGTCACCTTGAGCAGACCGTAGTTCTCGACCTCCTTTTTCAGGAACCCGGCAATGAGCGCCTGACGGATGACAGGATTCCATATCTTCTCATCCTCATCGGATCCTGCTCCAAACAGCTCCTGTTCCTCATGATGATGAGCCAGGATCTCGTCGGTTTCTTTTCCCATCAGGAAATCGATGACATAGTCGGAACGGAAATTCTCCTTGATGGCAAGAATGGCATTCAAGGCTATCACCAGTTGCTCACTGGCCTCGATCTTCGTCTTGGGATGCAAGCAGTTGTCGCAGTTACCACAGTTGTCCTTGGGATACACCTCTCCAAAATAATGGAGCAGCATCTTTCGACGACAGACACTGGTCTCTGCATAGGCCGCCGTCTCGACAAGCAACTGGCGCCCGATATCCTGTTCAGCCACCGGTTTGCCTTCCATGAACTTATCCAGTTTCTGCAGGTCCTTGTTGGAATAGAATGCGACACAGATACCCTCACCGCCGTCACGGCCTGCACGACCAGTCTCCTGATAATAGCCCTCCAACGACTTCGGGATGTCGTAATGTATCACAAAACGCACATCGGGTTTGTCGATGCCCATACCAAAGGCAATGGTAGCCACAATGACGTCGATGTTCTCCATCAGGAAGTCGTCCTGCGTCTGAGTACGGGTGGAAGAATCCAATCCGGCATGATAGGCCGCAGCCCTGATGTCGTTGGCTTTCAGGATGGCTGCCAGTTCCTCCACCTTTTTCCGGGACAGACAATAGATGATGCCACTCTTTCCGGAATGCTGTTTGATGAACTTGATGATATCCTTATCCACATCCTTCGTCTTAGGACGCACCTCGTAATAAAGGTTCGGACGGTTGAAGGAACTTTTGAACTCTGTCGCATTTACTATGCCCAGGTTTTTCTTGATATCACTCCGCACTTTATCTGTCGCCGTTGCCGTCAGAGCAATCACCGGTGCCTGTCCGATCTCATTAATAATCGGACGGATACGACGATACTCGGGACGGAAATCATGGCCCCACTCTGAGATACAATGGGCCTCATCGATGGCATAGAAGGATATCTTGACCGATTTCAAGAACTCAACATTATCCTCCTTGGTCAGTGATTCGGGAGCGACATACAGCAACTTGGTGTAGCCTGCCAGGATATCAGACTTCACCTGATCGATGGCCGCCTTGTTCAACGACGAGTTCAGGTAATGTGCCGTACCCTCATGCTCACTGAGGTTAGAGATCACATCCACCTGGTTCTTCATCAGTGCAATCAAAGGGGAGATAACAATGGCCGTCCCCTCCATCAGTAATGAGGGTAACTGATAGCACAAAGATTTGCCACCTCCTGTCGGCATCAGCACAAAGGTGTCGTTGCCATCCAGCAGGTTCTGGATGATGCGCTCCTGATCGCCTTTGAACTTGTCGAATCCAAAGTACTTCTTAAGGGCTTCGGTCAAATTTATCTTTTCGCTCATAAATATTTAGTTATTAGGCTTCATATTGCTGTAGGTAGGACTTCTCCATCTGCTTACGCACATAGTCGCCCGTCACCTCAAATTTCTTAACTCTCTTTGACGGCATATCGAACATGGAATCCATCATGACATTTTCCACAATGGAGCGGAGTCCTCGGGCGCCCAACTTGAACTCCACCGCTTTGTCAACCATGGCATCAAGTGCTTCCTTGGAGAAAGACAACTCCACCCCATCCATCTCGAACAGTTTCTGATACTGTCGGATGATAGAGTTCTTCGGTTCTGTCAGGATGCGCTCCAGGGCAGCCCTGTCGAGCGGGTTCAGATAGGTAAGAACAGGCAAACGTCCGATAATCTCAGGAATCAGACCGAAAGACTTCAGATCCTGCGGCTGTACGTATCTCATCAAGTCGGCCTTATCAATTTTTCTAACATTCTGAACAGAATTATAACCCACCACATGGGTATTCAGGCGCTGAGCAATCTTCCGTTCTATACCGTCGAAAGCACCGCCACAGATAAACAGGATGTTACGGGTATCCACATGGATGTAATCCTGATCGGGATGCTTGCGCCCACCCTTAGGCGGCACATTTACCATCGTACCCTCCAGGAGTTTCAGCAACCCCTGCTGTACACCCTCACCACTTACATCACGAGTAATAGAGGGGTTATCGCTCTTACGGGCTATCTTATCTATCTCGTCGATGAAGACAATGCCACGCTGAGCAGCCTCCACATCATAGTCGGCCACCTGCAACAGGCGCGACAAAATACTTTCCACATCCTCTCCCACGTAGCCTGCCTCTGTGAATACCGTTGCGTCAACGATAGTAAAAGGCACGTCAAGGAGCTTGGCTATCGTACGGGCCAGCAAGGTCTTTCCCGTACCTGTAGAGCCGACCATAATGATATTACTCTTCTCGATCTCAACCCCATCGTCGCCACCAACCTGCTGCAGACGCTTATAGTGGTTATATACGGCCACAGACAGGTAGCGCTTTGCCTCGTCCTGTCCGATGACATACTGGTCGAGGAATTCCTTGATCTCCTTAGGCTTAGGTACTTTCTTCTGCTGATATTTACCCTTTGCTGCAGACTTAGCCGTATTGTCAGTCAGGTTTTCCTGCACAATATGGAATGCCTGTTCAGCACAATTCTCACAGATATAGCCGTTGATACCCGTTATCAGCAAGCGCACTTCCCGTTCACTTCTTCCGCAGAAACTGCAAACTTTCTTCATTCAATCCTATTTCTTCCGGGTAAGTACTTCATCGATCATACCATATTCCTTCGCCTCTTCGGCCGTCATCCAATAGTTACGGTCAGAGTCGGCATACACTTTCTCGTATGGCGTATGAGAATGATCGGAGATAATGGTATACAACTCTTTCTTAAACTTGAGGATCTCCTTGGCCTCGATCTCGATATCTGAGGCCTGTCCCTGCACGCCACCAAGTGGCTGATGAATCATCACCCGACTGTGAGGCAGTGCCGAGCGCTTGCCCTCCGTACCGGCTACGAGGAGCACGGCACCCATCGAGGCTGCCATACCCGTACAGATAGTCGCCACATCGCTTGAGATAAACTGCATGGTATCATAGATGCCCAGTCCTGCTGTGACACTACCGCCAGGAGAGTTGATATAGATGGAGATGTCCTTACCGCTATCCACTGAGTCGAGGTAAAGCAACTGAGCCTGCAGCGTATTAGCAGTATAATCGTCTATCTGCGTGCCGAGGAAGATGATGCGGTCCATCATCAGTCTTGAGAACACATCCATCTGCGTCACGTTCAACTGACGCTCTTCGAGGATATACGGGTTCAAATACTGTGCCTGCGCCTTCATCACATCGTCGAGCGTCAAGCCATCCATACCTAAATGCTGAGTAGCATATTTTCTAAAGTCATTTTTCATATCTTTCTACCTTTCTTTTTTTACATACAAAAGAGGTCATCGACCTTTTTATCTTGTGATTGGGACACAAAGATAATCAAAAAAGTCGATAACCTCTCAATATTAGGGGTTATTTTTTCCTAAAAATACTTATTTTTCTTGCATCAGCTTGTTGAAGTCGGCCAAAGTGACTTCTTTTTGATTCAGTTTCACTACGTTTTTGAGTGTTTCTGTCAATTTCAAGTCGATAGCACGATCCACAAAATTCTCGATGTTCTCGCGCTTCTTCAGCTGCTCTTCAGCGTAGTTTTCCAGCACGTCATCGGGTATATTGCTCATACCGTACTGGGCGAACTGTGCACGGATGGCCTCCTTGGCAACATTCTTCAGGTCATCGTCTTCCACCTTAATATTATTAGCGGCAACGATCTGCTCCTTAATGAGGTGCCATTTCAACTCCTTGATGCTTCCCTCGAAGTTCTTCTCCACATAGTCTGCACCCTTGTCCTTATTGTTTTGCAGCATGACACGCTTCAACAGAGCCTCCGGGAACTGCAGGTCACCGACCTTCTTCTCCAGATACGCACGTACATCGAGCATAAACTTATAGTCGCTGTTCTGCTGCAACTGGGGAGCGATGGTCTCGGCAATCTTCTCACGGAAACCTTTCTCATCCTTCACTGTTCCCTCGCCAAACACACGATCGAACAGTTTCTGATCAACTGCAGCGGGCTCAAAGTGACGAATCTCCGTAATCTGATAGCTGAAATCAGAGTTCAGATCCTTCACGTCGTCTTTCTGCACTTTCAACAGGGCAGCCACCTCGGCATCATTATCGGGATAAGCCTTCTTCGGGTTGAAGGTAATGATATCGCCGGGCTTTGCGCCATCGAACAGTTTCTTCTGGTCATCGGCCTTGATATAAGCGGGCATTACCATAGCGCCCTCAGTGGTGATACCACCTTCCTTTGTGTTACCTTTCTCATCGAGCTCACGCATATCACCCGTGATCGTATCGTTTCCACTGAACACATCGGCCTTCACGAACTCGCCAGCCTGAGAAGCGTACATCTGCACCTGGTCGTCGATGAGCTTATCGTCGGCCTTGATGGCATAGTAGTCAATCTTATCCTTTGAAGTAAGTTCAGCCTTGATCTCAGGAGCCACGGCAATGTCAAACACGAACTCGAGTGTACCATCATTCTCAATATCCTGTGGCTTCTGCTTCTCCTGATTGGGAAGGGGTTCGCCAAGCATCTGGATCTTGTTCTCATGAATGTATTCATACAGCTTTTCACCCATGAGTTTATTGATCTCGTCAACTTTTACGGCAGCGCCATACTGTTTCTTAATCATCCCCATGGGAACCATACCCGGACGGAAGCCAGGTACCTGAGCCTTCTTGCGATAATTCTTCAGAGTCTTCTCGACCTGATCCTGATAGTCTGCAGCCTCAATGGTCATAGTCAACAGACCATTAATCTTATCAGGGCAATCAAATGTAATTTTCATCGTCTTTTATACCTTATAATATATACTATTGAATTTTTGAGGTGCAAAAGTACGCATAAAAACCGAAAGCGCCTAAGAATTTTCATAAATTAACATTCGAGCCACGCTCTGGCTCCAACATTTGGAAGTCTTTCTTGCGGAGTTCGAACGACTCTGTGAGGTATTTCTCACGCACAATTTTATTGGCAGCCAGTTCCTCTGGAGTGCCCTGGAACAGGATACGACCTTCAAACAAAAGGTAGGCACGATCGGTAATGGCAAGTGTCTCGTCCACGTTATGGTCGGTAATGAGAATGCCAATGTTACGGTATTTCAGATGCCAGACGATCTGCTGGATATCCTCCACGGCGATGGGATCGACACCTGCAAAGGGTTCGTCAAGCATGATGAACTTCGGCTCTATGGCCAGGCAACGGGCAATCTCCGTACGACGACGCTCACCTCCTGAAAGTTGGTCACCTTTATTCTTGCGCACCTTGTTCAGACGAAATTCGCCAATCAACTCCTCCAACTTATTCAACTGATAATCACGCGGTTTCCCCGTCATCTCCAGCACAGAGAGGATATTGTCCTCGACACTCATCTTGCGAAACACGCTGGCCTCCTGTGCCAGATAGCCGATGCCTGCACGGGCACGCTTATAAACAGGGTATTTCGTCACCTCCTCGTTACCGAGATAGATATGTCCGCCATTAGGCACAATCAGTCCTGTAGTCATATAGAAAGAGGTGGTCTTGCCAGCACCATTCGGCCCTAACAATCCCACGATCTCACCTTGCTTCACATCGAAGCTAACATCGTTAACCACCGTACGCTTGCCATAGCGTTTCACCAGCCCTTCTGTACGGAGTACTAGTCGCTCATTTTCCTGATTTTCTTCCATTTTTTCCTATTTGGATGCAAAGTTACGAAATAATTTTGTAATTTTGCAACCAAATTACATATAATTAAGAATGTTGATACAGAAATGGCTGACCACCTTTGGTCAATATCTGATGCTGATGGGGCGTACATTCTCACGTCCAGAGCGGATGAGGATGTTCTTCAAGCAGTATGTAAAGGAGATGGCTCAGTTAGGTGTCAACTCCATCGGCATTGTCCTTCTTATCTCTTTCTTCATCGGTGCTGTAATCTGCATCCAGATGAAGTTAAACATCCAAAGTCCCTGGATGCCCCGGTGGGTAAGCGGATACACCACCCGCGAGATCATGCTGCTGGAGTTCTCCAGTTCTATCATGTGTCTGATTCTGGCAGGAAAGGTGGGTTCGAACATCGCCTCGGAGATCGGCACAATGCGGGTGACACAACAGATTGACGCCCTTGAGATCATGGGAGTGAACTCCGCCAGTTACCTGATTCTGCCGAAGATAGCAGGCATGATCACCATCATGCCGTTCTTGGTGATCTTCTCCTCCGCCATGGGTATCGTAGGAGCATACGGCACAGCCTATATCGGACATGTGCTGCCTCCCGACGATCTAACATTAGGTCTGCAGCACGATTTCAAATCGTGGTTTGTGTGGATGAGCATCATCAAGAGTTTGTTCTTTGCTTTTATCATCTCCAGTGTGCCTGCTTTCTTTGGCTACACAGTGGAGGGTGGTTCTGTCAATGTGGGCAAGGCCAGTACCGATGCCGTCGTATCCTCGAGTGCCCTTATCCTGTTCAGTGATGTATTCCTAACCCAGCTCCTGTCATGATTGAAGTAAAGAACCTATATAAAAGTTTTGAGGACAAGGATGTGCTGAAGGATATCAGCACCACCTTCGAAGACGGGAAGACCAACCTGATTATCGGTCAGAGCGGCTCGGGCAAGACGGTGCTGATGAAGAATCTCGTTGGTCTTCTGGAGCCTACCAAAGGACAAGTACTCTACGACGGTCGTGACTTCGTAGGTATGTCAAAACACGAAAAGGTAATGATGCGCCGTGAGATGGGCATGATCTTCCAGAGTGCAGCCCTTTTCGACTCGATGACAGTACTCGAAAACGTGATGTTCCCCCTGGACATGTTTTCCTCTATGACTCTCAGAGAGCGCATCCGTCGTGCCCAGGAATGTTTGGAGCGCGTCAACCTGAAGGATGCCGACGAGAAGTTCCCCGGCGAGATATCCGGTGGTATGCAGAAGCGCGTAGCCATTGCCCGTGCCATCGCATTGAACCCCAAATACCTGTTCTGCGATGAGCCCAACTCAGGATTGGACCCCAAGACCTCACTTGTCATCGACGGATTGTTGCAGAGCATTACTAAGGAATTTAACATGACAACGATCATCAACACCCACGACATGAACTCCGTGATGGGCATTGGTGAGAACATTATTTTTATCTATGAAGGTGAAAAGGCCTGGCAGGGAGAAAGCAGTCAGATCATGGAATCGGACAACAAACGGCTAACAGATTTTATCTTCGCCAGCGACCTGTTGAAGAACATGCGGCAAATCGTTATTGAAAACGGTCTGCATATCTAAATAAAAAGAGGTTGAACTATTGTTCAGCCTCTTTTGTCTTAGGTAGGAGGAGATTGAGTAAGACACCAATCACCGCGGATAATCCGATACCACTTATGGAGAAAGATCCAAATGTCAATACTGCGCCACCAATACCCATCGTCAACGTCACTGAGACGATGATAATATTACGTGTCTGATTCAGGTCCACCTTATTATTAATAAGGTTCTGCACGCCCACCGAGGCGATGGAACCGAAGAGCAGCAACATGATACCGCCAAGTACGGCCTGCGGGATGCTCTGTAACAGAGCCGACAATTTGCCGATGACGGAGAATATGACAGCTGTAAATGCAGCGATGCGAATCACCTGCGGATGGGTCACCCGCGTAATCTGCATGGCACCTGTTACCTCGGAGTAAGTCGTAACAGGAGGGCCACCCACGAAAGAGGCAAAGAGACAAGCAAGACCGTCACCGAACATGGTACGATGCAGGCCTGGATCCTTCACAAAGTCCTTATCAGCCACGGCACTGACAACATACACATCACCGATATGTTCAATCACTGGTGCGATGGCCACGGGAATCATGAACACAAATGGTTCCCAGGCAAACTGCGGCAATTGTAAATGAGCCATCATCGGCGGCAAGGCAAACCACGGGGCGGAACTGACAGCGCTGAGATCGACAAGCCCCATGCAAAGTGCCACGATATAACCTGTAATGATACCAATGATAACGGGCACGAGCCTTACCAAGCCCTTAGCAAAGACGAGCACAATGATTGCCGCGATGAGTGAGATAAAAGCCAACAGCCAATTCTCCTTAGCCATATTCACGGCGGCAGGCGACAGCGACAGACCAATAAGGATAATCACAGGACCAATGACTACAGGTGGGAAAAGACGGTCAATGACTTTGCGACCTTGCCACTTGATGAGGGCCGACATGATAAAGTAAACCAGTGCCACGCCGGAGATACCAGCAATCGTACCCATCATACCCCACTGTTGCGAGGCAGAGATAATCGGAGCTATGAAGGCAAAACTGGAGCCTAAGTAGATGGGGATCATCCCCTTAGTAACAAGATGAAAGATTAATGTACCGATACCTGCGGTAAACAGTGCGGCAGAGGGATCAAGACCGACAAGCAGCGGCACCAGCACTGTAGAGCCAAAGGCTACAAACAGGAACTGGACTCCCACAATCGTTTTCCTGGAGGCAGATAATTCTTGAGTCATCACTTTATATTCCTAAAAGTTCCATTTAAGTGCCACTGTAGGATTGACGAAGAAGGTCTTGTCACTTCCTGCTTTCATGTTAGCAATAAAATTGTTACTGATTTCTATCTCGGAACCGAAGCTGAGGTTCGGTGTGACATTATACCAGAACTGGGGTTCAGAGAGAATGACGAGTTGTCCATGACCATCGGCATTTTCACCACGCCAGAAATCGATAAAGCCAGAGAAAGTGAAGTTCTTGCCAAAGTTCAGGCCCCACACGCCAGTCAACTGAACACTATTATATGCCGAGGTGCCTTCGTAGCTCTTGAAGAAACGCTTGTAGAGCATCTGCACGGACCAGGTCTTTGAGAAATCGGCATTATGACCGTTGTAAGCACCACCAATCAAGCCTGCATGCTGAAAACTTCCTATCACATGATACAGACCGCCATCATACTCCGCATGGACAGCAAAGGGGGAATTTTTGCCAACATTAACCTCTCGCGAGATCTCGGTATAGACACTACGCATAAACTTACGGCTGAGATCTAGGTCAACGAAATAGTACCAAGATCCCCATTTATCGGCTTTAAACTGCTCCAAGGTAACAGTCACCTTCTGGCGGTCTGGTTGTTCGTCGGAATAGATGTTACGACCAAAATCATAATGGATTTGAATGTTCTGTGCGTTTACTGTAAGGACTGCTATAGTTAGCAACGCGATGGAAAAGATTTTTTTCATAATGGTATCGTATTTATACATTTATATTATAATAAAGGAATGATATATTTCAGTACAAAGAATGCAGACAGCACATACATCACAACAGAAACCTCTTTATATCGTCCTGTCAGCGCCTTGATCAGCACAAAGGAGAGCATACCGAGCACGATACCCTCTGAGACGCTGGCCGTAAACGGCATCATCACAATGGTGACGAAACAGGGCACCATTTCCGTCATGTCTTCGAAATTGATATGGGTGATGGAGCGCATCATCAAGACACCTACCAGCACTAATGCACTGGTGGTTGCTGCAGATGGAATCATCAGGAACAGAGGGGAGAAGAAAAGGGATGCCAAGAAGAGCAGGGCAACAGTAAACGCAGTCAGGCCGGTTCGTCCACCAGCGGCAATGCCGGTAGTACTCTCCACATAGGTCGTAATAGTATTTGTTCCACAAAGAGCACCACAGGTAGTACCGATAGCATCAGCCATCAGTGCGCGATTCAGACCTTGAATCTTACCCGTTTTCGGATCAGTCATACCAGCACTCGTGGCAGCACCGATAAGCGTGCCCAGCGTGTCAAAGATATCCATAAACAGCAAAGTAAACACAGCAACATAATAGTCCACATCCAACGAGAGGAAACTACTAAAATCCAGTTTGAATGCTATCGGTTCCATGGATGCCGGAAGACTGACAATCGTGAACCCCTCGGGAATATGTGTCACACCAAAAGGAATGCCAACGAGTGTCATGGCAATAATCGAATAGAATAGCGCCCCATGAACCTTGAGCGCCATCAGGATGGCAGCAACCAAGATACCGCATATGGCCACCAGAGAAGTAGGTGTCCAAGGGCCAAGTGAAGTTATCGTGGAGTCATTGGCGATGATCAAGCCACCATTCTTCAAACCAATATAGGCAATGAAGAGACCAATTCCTACAGAGATAGAATAACGCAGGTTCAGCGGTATGGCATTGACAATAGCCTCACGGACCTTAAATACCGTCAGCAAGATGAAGACAACACCCTCCACAAAAACGGCAGCGAGAGCCTGTTGCCAACTATAGCCCATCACCAACACGAGGGTATAGGCAAAAAAGGCGTTAAGCCCCATTCCTGTGGCTAGTGCAAATGGCAACTTTGCATAAAAAGCCATGATAAGGGTGGCGATGGCGGCTGATACAACGGTAGCAGAAAACAATGCAGCCTTGTCCATACCTGTTTCTCCAAGAATCAGCGGATTGACGGCAAGGATGTAGGACATAGTCAGAAACGTAGTCAGACCTGCCATCATTTCCACTCTCACGGAGTGTTTTGCAGAGTCAAAACCAAGCAAAACTAAAAACTTGTTCATTTTGGTCGATTATTTAATAAATTAAACATGATTGTTGCAGCATTATCGGAAGCCTTTTCCTCCCCTAGGCGTCGTCGTACCTCATCATAGCCGTGGAACACTGTTTCTCGGGCTGGCCCATCAAGGATCTTCCCTAGTTCCTTGCGGATGTTATCCACAGAAAAGGAATCTGCCACCAGTTCTGTCACCACCTCATCATCGGCAATAAGATTTACCAAGGATACATACTTCACGTGAATGATATGTTTTCTGAAGAAGGCTACTACTTTATGGATGGGAGTCTCATAACACACGACCTGTGGCACGTTGAAAAGAGCCGTTTCCAAAGTAGCCGTACCACTTGTAACCAAAGCGGCATGGGCTTTGGACAACAATGGATAGGTCTGGTTATAGACAATCTCCACACCACTACCTTGAATAAAAGTGCCGTAATAGGCTGGCTCGATTCCCGGTGCACCGGCAAGCACAATCCTATAATCCTTCATATATGGTTTTACGGCCTCCATCATGGCAGGCAGATTATCCTTAATCTCTTGTCTTCTCGATCCTGCGAGCAAAGCGATAACCGGTTCCCGGTTCATCATTGGAGAAGTCTGCAAGAATTCTCGTACTTCGTCTGCCGTAGGATTACCAACATAGTGAATGGGGAAATGATGCTTCTTCTCAAAGAAATCCACTTCAAAGGGTAGAATGGAGAAGAGTTCGTCTACATCACGTTTGATACTTTTAATGCGGTACTCTTTCCAGGCCCAAATCTTCGGAGAGATATAATAATAGACAGGAATCTTTGTCCTCGATTTTACATATTTAGCGATACTCAGGTTAAAGCCAGGATAATCGACAAGAATCACACAATCAGGATACCAACTGGCAATGTCCTCTTTACACATCTTCATGTTGTCAAGGATGGTGGGCAGGTGGAGTAAGACAGGGATAAAGCCCATATACGCCAATTCTTTATAATGTCGCACACATGTACCGCCCTCAGCCTTCATCAGGTCTCCGCCAAAGAAACGGAATTCTGCGTCTTTGTCAACACCTTTCAATGACCTCATCAAGCGGGAGGCATGAAGGTCGCCCGAAGCTTCTCCTGCTATCAGATAATACTTCATAGATTCCAAGCCTCGATTATACCCATAGCAGAATAGGACGTTACGTCTATCTGTGTGGGGGTAATGGCAACATAACCGTGCGACAATGCCCAATTGTCAGTATCTTCAGCATCGGGTTCGTCGTTCGTATAGTGTCCCACCATCCACCAATAGTCGTAACCCCGGGGATGATGGCATTGTGTTACTTCATTTGCCCACGTACCCTTTGCCATCCTGCAGACACGCACTCCTTTATAGGTTTCCACTAAGGGGAAATTAATATTCAGGCAGGTGCCAATTGGGAGACCTTCTTGGAGTACCCTTTTTGTGATGTTTCGTATCAGGGGGCGTAAAGGTTCGAAATCGGCATCTTCCCGATGGTCGCAGAGAGAGAAGGCCACAGAAGGGATATACTTCATGCAGCCCTCAATAGTCACCCCCATCGTACCACTGTAATGCACATTGACCGAAGCATTGTCACCATGATTAATGCCACCGATAACCATATCAGGCTTTCTGGGAACGATCTCCGCCAGAGCCATCTTCACGCAATCCACAGGGGTGCCGTTACATGACCACACCTCAACACCATCCCTTTTTTCTCGCAGACGAAGTCGCAAAGGGGTGGTAGCCGAAAAAGCACAAGAGAACCCACTACATGCTGATTCCGGCGCACAAACGATGATATCACCATAGTCTGACAACATCTCTATAAGGCTGTTGATACCCTTTGCCTGATAGCCGTCATCGTTGGAAATGAGCAATAATGGTCGTTTAATTTCCATAAAATATGAATGTTTTGACTGCAAAAGTACGAAAAAAGGTTTAAATGAATCGATTTCTCATCGGAAATTTGTAACTTTGCGCACAAATTTCTCATTTTTATTAAGAATAGTTAGATTCAAATGGGTAAGATTATTGCTTTAGCAAACCAAAAAGGCGGTGTAGGAAAAACGACGACGACTATCAACCTGGCCGCCTCACTCGCTACGTTAGAAAAAACAGTATTAGTGGTAGATGCAGACCCGCAGGCTAACGCTTCCAGTGGTCTGGGTGTAAATATCACCGAAGTGGAGTGCTCGCTATACGAATGCATCATCAATCAGACAGATGTTCACGAGGCCGTTTATACGACTGACATCGAGGGATTGGACATCATTCCCAGTCATATTGATCTGGTGGGCGCAGAAATTGAGATGTTAAACCTCAACGACCGAGAGAAGATCATCAGGAAACTGTTGGATCCGATTCGTGAGGAATACGATTATATCCTCATCGACTGTTCTCCGTCACTGGGTCTCATCACCGTCAATGCTTTGACAGCTGCCGACTCCGTGATTATTCCAGTACAGTGTGAATACTTTGCCCTTGAAGGTATCAGCAAGTTGCTCAACACAATTAAGATTATCAAGAACAAATTGAATCCACGGTTGGAGATTGAAGGTTTCCTGCTGACAATGTTCGACAGTCGTCTGCGCCTTGCCAATCAGATTTACGACGAAGTAAAGCGCCATTTCCAGGAGCTGGTGTTCAAGACAGTCATCCAGCGTAACGTCAAACTGTCTGAGGCACCCAGTCACGGACTACCCGTTATCCTGTACGATGCAGACTCAACAGGCAGCAAGAACCACCTGGCACTCGCCAAAGAAATCATCCACAAAAACAAATAAACGATCAAAGCTATGGCCGTAAAAAAGAAATATGACCGCAATGTCCTTGGCAGGGGCCTTGACAATATTGGCTCCGGAAAAGGACGTGGACTAGATGCACTTATTGACACAGGCGATATTCAGACGCAAGGAACGTCGAATCTCAATGAAATTGCCATAAATCTGATAGAATCCAATCCTAATCAGCCTCGAAGGGAATTCGACGAAGGTGCCCTAAAAGAACTTGCTGCCAGTATTCATGAGATAGGTATTATCACGCCTATTACACTGCGACAGATGCCTGACGGGAAATACCAGATTATCGCTGGCGAGCGTCGTTGGAGAGCATCGCAGATGGCAGGTCTTAAAACAATCCCTGCCTATATCAGGACCGCTGCTGACGACAACATCATGGAGATGGCCCTTGTCGAGAATATCCAGCGTGAGGATTTGAACGCCATAGAGATTGCCCTGGCCTACCAGCATCTGTCGGAAACAACAGGTATGACACAGGAGCGTATTTCCGAACGTGTTGGCAAGAGCCGCACTTCGATTACGAACTACCTCCGTCTGTTGAAACTACCTGCACAGATCCAGATGGCCCTGAAGAATAAGGAGATGGATATGGGTCATGCCCGCGCCCTGCTGTCATTGGAAAGTCCCTCTGCCCAGCTGAAACTCTTCAAGGAAATTCAGCGGAACGGTTACTCCGTACGCAAGGTGGAGGAGATGGTACAGATGCTCAAGAATGGCCAGAACCTGCAGTCTGTTAAAAGGTCTGTGTCTCCCAATTCACAACTGCCCTTGGAGTATTCCATCCTGAGAGACCGTCTGTCGGACCTCTTCAAGGTCAAGGTGCAGATGACATGTTCTCCACAGGGAAAGGGAAAGATCAGCATCCCTTTCGCCAACGAGGAAGAACTGGAATGGGTTATGAATGTCATTGACAAGTTGAAAGGCTAAGCATTGAGACGCGACATCAAAACATTGATAAGGGCATCCCTCACAGGCATTTTCCTGTTCCTGACGGGTATTTGCCAGAGCATCGCCCAGACGGAGATGGTTATCGACAGTGTACTTACCCTACCTGTTGATACCACATTTACACTGAGTGCAGACAGTACGTTCACATTAAGCGACGACCCGTTCACACTGAGTGCAGACAGCACAATCACACTCACAACCGACAGTCTGATGAAAGTTGTGGATAAAAGAATGGAGTTGAAGATTCCCAAGAGAGACTGGTCTACCTGGAGACCGGATCCCAAGAAGGCCCTGTGGCTGGCACTGGTCATTCCTGGTGGCGGACAGATCTACAACCGCAAGTATTGGAAGTTACCGCTGGTGTATGGTGGGTTTATGGGTTGTATTTATGCCATGAGTTGGAACAATTCCATGTATATCGACTACTCCCAAGCATATCTCGACCTGGTGGACGACGACCCGAGCACGCAGAGTTACAACCAGTTCCTGCATCTTGGTATGCAGATTACAGAAAGAAATGCCAAGCAATACGAGAATATCTTCAAAAAACGAAAGGATAAATATCGTCGTTGGCGCGACCTGAGTTTCTTCTGCATGCTTGGGGTCTATGCACTCTCAGTGATTGATGCCTATGTTGACGCAGAACTCTCGGAGTTCGACATATCCAAAGACTTAAGTCTGAAGGTTGAGCCCGCCATTATCAGCAACCGTTCCTCCGGGAACATCCTTGAGGGTTCGTCAGTAGGACTGCAGTGCAGCTTAAATTTTTAATTTACAAATAAGATATGACACAATTATCGAACATACGACAGAAACAAGTGACTTGGTTGGTAAAATGGTTTCTACCCTTTTGCCTGTTTACCTTTATGCCCTTATCTCTGAATGCCCAGGTGGTCATCGACGAGGATGAGATTGACATCGAAAGCGAAGAAGAGGAAGTGGATGAGGAAGATGAAGAGATTACCGACGTAAGGATTGAAGACGAGATTGCCGTTACCGACAAGGATGGCAATGAGGAGGTCATCGAGTTCCCAGAGGCCATGACCTATGATCTCGACAGTCTGATGAATCTCTATATGTCGAAGAACTATCTGGCTACACCAGGCGACTGCGAGATGAAGAGCGAGAACCCCACCTACCCCAAGGAGGTTTATATCGAGCGTCTGCAGCGCATCCCCTCGGTGATGGAACTAGCTTATAATGATATCGTACAGCGTTTCATCGACCGCTATGCCGGACGGTTGCGCTACTCCGTCAGTTATATGTTGGGGGCGTTCAATTTCTATGTTCCTATCTTTGAAGAGGCACTCGAAGCCTATCAGATACCTCAGGAACTGAAATACCTCCCTGTCATTGAGTCGGCGCTGAACCCGAAAGCTGTGTCTCGTGTTGGTGCAGGAGGTCTGTGGCAGTTCATGCCAGCCACTGCTAAACAATATGGTCTTACCATCAACTCACTGGTTGATGAGCGTCGCGACCCGGTGAAGGCCTCTTATGCTGCAGCCCATCTGCTGAAAGATCTCTATAAAGTCTTTGGCGACTGGAACCTGGTGATTGCAGCCTATAACTGTGGACCACAGAATATCAAGAAGGCCATCCAGCGCTATCGTGCATCGAAAGGGCGCACGGAAGACGACCCGATTACTGCTGAAGATAAGGATTATTGGCAGTTATACCCTTATTTGCCCGCAGAAACCCGCGGTTATGTACCGGCATTCATTGCTGCCAATTATATCATGACCTATTATTGCGAACACGACATCTGTCCGATGACGTCCAAACTGCCTATGCAGACAGACACCGTTGTCGTTGCCAAGAATGTCCATCTGGGACAGATTGCCGGTGCCTTAGGCATTGATATTGAGCAGTTGCGCGCACTGAACCCGGAATATCGCCATGACCTTGTACCAGGTTTGACCAAGCCGTCGGCTATTAAGATGACCGCTAGTGACATTGGCAAGTTCATCGACCACGAAGACTCCGTCTATAACTACCGTGTCAGTGAGTTCCTGACCAAACGGGCTGTAGTGGATGTGAACGATGATGTGCCTACCTTCTCGCGAAGCCGTCGCAGTGCCTATAACCGCAGAACAGGCCGTCGCAGTTCACGAAGCATCAGAAACGCCCGCAGTTCACGCAGTTCAAGGAGCTCTGCCTCCAGGGGCACATCGGTGACCATCAAGAGAGGACAGACCCTCTCTGAAATCGCCAAGCGCAACGGCACGACAGTAGCCAAACTGAAGAAATTGAACGGTATTAAGGGTAATAATATCCAAGCGGGCAAAAAGCTAAGAGTCAAATAGCTTGAACAACATAAGGGAGGGAATGGTATGGATGTAGATGAACAGAAAGCCATTGAAGAGGCTGATGACAAACTCATTAACGACGCGTTTCAGAAATTACTGAGCGATTATCTGGCTTCGCGCCACAGGAAGAAGGTCGATCTCATCACTAAAGCCTTCAACTTTGCCCGTCAGGCACATAAAGGTGTGCGCCGTCTGTCGGGTGAGCCCTATATCATGCACCCCATTGCCGTAGCCCAGATCGCTTGTTCAGAGATTGGACTCGGTTCGACGAGTATCTGTTCCGCCCTGCTCCATGATGTGGTGGAAGATACCGACTACACCGTTGAGGATATCGAGAATATCTTCGGATCAAAGATTGCCCAGATTGTTGACGGTCTAACGAAGATCTCAGGAGGTATTTTCGGTGAACAGGCTTCTGCCCAGGCAGAGAACTTCAAGAAGCTGCTGCTCACCATGAGTGATGACATTCGTGTGATCCTGATTAAGATCTGCGACCGTCTGCATAACATGCGAACACTCGACTCGCAACCCGCCAACAAACAATACAAGATTGCCGGTGAAACCCTGTATATCTATGCACCACTGGCTAACCGTCTGGGACTGAATAAGATCAAGTCGGAACTGGAGAACCTCAGTTTCAGATTTGAGCATCCCGACGAATTTGCGGCCATCGAAGCCAAACTCCAATCTACTCGTGCCTCACGTGACGAACTGTTCACACAGTTTACCAACCCTATTGAGGAAGCCCTGAAACAGATGGGCATCCAGTATGAGATTAAGGAACGCGTAAAGAGTCCCTACTCCATCTGGAACAAGATGCAGAACAAGCACGTCACCTTTGAGGAGATCTACGACATCCTGGCCGTACGTATTATCTTCACTCCCAAAGTGCGTGAAGAGGAGGTCAACGAGTGCTTCAAGATCTACGTGGCCATCTCGAAGATCTACAAGTCGCACCCCGACCGTCTGCGTGACTGGCTCTCCCAGCCGAAGGCCAATGGCTACCAGGCGCTCCATGTCACCCTGATGTCGAAGCAGGGACGATGGATAGAGGTTCAGATTCGTTCTGACCGTATGGACGAGATTGCCGAACAGGGGTTTGCTGCCCATTGGAAATACAAGGACGGTGTAGAGGAGGAGTATACTGAGGACGAGAATGAACTGAACGACTGGCTTCGCACCATCAAGGAGATTCTAGACGACCCTCAGCCCGATGCTATGGACTTCCTCGATACCATCAAACTGAACCTCTTTGCCAGCGAGATCTTTGTCTTCACGCCAAAAGGTGAGATCCGTACGATGCCAGCCGGCTGTACGGCCCTCGACTTTGCCTTTACCATCCACACCTTCCTCGGAAGTCACTGCATCGGCGCCAAGGTAAACCACAAACTGGTGCCCCTCTCCCATAAGCTTCAGAGCGGTGATCAGGTGGAGATCCTCACGTCGAAGTCACAGCATGTCAGTCCATCGTGGATCAATTTCGTCTCTACTGCGAAGGCGAAGGCAAAGATCCAGGCCATCCTGCGACGTGACAACCGTGAGATCCAGCGAAAGGGTGAGGAGATCTTCAACGCCTTCCTCCAGAAGAACGGTTTTGAGCCCAGCGTCGCACTGGCTGACCAACTGGCCGACTTCCACGACTATACCAAGCGGAATGAGTTCTTCCTCGCTATCGGTGAGAAGATTGTGCTCCTGGGCGAGAAAGATGTCGATAAACTTAACGGAAAGCAGAAGGACAATGACAATCAGACGGGATGGTTGAAATATGTGCCGTTTGTCAATAAGAAAAAGAAGGAAGAAAGCACTAAACAGGAACTCTTTATCGTTCCGGAGAAGTTCAACCGCAAGAAACCCGTTTTCCTCTCCGAGGAGAATATCAATCAATATAAGTTCCAAGGCTGTTGTCACCCGATTCCCGGTGACGATGCTCTCGGTTATATCAACAACAAGAACCAGATTGAGATCCACAAGCGGGCCTGTCCGGTGGCGGCTAAACTGAAATCAAGTTTCGGTAATCGCATTCTCGACATCAAGTGGGACATGCACAAGATTCTCTTCTTCGATGCTACCATCCGTCTGGGAGGCATCGATCGCGTGGGATTGCTCAACGAGATCACACAGATCATCTCCTCGCAGATGAATGTCAACATCCACAAGATTCTCATCACCTGTGAGGACGGAATCTTCGATGGCAGCATCGAGTTGCGTGTCCACGACCGCGAGGATGTCAAGAAGATCATCAACAACCTGAAGAAGATTGCCGATCTTAAGGAGATCTCAGAAATCATGTAATACAAAAAGCCTCCCGGTCGGGAGGCTTTTCATTTCTTATTGCAGGTAGTCGAGTTGCTTCTTCAGAGCCTGAAGCTCTGTCTTGACGATCAACAGCGACTCCAATACGTCAGCTTTTTTGTCGGCACCTTTTCGGTTCTGCGACAGAATCTTTCGTGCTGCAGCCAGTTTAAAGCCACGCACTTTCACAAGGTTATGAATCAGCCTTATCTCCTCAATATCCTTATCCTGATACTGGCGGACTTTGGCTGGCCCAGTTGTCTTGGGCTTCAGGAAAGGGAATTCCTGTTCCCAATAGCGCAATGTACTCTCGTTGAGATCAAACATCTTCGCCACTTCCTTGATGGAGTAGTAGAGTTTCAGATTCTTGTTCAGATTCAGTGCCATACTCGTAATATTTTGGTGCAAAGATACAAATATTTTTGGAATAATATGTAACTTTGCACCGAAAAATGAAGAGACAGAGAAAAAGAGTAACATCAGCATGGCTATTATTGTCGATATTCGTATCGATGATGATGCTCTCCTCCGTACACCGGCACCGACCCATGGCAGATTATGCCAACGACTGCGAGGAGTGCGCCCACCATGTCCATCACTCTGGCCACTTCACGATGGCATACGAGCATCTCGATGATTGCGTACTCTGCCAGTTCCTCAACCTTATCTACACGACTACAGTAACCTTAACGGTTGCCATTCCAGTCTGTCTTACTACACGGGTAGTAACAAGTAACGTAAACACCGTTTTTTGTGAGGTAAGACAGAACGACTCTACCCGTGCCCCTCCTTTCATTCTGTAAACCAGGAGATCATACACATTATTAATTATTAAAGCAGACATACAGAATGAAGAAAGCTATATTCATCCTGTCGTTGTTATGTATAGGCATAACTGCGACAGCACAAGAACATCATAAACACCACCATCACGAACACCCGTCAGACTCTACCGACGTGTTTTTCCGCCACCTGAAACTCAATGAGCTGGTGGTGACGGGCGTTACTGGCGACACCAAACTGAAGAACTCAACAGCTCCAATCTCCATTGTCTCAGGCAAGGAACTGAGACAGACCACCTCAACAAACATTATCGACGCCATCGCCAAACAGCCTGGTGTAGCACAAATCACCACGGGCAGCGGCATCTCCAAGCCCATCATCCGCGGCCTTGGATATAACCGTATCATCGTCATGAACGAAGGCATAAGGCAGGAAGGCCAGCAATGGGGCGACGAACACGGCATCGAGATCGACGGTCAGAACGTGGGCTCGGTGGAGATTCTGAAAGGCCCTGCCTCACTGATGTACGGCAGCGATGCCATGGCCGGTGTACTCATCCTTCACGGAGCGCCCATACTGCCCGAAGGAGAGATGAAGGCTACTGTCAGCACGGAGTATCAGACAAACAACGGGCTTTTCGATTATTCCCTTAACTTCGCTGGCCATCAGAAGGCGTTTGTATGGGATGCCCGTTTCACCGACAAAATGGCTCACGCCTACAAGAACAAGTACGACGGCTACGTGCCGGGCTCCCAATTCAAGGAACGCGCAGGCCGTCTGATGCTCGGTATAAACCAGCCATGGGGCCACTCCCACCTGACAGGCACCATTTACCACCAGACACCAAGCATCATCGAGGGAGAGCGCGACGAGACGACAGGCGAGCTGGAATACTCTTCAAGCGATGTAAAAACTTACTCCAAAGCCCTGCCCTTCCAACAGATCTGGCACTACAAGACCGTTTGGGACAATTCCTTCAACCTTCCCAAAGGCTGGCTGAAGGCTATCGTCGGCTACCAGCAGAACCAACGTCAGGAGTTTGAAGAGAGTGCCGACGAGTATGAGATCTATTTCAAGCTCCACACCGTAACCTACGATGTGCGCTATCTCTCACAGGAATTTGAAGGCTGGAAGGTAGCTGGTGGCGTGAACGGCATGTGGCAGCAATCGCTGAACCTCGGCGAAGAGTCGCTCATACCCGAATACAACCTCTTTGATATCGGCGGCTATGCCACCGTCAGCAAGTCGTTCGATGCTCTGACGCTCAATGGCGGCCTTCGCTTTGACAACCGTCACATCAACTTCCACTCCCGCAACTTCAACGGTGTAACGGGCAGCAT
>CACXVS010000030.1 GCA_902771155.1 uncultured Prevotellaceae bacterium
CGACCCGAAAAGATAGTCCGAACGAAGGTAAAACAACTTGTTTTACTTTTAGAGATACGTCAGGAAAGTCTGAAAAGGGTATGAAATAAGGCACGAGGAGGCTTTGTTTTCAGTTAATTTCTCATAAATACTTTGGATTTACGTTTGTTTTTATGTAATTTCGCAGCGAATATCAAAAATAGAATAAGGATATGAGTAAAATTAAGTTTGTTTTGATTGGCATCGTTTGTCTTCTGCTGACAAGTTGTGGTCAGATGATGACGGCGATATCTAATGGTAGTGTGGTTAATGCCATCACAAGTGTTATTGGTATGGACAAGGTATCGGCCAGAGGACTGATCGGTACATGGACCTATATGGGACCGGGCTGTGCATTCACCAGCAAGAATCTATTAGCCAAGGCTGGCGGTGAGGTGGCTGCTGCGCAGATTGAGGAGAAACTGTTGCCTTATTATCAGCAGGTGGGTATCTCTGCCAACAACACCTTTATCACATTTAAGGAAGACGGCACGTTCACCTCGAAGATCGACGGAACACCGTTTAGCGGTAACTACACCTTTGACGAAGCCAACCAGAAGATTACCTTAAAAGGACTGCTTCTCAGTGTGAATTGCTACACTAAACGTGAAATCAGCGGCATCTCCATTCTCTTCGAAGCCAATAAACTGTTGACAGTTTTACAGACTATGGCGGCCCTAAGTGGCAGCAAGGACATACAGACCATCGGCGACCTAAGCAAACAATATGAAGGTGTACGCGTAGGATTCGACATGAGGAAGTAATTTTGCAAAAATATGCAGAAATGTTTGGTCGGGTGCAAAATAATATGTAATTTTGCACCCGAATTTTGAATAAATATACTGCATGAAAGTAAAAAACAACCGGTTAGAGGCCCTAAGACTTATCATTTCAAGTCAGCAATTGGGAAGTCAAGATGAGCTGCTAACCGCCTTACAGAAAGAGGGTTTCAAGTTAACACAGGCCACCCTGAGCCGCGACTTGAAGCAGTTGAAGGTGGCCAAGGCTGCCTCGATGAGCGGGAACTATGTTTATGTACTGCCTAACGAAACGATGTACAAACGTGTTAGTTCACCCAACAGTATCCGCGAAATGATGAAGGTGCCAGGATTCGTCAGTATTAATTTCTCAGGGAATATCGGTATCATTAAAACCCGTCCTGGCTATGCCAGCAGTATCGCCTGGAACATTGACAACAGTGATGTGCCTGAGATTCTAGGCACCATTGCGGGCGACGATACCATCTTTATTGTTATTAAAGAAGGTGTGAAACATCAGGATGTTATCAACGCACTGACTGAAGTAGTGCCAAATATGAAATAAATACTAGAAACGCTAGAAATATGGAACACGAAGAAGAGATTGAAGTGTTGGTTGCCGGACCAGAGCACGAAAAGTATGTCGATACCATTTTAGACACCATTGCAGAGGCTGCAAAAGTACGCGGTACCGGCATCGCCAAAAGAACGCACGAGTATCTCACGAAGAAGATGTTGGAAGCCAAAGCCGTTATTGCACTGACCAAAAGTGGCACCTTTGCAGGTTTCAGTTATATTGAGACCTGGGAGAATCAGCAATACGTTACAACTTCAGGATTGATCGTACACCCCGACTTCCGTGGCCAACACGTTGCCAAGCGCATCAAGGACATGACTTTTACACTTGCCCGCACCCGTTGGCCCCATGCCAAGATATTCTCACTGACCAGTGGTGCTGCTGTAATGGCTATGAACACCGCACTAGGTTACCAACCTGTCACTTTCGCCGATCTCACCGACGATGAAGCCTTCTGGAAGGGTTGTGAGGGTTGTGTGAACGTGGATGTACTGCACCGCACAGGCCGAAAATACTGCATCTGCACAGCCATGCTGTATGATCCGACAGAACATCTGCCCGCCAAGATTCCTGATGAGGTGATTAACCGCATTCGTCATTTGGAGGAATTAGAAGAACAATAAGTAAACAATAAAAAAGTAAAGATATGGCAAACAAGAAAGTAGTAGTCGCATTTTCTGGAGGACTCGACACCTCTTATACAGTCATGAAACTAACTCAGGATGGCTGGGATGTCTATGCAGCCTGCGCCAATACTGGCGGATTCAGTGACGAGCAGTTGAAAAAGAATGAGGAGAACGCATTTAAACTGGGCGCAAAGGCCTACGTGACCCTCGATGTAACCCATGAGTATTACGAGAAATCACTGAAGTACATGATTTTCGGAAATGTGCTCCGTAATAACTGCTACCCCATTTCGGTATCAAGCGAACGCATCTTTCAGGCCATCGCCATTGCCCGTTATGCCAAGGAGATTGGTGCTGACGCCATTGCCCACGGATCGACCGGCGCAGGAAACGACCAGATTCGTTTTGACATGACATTCCTTGTAATGGCTCCTGGTGTAGAGATTATCACCTTGACTCGCGATAAGAAACTGACTCGTAAGGAGGAGGTTGACTACCTGAATGAGCATGGTTTCTTTGCTGATTTCACCAAGTTAAAGTACTCCTATAACGTAGGTATCTGGGGAACCAGTATTTGCGGTGGCGAGTTGCTCGATCCCACACAGGGTCTGCCTGAGGACGCATATCTGAAGCACGTGACAGCCAAAGAGAACGAGACGCTGTTGAAGATCCAGTTTGAAAAGGGTGAGATCATTGGGGTAAACGATGAGAAGTTTGATGATAAGGTAAAGGCTATTCAGAAAATTGAGGAGATTGGTGCCAGTTATGCCATTGGCCGTGATGCCAATGTGGGTGATACCATCATCGGCATCAAAGGTCGTGTAGGCTTCGAAGCTGCTGCTCCCAAACTGATTATAGAAGCTCATCGCCTGTTGGAGAAGTCAACGCTGAGCAAATGGCAGCAGTACTGGAAGGACCAGGTGGCCAACTGGTATGGCATGTTCCTCCATGAAAGTCAGTACTTGGAGCCCGTCATGCCTGACATCGAGGCGATGCTCACTTCCTCGCAGAGAAACGTTACTGGTACCGCCATTCTGAAACTCCGTCCTTATGGATTCGAGACAGTTGGTATTGACAGTGCCAACGACCTTACCAAGAGTAAGCTTGGTGAATATGGCGAGACGCAGACTGGCTGGACCGCCGACGAGGCTAAGGGCTTCATCAAAGTATCGAGTACCCCACTGCGTGTTTACTACGGCATCCATAAGGATGAAAAGAGATAAAAGTCTCCCCCTCCCCTCCAAAAGGAGGGGTGAACAATCAGATAAACTATTAAATTTATGAAGATAGGAATATTAGGCGCAGCAGGCTATACAGGTGGAGAGTTGATTAGACTGTTATTAAACCACCCGGAGGCAGAGATCGTATTTGCCAACTCAGAGAGTAATGCCGGCAATCTGGTTTCTGACGTGCACGAAGGACTGATTGGTGATACCGACATTAAATTCACTGATGAGATGCCCTTCGACAAGGTGGATGTAGTCTTTTTCTGCTTTGGGCATGGGAAGAGTGAGGCTTTCCTCAAAGAGCACACCATACCAGCCAACGTGAAGATCATCGACCTGGCACAGGATTTCCGCATCAAAGGCGATCATGATTATGTATATGGTCTGCCAGAGATTAACAAAGAGGAGATTCTGAAGGCTCAGCACGTGGCTAATCCTGGTTGTTTTGCTACTTGTATTCAGGTGGCACTATTGCCAGCAGCCTATCTGAATCTGTTAAAGGAAGATGTCGCAGTGAATGCCATCACGGGCTCCACTGGAGCAGGTCAGAAACCAGGTGCCACCACCCATTTCTCTTGGCGCAACAACAACCTGAGCATTTACAAGCCATTCCAGCATCAGCATATCGCTGAGATTCGCCAGAGTCTAAAACAAGTGCAAGGCTATCTGGATGCCGACATCGACTTCATCCCCTATCGGGGCGACTTTGCCCGGGGCATCTTCTGCACTGCCGTCATCAAGACTGCAGCTCCCGTTGAGGATGTGGTTGAGGCCTATAAAGAGTTTTATGCCGATGCCGCATTTACCCACTACAGCGACAAGCGGATAGATCTGAAACAGGTAGTGAACACCAACAAGGCACTGGTACATGTTGAGAAATACGGGAACAAACTACTTGTAACCTCTGCTATTGACAATTTGCTAAAGGGCGCTGTCGGTCAAGCTGTCCAGAACATGAACCTCATGTTCGGTATCGACGAGACCGCCGGATTGAAACTTAAAGCTTCAGCTTTCTAAAAAAGATCGGCTAACAATCTAAGGTTGTTAGCCGATCTTTTTTATCTCTCCTCATGCTCTCGCATATAGTCTCGGGGCGACATACCGTAGAAGCGTTTGAAGACTGTTGAGAAGGATGCCGAGTTGGCAAAGCCGCAGGCATACATCACTTCTGTAACATTCATGCCCTGGTTTGCCAACAACTGGGCAGCCTTCTTCAGACGAATGTTTCGAATAAAGTCGTGCGGTGTCTGACCGGTAAGTTCCTTCATCTTACGATGCAGGTGGACACGACTGATGCCAGCTTCATCGGCAATCATATCAACGCTGAGGTCGGAGTTATTCAGATTCTTATTAATACAGTCCATAATGCGCTCCAATAGTTTTTCATCAGGCGACTTCAGACGAATATCACTCACCTGTTCCTCCAAGTCATCGTTTCGCTCAAACTTCAAGCGAAGCAGACGGTGCGTATTAATCAAGTTGATGATCGTACGACGCAGGATATCCATGTTAAACGGCTTGACAAGATAAGCATCGGCGCCTGTCTCCAATCCTTCCAGTTTATCCTCGTCACGATTCTTGGCCGTTAGCAGGATCACTGGTATATAATTGGTATTGGGATTCGTCTTCACTTTCGAACAGAGGGTGTTGCCATCCATCTCAGGCATCATCACATCGCTGATAACGATATCTGGCATCGTACGCAATATCTCACCTAAGGCTTCGCGCCCATTGACACAGGCATGGACCTCATAATCGCTATCGAGTTCACTCTCCAAGAAGTTACGAATCTCTTCGTCGTCCTCTGCAATAACAATCTTTGCACGGTCACTATGCTGACCATGAATCTCCGGTATCGGCTCATCCTGCATATCTACCTCTTCAGTAGATATCAGACCCGAACTCTCATTATCCGTCTCTGTGATCATCTCATCTGGACGCAAATGGGTATTACCCAACGGGATGGTAACAACAAACTCACACCCTTGTTCAAGGTTATGGGCAGAAATAGTGCCATGATGCAGTTCAACGAGTGAGCGAGTAAGGTCGAGTCCGATACCAGTTCCTGCATGGCGATCGTTAACACTGGTTGGGGTCTGGTAGAAACGCTCAAAGATCTTATCGATTTTATCGGCAGGAATCTGCTCGCCATTATCGCGGATGGCAATAGTGGCTTGCTGATCATTATGAGTAAGATTAATACCAATCTCACCACCAGCAGGCGTAAACTTAAAGGCATTGGAAAGGATGTTCATGACTACCTTGTCGAAATTAGCCTTGTCGATCCATACAGGCAGGGAGTCGGTATCATGCTCAAATTGCAGATGAATGCGCTTTGTCTTTGCCTGACTTTCAAAAAGGGTGTATATATCCTGAATGAAACCAACCAGATCAGTTTCCGACATCCGCATCTGCATCTGTCCCTTGTCAATCTTTCGGAGATCCATCATTTGGTTGATCAGGCTCAATATACGTTCAGCATTGCGTTTGATAGTCTCGTACATACTCTTCCGACTTGGATCTTTCTCGTTTTTGATGAGTGAGAGCAACGGTGTAATGATCAGAGTCATAGGTGTACGAATCTCATGACTCATATTGATAAAGAAACGGAGTTTGGCCTCACCCAGTTCCTCGGCATGGAGATGCTCCTGAAGACGCAGACGTGCCTGTTCCTTATGCCGGCGATAGGTAAGATACTGCCAGAGGAACATACCAGCAATTAAAGCATAGAAGAAATAAGCCCATGCAGAACGGTACCAAGGGCTGTGAACAATCACAGTAAACTCCCGAACAGGTGTCTCTTGACCATTACGCTCTGCTTTTACACGGAAACGATAGGTGCCCTGAGGCAAATGTGAGAAGGTCAATTCGTTCATGCCGGCTTTTAATCGGGAAAACGGTTCTCCATTGATGCTGTAAAGATAAGATATGTGTTCAGGGTTCTCATATGTCAGCGTAGAGAACTGTATGGCAAAGGAATTGTCCTGGTAACTCAACTCAAAACGACTGCTCTTAATGACATTTGTCTCCGTCACTCGATAACCGTCAGACATACTAGCCGTGTTTACAGGCTTTCCGTTGATAGAGAAGGATGTGAGCTGAACGGCGGCATCCCACTTATTCTGCACGATATCCTGAGGTTTAAACCAAGTGACACCTCCCGTGCCGCCCATGATAATTGTACCATTAGGTGTTACGAATGAGGCACCGTCACTAAATTCATTGCTTTGCAGACCATTATCCGAGAAATAGTTCTGCCACTTTCCTGTTGAGGGGTCAAAAGAACTCAGTCCATGGTCAGAGCCTATCCACAATTTTCCGTCCAAGTCGCGCTCGATAGAGGACACGCCATTATCTGACAGACCTTCTGCGGTGGTATAATGCGTTGTCTTTTTCGATGCGAGGTCGTAGGCATAGAGCCCCTCGTTTGTGCCGTACCACAAACGGCCATCGTACTCTCTGGCTATCCTGACAGGAACACTATAGTTCGGGCAGTTAACACCAAAGGTATTCGTCCAACTACCAGAGGCGATATCAAGGCAACAAATACCCATGGAAGTGGCAGCATAGAGTCGTTTCCCATCAGGCGACAAAGAGACCTGTGAGATATAATTATTGACAATGCTGTTGATCTTTCTGTCCTTATCGGCTCCCGATTTCAATTCATAAGTCGTAATATGTCCGCCGTGTGGATCATAACAGAGCACGCCATGACGCATAGTAGCGGCCCACAGTCGTCCTTTCGTATCCTGAACGATATCCATGATAATCAGATGCTCATCCTGAGGAAAATTCAGCTTGTGGTACTGCATTGTAACAGGGTCGATCCAACCTCCGCCCTCACCATAAGAGCCAATCCAGATATGTCCATCACCATCTTCGGCTATAGTCATGACAGTAGAGGGATAGCCATCCTTGAAATGACGTATCAGTTTATCACTAGCATCGAAAAGATAAATACCATCCTTATCGGTACCGACCCAAGAACGTTGCCTGCTATCAATAAGGACACTGACAACACAAGCTGGACCAATGGCATTACGTGCACCCAGTTTATAGCCCATATACTGGAATCCGTTGGAGACAATGGGCTGTTTAAAGATACCTTTTTGAAGAAGTCCTAACCAGATATTTCCACTATGATCCTCGATGATGGAATAGACCTTACTCTGTGCCAAATCGACCTCCATACTGAAGAAGGGGTTATCAGTGACCTCGTTATTTTGTGGGTCATAAATGGCAATACCCTTACCATCATAACCAACGAGGATACGTCCATAATGATCGCACTGAAGAGCGGAGATACTGGTTGTACCTGTAGAGGCAACATGCACAAACTGATTGCCTTGCTGTCGATATAAACCGGCATTTGTACCTACATAGACATTTCCATTGTGATCCTCGCAGATAACACTCATGGTCAGATCACTTCTGTCGGCCAGGAACTGTTTCATCTGACTGCCGTCATAGCAAAGCAAGCCTTTCGAGGCTGTCAACATCCACAAATAGCCATTTCGGTCTTCTAATAGGGCGTTTACTGTATGAATGTCAGCAAAGGGCCCTCCCAACTGCCGAGCTGTTTGCTGATCAGTGAATTTCATAACGCCCAGACCAGAGGTACCTGCCAAGACGTCGCCATTTGCCCTTTCTATAAAACAGGTGGCATAACCATAATTGTCATTCCCTTGATAATCCAGCATCTTAACATTATGGAACGACTCACCATCCCATGTCTGCAATGCTCCATACATACCAAAGTAGAAGAGGCCGTTCCGATCCTGCATCATCGAGTTCACATAGTTACTGGCCAGTGTTTTGTCTTGCTCGTTCTCTTTCTTAAACACGCGGAACTGATAACCATCATAGCGGTTGATACCATTACGGGTCGTTGTCCAGATATATCCTTCCTTATCAAGATATACCTGAGTAACAAAACTGCTAGACAATTGATCTTCTGTGCTGAAATATGTACCCATCTGAGCATAAACGCTCATTTGGAAGCTGAGAGTTAGTAGTGTTAGCAATAATTTAGGCCGCATTGTTTTCGTTACTTTACATATTGTGTTGCAAAGTTAGCTATTTTTTCCATTTGCAACAAATAAATACAACAAAAAATGACAATTTTGATATATTTTTCCCCAAAATATGAGAAAAATAAGCTATCTTTGCAGAAAAATGAATACTAAACCACTCGTTTATGATGAATCAACGTATTTCTTTCCTGCAAAAGGCGCTGCTATGCACCTTCTGCTTTTTCTTTGCCCAGACAATGACTGGCACAGAACAGTTTATCCAGTTTAAGCCAACCAACGACACTTGGAAATTAGGTACCATCACCATCGGTTATGCCGACTCTGAGCATTCTTGCGTGCAGCTGGCAGCTGCCAATCTTGCAAAAGACTTTGAACAAGTTACTGGCATTAAGAACGTGACATCCTCCTCACCTTCTATTATCATAGGTACTGTGGGGATCAACCCTCAAATCGACTTATGGGTAAAACAAGGCGAGTTGCGTGACCTGAAGGGTAAGACAGAAAAATATATCATTAAGACGATTGGCAGTCAACTCGTTATAGCAGGTAGTGACAAGCGCGGTACCGTCTATGGCATCTACGAGCTTTCGCGTCAGATAGGTGTGTCGCCTTGGTACTACTGGGCCGATGTGCCCATAGAGAGGCATGCTGATATTTACGTCAAGAAGGGCGAATATACAGATGGAGAACCAGCTGTCAGATACAGAGGACTCTTTCTGAATGATGAAGCGCCCTGTTTGACGACATGGGTAAAAAACACCTTTGGCACCGATTATGGCGGCCGTCACTTCTATGAGAAGGTTTTCGAACTGATCCTTCGACTGAAAGGTAATTACCTTTGGCCAGCCATGTGGGGTTGGGCCTTCTATGCCGACGATCCCGAAAACCTGAAGACTGCTGATGCTATGGGTGTGATGATGGGCACCTCTCATCATGAGCCGATGGCTCGTAACCATCAGGAATATGCCCGGGACCGCCAAGGCTGGGGCGCATGGAACTATGCAACTAACAAGAATAACCTCGACCGTTTCTTCCGTGAGGGTATCGAACGGATGAATGGAACCGACGACATCGTGACCATCGGTATGCGCGGTGATGGCGACGAAGCTATGGGTAAGGGCACTGACACCAAACTATTGGAGACTATCATCGACAACCAGCGCCGCATCATCAAAGAGGTAACAAAACGCCCTGCAAAGGAAACCCCGCAAATCTGGGCATTATATAAAGAGGTACAGGACTACTATGATGCCGGCCTGCGCGTTCCTGACGATGTGACAATATTACTCTGTGACGACAATTGGGGAAACGTACGTCGTCTGCCGACTGCTGAGGAACAGAAACGAAAAGGAGGTTGGGGACTCTACTACCACGTGGATTATGTGGGGGCTCCCCGCAACTCCAAGTGGATTAATGTCACCCCTATCCAGAATATGTGGGAACAGTTGCAACTCGCTTATAACGGTGGTATCCAGAAACTGTGGATCCTGAACGTGGGTGACCTGAAACCCATGGAATACCCCATCCAATTATTTATGGACATGGCTTGGGATCCTTCCAAATATCAAGTGGATAATCTGCTTGATCACACCCGTGATTTCTGTGCAGAATGTTTTGGAGAAGACCAAGCTTGTGAAGCTGCCGGCCTATTGAACCTCGTGAGTAAATACAATGGACGTATCACTTCTGAGATGCTCGATGCCACAACCTATACCACTGACGAGTTTGCACAGGTAGTGAGTGAATATCAGTCACTCGAATCCCGTGCCCTCCGACAGTTTATCACGCTGAAACCAGAACAGCGCGACGCCTACCGTCAGATTATTCTCTTCCCCATCCAGGCCATGGGTAATATCTATGAGATGTACTACGCTCAGGCTATGAACCATGAACTGGCCGCACAGGGCGACCCTGACGCCAACTGTTGGGCGGAGCGCTGCCGTCAGGCTTTCAAGCGCGATTCCCTACTCTGTCTGCAATATAATAAAGAGATTGCAGGCGGCAAGTGGGACGGTATGATGATTCAGAAACATATCAGTTACAAGATCTGGAACGACAATTATCCGCGCGACGTATGTCCTGACCTCGTCGAAGTGCCTGTACCTGCCAACGGCCCCGTATTCAGTTCCCGCCACGGCTATATCAGTATCGAGGCCGAACATACCTATAGTCGTACGGATGCCGCGAATGCCCAATGGACGGTCATCCCCTATATGGGCCGTACGTTGAGTGGCATTGCCCTTATGCCCTACACGCAGTCTACTGACGGAGCCTCACTGACCTATCGTTGGAAAGGCGACACCCCAGCGACAGTGAAGGTGCATGTGGTCACGAAATCCACACTTGACTTCCTGGATAAGGGGGGACTAGTCTATGACGTGGCCATTGACGGCCAAGAGCCCGTCAGCGTGAATTTCAACAGCGACCTCAACGAGAAACCCGAGAATATCTATTCCATCTACTACCCCACCGTTGCCAAACGCATCGTGGAAAAAGAGATCGAGCTCTCCGTTAATGCGAACAAGAACATCCACACGATCACCCTCCATCCGCAGGATCCTGGTATCGTCTTTGAGAAAGTGGTCATCGACCTGGGAGGATATAAGTCCCAGTATCTGTTTGGAAAGGAATCACCAAAAACATATCAGGAGCCGTAAACAAGCGGCCCCTGATACGATGTGATTCTCTATTCAAATTTGGATAACAGGTATCGGTCGATAAACGACTCAACTATGGGCCATTGGCATTCAGGCAACTGACAATGTCCATGGTTGCCTACGATGCTCCAGTCCATACGGTCGGCGATACCAAAACGCTCCCACACCTTCTTGGCGGCCTGTGCAGACACCAGCATGGCCTCATCGGCCAACCACTTATAATCTGGATTACCCAACAGGAGCAAAGCCCTCGGACAAACCATCGCACAGAGCTCGTGCTGGTCATAGGGAAGGCGATATACTTTATCACCACCGAAATTAGTGAGCTGACTTTCCAGGAACCAATGATAGTCGGTACGATCAAGATTCTCCACACTATCCTGCGGATGTGAGATGCGCCAGGCAGCTGCACCACCGCCACCAGGCTCCTGTGCAATTGTCAAGGCTACTCGCTCATCAAAGGCACCACAGTAAAGGGCCATCTTACCAGCATAGGAACAACCTGTCACACCAATATGCTGGGTATCTATCTTTGTCATCTCCGGTCCCAACTGCTGCAGACCGTCGATCAGACGGCTGAAGCCCCATGCCCACTCACTATAGGCACCATTGTCCTTCAGTTGGGGATAAAGACGGTCGAAGTTGTGCTCGCCGCGCTCGTGATGAGGGCCCCACTGACCATAGTCGTTTACCTGCTTCTCATGGAATACCATCGTAGCGATAGGTCTGTCTTCAAACAACTGTTTGGGTAAAGCGATGCCACTGCTACCAATCATCACCGCATAAGGAGGCTGACCAGTTTTGGGATAACGGATCTCCGAACGCAAGGTCAGCGTCTCCCCATTCACCGTCACATCAACGACAAGGGTGTCGCCAGACATTCTGGCCTTCACCTGTTCTTTACTGACAGCTGGCTTCTCACCGATACCATAATGCTGTATCTGGGAACCTATCTCATGGCGTTTCTTCTGCCAGTCGTTGAAACTATTGATACCTTTCAACGGGTCAGGGAGATCCTTCAGAACAGGCAACTCACTGGCTGCCGGCATCTCGGGCTTTGCCAATCCCGCCCCTGTATTCTCCAGATTGTACACTAAAGGAACCGCACAACCCTTCTGTGCTCTCACCGCATTGAGGAAATTGACCATTTTCTGAAGATTCTCCTCAGCATACATTCCCATGCCATGACCACCCTCAGGCACAAAGGTCGCCTCGGTCTTCACACCGGCCGCCTTCAGCACCTCGAAAAACTTCTTACCCTGGCAACAAGGAACCACGTTATCCTTCTCTCCATGGAAAATGATAAGAGGCGGATCGTTTTTGTCAACGTATGTGGTTGCACTGAGACTGAGGTATTTGTCGGGCTCTTTTGACAATTTAGAATTGAGTAGCACGTCTTCTGGACTATTCTCGCCCATCTTCATTGACTCACCGCAGTCCATAGCCGTCAGGTCAACAGGTCCAGACCAGTCGCAAGCGGCATCAACAGCACTACACTCGTTGGTATAGTTACCAACATGACCCTCAAGGTCTATTTCCACAGTGCCGACCTTAGTCTGTTTGGTACCACTCGTGGTAGCAGCGGTCGATGCCAGATGACCACCTGACGAGAAGCCGCTCGTAGCAATAAACGATGTATCAAACTTGTACTTACTGGCCTCGCCACGCACAAAACGGATGACGGCACGGATATCGTGGATCTGTGCAGGCCATTTGGCATCCATACTGCTACGATGGTTAGGACACACCACGGCATAGCCTGCGTCGAGCAGAGCCTTCACGATGGTGCCAAGATCGGCAGCTCCCTTACTACTATTGCTGAACCAGGCACTACCATAGATATGAATCACCACAGGGTAACTGGGCTTATCCTGCTTTGGCAGATAAATGTCACAGGTATGAAAAGCCTGATCGTCACCTGCATAGTTCACATCTTTCCACTCTTGTGAGGTTTCCAATTTCACTTGTGGCACCTGGAAACCACCAAAACCGCCAGCAGGCTGTGCCATGGTAAACGTGGCCATACACAGCATCATTGTAGATAAAATAGTCTTCTTCATTGTACGTTATTCTGTTTTTATTAATGTATTAATACGTTTACTGGTTTCTATATATTTCGTCATTTGACACTCATCGATGTCAATACGTCGGGAGGTAAAATCTGGGGTGTTATAGGAATAAAGCAGACGGCGGTAATACATCTTCGGATCACGCTGGGGAAGCATGAAGGGTTTTGTCACCTTTCCATCTTTGTCGATAGAAGCGAAATAGAGACGGGTATAAAGGCCATCGTCACGACGGCTGGTAAAAAGGAACCAACGGCTGTTCGCATTCCAATTGTGCAGACTTTCTGATGACGGACTATTAACCTCCTCCAATGGTCGTGACTGACCTGTTTGCAGGTCAAGCAGCCATAGCTCGGCTTCCTCGTGCCAGATAGAGAAATAGCCATAGTCTGTCTGTGTGTACATAATATACCTGCCATCATAGGAGGGACGTGGCCAAGTGACACTCTTGCCAACCTTTGCTGCATCGATCAACGTATCTGCCTGTTCACCTATCCTTCCCGTGGACGCATCAAAGGGGACTCTGCACAAGTTATATCTTTCTTTGTCGAAGTCGTCTGGATAAGTCTGTCTGATAGCCGTTGTAAAATATAAATACTTTCCATCAGGAGAGAAAGCGGGACAGTTCTCTGCCCATGCATCCTTCATCGTCAACGAATCACTAAGAATGGTTTTCGTCTCTGTATCATAGACAAACACGTCCGATGCATTATCATACACCTCTATGCGTTTATTCCTGGCCAAATGAAAAATCTGTGCCGTCTTATTGGTGGAGAAAGCACAATAGCGCCCGTTGGGATGCCAATATGGATAAACCATTCCTCCACCTATACCCTCGTTGACAGACTCTAACAACTCTGGCGGATTCTGACCTTTACAAACAACCGTGGCGCCAAGTTTTCCACGTACATGGAAAGTATATTGATCCGGATTCGTACGGTTGGCAGTATGACAATTGACACAATGGCCAGGCAACTGTGTATTCTCCAACAGAACATGCTCATCGAAATTCGAGAGGTCGCGCTGATAGAGTCCCATTCTGCTGTAGATTTCAAAACTGGGAGGTATCCGACGATATGTAATGCCCCATTCCCCAAGAACTTCACGACTCACATAGATGGGAAAGTCTTGAAATTGCGTCCATCTTCCATCTATCTCTCCACATACTGTAACCAAGAGTTTTCCACCAATATTATCATGCACCAACTGATGCCATTTGTCAATATCAAAAGCTGCATAATCTCCATTAGCATGAAGCTCACCTTTTACCGACCCTTTTATCGTCACATCAATAGTGGTGGTCTTATCGTCAGCCATGGAGAAATTCAAAGGGGCGATGCCATCAGGAATCGTCACACCGATATAGTCTGGATAAATCTCTGGCAACTGATCGGCCTGCACAGCATCTGTGGGTCTGGAATGACATCCCGCAAGAATGACGGCACTAAATAAAAAAAATGTCTTCACTCTCTGCATATGCCTTCTTTAATTGATGATAATATGGTTTCCTATTAATAAGTTCTGGATGCTCCACTAAAGGGCGCATCTCCTGAGCCCATTTTCCATAAAACAGTGTCTCGTCTAAGATAGACAGATACTTTTTGGCCAACTGGTACTGACCTGTGACAATGGCGGTCTCTGCTAACCGTTTGACGGACCTGACACTTTTATTGTAGTTTGGGATATACTCCATCGCTTCAAAGGCAGCCCATTGAGAGACATTAGGCAGGTTCAACTGCAAGGCCATATCACTCACCATGTAGGCAGAAGAAAGACTTCCGATACGGACAACCAGACTCTTCCCTCCGACAACAAACACAGAGGGCATTCCCTTGCTGCTTCTTGGCACATAGATACGCTGATACAAGGTTTCTCGGCTGATCTTTCCTGTCTGGTATGCAGCAAGCAAGATTGCACTCTTTACGGCCGGAGACTCCGGATGGATAAATTTCGCAGAAATCTGATCCCATGCTTTCATACGCATCAGCATATCGCATTCCATCTCCTCGTGGGTACCGATCTGTTTTTCACCACTCCAATCATAGTCAAGATTGTTAGCAGGCCACGCAAGCCAATAGCAGACAGGCAGGAACAGGCACAGAAAAAGCACCCGTTTCCTAATAGCCCAACCTGAAGACAGGCTCAACGACAAGTTCACTAAAGCCATAACCATTAATACTGCCACCGTCGGCGTCAACGGAATGGCGGGATCCATAGCCACTTTACATAAAATGAATGGCGGGATTAACGAGAGGCCAAACTTCACCTTCTCACCCCTTCCCTTTTTCACCATCAACAGCAGCCTATGTGTCAGGTATTGGGACAAGAGGGATAATAGTGTATAGGAGACCGCTCCGTTGAAAGGATTCAGAAAGAACTGAGCCAGCATCTCAGCCATATACCGGGAGAAGCCTCCTGGTAAGGACATACGTTCTGTCAGATAGTCGCTGTTCCATAGGAACAATTGTGACATCTCCCTTGTTACCGGAATAAACGGATAAAGGAAAAACCAGAAGCAGAATACGCCTATGGCTAAAAAAGCCAGGAGTATATGCTGCCAATAGACAGAAACGAAAGCCTTATCTCGCATCTATATCATTTAAACTGCCACCAGTCCAGACGGACATCACCGCTGGTCTTGTCGAAACAGATGTAGAGATCGTGAACACCCAAGGTATTCTTCACCTTACCTGTAAAGGATTTGTACTTCTCCACTGAGCCCGTCTTGCCAACAGTTATCACACCTATCACATCTCCCTTGTTACTATCAAGACGGAGCGTCATAACACAACTGCCTGTTGCGGCAGCAGTCATGCTGAATTGCTTGGCACCCTTGCTTCCAAAGTCAACACCACGCACCTTGATATATTCACCATCATTGATGTCATAGATGTACATATTCTTCTTGCCAGTCGATGGTGGCATATCAGCAACAACACCAGTATTCTCTATACCCATCTTGGCACTCTTCAGACCATTGCCCCAGGCCATGGTCTCTGCCTCCACACGATTGTAGGGATTCAACCAATGCAACTGTTTCATAGGTTCCTGGTCGAGCCAGTAGGGAATCTCCTTGATGGTGCCGTCAGGCAGATATTCAATTTCCTGTCCCGACACTGATCGGCGCTCGCTATGTTCGAAGGTTTCCAGATGCATCAGGTCGTAATTCTGACCGAACACATAAGAATGTCCCTTATAGTCACAGATACCAGGATGGTTACCACGATCGCGTTGTGTAGGACTCATGATGTAGTTCTTCCACTTCCATGGTCCGGCAGGACTGTCGCTCATGGCATAGCCCAAAGCCTCGGGACAGCAGGTCGTCGCATAACCGAGATAGTAGTGATGATTACGCTTATAGATCCAAGGACCTTCCTGATAATGCTTCACAGCCCAATCAGCTTTCTGCTCTTCAGGCACCCTGATGTTAATCTTGGCACCCTCTTCCATGACAGGACGCATCACACCATCCTTCGGGTTGAGTACATAGATATCACCATTGGTCGAAATCATGTCCTCATTGAGTTTCACGTAATAGACATGTGGATTCCCCCAATACATCCAAGCCTGTCCGTCATCATCGACGAACACAGAGGGATCGATATCGTCCCAATGTTCCTTCTGCCACACGAGTGGTTTGCCTAGAGGATCCTTGAAGGGGCCATAAGGAGAGTCAGCCACAAGCACACCAATGCCATGCCCATGCAATGGAGCATAGAGGTAGAACTTGCCGTTGCGCTCTACAGTCTGGATAGCCCACGCACCATTGTCACGGTTACGCCAACCGAACTCCTTCAGCGAGGCCACTGCACCATGTTCCGTCCAGTTCACCATGTCGGTAGTCGACCATAACAACCAATCATACATAAAGAAACCGGCTGAACTACGTTCGTTAGGATCGGGAATATCCTCGAAATGGGCATCATGCGAGGTATATAGGAATAAGGTGTCACCCACCACTAAGGGCGACGGGTCGGCTGTATATTTGGTCTGGAACAATGGCATGTTCACCTGCTCCAATCCACGCATCTCCCACCAGTCGAAATTAAACAGTTTCGGTCCTTTCCTACCTGTAAACACCAGATAGAGATCATGACGTCCCTTCACCAACTCCGTGAAATCAGCTGTAATAGTCTGCCATTTCTCCCAACCGCCTGTCGCTGGTACTTCAAGCCTGCAGAGCAACTGCCCTTTCAGACTATCTACACGCACTTCAATCTGTCCGCCACGCAGTCCGCTGGCCACTCGAGCCGTAAACGTGCGGGGCAACTTATTGCAGAAACATACATTCTGCAGTTTGATATAGTCACCGTTGTGGATATCACTCACATAAACGCCCACCTCATCATTCTGTTCCGTCTTAACACCTTTCGAAAAGGCCATTGTCTCAGCTTCCACCTTACGATAGGGATTAAACTCGGCTATCGGTTTCACGCCCTCGTCAGTAGGCATGATGGTTGGGAAACTGCCATCAGCGTTATACTTAAATTCCTCAACGGCCACACTACGTCCGAAGCCTCCACCCTGAGGCAACTTGCCTGTATGGTAGAAGAAATAGCTGTGGCCTTTGTAGTCAGCCACACCACAATGGTTCGTAAACGAGTTGGTATCACAAAGCGGCATTATCTCACCAGCATATTTCCAAGGACCCAGTGGAGACGGAGCTGTACTATACGAGATGTGCTCTGGCACACCACCTGCAGCATAGAGCAACTGATAGACGCCATTGCGCTTAGTTAGCCATGGCCCCTCGACATACGAATCCCTATAAGTCTTGCCTTTCTCACGATCCTTCATCATCGGACCGCCGAAAGCTTCCTCTGTCATCGGCAACTTACCCAGTTCGCCTTCGTACGAAATCATATCGCGGTTCAACTTCAGATAGTAACACTGAGGGTTACCCCACATCAGCCATGCCTGATCATCATCGTCGATAAATACTGTCGGATCAATATGATCCCATGAACCATTCTCAAACAATGGTTTGCCTAATGCATCCTTAAATGGTCCTGTTGGAGAATCACCTACAGCCACCCCAATGGCCATGCCACCAGAGATTCTGGAGTGGGCACATATATACCAATAAAACTTACCGTCTCGCTCGATGGTCTGAGATGCCCAGGCTCGATCGTCAGCCCATGAGAAACTTTCCAGGGCCAATGGCGAACCATGGTCCTGCCAGTTTACCATATCCTCAGTGGAATACACTCGCCACTCCTGCATCCAGAAGAAGTCTGCTCCATCCTCGTCATGGCCAGTATATACATACATAGTTCCGTTGTGAACCATAGGGGCGGGGTCGCTCGTACACCAAGTCTGTACAAACGGATTCTGAGCGCCTGCCATCAGACAGACTGCACAAAAAAGGGTCGTTGTTATCTTTCTCATTTCTGTTGTAGTAATATCGTTTCTAATGCTTTGCGTCGCTCAGGCCATGTCTTATAATCACTGGCCCGCAAGGTGGCAATGGCCTGTTCTTTGTTGCTGGCAATGATAATCACCTGTGGAATCTTCCCTTGGGCAATCAGTTTGTCGGCCATCATGTCGGCTCCACCAATCTTAAACCAGCTCTCCACCGTGTCATCTTCACCCGGCACAAGGAAGATGACCGGATATTCCTTGCCTTCCTGATATCCTGCAGGAATGTAACAGGCTTCATCCTTTCCTACATTGTAACGCACCACGCCATGCTCTTTCTCACCAATGGCGTTGTAGGTATATACGTTAGACGGATTGTCACAGATGCTTGGTTTGAATCCTTTCGAAGGAGCAAGATACATATTCTGCGGGTCAGCCACAGGCGTACCGTCAACAAGGAAATAGTAAGTGGACGTATCATTGACATGATTCTCCAACTCCAGTTCCCAAATGCCAGCGGTGTCTTTCTGCATGGCCAACGGCTGATCGAGCAATTCAGAGACAAACGACACTTGCTTGGCATCAGGCGCCTTCATACGGAACACGATACTGTCGTATTTGTATTCCGGTGAAATGATGGGCTTAGGGAAAAGACGCGCCATCACACCAGCCGTAAACTGCGGCTCCTGACCAGTGGCAGCAGGGGCAGGCTGCCCTTCCTTCATGGCTGCCTCAGCAGCCTCAGGCTTGAAGAGCAGACGCAGGGTCTTGTCGAGGAAATACTTGGCATTCATCCAGGTATGACCGAACTTGTCGTGGGTAAACACCTTCACTGAACGGATGCCATGTTTATCGAGAAACTCCATATAGTCGCGGGCATTACCATAAAGGAAATCATCCGTGCCTACACCTAACCAGAACAGATGGATCTTGCTGTTTGTCTCAGCAGCATTGTCATAAACCTCAGGAATAGTGGTTGAAGTAAACGAACTGTAACTGCACAGATAAGAAAACTTATCGAGATTATGCAGACCATTAGACAGGCCCTGATTACCGCCACGAGAGAATCCGCCTATGGCACGATGGTCAGCATCGTTGATGGTGCGATAGTGACGCTCTACATATGGCATCAGGTCATTGATCAGGTCAAGACTGAACACGTCCTTCCCAAACATGGTCTGTGGCACACCAGCTATCTCAGGTTGAGCTTGCAGAAGCTTATAAGGATTACCGTAGGGCATCACGATGATCATCTCCTCGGCGGCTCCCTCAGCAATGAGGTTGTCAAGGATATAGTTAGCACGACCTACTTTATAATAGACTTCCTCTGTGTCGGTCGTTCCACTGATCAGGTAGAACACAGGATATCTCTTCTCAGAATTCTCCTGATATCTTGGTGGCAGATAGACGATGGCCTGATTGGTGGCACCTAAACTGTTTGAGTAATAGTGGATATAGTCTAATGTGCCATGGGGTACAGGACGAATGTCGTGAACCAGACTTCCCTGCTTAGCAGGAATCTCCAGCAGACTGTTCTTAAAACCTTCATTGGGGAAGTACTGGGGATTAGTGGGGTCCATCACACTCACGCCGTCAACGATGAAGCAATAGGGATACATGTCGGGAGCCGCAGGACCGAGGGTAACCGTCCACAATCCGGTTTTCTCGTCGCGCTGCATCGCATGGCGCCCAGCAAACTGCACATCCACCAAGACTTCCTTGGCCTGATCATTTTTGTACCTGAAAGTCACTGTCCCGTCATTATTACAACTGTTTGACGACGCGACACCGGAAATCTGCGCCATCACAGACATGGCACACGTGATGAATAACACAGATAAAAATGCTCTAAAATTGTTCATATGGTTATTATTATTGGATTTGGTTGCAAAGTTACGAAAAAGGCTTGAGCCTATCTTTATGATATGTATCATAAAATATTGCTGATGTAACATACTCATCAGCCCTTATAAGTAAAGTCCGGACTTTCACAAGCCCGGACTTCCAAAAACAATGTAAAGTTCTAAAATTGTCCTCTATATTTCGGACAATATTATTCACCGCTCAGACCGTCGGCAAAACCGGCATAAGTATGCTTGCGGTAGAAATTCTGATCCCAGAGACCAACGGGCTGGTTAGCACGCCAACCACTGCCTGCAGGACTATCGGTAGCACACCATTGACAGATACCCCACTGCTGGGCTGCAGGAATAATCTCTTTATACTTCTTGATAATCCAAGTATAGTACTCAGCCATAGCATGGTGCTGTTCCTCAGTAACATCGGCTGTGATGATATCCTTGCCGTCTTCACCAACCAAACCCATGTCTAACTCTGATATACGAACGAGTTTACCAGAAGCAGCCAACAGCTTAAAGGACTCCTCAATGGCCTTCTTTTTGCTCTCCAAAGTTTGGGGATTCATGTAATAAGAAATATGCATCTGTGAACCGATACCATCGATCTTGGTCACGCCATCAGACTCCCACTTCTCAATCCACTTGATCAGACTCTTCAACTTCTTGTTCTGATCCCAGTCGCTCTCGAGGTTGTAGTCATTGATGAAGAGTTTCAGATCATTGCCACCATACTGACGGGCAAGACGAACAGCTGTACGAACGTAATCGAGATCGCCCATGTAGTCCTGCCAGAAGAAGTCGTCATTCTTCTTGAGATCCTTGATCTTTACCTTACCATGCTGCAAGTCATAGATACCGTCACCGTCAGTGTCTTCTCCAGAGATGGCCTCATTCACCACATCCCAAGCCTTGACGAGTACCTCAGTACCTTCCTCATTCTTACAAGCCTCCATCATACCACTGATCCACAAATCCATAGCATAGGTCAGTGTATCTCTCAATTCCTCAGGTGTCTGAGGAATGCCCTCAGAGTTATCCACCTCCTCCTCAACGATAAGCTTGATGTTATCGAAGTAGTAGGTTACATCGGCATCACGCGTCTTGGAAAGGTTAAAGGCGATGGACTTCATACCATTGGCACCTGCCATTTCGCCACTGACCGTCACATCTGCAGTCCAAGTTTTCCAGTCGGTAGTGAAGTTCGGAGAACCGACACATGCCCAGTGCTGATACTCGCCAGGATTGTAGTGAGCCTGCGTGTCGGCAGAAGCATCCTGACTGGCTTTATAGTCAAATTCAATATGGAACTTCGTATCGGCGGGGAGGGGATCGTCGAGAACAATCCAGAACTGTGTATCCCAGTCCTCAGCAGCACCAGCAGGTGCTGTCACTTGAATACCACGAGAACCATCCTTACCGACACCAGCCGTAATCGTAGAATTCTCTACAGGACCATTGTTCTCCTTAGTCACGAAATTCTTATTGACATCACCTTCCATGTCACCATTGGCAATCAGATCAACCTGAACGACAGATGCTCCCGACGGTTTTGCCTTCATAATATGAGCTTTCCACGACATATCGTCGAAATAATAGTTATTGTCCTCTCTCAAGACGTTCAGATTAAAGGCGATGGTTGACATACCGTCACCACCAGCTTGTTCGCCAGAGATTTCTCCCGTGAAGGTAAACTCCTGCCAGTCAGTGGTGATATCGTAATTACCAGCAAGCATAGCCCAGTGGATATAGTTACCGGGTGTCGTATGAGACTGAATACTCACAGAGGCGGGCTTATCTGCCCTAGCCTTCATCTTGAACTCATACTTGTCACCAGCCTTCCAAACGTGATCAGGCGTCGTGATGAAGAACTGACTGCTCCAGTCTTCGGCTGCACCGGCGATAGAATGCACTCTCACACCACGAGAGCCATCCACACCGACTCCGTCTTCAATACGATTCACATCGCCGCTTCCGTCACCGTCGCGGGCTACGAAATTGGTCGCATCGTTACCTTCGCAGTCACCGTTAACGAGTTGTTCCTCGATAACCTCTTCCATATCCTGACCAGCATCAGGGTCAACAGGGACAGGTTTGTTAGAGACCAATGTCTTCAACCACGCCGTGGGTTGCTGGGCATGCCAGGCCAACGTATGACCATAGACATTGATGCCTGCACCAGCAGCAGCCTTCACATACTCACTGACAGTACCAAAGTTCATGTTACCATTCTCATCCACACAGGAAGCCATCTTCATAGCATTGCCAGCTACCGTCTCATTAAAGTTCACATTGGTCACCACGTAAGTTACACCTTGGTTGGCATAGTCGGCAGCATCAGTACCCACACCCAGATGGAAATTGGGGTCAGAGACATACTCCTTCAAGGCCTTATAATCGGTCAGATAGGCATATTTCTCAATCTTATCCGGACGTCCCACCTCGAAATTGCGGTCGAACTCGTCAGCACACGAAGCCATCAGCATGGCTCCGAGTGCTAATATGATATATTGCTTTTTCATTGTTTCCAATTTTTAGCGTTACTTTACATAAACAGGTGCAAATTCTTCAATCGTCACGCCACTGCGCTCCCAAACCATATTCTCATGAACAGCGAGTTTATGGCCATCACCGAAGTCAACATTATAGTTCAGCTCCATACCGTCACGGTCCTTGTTGCCCCATGCCTTGATCATGGTGTTGTCGCCCCAAGAGCCACTGCCAGAGGCTGTCACACCTTCGGTCAAAGAGGAAATCGTACAGTTGTTACTTCCGTCGAAATTCAGCAGCAAGTCGGCATAGTAAATCTGATCGCCTTCCTGATAGGACACAGTGTAAGCACAGGTGTTCAGTGATAACGACCTGATCTGAACCTCCGGAGCCGACTCAATATCATCCGTAGATGTGGTGCCATGAGTACGCCACCAGCCAGAATACTTGTTCTGGAACTTCACACAGTAGAGTACATAGTCCATAGGTTTCACGTCCCATACACTCGCATCGGTGCGAGACCCCTGCTGTCCTTCGAGCAAAGAACCAGTCAGAATCTTGTCAAAACCGCTCTGACCAGTAATCACCAAAGGAATGACGTAGGTATTCTTTACGGCATCCGGGTCATTGAAAAAGGCATCTTCCAACTGAACCTCTGTAGCTCCATTCATGGTGCCGTTAAAGTTCAATGTAGTGGTTGACAACTTATAGTAGCTGCTGGGCATGGCCTTGACGGGAGTCACACCATCCTCATAGAAGAGGTTATTACAGAGTGATTCATCCACAGCCACAGTCACATTGCCATTGGAACCGTTATAAGAACCGCCGAAGGTGGCCATGATCTTACACTTATGAGCCTTGTCCATAGAGGTGTCGTATTCATCATCACCCAATACGATGGTACGCACCGGATACTGATAGGGGAAATAGACTGTCGTACCTCCCTCATAGTCAGGGAAAGTCTTGTCACCGCTCTCGCAGCTCCAGAGACCACAGACAAGTCCCATTCCGCAAATGACCTTTATAATATTACGTTTCATATTTATCTTTTCTATTTAGTTTTACATTGTTTCTTATCTCCAACCGTCATTCTGCTGCAGATTGCTCCACTTCAGTATTTCCGAGTATGGAATTGGACCGTAAATCATGTAGTCCTGATAGTTACGGGGCTCTACGTCGATATATTTGTACTCAAGAGCACCGGTACCAGGATTCGTCGTGATGCTGACACCCTTGGCGGTCTCAGTGATGTTTGTCTGCCAACGGCGGAGATCCCAGAAACGGTGATTCTCGAAGCAGAGCTCCAGACGACGCTCGTTACGGATCAGCTCACGCATAGCATCCTTGCTCTTGGCACACTCCTCCAGGTAGGGGTCGCTATCACCGCCAACACCGGCACGTTTACGAAGCGCTTTGATAACATCGTATGCAGAGTAGTTTGCACCACCGACATTGTCCTTTGGTCCCTTAGCCTCATTGGCTGCCTCAGCATAGTCAAGGAAGATCTCTGTGTAGCGGATACGGGCACCGAAATGCTTCTTACCCGTAGCAGGGTTCAGGTTCACATCTCCACGGGTATGCTTGCGCAGATAGTAACCGGTCTGTGTCGATTGACCATTCTCACGATTAAGACCGTCGAGTGTTTCGGCATTGTCGGCAGCCGTGTTGATCACGTCATCATGAGCGCCCTGTGTTTCCCCATTAACGAGGATGTAGGCCTTCAGACGCGGGTCACGGTTTTCATACGGATGAGCGGGGTCAAAACCTGACTTGCCGTCCCTAATGGGATAACCATTGGCCATCGGGAAAGCATCTACAAGGTTCTGTGTAGGATTAATACGACCTTTACCCTTCAACGAGGGAGGATAGTTGTTCGACTCGATGGTTGTGGTACTCTCACTCACATTACCACGCCAACAAATCTCCAGCGGATCAGGTTTGGTGAAATCGTAAGAATCGATCACACTCTTATTACAATACCAGGTCCAGCCTTCAGGATCCACACCTGACACGCCACCAACATTCTTCAGAGAAGCAGCAGCATACTCGGCAGCCTTCTCCCAGGTCATGGCACCTGCTGATGCATAAGCGGGAGAGGCAGCAAAGAGAGCTACCTGTGCCTTAAAGGCAGCAATCATTCGACCATCGATCTTACCACGCTGGTGGGTACCGAAAGCCTTGTTATATTCCGTGTCAGTGCCACCAATCTGCTTATATTTTGCAGGCACCTGTGAATCACTGACATCTCCATACTCTAAGGGCACATATTTCAGGGCCTCGTCAAAGTCGGCAATAATCTGATCGATACACTCCTTGAAAGAAGGACGTGCCTGATTGAATTCAGAAGAACCGTCTTCAGAAGCAATGTGAATAGGTAATCCCAATAATTCGCCGCCAACCTTTCCGGTATGGGCGCGGAGCAGGAAGAAGAAATGCATACCACGCAGCGCATAGGCCTGACCTTTATAAAGGTCTCCATGCATCTGGTTCAATGCCTCAGAAGAGTAGTCCCACTCCACCTGGTCACAGTTCTCAAGGAACAGGTTACAGTACTGGATGGCATGATAGCGGTTCTCCCACTGGTTCATTGGGTTGTTCTGTGACGACCAGGTACCCATAGCCATCTTCTTATAATCCTTTTCGTTGTCGTTCGAGACAGCGTCATCGGTAGCCACGTCCGTACAATAGTCAGAGTTAAACTCTGCATCATAGGGAATCGTCAGGAAAGCATTATCGATGATACCACGGGCGAACGTCGGGAGATGATACATCTCCGTGATGTCCTGGTTGTTCTCCAGTGCCGGCTCAAAGAGGTCGTCACAGGCTGTCAGGGCCGTGGTGGCTATACCGAGAATGATGATATTCTTAAGTTTCATAATTCTATATTCTTTATAATTTCTCATATTAGAACGACACTGTTGCACCGATATTATAGAAACGGGACTGCGGTGCAGAGCCTACATTCATCTCCAGTATCTCACGCTCCTTGGCCAGTGTCAGCAAATCATTACCGCTGATATAGAGAGAAGCGCCCTTGATGATACCGTTGCCGATAATCGACTTCGGGAAGTCGTAGGTCAGCTGAACCTTAGCCAGGTCGAAACGGGAAGTAGAGTAGATCCAGAAGTCTGACGTGGTGTTGTTGTTTGCACCAGTCTGAGTGGTCAGACGTGGATAAGTGGCTGTAGAGGCTGTCTCAGGTGTCCAACGGCCGCGAACGGCAGCAGAATACTTGTTCTCACCTGAGATCCACCAGTAACTGTTGTTCTTCACACCATGACCGCCGAAGCCGCCAATACCCAGCAAGAAGAGGGTGAAGTTCTTATACTTGAACGTCAGGTTGATACCAAGTGTGGTAGGTGCACCATACCAGCCGCCTGTAGCCAGGTTCACCTGGTCCTTTGAGTCGATGACACCATCGGCATTCTGGTCCTTATACTTCAAGTCACCAGGTTTGATCGTACCACCAAGGGCAGGCTGTGGAATGCCCTCCAGAAGTTTGCCGTCTGCATCGAAGTCCGACTCAGCGAAGAAACCGAGGCACTCATAACCCCAGATAGCATCCAGGGGCTTACCCTCACGATACTGATACTCATCAGCATAGTTGTTGTCGTCACGCTTAGTAGCCTTCGTGGTGTAGTAAGTCAGGTTAGCACCTGCCTCAAAACCGAAGTCACCAAAGTTCTTACGGTATTTCACAGCTACATCGAAACCTGTGCGCTTATCCTTATTGTAGTTCAGATAGGGCAGGAACGAAGACTCAGGATAATATACCCTGAAGTAGCTCGGCATCTGGTTGGTGGCCTGAATAATACCGCCATCCATAATACTGTTGAAGAACGAGGCATCGATCATCAATGAACGTTTCATCAACTCTGCATGGATGCTGGCTGAGAATTCTTTACGCTGGATATAGGTCAGATCCTCGTTTCCACCTCGTTTCGACTGGATGTCACTATGACCAGATTCACCGTTCCAGTCCCACCATCCACCATCCTGATAGGCGCCAAGATACATATAGTAGTTCTCGACATCCAGGTCGGTCTTCAAGTTGCTGTAACTGGCACTGAGGGTCAAATCGTCGAAGATCGAACCTTCCATGAATTTCTCTTTGGCAATATTCCAGCCCAGGGTACCGGAAGAAGAGAAGCCTGCACGATGACCATCAGGCAACTTAGCTGACCAGGGTACTGCCGCTGCAAACTCAGCGTAATACTTCTTGGCATAGTTATACGACAGGTCGAAGCCGAGGTTGGCATTGCTTACCTTATGGTATTGTCCGGCACGTGTCTGCTGGAAACCGTTAGCAATCACCATGGCACTCACGTTGTGTACATCGGCAAAAGTGCGGTTGTAGTCGAAGTGGGCATTAAAGGTAATCATCTGGTGATTGGTAGAACCACCGATGTTCTGCACACCTGATTTCTTATCCACTGTCTCATGGTCGTCCAACGAGAGAATGAGGTCTGGACCATTATAGTTACTCCAAGCCGGTTCGAACGAAGCATAGTCATTATTATAAGAGGTAGAATAGCTCGTCTGGTAATCAACACCTACCAAGGCATGGAAACTCAAGCCTTTCAGCAGTGAACTGAGGTCGGCGTTCACACCTGCATCGAACTGGAACTGACGGCTGGTCCAAGTGTTCTTGCCAGCTGCATAGTAGTCGGCAAAGATGTTAGTCCAGTCATCGCTGGCCTTACCAGCACCTAAGAAGTACTGCCCATCGATGAGATTACTTGACGATGAAAGAGCCTGCTGTGGCTGTATGGCATTCGGATCCAGATAAGAGATCGGGATCAGCGGAGCTACACGGTTGGGGCGCCACTTGGTTGCCACCTCCCAGTAGTTCAGTGTCACGGTCTGACCGTTTCTCTGCTCCGTCTGTTTTGAATTGGCCGAGCGAGCATTATAATAGGTGGCATTGGCGTTCACATAAGCCGAAATCCACTGGTTGATCTTCACATCCACATTACCGCGTACATTGAAACGGTCGGTGTAGTTGTCCTTAGCCTCTCCAAAGTTCAGATAGTCGCCAAAACGATAGTAACTCACGTTAGCATAGAACTTGGCACGGTCATTTCCACCCTCAATCTCAGCAGTGGCATCCGTACGGTTATAGGCCTTCTTGATATAGTCACTGCTATAGAAATCCACATCGGGATAACGATAGGGATTCTGCTTGCTGGCGTAATAATAGATCTGCTCATCGCTATAGAGGGGAGCCTTACCGTCGTTGGCAAGCGCCTCGTTATAGAGCGACATATACTCAGCCGAGCCCAGATACTCAGGATAGGCCTTGGCAACGTTCCATCCTGTATTCACACGGGCTTTCACGCTCAAGCCATCAATCACACGACCACGTTTGGTGGTAATCAGGATCACACCCTTGGCAGCGCGACTACCATAGAGCACCACGGCCTGCGCACCTTTCAGGAAGGTGATCTCCTCAATTTCTGAGGGCAACACATTGTTAGCCTCACGGGGCACACCATCAATCAGCACGAGCTGGTCGGTGAAACCCCACATACCATTGCCGTTGTAACCGGCCACATAGCCCTGCATGTTGTCAAGACTATAGGTATTGTAGTTCTTATCCATCAGGTCTCTGTAGTTCACGCTCGAGACACCGCCCATGATGTCTTCCTTGGCCACCTTACGGAACGCCACATTCACCAGGGCCGAATCTGCTGCGTCAATCTGTGCCTCTACAGGTGTTGTCACCGATAGAGCCAGGAGAGCTGACAGTACGATATATTTATTTCGTTTCATAATCTCTTTATCTTTTTGACCTTTTTACTTTTTTACTATTAAAGGTTACCATCCCGGGTTCTGTGGATATTCCGAATACAGATATACCTCCTTCTCCTTCAGCGGCAGCAGATAGTGCTTGGTACCGAAGTGACGCTCTACGATGACAGTCTGGCCGTTAATAGTGGGATCAAAGCCTGTCACCTCAGCATCGCGGGGATCATTATTAGCAAAGTCGTAGTTGCCTACACGCTTGAACTCCTGACGAGTCTTCACATTATAGGGATACTCTGTGAGCAGCAACCAGCGCTGCAAATCCTGCCAACGGAAACCTTCGAAGGCCAGTTCACAGGCACGCTCACGACGAACCTCGTCGATGAACTTTCTCTGGTCGCCAGTAAATTTAGCAGATACATGGCCTGCACCTACACGGTCGCGGAGCACGTTGATCGCATCCTCGGCAGTACGTGCACAACCGGCCTTGAACGAAGCGCCGCTGGCAGCGGCACCAGCCTCAGCATAGAGCAGATAGATATCAGCCAGACGCATGTAAGGCAGATAGGTCTGCAGGGCACCACCCCAGTTGTACATGCCATCATACTTGTTACACTGATGAGGTACGAGCTTCTGGCAGAAGTAACCTGTACGGCTACCGTTGGCACTACGCTCGGGGTTGCCTGTAGGCACCATGCTTCCGCCTGTGTACATCTCCAGGTACTGGAACGGCAGGTCTTCCTTTGAAGGAGTCTGGTTCAGGAACTTAAAGCCATCGAACATGATATCATGATAGAAACGTGGGTCACGGTCCTTGAACGGGTGCTTAGGATCGAAGCCAGAACCCTCGTTCAGACTACCGTCGGCCAGCAGGATCGGCTCACCGTTAGCCATACCATAGGCATAGTTCACATAGTTGGCTGTCGGCATGTGGATAATAGCGTCGTGCTCTACAAGGTTGTTGACCTTAGGACCCCACAGCTTGGCAAAGTTCCAGTTAGAACCGTTGATGTCAGGCATCGGACCACGCATGATAGCCTCTACGCTACCCGGCATTCTCCAACTCTGACCAGTGGTACGGAAGATATCAGAGAAATTACTCTTTGAGCCCTTGGCCGACACGTGATTATAGATGTCGTCATAGTTATACTCTGCCAGAGCGTATGGCGTAGCCTCGCTCTCCACATGGGCAATAGCCTCACCCAGAGCCTCAGCGGCCTGCTTGGCCAGAGCGGGATCATAGGCGTAGGTGTCGCCATTCTTCGAAGCACCGAGTTCTGCCCCTTTCTGGTTCAGCGGAGAGGCAGCCCAAAGGAGCACCTTACCTAAGTATCCGAGTGCACAGACCTTCGTGATGCGCAGATCATTCTTACCCAAGGTTTTCTTACCGATGGTGGTATTATCCCAGTTGTCGGGCAACAGGTCGGCAGCAGCACGGTAGTCTTCAGCACAACGCTTTGCACACTCCTGGAAACTCATTCGCGGCAATGTCAACTGCTCGTCGGCGGGCAGCACCGTATCAACATAGGGAATACCGCCCCACCATTCCAACTGCTGGTGATGCCACCAGGCACGGAAGAAGAGCAACTGACCTTTAACGAAGTTTTTCTCCTCTCTCGTAGCGTCGGTCATCTTGTCGATGTTCTCCAGACCGAGGTTGGCCTTACGGATGCAGTACCAGGCATGGCCTGCCAGTGAATGAGCAAACTTATCGGTAGAGGTGGGGTTCGAACCAGGACGGTTCAACCAGCTCTGCTGACCACCCTTATCCTCCTCGTCATACCAGTGACGGTAGTCGCCCAGGTCAAAATGGGCCGTAATGTGTGTGTCTCCCAGACCGGAGTTCATAATCTCATCCTCACCCCAGTTGAAGGTCGTACACCAATAGCAGCTCTCCTTATTAGGAATACAGTTATAGATTTCCTCTACGAATCCCTGGAAGTTGGTGAAGTTCTTGAAGGCCTCCTCAGCTCCCACAGTAGAGTCAGGCTCCTTGTCCAGATAGTCCGTGCAGGATGTCATCCCGAAGGACAAAGCCAGGGCTGCTACACCTATTTTATATATATTAATAAACTTTTTCATTGTCTTCACGTTTTATAGATTGAACTTTACACCGAAGTTAATACGCTTGAACGTCGGATAGGCACCATTGCCTGCATTGTGGTTACCACCAAAGTTCGACTCACGGTCGTCGGGCATACGGGTCCATAGCCAGAGGTTGTTACCGCTGACATACAGCTTCAAGTCTCTGACGCCTAACTTACGCACCCAAGGCTGGGTAAACGTATAACCAAACTCAACATTCTTCAAACGGATATAGCTACCGTCGCAGAGATATTGTGTTCCATAGTAGCACTGATAAGGAGTGGTGTTGAAACGCGGAGTCACGATGTCAGCATCATTATGGTCTGTGCTCCACCATGTACCCTGGTCATATACATTGGTCACCATCACGTCCGACAGACTGACCATCTGCACATTACGTGTCACGTTGGTCACACCATAGAACTGGAAGAAGCAGTTGAAGCCTTTCCACTCGAAACCAATGGTGGTGTTATAGGTGTTCTGCGGGAAACCGGAGTAACCATAAGGCACCACGTCGTTCACGTTATCCACAACACCGTCACCATTGAAGTCAGTAATATAGTAGTCACCAGGCAACTTCTGGTTGTCATTAGAGTCATGTCTGGGCGAACCATAGATATCATCATAGGTCTGCATCATACCCTGATCGAGGAAGGTACGTACCTGATCGATGGAATAGCCAGCCTCCTTACGATAGGAAGGATAGAGGGCTGGGTCGTCCTTTACCTTGATCTCGTTCTCTGCATGAGTCATGCTCATGTTTGCCCAGAGACGCATCTTGTTGGCAAACACCTTATTGAAGCGCACCTCAATCTCATAACCATTGGTCACTACCTCACCGAGGTTTGCTGTAGGAGGTGTCTGTCCGAAGTAGGCAGGAACGGCACGCTCACCACCCTGCACCAGGATGTCGGTACGTTTATCACGGAATATCTCGACAGCACCTGCCAGCAGACCGCCTAAGAGACCGTAGTCGATACCTAAGTTCATCTTCTTTACCGTCTCCCAGTGTACATTCGGGTTACCCACGGATGATTCACGATACCACTGGTAGGGCGACTGACCCTGAGTAATATCCAGACTAGAGGCTCCACCATAGCTCCACTGTGTCATATAGAGGAAACGACCGCCGACGTTATCGTCACCGATCTCACCATAACTGGCGCGGAGTTTCAACATATCGACGATCTTCTTCTCGCGGAGCCACTTCATAAACGGCTCCTCACTGATCATCCAGCCGATAGCGCCAGAGTTGAAGAAGGCGAAACGGTTGTCGGGCGAGAACTTCTCCGATCCGTTATAAGCTCCGTTGTACTCCAGGAAGTACTTACCGCCGTAACCATAAGTTGCACGGAACACCCAGTCCTCACGGTAGTTCGGGATCATCGAACCCTGAGCTGTCTCCTGCCGGGCAAACACACCCATCGCCGAGACATCATGCTTTCCAAAGGTACGAGCCCAGTTCAGCTGTAACTGGTAGTTCAGGTTACGCTGGGTTGCCCAGTTCTGCACCTGACCTGCCTGAACCGACCACTTGTTACCCATAGAGTAGTCGAATTTATCATAAGCCTCATAAGGCTCTTTATAAACCACCTCACCAGTCTGGGGGTTAATCCATTTGTGCTGCGGGTCGTTATAGAGGTCGCTGATACCACGGCCGTCCTCACGGAACGTGTTATCCCAAGAGATCATACCACGTGCAGCCAGACCTTTCGTGATAAAGTCGAGTTTCTGCTCCAACACGAAGTCCGTATTGATGCGGGTGGTTGTGATATACTGCGTACCACCGATAGAGATACTCTCGGCAGCATTACTTACGTTAGTAGAACCAGGCAGGAAACCCCATGAGCCGTCGCTGTACTTCGGCAGGAACACATCGGGAGAGATGTTATACACACCGGCCCACTGCTGTGAAATCTGCCAGTCGTTGTTCACCTGGTTGGCCCATGGTGTCATCTGCTGACCGTTAGAACCGGCAATGTTCACCTTCAACACAGTGGTCTTGGTAATGTTAAAGTCAAGGTTTGAACGGACATTCACGCGTTTGTAGTCGTAACCTGTCGGGTACTGACGTCCGTTACCGAAGTCTTTATAGAGGTCACCCTCACTAACAAAATCCACACTGGCAAAGTACTTCACGAATCTGGTACCACCACTGATATTCAGGTTGGCATTGTACGACATGGTGAAGTCCTTGAACAAGGCGCGCTGCCAGTCCACATTAGGATAACGCTCAGAGATCAGGTTACCAAACTCGTCCTTGGCATTCGGATCCTGATTGCGGAAATTGTTGATGAAGTCCATCGAACGCAGATAAGCCCAACTGTCGGGATAGAGGTTCAGCTCGTGCTCAATGGCAACATTACGAGCTACATAAGCATCGTAAGAGTCGTACTTATCCGGCAGCTTGGAAGGGATCTTCATAACGGCGTTGGCCGACACACCGATCTGAGCCTTACCCTCAGCACCACGCTTCGTTGTGATCAGGATCACACCGTTAGCACCCTTCACACCATACACGGCAGTGGCAGAGGCATCCTTCAGCACGGAGATTGTGGCCACCGACTGGATATCCACACTCGACATCGGGCGCTCGATACCATCGACGAGCACCAGTGGTTCAGAGTTGTTCCACGACGAAGCACCACGGATCTGGATCTTCGGATCTTCCTCACCCGGCATACCCGTTGAGGCCGTTGTCACGACACCAGGCAGGTTACCTGTCAGGGCTGCACCGATATCCGTGATACCAGCTGCACGCTCCAGCACCTCACCCGTGGTCTGGGTGATAGCACCCACCACCGAAGCTTTCTTCTGCTGGCCGTAACCTACGACCACCACTTCAGAAAGTTGGGTGTTGTCGGTCAGCGTCACGTTAATGATGCGCTGCTTACCTACTCTCACCTCCCTTGTGTCCATTCCTACGTAGGAGATGACAATCACTGTGGATTCTGAAGGAACATTCAGTGAGAAGTTACCATCGAAGTCGGTAACAGTTCCCACTGAAGTATTCCCCTTCACCACGACAGAGGCACCGATGAGCGCCTCGCCGTTTGAATCGACGACCGTTCCCTTAACATTGATGCCACCCTGTGCCCACATCGTGGTACAGAGCATCAACGCCAATGCCGACAACGCCAGACGGCGTAGTCGGTTTGTTGCAGGGTGAACAGCCTCTTTCACTAAGTTAGTTAACTGTTTCATCTTGTCTGATTTTGATTCATATTGTATTTGTTCTTTTTGGTTTTGGCTCATTTTAGAACTTAAACGGGCGCAAAGGTATCATATTAATTATAATTAAGCTTTGCCATCTGTAACAAAGATTTAACACACATTTCAATATGTTACAAATGTTACGTGAAACAAAGTTTATGTTACATTAAAACAAAAAACTACTAAATTGTTTTGCAGTTTCAGAATATGTTAGTATATTTGCATCCGGAAAAAAATGTTTATGTCTTAATTATTATTAACTACTAAAATTTAAAACGCTTATGAAGAAGATTTTTACGCTTGTTGCAATGGCCATGATGGCTGTAGGTGCTAACGCACAGACACTGATTGCCGAGAAGGATTGGTCGGGTGTTACTGACGATGCTCTGCCTTGGATCCAGTTTGCAGGTAGTGAAGAGGAAGGTTTCAATGGTAGCGCCAAGGGTGGCGCTGACGGTATTGAGATCACCGTTAACGAGAAGACTGGTCAGCTCTGGCAGCCCCAGGCTAACGTCGTGGAAGGTTTTGACCTTGAG
>CACXVS010000031.1 GCA_902771155.1 uncultured Prevotellaceae bacterium
CCATACCTCATCATAGGTGCTGTTGGGAACATACATACCAGTAAGAGACTCATAGACGCTATAGTCGGTAATCAACATAGGATTCTGATAATAGCCTGCTAGCATATAGTATGACAAGCCACGGATAAAGAGAGCCTGGCCCTTGATACGCTTGATAGACTCTGTCTCCTCGTATCCTCTCTTTTCAATCTGGTCGGTGATATAGTTACAAACCTTGATGGTGTAATACCAGTCACGCCAAGGCCACTGGGCAATCTCGTCGGTGAATGCCACATTCAGATCATCAAATGGCAAATACCATACCTGAGAAGAGTTCCAAACCTCATCACCACGGCAAACATCAAGCATATAACCTACACGTGCGAATGTTCCTTCCATACGGATGTGATTATAGCAAGCAATCACGCTTTCTTCCAAATCAGATATATCATTGCCGAAGATATCTGTAGTCTGCTGGTTGGGGTTGTCCACATCCAACTTACTGTCGCATGATGTGAGAGCACCAAGACCCAGCACTATTGCTAAAGAAATTTTGTATAGTTTCATATTCTTTGTCCTTTTTACTTTTTAACTAATTAACCTTTTCACCATTAGAATGTGAAATTTATACCAGCCATGAAGCTTCGTGGAGTAGGATATGAACAGTAGTTGTAACCTGGGGTAAATGTACCACCGGCATAGTCTACGTTATAGCCATGATAGCCAGTAAATGTGTAGAGGTTCTGAGCCGATACATAGATGCGGACACCGCTGACATAGTCGGCAAACCACTTGTTAGGCAGGTTGCAGCCGAGTTCAACGTTGGCAATCTTCCAATATGCGGCATTCTGAATCTGACGCTCGCTGAACAAGTCGTTCCATGCCAAAGAGGCATTGTTCGACAGATAGGTGCGGGGAACATCTGAGATATAGGTGTCACCATTCCACTGGTTAGCGTCGAGGACAGCAACATCGTGGTTGCCATAACCATAGCTGGAGTTCAGTGTGTTATAGAGGTAGTCGGTCACATGATAGCCGAGGGCACCGAAGGTAGAGATAATAACAGTCACCCACCTGTGCACCTGCCTGATACTCATCGAAGCCCTTAGACTTCGCATAGGTGTTCAGCTCGTCGAGCTGGGCCTGTGTGCGGATGATGCCCTGATAGTCCCATCCATAGAACTTACCGACTTCCTCACCTACCTGAGTGATATAGGCACCTGCGATGTACTTCTCCTCACCGAAACCGAGAGAGGTCACCTTATTATTCAGAGTACTCAGGTTAGCACTGATCTCATGCTTCAGGGCGTGGTCACGGTTACGATAGGTAGCCGAGAACTCAAGTCCGCTGTTCTCCAGAGAAGCGGCATTCATGGTTACTGTGGTGTTGGATACACCAGCGCTTGCAGGAACGGGAACATTATAAAGCCAGGAACGGGAACATTATAAAGCAGATCTACCGACTTATTCTTGTACCACTCGGCAGTGAACTCGATACGGTTGTTGAAGAAAGCAAGGTCAAGACCGATGTTATAGGTCTTTCTCTTCTCCCAAGAAAGATCCGGGTTTGTAAATACAGATACGGCAGAACCGGTAATAGGATTGTTGCCGAAGCTGTAAGTCATGTTATTACGGCTCATCGTAGCCTGGATGGCATAGTCGGCAACAGAGGCCTCGTTACCAAGCTCACCATAGCTGGCGCGGAGCTTGAACATATTGACGATGTCGCGATCGATGGGGAAGAACTTCTCCTTATCAAAACGCCAACCGAGAGATACAGAGGTGAAGGTATCCCAACGCTTATCCGGTGACAGACGAGAACTACCGTCACGACGTACGATACCAGAGATGAGGTACTTACCATCGAAGTCATAGTTCAGACGGGCAAGATAAGATGCCAATGTGTGCTTAGCCTCATAGCTGCTGGCATTACGAGTGCCTGCATTCTGAAGCTGCAGATAATAAGGCTCAGAGAGGTTCACGCCCTCACCTGTCAGCGTAGCGGTGTTCTCCTCCTCGTAAGTCTGACCTACCACAAGGTTCACATGATGCAGACCGATGGTACCGTCATAGGTCAAGGTGTTCTCAATCAAGGCATCGGTATATTTACGATGTGCCTTGGTCAAACGCTCATTCTCCTTGGCGAGATATACACGGTTACTCTGAATCCAAGCAGGAGTCCATGTCCTATCATTAGCACTGGTCGTACTATAAGAAAGGTTTATCTTGTAAGTCAGACTATGGTTCTTGCTCTCAATACCCACCATCTTCAGCAGGTCAACATCAGCAGAGCCTGTACCTACGAAACGGTCAACAATAGTCTTTTGACTCAGAAGATTATTGACGAGCAGCGGGTTCATGGCAGAGATATCTCCATGTACGGTATCATAATACACACCATAGCCGTATGCATCGTATTTCCAACCGCTGGCAGAACCTACAAGGTCGTCAAGCACCCATGTAGATTCGTCGTAAGCCTTAATGGTCGGCTGCATGCTAAGAACACCACGAAGCACATTACCCAGATTACCATACAGACCCTGAATATATCGGTCATCATTACCGATTGAAAGTTGATTCTGATCTGAATGTGAATATACAAGGCTAGTACGGAATTTGATGAACTTCGTCTCCATCGTATTGTTCACACGGGCTGTATAACGCTTGAAGTCAGGACCTGTACCTTCGATTGTACCCCTCTGGTCGTAGTAGTCCAATCCTATATTATAAGTATTGTGTGCACCACCACCGCTAAGGTTTACATTGTGGTTCTGACGGATACCCGTCTTGAATGCCTCCTTGAACCAGTCGGTATCGGTATTGTCACGGAACTGATAAACACCATCGGAAACCTTGCTGTATCCACCGGGAAGAGGAGTGCCAGAATTCTGGGCAGCAATACCGAGATAGTTGCTGTACTGGGCAGCATTCATCAGGTCATACTTATCGTTAGAAACGACATCCACACCGAAGTAACCCTTATAGTCGACCTTCAGCGGCTGATCCTTCTTACCGCCCTTGGTGGTGATGATAACCACACCGTTAGCAGCACGAGAACCGTAGATAGCACCAGCAGAAGCATCCTTCAACACCTGGATGGTCTCGATATCGTTAGGAGAGAAATCTCGAATAGAAGTACCCATGGGCACACCGTCGATCACGTAAAGAGGTGCCTGGTTACCATTCAATGTACCGATACCACGAATACGTACTGTCGGATCTGCACCTGGCTGACCGTCGGAAGTGATGGATACACCTGCCACCTTACCTTCGAGCATGGTAGAGATGTTCGAATTAGAAACGCGCTTCAGTTCGTCGGCATTCACAATAGACACAGAACCTGTCAGGTCGGCCTTCTTCTGAACACCATAACCCACAACAACCACCTGCTCAAGCATCATGGCGTCGGATTCCATCTGAATAGCTTCAAGAATTGCGCGTCCGCGTACTGCGATCTCGCGATCCTTATAACCAACATAGCTCACCACGAGGGTAGCATTAGCGGGAGCATCGATAGAGAAATTACCATCAAAATCGGTAATCACACCCGTTTGTGCACCTTTGATTTTAACAGTTGCACCAATGAGGGCTTCTCCATCCTGGTCAACAACCTGACCACTAACCTTGATGGTCTGGTCCTGCTGTACTGATGCTTTTGCCTCTACCGGACAGAATGTCATTCCGCCCAGAATGCCGAGACTTAGCATCACAGAAAATACTAGTTGTTTTCTCATTGTTAATTACTTTTGGTTTGTAAAAATTGAATTATATTAGTGAAATTTTCCGCAAAGTTAGCATATAATAAAATTGCAATGGTGGATAAAACGATTTATAAGGTGGACAAAACGATTTTGGCTTTTTTGCGCTCGTTTTTTCCACCTCTTGAGGTAAATCAAGACTTATTCTTGAGATAAATCAAGGATTTGGCTTTTTCCCGTCAAAGGCACTTGGACTTACACCGAACATCTTGGTGAAGCAGCGCGTGAAGTATTTGGGATCATTAAAACCAACAGCATATGCAATCTCTGTAACATTACGGTTACCTGTCTTGGAAGAGAAAAGTTCTTTGGCCATATTCAAACGGTAATTCCGAATAAACTGTCCAGCAGGGATACCCACTTCAGAGTTCAGGTGTTTGCTAACAACCGTACGACTCATACCAAGCGCATCGCAAAACTCCTGCACTCCAAACTCCGAATCCATATAGTTGGCCTCCATAATCTCCATAACCCGTTCCATAAAGGGTTTTGTGCTCTTCAATACTTCCTCCTTGTCGGCCTCAACACTTTTCGTAACACTCTGTTTGTAACGTTGCTGGTTATCAAGGATATTCTGGATACGCCCCTGGAGCTGTCGGGGGTCATCGGATTCTTCGAGCACCTTGCGTATCGGACTAAGAAGCTGTTCTGCCTCTAAACGCTTCAACCTTGCAGCCCACCTATTATATATATATATGACAAGCACCACAAAGAGAATACTCAACAACAGGCGGAACCACCAACTATTCCAAAACGCCGGACTAACTATAACTTCGATGGAGGCTGTATCGGATTGGTCGGCAGATAAAGTCGACATATATTTCACCTCAAAGACATAACGTCCTGCTGGCAAAGCACTATAACGGACGGAATGCTCTCCTAGTTTGAGAGGCGTCCATTCTTTATCGAGGCCCTTCATCCTATAACTGAACATGGTCTGTTCCTCATAACCATAATCCAAAGCAGAGAAGGAGATAGAGAAAGATCGATTGCCTTCACGCAAATGAATCGTAGAAGCAATGGAGATATCCTCGGTCAGATACTCACTGCCTGCTGTGGCATCTTGATTATCAACCATCAGATGGGTAAAGACCAGCCTACCATAAGGTTTGGCTTCGTTATTCTGACCAAGCACCTCTATCAGGCCACCTTCACTGCCCAGATAGATGACACCAGCATTGTCTCTTGTCGCAGAGTTCCAATAAAAATGGTGATTAACCAGACCTTCATTCTCATAATAATTGGAGAACATGCGAGTCTCGGGGACATAAACCGAGAGACCATTCTGGGTCGTTACCCACAGATGACCATTCAGGTCCTCAACAATTCCCTTGACACCTCCAAAGGCCAAACCGTTTTCTGTTGTCAAGGCTTCAAATTGTCTGCTACCTTCTTTATCCTTTATTAACTTATATAGACCATAACCATTGCTACCCAGCCATAGGGTACCATCCTTGGACTGATAGAAAGAGGATATCTTATCTACAATCCGGGAACCAGGCTCGTCGAGTTTATGGGCAATACCCTCCGTCTTAAATGGTCTGTGCCCTTGACGGCCGGAATTAAGATCCACCAATCTCAAGCCTTGCATACAACCCATCCACAAGATTCCATCACGATCAACGATAGTACCAATGCAACCTGTCACACTGCGGCAGCCCTCAAACGGTTCTTCTATCTTCTGGGTCTTGTAGTCATAATAATACAATCCAGCATTACTACCTATCCACAATCCGTCGTTAATGGTATCGTTGGCAAGAGCGCCAACAAAACTGGTACGTATACCATACTCCCTGGGGAGTTCGAGAATGGATATCTTTTGAGGACTCATTCTGTCAACCACGCAGACACCTCCCCCCCAGGTGCCTATCCAGAGACGACCATGATGGTCGGCTGCAATGGCAGAGACACTATTATGTGATAAACCAGAATTAGAGGTCGTAAAATGAATAAACTCAGTAGTGCCTTTCTCTCTGAGATTAAGACCGCCCTCCACTGTTCCTACCCACAGGCGCCCATCGGGTTCTACATACATGGCATTGACAGGGTTGGGTGACAGCGAACGGGAATCTGTTGTATGAACAGAGTTGCGCAGAAGCAGTCGGCGAGGGGCCAGACAAGCTATTCCTCCCGACTCGGTGCAAACCCAGATATGTCCATGATAAATACGGATGCTGTGTACGAAATCACTTTGCAGCGGAGGGTTGCTCTCAGAGTTCCATAGCGTAAAACTATCCGTTTGATCATCATAGATATTGACACCATTCAAGGAACCTACCAGCAAATGATTGTCTGGAGTAACTGCAAGACTCGATAGGAAAACGTGTGAGAGTGAACCAGGTACACTGGAATGATGGTAGGCATCAAGTTTCTGTTTATAAGGATCATAGCGAAAAAGTCCCATGTTAGTGGCAATCCACACCACGTTATTACGTTTCAGGATATCGGTAATGTAATAGTCCTCTAATGGCTTGAGCAGAGGAGATATCTCCTCACGCACCAATTTGCCATCTCTTTCTACTAATCTGTAAAGGCAGCTATCAATACCTATCCAGGGCTTGCCATTTTCATCCACATCGCTAATGGCCATGTCGAGCATGCGCCAATTATGAGGATACGAACAGATCTTATCGATCTCTCCATCCTCTTTGAATTTCACCAAGCTCACTTGCTGGTTGTTGATGACCCAGATACGGCCCATTGCATCACGAAAGCACCTGATAGAAGGTTGAACGAGCAACTTCTTAAGCTCAGGATGATCAGGTACCACTGCATTCATCGTCCTAAGGTCGATGATGTTGATACCCTCGTCGAAGGCCACCCAAAGCCTACGGAAATCATCTTCCGTAATACTTCTACAAGACTTACTGTTCAGGTCAAGCCTGGGCTCCATCACGCCATAGCCGTCATAGCGTACCAATCCACCTCCATAGGTGGAAATCCAAAGAAAACCGTTTGAATCCTTGAAAATGTCTCTTACGTTATTATGGGGAAGACCGTTGTTCAGGTCCAGATATGTGAGGTTATAGCGCTCCGTCAACAGATTCTCACTGGCATGGCACGCCAATGGGAATAACAGTATGAATAGAACGGCCCTAAGACAACGCATCGAATACGATTTGTTACTTTTCCTTAATCACATAGACACAGACGGCGCCAATCAGGAAACTGACGCCTGCAACGATCATCATCGATGACTGATGATGTCCCACCATTGAGAGGATAGTACCACCACAGAGAGCCGCTATAATCTGTGGAATGCAGATCGTACCGTTGAATAGGCCAAGGTAAGCGCCCATGTGACCATAGCCCTGCAAAGCATTTGTCACGAAAGTAAACGGCATGGCCAGCATTGCTGCCCAGGCACAACCTATTAATATAAATGGTACAAACAAGGTGTACTGGTCATGAATGAAAGGGATGATGGTAAAACCTATGCCACCGAGGACAAGACTGGCAGCATAAGCCCACTTCGTGTTCTTGAACTGAGGAAGAAGAGCAGCCCATGCGACACTACCTACAGCTTGAACTGCAAAGAGGATACCAGTCCAGTTGCCGGCCTCCTGGAAGGCCTCACTGGAGGCATCTGTCGTATTCCACACAACCTCCGCAATAGCACCAGTGGTATAGTTCCACATATAGAGCATTGCCACCCAAGAGAAGAACTGCACCAACCCCACTTTCCAGAAAGTCGAGGGTGCATTCTTCAGCAACGTAATCCAGTTTGCACTATTCTCTTTTTCCTCCGAGACGGGATTATATTCCTTATACTCCTGGGGATTCCACTCTTTAACCTTCGAGGTCGTATAAATGACACAAAGAATCAGGATAGCAGCACCGATATAAAACGACCAAATGACAGAATCGGGAACAACGCCTTTCTCCGCTACATTACTTATTCCAATGAACGTGAAGACAAAAGGAAACACATAACCCATCACAGAGCCTGCATTACAGAGGAACGACTGGATAGAATAAGCCTTGGCTTTCTGCTTTTCATTGACCATGTCGCCCACAAGCATCTTGAACGGCTGCATAGCCATGTTGATACTTGTATCGAGGAACATCAACGCCACCAGACCGAATAGCATGGCCGCACCGATAGTCAAGCCCAAAGAACCTGAGTTTGGCAACAAGCACATGACAAGCACGGCCACAGCGGCACCAACAAACAGGTAGGGAATGCGACGGCCAAAACGTGTCCATGTCTTGTCGGAAAGGGTCCCGACGATTGGTTGTACCAGGATTCCCATCAATGGCGGCAGAATCCAAAAATAACTCAGGTTATGCGGATCAGCGCCTAATGTAGCGAAGATACGCGAAATGTTTGCACTTTGCAAGGCGTAAGCTATCTGTACGCCAAAGAATCCAAAACTCAGATTCCATAACTTCCAAAAGGAAAGATCAGGTTTTTGTTTCATATCATTATTCTTTTGTTGTTCCTCTAGTTACAAGGCGGGTACGCACAACACGTTTCTCCACCTTGTCGAATGGACAGCGGCCCTCCACCTTATCTAATAAAACATCTACAGCCTCCTCGCCTACCTTGTGACCGCGCTGCTCCACCGTCGTCAGCATAGGATCACAAGCTATGGCTCGCTGACCATTCGTAAAACCACAGATAGATATATCCTCTGGCACACGATAACCTGCATGTTTGACAGTATAGAGGATTCCGATGGCCGTATCATCGTTCACTGCAAAGAATGCGTCGGGTGGTGTTTCAAGCGCCATAATCTCTGGTGTCACCGTTTCGGCATCGATACGGTTATCACAGACACAGACAATCTTTTTATCTATTTCAATGCCATATTTGCCAAGAGCATCCCTATAGCCATTGTATCGGTTCTTTGAAATCTCCAAATTCATCGGGCTACCATAAAACGCGATACGCTTGCACCCAGTATTTATCAGATGTGTTACCGCAGTAAAAGCGCCCATATAGTCATCTACTACAACGCGACTGGCATTCACACCTGTACATACACGATCATAAAACACTATTGGAATACCTGAGTCGAGTAACTTTTGAAAGTGGTCATAGTTTTGCGTGTCCTTCGCTTGAGAAACAATCACTCCACAGACCATCAATTGCTGGAATTTATCGCAGATGCTAACTTCACGCTCATATTCCTCACCGCTAAGCGCCACCATAATACTAAAGCCACGCGCGGCAGCAGTTTCCTCTATTCCCGTTAGGATGGAGGAGAAATAATAATGGGTAAACTCTGGAACGATGACACCGATTACTTTTGAATTAAGCTCACGCTTGTGACGCAAGGCAATACCGAGGGCGTCTGGAAAGAAATGGTGATCACGCGCATATTGTTGAATAGCTCTCCGTCGCTCCTCACTGATGTGGGGATGATCCTTAAGTGCACGGGAAACCGTTGTCACGGAGATTCCAAACTCCCTGGCAATGTCCTTCATCGTCAATGGAAAAAGCTTTTTCATCCGACTTCAAATATTCAACGATGCAAAGATACTAAAAAAAACAAATAAATGACCAAATCTCTTAAAAAAATCGCGTTTTTATGTGTTTATGCAATCGATTGCATAACTAATTTGTATCTTTTTTGGGTAAAAAGTGTACAACATATCAAAAAGTATTCTATCTTTGCACCGTGAAACCAAAGCCTTAGAAGCTTAAACGATATAACAAATAAACAATTAACTCTAATTAAATGTAATGATGAAGCAGGTAAACATTCAATTTCCGCTTAGGATGCTCGGCCTTCTCTTTGGGCTGTTCCTATCGGTGGGTGCCTTTGCACAGATCGACGTCAAAGGCCATGTGAAAGATGCTACAGGCGAACCCATTATCGGCGCAACAGTTCGTGTTGACGGCACACAGACCGCCACCGTGACTGATTTCGACGGTAATTTCGTGCTGAAAGCTAATCAAGGTGCAGACATTACCGTTTCCTACATTGGCTACCAGTCAGTGACGGTAAAGGCTGCTCCTACTTTGGAAGTAACACTGCAAGACGATGCCGCTGTGCTCAACGAAGTGGTGGTCATCGGTTACGGTGCAGTGAAGAAAAGCGACTTGACCGGTTCGGTCACCGCCCTGAAACCCGACACCAAGAATAAGGGTCTGGTGGTGAACCCACAGGACATGATGCAAGGTAAGATTGCCGGTGTAAGTGTCACCAGCAGTGGTGGTGCTCCTGGCGGTGGTGCCAGCATCCGTATCCGTGGCGGTTCATCTTTGAACGCCTCAAACGACCCTCTGATTGTGATCGATGGTGTACCTATGGATAATAATGGTGTGAAAGGTCTTTCTAACCCCCTCGCCATGGTAAACCCACAGGATATCGAGTCATTCAACGTGCTGAAGGATGCTTCTGCTACCGCTATTTATGGTAGCCGTGGATCTAATGGTGTTATTATCATCACCACAAAGAAAGGTCGTAAGGGCGCTGCCCCACAGGTATCCTACTCAGGAAGCGTGACGATGAGCCATAAGAAGAAGACGGTTGATGTGCTCGATGGCGACCAGTACCGCGACCTCGTAAAAAGGCTCTACACAGGTCATTCCCGCGAGGAAGAGGCTTTTGCAGCCCTCGGTGATGCCAATACTGATTGGCAAGACGAAATCTACCGCACGGCATGGAGCCATGACCACAACGTGACTGTCGCCGGTTCTGTTGGTAATGTCCCCTACCGCGTTTCTCTTGGTTTCACCGACCAGCAGGGTATCTTGAAGACCTCAGATTTCAAGCGTTATACAGCTGCCCTGAATCTGAACCCATCTCTACTTGATGACCACCTGACCCTAAACCTTAATGCAAAGGGCATGTGGGCCAAGACACAGTATGCCAACACCGGAGCCATCGGCGCAGCCGTGGCCTTTGATCCTACCAAGCCCGTCTATGACGACAATGCCACGAACTTTGGTGGCTATTGGGAGTGGCAGATTCCTGGCTCTTCACTGAATGACCCCGCCTGGGAAACCACTACCAACCGTAATGCAACCAGCAACCCTGTTGCTCTGTTAGAGCTGAACGACGATCGCGCCATCAGCCGTTCGTTCATCGGCAATGCTGATATCGACTACAAGATTCATGGTTTCGAGGACCTGCGCCTCCACCTGACATTAGGTGGCGACTTCTCTGAAGGTAAGCAGTGGCTGGATGTGGACCGCATGTCTCCCGCAGCTATTTATTATGGTAATCACGGATGGGATCGCATCAAGAAGCAGAACCTGACACTATCGGGCTATGCACAGTACTATAAGGATTTCGCCAAGATCCACCATTTCGACATCATGGGTGGTTATGAGTGGCAGCACTTCTGGCGCGAACAGAAGAACAGCTATTGGGGCGCATATCCCAGCACCAATCTGGAGAAACCTGGTCAGTATCACGACTGGTCAATGTACAACTTTAAGACCGAGAATTATCTTGTGTCTTTCTTTGGACGTTTGAACTATATCCTTGCAGAGCGCTACTACCTGACAGCCACCCTTCGTGACGACGGTTCCTCTCGTTTCAAGGATCACTGGTCTCTCTTCCCATCTGCAGCCCTCGCATGGAAGATCAGCGAAGAAAAGCCCCTGAAGGATCTCGGTTGGCTTTCTGACCTGAAACTCCGTCTCAGCTATGGTAAGACCGGTCAGCAGGAACTGCCATCTAATATTGGCGACTATCCTTACTTTGCTATCTATGGCATGAACACTGGTGTTGGTAGCTACTACAATGTCAGTGCTGACGGTACTCTGGCTCGCCCAGAAGCATATAACCCAGAACTGAAATGGGAGACCACCGACACCTATAACGTAGGTCTTGACTTCGGATTCCTGAACCAGCGCATTACCATCGGTATCGATGCTTACTATCGTAAGACCACCGACCTGTTGAACATAGCAGATGTAGCCGCAGGTTCAAACTTTAAGAACAGTGTGATTTCTAACATTGGATCGATGGAGAACAAAGGTATCGAGGTAACCCTCGGTCTGAAGCCTATCCAGACTGACGATTGGTACTGGACCATCGACTACAACTTCACTTACAACCACAATGAGATTACAGAACTGGTTGGCGACGATCCCAACTACTTCGTACCCACTGGTGGTATTGGTGGTGGTACTGGTGTAAACGCACAAGCTCATGCCGTAGGCCATCCCATGAGATCATACTATGTTTATCAGCAGGTCTATGATACCAATGGCAAACCCATCGAGGGACTGGTTGTTGACCGCAATGGTGACGGTACGATTACTGAGGCCGACAAATACTTCTACAAGAGCCCCTTCGCTCCTGTCACCATGGGTCTGAGCTCACGCTTAGAATATAAGAGCTGGGACCTCGGCTTCACCCTTCGCGCCAACATCGGCAATTATGTGTTCAACAACCTGATGTCGGGTAATGTGAACATGAGTGCTGGCGAGATCTACTCTAGCGGTAACAACTTCTTCGGCAACCGTCCAGTTGATGCTCTCGACTACAACTGGCAGACCTACGATCTGGAGGCTAAGCTCTCTGACCACTGGGTACAGAACGGTTCATTCCTGAAGTGCGACAATATCACTCTTGGCTACAGCTTTGCTGACCTGCTCAAGTGTGGTAACTATAAGGGTATTAACGGACGTATCTATGCCACTGCTTCGAATGTGTTCTGCATCACGAAGTATAAGGGTATCGACCCAGAAGTGTTCGAGGGTATCGACAACAACCTCTACCCCCGTCCTATCTCATTCATTCTCGGTTTGAATCTGAACTTCTAACATATAAATATAGATAACAATGAAAACATATATCAAGAATATCATTCCGGCAGCTGCCCTCCTGATGGCAGTAGGATTTACCTCTTGTACGAAGGATCTGGACGTAACGCCTATCGACCCGAACCTGAATACAGAGATCCAGCCGGAGGCACTCTTCAACAAGTGCTATGCCAATATTGCCGTGGCAGGTAATGGCGGCGCCAACGGCGACTGCGACGTTGACGGTATCGACGGCGGTACTTCAGGTTACGTGCGCCAGATGTGGAACGCTCAGGAGCTGACCTCTGATGAGGCCATCTGCGGATGGGGTGATGAGGGTATCGCCAACTTCTGCTACAACACTTACGACGCCTCTCACCCAATGCTTCGTGGTTATTATTACCGACTCTATACAGGCATCTCTTTCTGTAACCAGTATCTGCAGGAGTTCGGCGGTTACAACGCAGCCATGACAGCAGAGATCCGTTTCATCCGTGCCCTGAACTATTTCTTCCTGATGGATGGTTGGGGAAATGTTCCTTTCGTCACAGCGATCTCCTCTGACAAGCCCGTGCAATACAGCCGCCAGCAGGTCTTTGAGTTTGTTGAGAGCGAATTGCTTGAGATCGAGCCACAACTGAACACTGCCACAGCGAAGAAATCTTCCGATGCCGGCTATGGTCGTGTCGATAAAGCCGCTTGCTGGTTGTTGCTCGCCCGCCTCTATCTGAATGCCGAGGTCTATACTGGCTCAGCTCAGTGGCAGAAGGCTGCTGACTATGCCAGGAAGGTAATGGACTCCAGCTATAAGCTGAACACCACAGGTGCTGGCAAGTGGAGTGCTTATCAGATGCTGTTCATGGGTGACAACGGCGAGACCAGTGCAGCCTACGAGGCTGTGTTCCCGATCCTGCAGGATGGTGTCCGCACCACCTCTTGGGGTACTTCACTCTTCCTGATTGCTTCTACCCATGATACAGACATGGACGACACTTGCGGTACAACTGAGTACTGGGGTGGTAACCGTGCACGTCCTAATCTCGTTCAGAAATTCTTCCCGAATAATGATGCACCGGAAGCTTCTCCTGCCGATGTGGCAAAAGCAGCAGGCGACGACCGTGCTATCCTTGACACTAGGGGCCGTACACTTAACAATAGTGACGTCAGCACCTTCAAGAGTGGCTTTGCTGTGGCAAAGTTCACAAACATAACCTCTTCCGGTTCAGCTACCAGCAGTGGTCAGTTCCCCGATACCGACTTCTTCATGATGCGTGTTGCTGAGGCTTATCTGACCTTCGCAGAGGCACAGGCTCGTCTGAATGGTGGTGCTACCAACGCAGAGGCTGCCGATGCCATCAACGCTCTGCGCACACGCGCCAACGCCGCTACACAGACCACCTACTCTCTCGATGAAATTTGTGATGAGTGGTGCCGTGAGTTCTACTTCGAAGGTCGCCGCCGTATGGACCTCGTCCGCTTCGGCAAGTTCGGTGGCAGCAACGACTATGTCTGGCAGTGGAAGGGCGGTTCATACAACGGCCGTAACTTCGAAGAGACGAAAAACCTCTTTGCTATTCCGACTACGGATCTGACAGCCAATCCAAACCTGACTCAGAATCCTGGCTATTGATTAATTGAAAATTGATAATTCTTGCTAAGCAAGCGTACTAAAGAAACGATTAGAAAATTGATAATTATGAAAACAATATTGAAGTCAACAATGCTGCTGATGCTCAGCGTAGGATTGTTTGCCGCCTGTGCCGACGACAACGACTCCAACCCTGTAATCGGATCGCCTTCTACGTTCAATTTGAACACGCCATCCTATGCAGCCATCCCCGTCGATCTGGCCACATCGACCGAGCTTCCCTTTACCTGGTCACAGCCCGACTACGGTTTCCCCGTAGCTGCCGATTACCAGTTAGAAGCATCTATCGACGGTAACTTTACCATCTCTGTGGATGAAGCGGCCCTCGACGAGAGCGGTTCTACCATTCCAAATTACGTCACACTGCCCGCCAGTTTCCAGGGCGGCTATGGCACTATTGCAGCCAGCGCACTTGCTGCTGCCGTCAATCAGATGGGTAACTACGGTGAGAATGTGCCTGCTACACAGGCACTCACCATCCGCGCCAGTGCTACCGCCGGTGGACGTACGATATACTCTAACACGGTTAACATCATTGTTGTTCCTACGGCTGAAGTAGCTCCCGCATTCCCCGAATTCATCTATGAGATCGGTAATGAGAGTGGATGGTCTACACCTCACGCCCTACGCAGTCCTGCACAGGACGGTGTATACGTTGGTTTCTACTGGCTCGACGGTGAGTTCAAGTTCAAGCCTAACGAGGGCAACTGGGACGGTGACTGGGAGAACGATGGCGACGGTAAGATCGCTGACAACGGCGGTGCCAACATGCCTGGTGTGGATCCCGGCTTCTATAAGATTACGGTCGATCTCAATGAGATGACCTATAGTGTTGAGCCTATCACGAATATCAGTATCATTGGCGGCTTCAACGACTGGGCTGGCGATGTGGAGATGGAATACAACATCGAAGGCGGTTACTGGCAGTGCACCACCGATGAAGTGACTGGCGAATACAAGTTCCGCGCTAACCACGACTGGGCTATCAACTGGGGTGGTACAGAGGACAACCTGACGCAGGACGGTGCAAACCTGAACAGCGATGGTGGTACCCATACCTATAAGCTCTATATCACATACGAAGGTGCTAGCCACGTAGTCATTGAGTAATTCATGAACTGTAAAATGAAAAGAAGTATGAAAAAGTTATTGTCAATCATGGGTGCCGCTCTGCTGATGGCAAGTTGTACCGAAGATTATAAGGACTGGGCCAATCCCTTCAGCAACGGCCCGGAAGATCCCGTCACCGTGAGCCTCAGCGCAGCACCTGCTGCACCGATAGACTTCGCTACTGCAGGTAGTCAGGTTCAGGCTTTCGTTCCTACGCTCACCGCACCTGAAGGAACTACGGCCACCTATAATATCTTTCCCTATCAGGATGATATTCTTGGATCAGACGTAGAAGAATATCTCACAGCCGATGAGAATGGTAATGTCAATGCCGAGCAGCTGGAGGTTACACTCAACAAAATGTTCGGCCGTCGCCCTGTGAGTCACACGACGAACCTTCTTGTTGTCGGTTATATCACTTACAACGGTATGTCCTTCAAGAACGAAACAGAAACCACTATCACCTTCACGCCGAATGCTCCTGAGATCGAGGATGCCTACTACATTACCGGCAGTGTGAACGGTTGGGATAACAACAACACCGACTTGGAGCTCTCTAACGGTGGTGCTGATCCCTATGAGAATCCCGTATTCACATGCCTGATTCCCGCTCCCGAAGATGGTGGTAATGTGGAGTTCAAGGTGACACCGAAGTCTGGCCTCGGCGGTGACTGGAGCAAATGTCTTACCGCTTCCGACGTCGAGGGTAAGTTCGCTACCGACAATGCTGGTGGTAACCTCGTTATCGAGGCTGTGGAAGGCGCCAAGTTCTACCGTGTCACCTTCGACATGATGGAGCAGACCTGGAGCAGCGATGCCCTGAGCTTCGACGAGTTTGTCTATTTCATTGGTGCTACTGACGGATGGACTAACGCAGAACAGAAACTGGCATCACCTAACTTCGACGGTATCTACACAGGCTTCGTGTATTGTGCAGATCCTAATGGATGGGGCAACCAGTTCAAGTTCCAGAGAGTACCTGGTGACTGGGGTACTGAGCTTAACAGCGAGACCTTCTCTGCAGGTATTAGCGGCGACTTCGCACCCCATGACGGCGATACCAACATCGAGGCAACAGCTGGAGAGGGCGTTTATTTCGTGAAACTCGACCTGGCTAATCTGACACTCCATGCCACTTTCATTAACAACATGAACCTCGTGGGCGACTTCAACGGCTGGAATGCTGCCGATGATGCCCAGCAGATGACATGGGATGCTGAGAATTTCTGCTTCGTTATTGAGGGAGCTGGTGTGACAGCCAATGGCTGGAAGTTCACCGCCAACAACGACTGGGGCATCAACCTCGGTGGCGATGACCTCGGTGTGCTGACACAGGATGGTCCTAACATCACGGCAGAGGGTACGACGATTAAACTCTACCCGACACGTAAGGACAACAACAACATCTATTGCACTGTTGAGTAATCCACCATTTGCATAGCGCAGATTTTCAAAAGAGCCGTTTGGAAAAGTCTAAACGGCTCTTTTCTTATTTATAAATAGTGTTTAATTCTTGGTCATTTCAAGGAAAAGTCGTACCTTTGCACCCAATATTTTTATAACTTGACTCAAAAGATTATCTAATGAAGAAAAAGCTCTGGATTCTACTGGCCATTTTCAACATGACCATTCTGACCTCTTGTGAAGACCTGCTCGACGGTCTTCTGGATGCCATCGATGACAATCCCGTTCCCTCCACCCCCAGCTACAATAACAATGCGACGATACCCGATGATGTCTATGTGGCTTCCGTCAATCAGCCCAATGCCACTAACTATATGCCCAAACCTCCCTCGACAGACGATGTTGACTTCATCGACGACAAGGTACAGTGGGAGTGGGGTAAGTATCAGCGTGGTACGGAACGAGGTGCAACAGCCAAAGAACACATGGGCAGAAGCTCAAAGGTCATGTGCAAAGTGATGGCACAGGTATTGGGACTCAGCACCATCAGCAAGGAGACTACACCTGCCTTGGAGCGTCTGTTGAGCAGAGCTTACCACACAGGAGAACAATCGGCTGCAACGGCAAAGATGTACTACAAACGACAGCGCCCATTCGTTGTAATGGGAGAGTCTGCCTGGTATGACGCTGATGCCCAGGACGCCACAGGCTCCTATATTTCAGCCACTTCAGCTGCAGGATGGGCAGTAGGTCTTGCCTTCGCAGAGATGTGGCCTCCCTTGCAGAACAAAATCCTAAAAAAGGCTTTCCTATTCGGAGAAGACCGTGTCATTAGCGGTTCCAATTTCCAAAGCGATGTCGATGGTGGCTACAGCTCAGGCGCAGCATCCATTGCCCAAGCCCACAACGACCCCAAACTGAAAGAAGATATCCTTGCTGCCCGTGAGGAGTATAAGCGCCTGATAGGACAGTCCTCCTACTACGATCCTATAGCCTCAGCAGGCACGCTCAATGGTGAGAAGATCATTAATGCTCCAACACCCTGCTCCAACAGCGAGCCCCGTTATGAGGCAGACCTGAAGCGCTATCAGGATGCCAAGAGATATCGCAATACGACCCGTGGAGAGCAGGCCGTCATGGATGCAGATGCCAGCAGTGATCGTATGGCTGCCGTTTTTGGCGAGATCCTCGGCTTCAGCATTTCACCTTCTAATGCCCCTAATATTTATACACTGATTAAAAGCATCAGATATAAGAGTGTGGATCTTGTGAACAGGACAAAGATTAACTATTTCCGCCTTCGTCCTTTCGCTCAGTTGCACGAATCAACACCCGTCCCATCCAAGGAGAACACCTATAGGGAAAACAGCAGCTACCCCTCTGGTCACACCTGCTATGCCTGGTCGCTTGGTCTTGTACTGGCAGAAGTAGCACCGGCCCGTCAGAACAAAATACTGCACCGTGCATACGATTTCGGCTTCAACCGTGTCATTGTAGGCTATCACTGGCCTACTGATATCGATGCTGGTCGTGTACTCGCTGCCTCACTCGTCGCCCAATTGCACAGCGATGAAGAATTCTGTAACCAGCTTAAACAAGCTAAGGCTGAATACCAAAAGCTCGCAAAATGACAGGAAGACGTTTATTTCTAAGACCGGCAACCATCTGCAGGCTATTTGTGCCTGCCTTTCTCTGCTTGACGATTCTTGGTTCGTGTAGTGACTCTAATAGCCCTGAGCCGGAGCCCATACCACAACCAGAGCCAGAACCGGAGCCACAACCAGAGCCGGAGCCACAAGATACTATCTATGTGGAGCCGAACAGACATGCAGATGCCACCTATTACATGTTTGCTCCACCTACGCCTGAAGATGGTGATTTTACCGATGATAAACTGCAATGGGAATGGGGTAAAACCCAGCGTGCCACTACTCGTGGAGAACTGGCGCGAATCCGTATGGGCAGAACACCTGCCCCCGTACGTCTCATGTTAGCAGGAGCCCTCGGACTGGAAGTTATCAGTGATGAAGCCACTCCTGCCTTGTCACGCCTGCTGACCCGCTCCTATTGGACAGGTTATCAATCTACTTTTTCTGCAAAGTCTAAATACCAGCGTCAGCGCCCTTTTGTAGAGTTTGGTGAAACACCCTGGTATGCCGATGACGCACACGACACCTCTGGTTCCTTTACCTCCGCCACCACAGCTGGAGGATGGGCTGCCACTCTGGCTTTTGCCGAGATGTGGCCACCCTTGCAGAACCCCATTCTTCGCTTAGGTTTCCTCTTTGGCGAAGACCGTGTTATCAGCGGCTCCAACTACCAAAGCGATGTTAATGGAGGTTACCTTTGCGGGTCTGCCGCTATGGCATTGGCCCATAACAACGCCGACTTTGAACAAGACTTAACAGCTGCTCGTGAAGAATACAAGCGGCTCAAGGGCCTTACTATCGAGTTCGACGACTTCATTGACGTTGACGATCCCATGGGAATAAGCATACTCAATCCGCCAGTCTTTACCTACGATTATCGTTTCGAAGGTGACCTGGCACGGTATTATTATGCCAAGAGCCTTCGTCCCTCCATACAAGGAAAGCAAGCCGTTCAGGATATGAATGCCTACTCTGACAACATGACGAAGATCTTTGGCGAGATACTGCTCATCGAAGCTACAGAGGAGAAGACACCTGGCATCTATGCATTGGTGGAAATGATCCGCCCACGTAGTATTGACATGATTAATCAGGTAAAATACACCTATTTCCGTAAACGTCCCTATGTAGAGCTCGAAGATCCGACACCTGTTCCCGAGAAAGAATACTGGGCAAGCATGGAGAGCAGTTACCCTTCTGGCCATTCTTGTTTGGCCTGGTCGGTAGCGCTGGCTCTGGCAGAGGCCATTCCAGAGCGAGGTCAGCAGCTTCTTCGCCGCGGCTTTGAGTTTGGCTATAATCGCCAGATTGTAGGTTTCCATTGGGCCACTGATATTGAGGCAGCCCGTCTGCTGGCCTGCGGCCTGATTGCCCGTCTTCATGCAGAAGAAGAATTCCGCAATCTCATCCAACAAGCCCGTGCCGACTACCTGAAAGCCATCAGCGAACAGTAAGATATCATTTTATGCAATCGTTTGCATAACACAAACTGCACATTTTTAGTCGATTGGAGAACAACCAATCGACTTTTTTTGTACTTTTGCACCAAGAATCACAAATTTTAGTTATTTACTCAAATATAAGGCACGATATGAAAAGACTATTCTCCTCATTCATTCTCCTCGTTGCAACACTTGCGACTATGGCGCAGGGCTGGCCTAACGATTACAAAGGTGTGATGTTGCAAGGATTTTACTGGGACTCGTACAAGGACAGTCGTTGGGCGAAACTGGAGACAGAAGCACCCTACCTGGCAGGGACTTTCGATTTGGTATGGATACCTCAGAGTGGGAAGGGAGCCTATAACCCCTCCATGGGATACGACCCCCTCTACTGGTTTGAGGATTATTATAGTTCCTTCGGATCAAAAGAGCAACTACTGTCTCTTATCAAGACTTTCAAGGATAATGGCATCGGCACCATTGGCGATGTGGTCATCAACCACCGAGGCAACCTCTCTACATGGAATGACTTTCCTTCTGAGACGTATAATGGTGAGACTTATGCCCTGACATACAAGGACATCTGCTCCGACGACGAAGCAGCCAGCAAAGGCTATGACGTGGGACCGAACAAGGACACCGGCGAGAACTGGGACGGCATGAGGGACCTTGACCACAAGAGTGAGAACGTACAAAGATGCGTGAAAGCCTACCTGAAAATGCTGCTCGATGAATTCGGATATGCCGGATTCAGATACGATATGGTGAAAGGCTATGCCGCTGAATATACAAAGATGTATAACGAGGATAGCAAACCTACTTTCTCTGTGGGTGAGTGCTGGGACGGCACACCAACCATACGCCGTTGGATCGATGGTACGGGAAAGACCAGTGCTGCCTTCGACTTCCAGTTCCGCTATACCGTCCGCAATGCCATCAATAAGGGCGACTGGAGTTATCTGGGCAAGCAGAACGATGGCAACTGGCCACTCATCAGCAATGACTATGAGGGCGGCAGCTACCGCCAGTGGGCTATAACTTTCGTAGAGAACCACGACACAGAGAAGCGCTCCAATGCTGCACAGGATCCCATCAAGAAAGACACCCTCGCTGCTAATGCTTATCTTCTGGCCATGCCAGGCACTCCCTGCATCTTCCTTAAGCACTGGAACGGAGCCTACCAGCTAGAGATCAAGGCCATGGTGGAAGCACGTAAACTGGCTGGCATCAAAAACACCTCGTCGTACAGCAACTTCAGGAGCAGCAAGGATTATTATGCCAACACCATCGACGACAAACTGATGGTGGTGGTAGGCAATGAACAGCAACTGACAGTGGATGCTGCCAAGTGGACAAAGATTCTAGCTGGCTATCACTATGCCTACTACCTAGCCAACACGATGGAGACAGCCTGGGTGCCCGCACCTTCTGGCACCTACGAACATCTGCTCCTGACACTGATGGCAGCCACTACTGACAACGAGGCTAAGCTCGTCTATACCCTCGACGGCTCGGAGCCATCGGCTACAAACGGCACACAAGTTGAGAAGGGCTCCCAGCTGGATTTGAATGAATTCGGTAGTTATACGCTGAAAGTGGGTTTGCTATCAGGTGGGACTGTGAAGGGTATCGTCACCCGCCACTATACTCTCGAAAACACCGATCCTGAGGACTATCCCGTTCCTGAGTTCTGCACCTTCGAAGAGGGTGAGGTATGTGCCTTCTTCGAGGCCCCGACATGGTGGGAGAAGACCATCTACTGCTGGGCATGGACAAGCTCTCCCGCAGAGAACTTTACATCAAAGACTGGCACTTGGCCCGGTATCGCCTGTGAAAAGATAGGCACCACCGACGAGGGCAACAGTGTGTGGAAATGGACCTGGGACGGTACCAAAGAGAAAGATACGTCGCTCACCCAACCCGAAATGATTATCTTCAGCAGTGAGGGCTCACCCCAGACGGAGGATATGTCATTCGTAAATGGAGGTTACTACACAGACTACGGTCTGGTAGGTATGGGCCATTCAGTCCAAACGGCTATTCGCACAGCAAAGACTGAAAGCGATGGATTTGTGAAAGTATATAGTCTGGACGGACGACTGCTGCGCACAGCCATGAGCAGTCATGAAGCAACGGCAGGACTGCCCAAAGGCATCTACATCGTCAACAAGAAGAAATTAATACTTAAATAATTATAGTTAATGATTGGTTAGCAGGGCGCGCACCACAAACCAGCAGTGAAGCATAATGGTTTGCACACGCCCGTAATGACTCTCCATCACGTGATAGCGCTCCCAAAGCGACTCACGATGGTGGAGCGTTGTCTGTCCCTCCTCAGTATAGTAGGCCACTACCATGTGCAGATTCTGCAAAGGCACATTTTCCTTTTCTGCCGCCTTCATGATCCGGATGCACCAGTCCACATCGGCAGAATAACGGTAGTTCAGGTCGTAGGGCGTGGCAATGGCAAAGTCGGTGCGGGCATAGAAAGCCTGATGACACACGAGCATGCCCTGCCGGAACGATTTCCAGGTAAGATGTTCTGGAGGTGAAAGGCGACGGTGGTGCAGGAACCGTCCTTCACCGTCAACGATATCCGTATCACCATAGAGCACAGCCGGAAGACAGTCTGCCTCGGAAACCTGCTCAACAATTTTACTGACTGTCTCGGGTGTAGGCAGAAAATCTCCTGCATTAAGAAAACATACGTAATCACCGCAAACAGAGCGAAGCCCTTTGTTCATCGCGTCGTAGATACCCTTATCGGGCTCGGAAATCACCTGTACACGATGCCCGCAATCGCTGGCGTTAGAGCGTTCGATATAGCTGTTGACGAGATCGAGCGTATCATCAGTAGAAGCCCCATCGATAATCAGATGGACGATATCAGGATAATCCTGTGCCAAGACACTGTCGAGGGTACGCTGAAGCACAGCCGAAGCGTTATAGGTGATGGTAACGTAAGTGATCGTCATACCTCTGGTTACAATTTATAGTGTTTAAAGGCCAGCGCTTGGTCATATACATCGAGGTATTTCATCGCTACACTCTGCTGAGAATAGTGCTGAACCACCTTTCGGACGGCCTCCCGACTCAACGCCTCATAATCAGCCTCAGTAAGAATCCAACGGATGCCCTTTGAGAGATCCTCGGCACTACGGTAATCGGCAACATAGCCATTGCGGCGATGATCAATCTCCTCTGGGATGCCTCCTACCTTGAATCCAACACAGGGCACACCACAGGCCATCGCCTCCATAATGGTGTTTGGCAGGTTTTCAGAAAGCGAGGGCAACACAAACACGTCGGCAGCATTATAGGCATCAACGATGCGCTGCTCGTCGTTGATATAGCCAAGTGGCCAGGCATCTATCGGCAACTGTTCCACCACCTCCTCGGCATGACCACCCAGTATGACCACACCCAACTGAGGGATATCCACCAACTGACGACAGGCCTCTATCAGGTAGCTCATGCCTTTGTTCTCGTTGGTGACCCGTTGCGAGGCGAAGAGGATCAGTTTCTTGTCTTGTGGCAGGCCTAAACGCTGGCGCGCATCTTGTTTATCACCTTTTTTATATATATGGGTATCTATCGGATTAGGAATGCTTGTTATCTTCTGACCTTTGAGGAGGGCACTCTTCTTGGCCTCCGACTCCAGCCAGCGGCTGCATGCCACGAAGTAGATGTTTTCCTCATTCAGTATCTGCTGTTTCTTTTGCCAAACACTGGCTGAGAGATCGCGATCAGAGCCCCCGCCAGGCAACAGCCTACAACGACGGCATTGCGTAGTGAACGATCTGCAGTCGAGTGTCAGATGACAGATGGCGGTGGCTGGCCAGATATCATGCATGGTCCAGATTACCGGTTTACCACTACGTAGTATCTTACGGATGTCGCTGAGGGAGAGCATCCCCTGATTAATCCAGTGAAGATGAATGACATCAGCCTCCTGAAACTCACGCAGACGGGTGATATCAGAGCCACTATTGGCGATATCGATCTCAAAAAGGCGGGTACGTGAGAAATGGAGATGGCAGAAGATGACAAACCGCTCCCACAGGAAATGCCAACGGAGGCGCCAGGAGGGAGGAAGGTCAACAACAGTCAGCGAATCCGTCAGTCCGGCTATGGCCCCTACCCGTTGTCTTTCCTTATCGCGCACCAGCATCTTCGCCTTTACGCCGTTGTTATTCAGCGCCTTCATCAAACGGTTGGCAGCTACCGCAGCACCACCCGTCCGCTCACTTGTATTGACAATCAATACCCTCATACCAATATATGGTGCAAAGGTAGTATAAAATGAGTGAAACACCAAAAGAAAACACACATTTTCGAATGTCTGCGTACACAAACAATTGATTTACGTCAAGAATAATGGGATTTTATACACTAATTATACTAAAAGTATTGCAGGAATGAAAAATTCAAAGTAACTTTGCATCGTCAAAAGGTTAATAGATTGTTTTAGGTTAGTAGTAATATTTATAGTTTTAGGTTTTTAGTTATTGGTAAGAGAAAGTTTTCAACTGTGGGATAACAGGAGGTCGCTGCGAAGCTCCCTTTTAAACTTTCAAATTTTTGGCCCTTGAGGCTGAAAATTTCTTTTAGAGAAAAGGATTTTTAGTTAAACATAGGCTTTTTGTGATGCTGCTGCTCGAGAGAGTTGCAGCATCATTCTTTTGATACTGTTCTTTTTTTATGGAAATCTTTTGTTTTGCGCTCGACTTTTCGTAACTTTGCCGATAAAACCTCGGCGAGGTTACTCTGTCTCGGCAAAAAAGAAATAAGTTTCTTTGTTTTGCGCTCGACTTTTCGTAACTTTGCACCCAAATTACGAATATAATGCGAACAAACAGACTTACAGCCTTATTATTAGTGGGACTCATGGCCTGCTATTCACTTACGTCAAGTGGCCAGGAGGAAGGATCAATTATCGAGCATGAGGGCAATAAATACACTATCCATGTAGAGCAACTGAATCCCGATTCCGAGATGACGCTGCTCGACATACTTCACATCTGTCCGGAACTGATGTCGAGTGATGGCAAGACACTCACGGCCAACTATCTGCTGAGTGTGGACGACATTATGCTGAGCGTGGACTTCACCCCACTGCTTGAAGGTATCAAGGCCTGCGACCTTAAAGAAGTGATCGTGTGCACTTATGGAGCCGTAAACAACGCCATGGATAGCACCCAGGGCAGCATCGACCTTCAGTTCAAGGAAGGTGAAGGGTTAACGGGCAAAATAGGTCTGAACGGCAGCACCTACGGCAACGGACGGTTGTATGCCGATATGGCCAGCAGGGGCAAGAACGTGACGGTACGCTCCTTTGTTCAGACGAATCTGCAGTATGGCAACGTTGATGCGAAGTCAGGAAACAACATCACCTCCCGTAACGGTGTGGAGAACGCAATGCTCTTTATAGACTGGCAGGCAACAGAGAATGATCTACTGAAACTGAAGCTCTCACAAGGCTATGGAGAGCATAATGACCGTACGCATGGTCATGACATGGATGTGGAACTGTTCAAAAGACTACGATGGGGCGAGCTTGTTGCCACCTACGAGCGCACCCTTAATGAGCAGGAAGCCGGCCTCTATATCGAGACAGGCATGAACTATGAGAATGACTATAGTGAGGGTACGGGAATCAAGACTGCCATACCCTGGTGGATTGTAGAGTTCGGCATCCCCTTCCTGAACCATGCACTCCAGTTGACCGCTGGCTATGAGGGCGACTACACAAACCAATGGTTCCAAGGTATCAGACGCGAGCAGAACCTCTTTAACGACCTGTATGTGCAGCTGGACTATAAGAAGGGACCATGGGTCATCAGCCTTGGCGACCGTCTCAGGCACAATAGTTTCTGGGAGAAACGCTACGATATGGGCGACGGGAGCCTATGGTCTTACAACCGCATCGACCATGCCTACCATGCCAGCGTGGGATACCGTCAGGGGCGCCACTTCCTGCAGGGTATCTTCAGTCGCACGTTCTTTAACCCCGTAGCCAGCGACTTCCTGGAATATACTGAAGAGGGTCTTATCCGTTACAATACGAGCTATAAGACCAACCTCGCCTGGCGGTCAGAGGCCCGTTATACCTATCAAACAGAGTGCCTCGTCGCAACGGGCAGCTTGACACACACTCGACTCACAGACAGGCTGACTCCCAACGAGTCGCTGACGGGACTGGGAACCTCCGTCACCTGGCATCAGGGTACATTAAGACTGACGGCTGGGGCGAACGTGTACCACAGTCATGTCAGCTATGACAATCCCATCGACAACACGTTCTTCACCCTGAAACTCGCCCCCACTCTGCTCTTGGGCAACGGTTTCAGACTCTCGTCGGTATTACTCTACAACAGTAAGAGAGGAGACTACGAGCAAGACGGTCATCTCTACGCTTCAATCAAGATGAACAAGGACTTAGGGAAACACTGTAACGTATATGCCGACTTCCACGACATCGCCGGACAACCGAAAGGAGAAACGTATAACCTGATGCAGTCGTTTAATAACCGCGCCCTGACCATAGGCGTGACATTCTATCCGTTCAGGTAAGGCGATATCGCTGTTTATTTTTCTATCAGACAGACAGCATAGGCAGAGATGCCCTCCTCACGGCCTGTGAAACCCAGTTTCTCGGTAGTGGTGGCCTTGATGGAGATGTCGTCCTCATCGCAACCGCAGATCTGTGCCATACAGGCCTTCATCTCAGGGATGTGAGGGTTCATCTTCGGGCGCTCAGCGCAGATAGTGGCATCGATATTCACCAGATGGTAACCCTTCGTAGCTATCAGCTCGATGGTCTTCTTCAGAATCACCTTACTGTCCATGCCATCGGTAAACTCTGCCGTATCAGGGAAATGATAGCCGATGTCGCGCATATTGGCAGCGCCAAGCAGGGCATCGCAGATGGCGTGCAACAGCACGTCGGCATCGCTATGGCCCAGCAATCCTTTACTATGATCGATCTTGATGCCGCCCATCCAGAGGTCGCGGCCTTCCACTAACTGATGGACATCGTAGCCCATTCCCACACGTATCTTCATATTAACTTCAATCCTTGATGTTTCACATCGAGTCTGCTCTCGCTTAATCGCAGACTTCAATCCTTCAATTTTTCAATCCTTCAATTCTTCAATTCTTCAATCCTACCTCCTAAAGAGGTCCTTGATGCCGTCCATATCGAAGGCAAGGGTAAAGCGCAACGTCTGGTCGAGAGGGTTCGAACGAGCCGTTGAAATCACATAGCCCACATCGAGCGAGAAGACACTCATGCGGAAGCCACCACCCACAGTGAAGTACTTCATGTTACCCTTCGACTCAGCCTGATGGTGGTAACCGGCACGGATTGAGAACTGGTCGTGATAGACATACTCAGCACCCACGCTCCACTGAATCTCCTCCAACTCCTCCTTAAAGCCTCCAGGAGCATCGCCAAAACTCTTGAAGATACCACTGATGGCACTCACATCAGCATACTCACGACGCACACGGTCCTGATAGTCGCTATTCGACTCTCCTTCCTCCTGACGGGGCACCGTTGGCACCAACAGTTTATTCAGGTCGGCAGAGATCGAGAAACGGTTATACTCATCAACAGGCACCATCAGTGAGGTTCCAAGTCGCAGGTTGGCAGGCAGGAACTGACTCTCGTCGTCGCCATAGAAGGAAATCTTAGAACCGATATTCGACATGTTCATTCCGATGCCAAGCTGGCACTCCCTACTGCCCAGCATCACATAATTATTATAATACATCGCCAGGTCGGCAGCAAAGGCCGAGGCTGGCTTGGAGTCCTCGCTGTAGTCATAACGCAGGTCGCTGTAGAGCCATCGGATAGCTGCTGCCAGAGAGAACTTCTCACTGAGCATCAGCGAGTAGGCCAAGTCGATCGACATCTCGTAAGGCTTCACCGACATACCGTCGTCAGCAAATACCTCACCCAGAGAGAAATAGCGCAACGAACCCGAGATAGCCGAATAATCACCAATACGGTAATAACCAGCCACATAGGCCAAATCGATATCGTTGACGAGCTGACGGAGCCAAGGGGTGTAGTTCAGGGCTATACCCGAACGACTGATGCAGAAAGGATACTTAGCTGGATTCCAGTACTGGGAGTTCACATCCGGATCAGTGGCCACACCCACATCACCCATACCTGCGCCTCTGGCGTCAGGGGCTATCGTCTGCGAGATGACGGCATGTTCCACTGGGTTGAACATCGTGGTCTTGTCATCATCCTGCGCCATCAAAGACAAAGGTAAAAAGGTAAAAAGGTAAAAAGGTAAAAGCCTTCTTACCCCACTTCCTACCTGATATGCTATTTTCATTATTTCCATTATATATTATTTCTTACTTTCTTACCTTTTTACTTTTTCACCTTTAAATAACGTCTTCGCTCTTTAATTATTGCCTAAGATAATCAATTTGTTAGCGTAGGAGCCACTACCGCCATTGCCATTCATCTGGATGCGATAGATATAGACACCAGTACGCAGACGACTTCCACCACTCACGTTGAGGTCCCAATCCAAAATGATGGTTCCATCAGTAGCTACGCCCTTCTCCGTTCGTTTGTAAAGCTGTCGCCCTGATGTGTCGAAGATCTCCACTACCACATCAGCCTCCGTTGTACCACGATCGTGGGTAACCACAAACGAGGTGGTGGTTGAGGCAGGATTCTTGGTACAGATCACATGGATGTCGCCATCTCCGCCACCCTTCACGACGTTGAAAGCCAGCTCAGCAGTCGATGAGTTATTCATCACGTCCCACGCTCTGAAGAGCAGTTTATGAGGACCCTCGCTAAGTTCTGGGATGGTGAAGCCCACACTACCACTACGATATTCGCCAAAGTCGAAGGTGAAGTAGTCGTTGAGGTTGTAGGTCCTTGAGAGTTCCCCATCGATAATCAGTTCCAGGTCATGACCTACACTACTGCCTGCTGCGTTGATACCACTATCGTCGTAGAGTTCTGCAGCAAAGAAGGGCGTGGGATTGACGCTACCCCCATTGACGAACGACTTCGAGTTCAGATAACAGAATATCGAAGGACCGATCGAGTCATTCTGGCTGATGGCCCCGGCATCGAGCACGAGACTGCTGTTCTCGCCATGCAAGGTCATCGTACGGTCGTTGTTCACCGCATAGAGCGTCATCAGTCCGTTGCCGTCGGCATAGCTCACATCCTTGGGCACAGCGAAGGTGAAGCGGAAGCTGCCGTTCCTGACGCTGTCCGACCCCTGATAAAGCATCTTCGTATGGTCCTTATAGGTAAAGGCCACCTCAGAGCCTTCAGCCGAGTCGTCGTTCTGTTGGCAGACGATGGTCTCCTCTGCATCCCTGACCATCGCTGTAACAACCCCGTTGAAGGTGTTGGCACGAGCCTGATTCTGTTCCACATGACCTTGCAAGGTCACCACCGAACCAGCCGAGAGGCTAACCGCCGATGAGGCAGGCTTACCGTTGATACTGTCGATGACCACCGAGGGCGAAGGACAGGCCAAGTGCAGGGCCGGATCGCCCAACAGTGTGTATTGCAGTTTGTTAGGCGACGTATCGCGCCCATCATTGACCAGATCGACCTTTGCCTGGCGCACAGCCTCACCGATGGTGAAGTCGGGGTCAAGCACATATTTGGTAAACAAGAGGTTCATTTGCTCGTTATAGGAGGCATAAACCGTTCGCGTGGTACCAAAGAAGGCCACGCCCCCACCCCGTTTGCTTAGCATCACCGTTTCGCCAATGTTCTCCTCTTGTCCGTCGAAGGGCATGATGTCGCACGATGCGGTAATCCACAATGGCAGATAGTTTGTCGTAGAGGCCTCAAAGTCGGGCAGTTTCATCACCAGCTCATGCGACAATGCATAGGCAGCTCCATGACCTGAGTAGTTCATCATCAGTGCCCCACTGGTCAGCTGTTGTTTAATGAGTTGCGTCACGTCAGGATAACTGTATCCCGTCGATGACGATGTGCGCTGGTAGGCGTCCCAGTATATCTTCTTGATGTCATAGCCCGGATACGTGTTTTCCACGAGGGTGGCCACCTTGTCTGCTGTGGCCATGTGGACATTGGCATTACCGTCGTCGCCCATCACGCAGATCACGTTCTGCCACGATCCTGCATATTTGTTCACTGCATAGTCAAGTGTCTTGTTCACCAGCACCTCGGCTTCCTCAGCCGACCTGGCCGGATAGCGCCCCACAGCCACGTCGGGCTTACCTAAGTAAGTATAGGTATTACCTGATTTCTTCTGGATCTCCTCTTCATCGTCGAGCAGACAGAAGAAGTCGTCGCTCACATAGCAGTTCACATGACTGAAGGAGTTCTCGCTCTCAAAGCACAACAGGAAGTCGTCAGGGTCACATCCCGTCCAGTCGGCCCCATTCATGCGGTTATCCCAGGCTCCATCGCCAAAGAGCAACAGATAGCGGGGTATATCCTGATCAGTCTGGGCCCTATCGTAGAACATCTTCAGATAGCGACGATAGGCCGTAGCGTCAGGGGTGCCGCTCGAGAACTCGTTATACAGTTCATCGGCAGGCACTATCCTCGTGCGCAGTCCGTCGTTCTCCTCATGCCAGGTCTTGATGCGCTCAGCCTGGGCCAGCACCTGCTGATTGGTGGGGATGATAATGATCATATCCACAGGCTCGTCGGCATGATGGTCCTGGTTCATGATGTTATACACGTATTCCGGTATAGGAAGGGCACCTTGCAGATCAGGCATTGCCATAGGCGTATCAAACCGTAGCGACAGATAGTCGAGACGCAGGTTCCCACCCGATTTCTGGGTAATCTTCACCGTATTCTCTGCTTTGAGCATGCCCTGCATCTCATAGTCCCATACACTCTCTTCGGCCTCGGTATAGCTGTCGAGTCTTACGGTTCTGGTGATGGTGCCCACCAGCGAGTCGTTCACCTCGACGGTAGCCTCAAAACTGGCGTCACAGGTAAGGGCCACCGATAGTGTCCCCGATGTGCCTGAACCCTTCAGCTTGTAGGTCAGGGGCGTACCAATGGTGTAGAGCGTCTTGTCAAAGAGGTTCCTTCCTCCATGAAACCACGAGAAGTCGTCCACCTCGTAGAGCGTGTGATAGTCATTGGGCATCGGGTAATAGGCCGTTGCCATCTCCTCGCTGCTGATGGTCAGGGGCTCCTCGTCGTTCGACGTCAGGAAATAATAGCCGTCATCAGAATAAGGATTACGGGTGCGCAAGGTAGCCTCAGCCGATTCCCACGTCACTGGTCCTACCGCATAGAACACACGATGACCATTCACCATGCAGGTGGGCACCTCCTTCAGATCGTCTGTCGAGGCCAGATAGTCGCCCGTCAGCTTCTCTGGCTGCAAGGCACCACCATAGCCATACACCTTCACCTTATTCATATCCGAGAAACCGGCCTTCTTGATGAGGGCGTCCGACAACTGGTAGAAGCCGCTCTCCGGCACCCTGATCTTGGCCCAGGTGCCTTCACGCAGCACGGAGTGCCCGGCATAGCGCTCCACTTCACCGTCAGCCCTTGTACGAGCCTTGGCTTTCGGAGATGAATTCACCTTCAGCTTGAAACTGACCAGTTTACGATATTTCCCGTCCCTGAACACCAGCGGCACCAGCGACACATCGAGTACACCTTGTTTCCTGGCCACACCGATCGTCTGTGTCACCATAGGCAACTCTGGCAGGGGCTCTCCGCTAATCGCCTGATAACGAGCCACATCGGCCTTGCTCATCTCAATAAACTCGGGATACTCGATGCTGACGGTATAGACGGAGTCGGCATAGCGAGGCCCCAGTTGCTTCTGCCAGGTATAGACGGGCAGTAACGAGTCGATCCTGACCTGACCAGCAGTCAAGTTCACCCACTCCTGCGCCTCAGCATGGACACTGAAAAACAGAAGGGCACAAGCCACTATGAATCGAATTGCAGCTTTCACTCACCTTATAAACGTGAAAGCCCCTTGTTTATTGCATTACTTGCAGTTAAACTCCAATACCTTGCGCTCTTCGAGCCAGCCTTCCAGGTGGTCGTCGATGTTAACGGGCCCCACTCCGGCTGGTGTGCCGGTATAAAGGATGTCGCCCGTCTTCAGCGTAAAGAACTGCGAGATATAGGCAATGATTTCGTCAACGGTATAGAGCATATCCGAGGTACGCCCCTCCTGTACGGTCTTTCCATTGATGTCGAGATGGAAATGCAGCCGCTGCAGCCCCGATTCGCCACAAGGAGCCTCGGGATTCGTGAGCAACTTCTCCTTGGCCACCCACTCACCAATGGCCGCAGAGCCGTCAAAACCTTTGCAGATGGTCCAGGGCTGTCCTGCCTCCGAAGCCTTCCTCTGCAGGTCGCGGGCCGTAAAGTCGATGCCCAGTGTCAGGGCGTCGTAATAGCGGTGGGCAAAGCGCTGAGGGATGTTCTTGCCCAGGCGACAGATCCTCACCACCACCTCCGTCTCGTAGTCGATGCGCCCCAGATGGTCGGGGATAAAGAAAGGCTTTCCCTGATTCAGAATCGCAGAATCAGCCTTCGTAAAAATCACAGGCGCGTCTGGTCTCTTCAGCGTCCCAATTCCCGAACTTTGTTCGCCTACCCGTAGCCTTTGAAGCTCCTGATTATGTGCGGCATAGTTCATGCCAATCGCAAATATCTTCATACGACTGCAAAGGTACGACTAAGTGAGCAAAAAACCAAAATATTACGCCACAAAAACCAAAAAAAGTGTCGCCAACCACAGGCGACACTCCCAAATAAAATGTAATTCAGTGTGTTAATCATGGGGGCAATTACTAACAATGTCTTTATGTTATCCTGATTGTTTATCTGTACTACTTATATAACCCGCAAACATCAAAAACACTGCATGGAAACTCGATTATTTATGATTCTTTAACTCAGAACGCCCCTTCTTTATACCTTGTGAACACAATTCACATGGTTTTTCAGCCAAAAACTTGGCCAATGCATATAATACTAATGGAGAGTATTACGATAAACATGAGATTTTACAGCGAAGTTGTGTTAAAAAAACACAAATGTCACACTTCCCATGCAGTGTTTTCGTGTTTATGAGGTTATATATATAGAACCATAGAACAGAAGTATATGAAGCAAGTTATTTTAAAAAAAGGATTAGTGCTGTTGGCAATGGGTTTGCTGACGGCTTGTAGCAATGGTGATGAACAAGATTCTCTTGTCACAAAACCAGAAGCCCCCCAAATAGAGAATCCGTCAAACACCCCCACCGTTGTGGTAGCGAAGGAACGCCAAGACATCATTCTTACTGCAGAAGGGAGCAAAATCAACGATGCTGTCAATCAGTTCTCGTTGAAGTTCTTCAAGGAGTTGTATAATCATCAGAAGAGCTCCGCAAATACGATGGTGTCACCGTTCAGCGCCCAGGTTGCTTTATCGATGGCTGCCAATGGCGCCAAAGGTCAGACCCTTGAAGAGATCCTGACGGCGATGAACTTGAAAGGCTTTGGCTTAGACGATGTCAACCTGTACAACCAAACCATCGTGAAGGCTCTGACAGAACTTGACAACACCTCGTTCGTGTCATCGGCTAACGGTATCTGGACGAAAGTCAAGTTGCTAGAATCGTACATCAACCAGATGCGTGACGTCTTTAATGCCAATGTGAAGACGACAGACTTCAGCGCGGAGGATATCAGGGCCATCAACGATTGGGCGAAGGAGCAGACGCACGGTATGATACCTTCACTGTATGATGAGGGCGAGGATGTCGATTGTCTGGTGTTGTTAGCCAATGCTCTGTATTTTGAAGCTATTTGGGAGGATCCCTTCGACCCAGATTTCAAGGTAAAGGACAAATTCACCAATACTGACAAGAGTCAGGGAGATATCGAACTGATGAGGGAGGGAGGTTTTAGGAACTATCTGAGCTGTTCATCGTTTGACCTCTGTGAAAAGAGATACGGCAACAGCGCTTTCTCTATGGTATTCTTGCTGCCGCACAGTAACATCTCTCTCGAAAAGAGTATCAACGACTTCTGTCAGATGGACTGGAAGGAACTGAACGCAAAACTTGCGGAGAATTACAATTTTGTAATGCTAAGCGTTCCAAAGTTCCAGATAGAGAACCAGAAGTACGACCTGATTCCGTCTCTGAAGGATATGGGCATACAGACAGCCTTCACTGGACTTGCGGATTTCAGTAACATGACAGGAGATATAGGTCTTTTCATTACCAAAGTAGAGCAGAAGACAGCCCTCATCCTCAATGAAAGCGGAACGAGTGCAGCTGCAACAACTATAATAGAGGAGACCGTTACCTCTAATGGAAACGAACCAGAGCCTCTTGACTTCAAACTCAACAGGCCTTTCGCCTTTATCATTAAGGAGAAGAGCACAGGGGCCATCCTTTTCGCTGGAGCAATCAACAAACTATAAGCAACATTACGCACAGATATTAGATTAGTTTAGAGATAGCCACCCTGCGACGGGGTGGCAATCTTGTTTTTTTCCGTGAAAAGTTGGAGTTTTTCCATCAAGCTCTACTAAATAAGACGTTTCTTGCAGATTATCAAATGATTAGATGGAAATCAAGTTCTACTAAAGTTCTACTTATCCTCTACTAAAGTTCTACCTAAGTTCTACTAAATAATTCTCTAGAGAATTGAAGCGTTTCATAGGGAGAGAACAAATGCTAGTACTAGTACTAAGCCCCGAATTCTCTAGAGAATTCAACAACAAGGCTTAGGAAGAAAAGTTGAAATCCTTAGGAAAAGAAATTGCGAGGTAGGGATAGAGATGTCATCAGGCCTCGAATTGGTAGAGGTTTGGTAGAGGATTAGTAGAACTTTAGTAGAGGGTTAGTAGAACTTAAAATAAGCATAAAGTCCTAAATTACAATAACATAAGCCTGTTTTAGTAGAGGTTGATGGCAAAACACCAACTTTTCACAGAAAAAAAACAAGATTGCCACCCCGTCGCAGGGTGGCTATCTTCCAAACTAATCTAATACCGTGTATTCTTCACGGGGCAATTACTAACAATGTCTTTATGTTATCCTGATTGTTTATCTGTACTACTTATATAACCCGCAAACATCAAAAACACTGCATGAAAACTCGATTATTTATGATTCTTTAACTCAGAACGCCCCTTCTGTAACTACTCAGCACCCGTGCCATGAGTAGTTACGAAATAAGAATCAACAGTTAAAAAAAACTAAAACGCGCATTCCTGATGCAAGTTTTTGGAAGAGTTGGGGTTATAATAGTAGAATCCCTTCAAAAAATAATAAAGATGATTACCAAATTTCTTAATAGATGGATCTGCATATCTCTGTTAATGACAGGGGTATGTATGATAGTTACAAGTTGTAGTAGCGATGATGAGAAAGATAAAGAACCAGTCTCAGAAGTTTCCTATTGCTTTTCCGGGATGGTTCTTGGCTCCGACGATGTACAGGGTTTCGCCCTTGTGCAGATTGAGTCTGTTCCATCAACTACAGACTATAATAATATCAATGTTGGAATGGGCATTGTTGCCGTTTTCCCAGCAGGTTCATCTGCAACATATAAGTATGGTGATATAATAGATTTCCAAATACTCACTTGTGAGAATTATACAAGTGGGGTAACAGACGACCGACTGCCTCCCTCATATATATGCAATATCAAATTATGTGAATAGAACCTAAAAACGAGATAGCCACCCCGTCGCAAGGTGGCTATCTCGTTTATGCAAATCCTGGTGAGTAATAACGTCATTCCAAGGGCTTTAGGGGCAAAAGCGATAGGGCTGTTTGGGAAGGAAGCGGCATCTCTTAAAGTAAAACAACTTGTTTTACTGTCGAAGGAGGCATCTATTTCACCCGTTTAGACGTCATCTTTGAAGGTAAAACAACTTGTTTTACTTTTAAAAAGCGTGCCACCCTATCACAAGGCGGCACGCTTTCATACTAATCAAATTCAGTGTGTCAATTCACGGGGGCAATTACTAACAATGTCTTTTATTTTTGGATCATCTTGAACTTCGTTCGAGCTCGTTCACGCTCGGAAATGCGAGCAAGCTCTCATTTCTCTCACTTAATCACGACCTTTTTGCCGTTCTTGATGACGAGGCCCTTGTAAGAGGCGTTAACCCTCTGACCATTGAGGTTGTAAATGGCGTCGTCGGCCTTTGTGGCCTTCACAGCATTGATGGCTGTTTCATCGCCACCCTTCAGCTTATCTATCAGACTTTCTCCTTCTCCGTACATAGTGAATGAAAGATTATACATTTCCGGCTCGAAATACCTGATACCCCCGCTTTCAATGAAGCCGGAAATGATCCGAACAGCCTCAAGCACTTCTTCAGATGAATTCATCTGACAAGCCAGATAATACCTGATACCTCCCTCATAAGCAGTTTCGCTGCGCTCAACGGTCACCTTACTGCCAAGTTGCTCCAATAGGCCGTCTATCTCGTAACCTTCTTTCAATGAGACAACGATTCTCGGACAAATAACGATTGGTACTCCTTCTTCCGAAGAAATATAAATTGGCGACTCGAAATATTTGCCTTCAGGCAGGCGAATGTCATTCTTAACAAAATACCTGTTCTCAATGAATTTGAGTATCGCTTCGTCTGCTGCATCTGCCATCAGGTCATCGAGGGTATTCTCACTCTCCTCGTCCAAGGTCTGGACATACCTGTAATTATTAGCATCTTCAGGAGTCAGTTCGATAAAGAGAAACTTTTCCCCTGCCCAATATCCTAATTTGGCTGTTTCATCGCCTCTCGATTTCCAATTTATGATCTCGAAGACCTCAACCTTCTTAACGACAGTGGTTCCCTTGACCCAGCCGCAGCAAAGGTTGATATGGGCATCTTCCTCTATGGGTTCAAACGCCCTGTCTTCTATTTCGCCCCAGAAATTAGGGAACGGGATTTCAACCACCTGGAACTCGTCGCTGGCGCTGACAGACACCTCATGGGAATAATTAGTGGTCCAACTGCCCATATTTACCGTATATGTACCATCAGAAGGAACCTTCATGGTGAGGCGGACAACGTAATCATGACCTTCCTCAAGACTGAAGCCGCCCGCATTAATAAGGGCCCAGAGTTGACCAGAATACTCCTGCGGCTGTGGATTGACAAGGGCCAGTCCTTCGGCTGTTGACTCCCATGGGTCATACTCTGGGAATTCAGAAATCACAGGATACTCCACGCCTTCCCAATTCATCGAATAGACCAGATTCTCTTCCTCGTTTGATCCCGTCATTACACTAATCAAATGACTATAGTAGGTATTGTCAATCGTAAAAAACATGGGAGTGAAGTGATGCAAACCTTCAAATCCATGGTTATAGACATCCAGACATAGCTTCAGCCATTCCTCTGAGGTCTTCAGGTTGCTTATAAACCGGAAATCGGTTCTTTTATAGTCTTCATAGCCTTCAATGACATCCTCTTTAATCAAGTCAACAGTCACCCTGTCTCCAAGATATTCCAAGAGGTCTTCAATCCGTCCAAGAGAATTCATAGAGTTTTGGACTATGGGGAGTACAACTAATAATTTATTCTCACCATCTAGTTTATTCTCATCATCATCACCTATCTTGTAATTGTAGAAATCCGATTCGAAATAATTGCCCTCAGGCAGAGGATAGTCCTTTTTCACATACCATCCACCCAAACCGGTCTCGTTACACTTGATGAGAGACTTGTCTCCCACCGCTTTCAAACTGGCATACAAGTCATTGAGGGCCTCCCGACTTTCATCGTCCATTGCCAAAACAAGCTTATAGAGAATCGACTCGTCGGGGGTCAGTTCAACAAACCCCATTCGTACCCAATACCCCAGCTGTGCATTTGCACATAAGCAACTGACAGCAAACAGCAAAGTAAACAAACTCTTTTTCATAACCTTTTGTTTTTAGTGAATGAATGAATTTTGCTGCAAAGATAGAGAGAATTTGTATTGCTTGGTTCAAAAATGCATGATAAATATATTCACAATGTGGAGTGAAACTACTTCACGACCTTTCGCCCATTCTGGATAACTATACCCCTATAGGGTGGGCTAACCCTCTGGCCATTAAGGTTGTAGATGACGTTATGACGATCTGCCTTTATGCCCTGGATGCCAGTTGCATTTGTTTTCTCAAGGATTTCCACCTCCTTGATAATGGTAGTACCTACAACCCAACCGCAACCTATCAGTACATGACCATTCCCAATTATGTTGTCACCATATTCAGGATATTCTACATCAATCACTTGGAAGTCATCACTTTTTCTTACTGGTAGTTGAAGCGAATAATTCGTTTCCCAATCACCCATATTCACATGATAAGTTCCATCTGATGGAACCCTGACTATCAAACGAACGATATAATTGTGCCCCTTTTCGAGTGTGAAACCTTCGATAACAATTATCTGGGGGGTATAGATCGCATCATACTTCTGAGGATTATTAATGGCAATACCATCATCAACAAATTCTAGTGAAGTATCATTATCCCCCGATAAATAACACCACGAAGGGAGCTCGCTAACTCCCACCCAGTTCATTTTGGCAATTGACACCAATGCCCCATTCTCATCTTGAGCCTGTATGCTCAGACAACTGAGGAATAAAACGACAAATAACAGATACTTCTTCATAGAGATAGGTCTTTGTTACCGATTTTGCTGATTTCTTCGTCAAATTCATCTGCATTGCCCTCTTTTGCGAAGACTTTCTTCAGGAGGCTTTTGCGGATATTCGAGACGTATGAGGGCACACACTTCTTCAGTTTGGCCATCTCGTTGGGCAAGATGTGGACTCGCGACATGAGGCAGATGTCGTACTCCATCTCCGTCAAGGGCGATTCGTCGGGATTCATGATGCGATGGAAGGCAGGAATCTCATGCTCCACCAGCTGGCGCAACTGCTTCCAGTCGTCGTTGGTGGGATATTGCTGTGGGTTACTTTTGGCCAACGACCTGAAGCGCTTGGTGATCTCGGCATTCTTCAGGCGATAATCCAGAGCTGCATGCTTGAAAAGACGATAGCGCTTGAAAAAGAAACCCAACAGGATAGCTGCAACCAGTATCACGATGATGGCTGTGAGCCAGGCTATCTTGGCTTCCGACTCTTTCTCCTTGGCCAGGAACCTCTGATGGTTGTAGTTATAGGATGCCTGATACTTCTGGATATTGTCCATCTCGGAAAGGGAGTAGGCAGAATCGTTCAGTTCGTAGGCAAGGGTGGCGTATTTAGCGATGGAATCGGAGTTTTTCTTCTTCTCGAATACCTCCTGCAGACCTTTGCTGCCTGCTATCTGATTACGGATATCCTTGCCGTCGCGTAGTTCCTTACGGAACCAATACTCGGCAGAATCAAACTGGTGGGTGGCCAGATAGCACTCTCCTTTTATATAATAATAGATCTCAAAGCCTTTGGCGATATTCTTGAGGCTATCAAACAAGCCCGACTCCTGTTCATAGAGACGACTGTATTCGAGGGCTTTCGAGATATCGCCTTTCTTCAATAAAGATGTGATGGTACTGCCTCCCAATGTTCGGGCAGCTCTGTCGGGCTTGCCAATCTCGCGGAACAGTTGTGCAGCCCGTTCCTTGACGAACAAGACGGAATCGGGCATCTTCAGGAAATCGTAGGCTCCACTCTGTTGGGAATAGCGCTTGATGGCCTGAAGGGTGTCGTTGTCTCTCCAAGCATAATACTCAGAGAGCCTCAGTTCCTGCAACTCGCTACGAGGCTGTACCTGGGTATGATAAATCATGGCACACTGTCCATGGATGAGACTCAGAACCTTATAATTACAGTCGGCTAGCATGGTATCAGCACAGCCTGCTGCCTCATAGAAGGTGATGAGTGCACGGGGCAGTTCGTTGAGGGCAGAATAGGTACATCCGAGGATGTACTTGGCGCGCATCTGTTCGTTGGCATCACCGTGGCGGTCGAAATAATCTACTAAGGACTCTGCAAGCGAGTCGTCAAGCAACTTCTCTCCGTTAACATTCTGCTGTTCAAGGGCTTCGAGCTGTTGGCGCATCTGTGCGCCGTTGCCTGAGCACCCCAGCATCAGCCCCAGGGCGCATAAGCAAAAAAGCGTATAGGAAAACCGTTTCTTCGTCATATCTTGCAAAGTTAGTTATTATTCTGATTCCTTCCAACTTTTTAGACGAAAAAAGCTTGTGAACTGATTTCACAAACCGTTTTTTGCCTCTATGGGACAAAAAAACGGCACTGCGATGAGGCAGTGCCGATTTCGATATAGGATAAATGGGGATTACTCTGCAACGAGCGTGAAGCGCTTGAAGGCAGCGATCTTCAGGTCCTTGTTCTGAGCGGCGAGCCACTGGGTAACAGTCTGCTTGTCGCCATCACCGAACTGGAACTCCTGGTCAACGAGACAGTTCTCCTTCAAGAACTTGCTGACGCGACCCTTGGCGATGTTCTCGATCATCTGCATCTTCAGCTGAGCCTCGCCCTCTACCTTGGCATCGGCAATGACCTTGCGAGCCTCATCGGCCTGAGCCTGAGTGAGCCAGCCCTTGGCCATGTTGCTCTCGATGTGATCCTCGGAGTCAACGAGGTTGGGGTTGATACCAGCCTTCTTCAGCTTCATCTCTACGAACTTCTCTACCTGCTCGAGCTTGGTCTTCTCAACAGCAGTCTTGTACTCCTCGTCGAGGATTGACTGAGGCATGCTAGCTGAGTCGAGGGCCACGGGCTTCATGGCAGCTACCTGCATAGCGAGCTTGTGGCCCACCTCAGGAGCGTTCAGGTTGGTCTGAACCATCGTGCAAAGCATGTGCTTGCCCATGTGGTCGTAAACCTCTACGTTGTCACCCTCGAGCACGAGGTAACCGTCGAGCTCCATCTTCTCACCAGTGATACCAGAGCGCTGAGTCACAGCGTCCTGAGCACTCTGACCATTGATGTCGAGAGCCTTTACAGCCTCGAGGTCCTTGGCCTTGGCAGCGATGGCGGCGTCGAGGATGCTCTGAGTCAGAGCGATGAAGTCGGCACCATTAGCCACGAAGTCGGTCTCGCACTTCAGGGCGATCATAGCAGCGAAGCCATCAACGCTCTTTACGAGTACACAACCATTAGATGTCTCACGGTCGCTACGCTTGGCAGCGATAGCGAGGCCACGCTCACGGAGGAGCTCCTTGGCCTTGTCGAAGTCGCCCTCAGCCTCGGTCAGAGCCTTCTTCACGTCGGCCAGACCAGCACCGGTCATTGCGCGGAGCTTCTTAATATCGTCAATTGAAATTGCCATAACTTTAATTTTTCAATTTTTCAATTCTTCAATCCTTCAATTTTATTCAGCGGCGGGAGCCTCTTCCTCAGCGGGAGCGGTAGCCTCTTCTGCTACGGGAGCCTCTTCTGCAGGAGCAGCCTCCTTGCGGGGCTTGCGGGCAGCGCGCTTGGGCTTTACTTCCTCACCGTCAGCCTCGGCCTGAGCCTCAGCAGCCTTATCGTCGGCCTTCTCTGCCTTGCGCTCCTCGATACCCTCAGAGATAGCAGCGCAGCAAGCGTTGAGGATAACCTCTACGCTGTCCTTAGCGTCGTCGTTAGCGGGAATCACGAAGTCCACATTGTTAGGATCAGAGTTGGTGTCAACGATACCGAATACGGGGATACCCAGACGGTTAGCCTCGCGAACGGCAATCTGCTCCTTCAGCACGTCAACCACGAAGAGGGCACTGGGCAGACGGGTCAGGTCGGCGATAGAACCGAGGTTCTTCTCCAACTTGGCACGCTGACGGGTCACCTGCAGCAGCTCGCGCTTTGAGAGGTTTGAATAGGTACCGTCCTGCATCAGCTTATCGATGTTCGCCATTTTCTTTACGGCCTTACGGATAGTCGGGAAGTTGGTGAGCATACCACCAGGCCAGCGCTCAATAACATAAGGCATGTTGATGCTGGTAGCCTTCTCGGCGATCACGTCCTTTGTCTGTTTCTTAGTAGCGACGAACAGGATCTTCTTGCCACTCTTGGCAATCTGCTTCAAAGCGTCGGCAGCCTCGTCGATCTTGGCTGCGGTCTTGTGCAGGTCGATAATATGGATACCGTTACGCTCGGTATAGATGTAGGGAGCCATTGCGGGGTTCCACTTACGCTTCAGGTGGCCGAAGTGACAGCCTGCCTGCAGCAACTGGTCAAAATTTGTTCTTGCCATTTTGTTGTTTTGCTTTTAATTTGTTTACTTTCTTTTTAATTCTTTTGTCCAGAATCAGCCGGTAGGTAGTTGATAGTGGATAGTGAATAGTGGATAGTTATGATTACCTTTATCCGCTGATGGTCACTATGACTACAAATCCTAAGGGTTTAGATACTAAACTATATTCAGTTATATTTCAGCTGCTAACAGATGGAACAGTGAAGGTAATCATCGCTCGGCTTTACCGCTTGGCTCGTCCAAGAACTATCAACTATCCACTATCAACTATCAGCTGAATATTAACGCTTACTGAACTGGAAGCGACGACGAGCCTTGGGCTGTCCTGGCTTCTTACGCTCAACCTCACGGCTATCGCGTGTCAGGAATCCCTGGTCCTTCAGCTTCTTCTTATCCTCTTCGTTGATCTTCACCAGTGCACGAGCGATAGCAAGGCGGAGAGCCTGGCTCTGACCTGTGAAGCCACCACCGTCGAGGTTGGCCTTGATGTCATACTTCTCAGCGACCTCCAGCAGGTTCAGCGGCTGCTTCACCACATACTGCAGGATGGCTGACGGGAAATAAACTTCTAAATCCTTCTTGTTGATCGTGATCTTGCCTGTACCCTCAGAAACATATACGCGGGCTACAGAACTCTTGCGACGACCTATTGCGTTAATTACTTCCATCTTTCCTTATTATTTATACTGGTTAATATCAATTGCCTTTGGCTTCTGGGCCTCGTGCGGATGTTCTGTACCCTCATAGATGTAGAGGTTGTTCAGCAGGCTGCGTCCGAGAGGACCCTTTGGCAGCATACCCTTCACAGCGTGACGGAGGAACTTCTCCACACCACCATTGCGCTTGCGCAGCTCGGCAGGTGTCTGGAAACGCTGACCACCAGGATAACCAGTGTAACGGGTATAGACCTTGTCGGTCTCTTTCTTACCAGTGAATACCACCTTATCGGCATTGATAAGGATAACATTGTCACCGCAATCAACGTGCGGAGTGAAAGTTGGCTTGTACTTTCCGCGAATCAGCTTTGCTACCTTTGAAGCGAGACGACCAACAACCTGGTCGGTGGCATCGATCACCACCCACTCCTTCTTTGCTGTTTCCTTGTTCACGGAAAGAGTCTTGTAACTTAAAGTGTTCATTTTCTCTTTTAATTTTACTACTAAAAAACAGTTTACTTAATTGCGCACACAAACTCACATCCGAGGTCTCGCTCGGCCCTAAGGCCGCTTGCTTCTTGCAAGAACTCCCGGCTGCAAGTCTAACGAACGCGCAGGAACCTTACGATTCCATTGCTGGACTGACGATTCACGAACCACTGCGCCCGGCCAAAGACGCCGCTATTCACACCTCAATCCACGGGGATTCTAAGTCTCTCCCCAATAATCGGACTGCAAAGGTACGACTCTTTCCCCTTTTACAAACACGCTAGAGCAGAAAAAAGCACATATTTATTGTTTTTTAACTCTTTTAAGAAAGTTTTTAGGCAAAAGTTAGGGAAAAGATTGGCCGTTACATAAAAATGTTGTACTTTTGCAGCCTAAAATAAAAAGGTACGCAACACGTATGCAGAAAAGTGTCATTGAATATTTGGTTCACACTGCTGCCAAGCATCCTCAGAAGACAGCAGTTCAGGATACAACAGGCAGCATCACTTTTACGGAACTTCTCCAGTCGGCTTTTGTGATAGCCGATGCCATCAGGGCTAAGGGTCTGTGGCGTTCGCCCATCGGGGTGTATATCCCCAAGGGATGCACCATGGTACAGGCGTTTGCCGGCATCAACATGAGCGGTAACTTCTATGTGCCCCTCGACACAAAGTCGCCCGATACGAGAATCAGTTCCATTCTGAACGTACTGGAGTCGGAAGCCGTCATCACAGACAAGGCCCACGAACAGCAGGTGAAAGGGATGTTTGGCAAAGCGGTCTTTGTGATGGAGGACGTGCTGGAGCATCAGCCCCGGGCAGGTGCCAATGCCGAGGACTACCTGGCCGACCAGATCGACACCGACCCCGTTTACTCCATCTTCACCTCGGGTTCCACGGGTACACCGAAGGGGGTGGTCATTGCCCATAGAGGTGTGATTGACTATATCGACTGGGCCGTCAGCACGTTCGGCGTCACCAGTGAGGCTGTCATCGGAAACCAGGCACCCTTCTACTTCGACAACTCCACGCTCGACATCTACCTGATGTATGCCACCGGCGCCACCCTCGACATTATTCCCGATATGCACTTCTCGTTCCCGGCCAAACTGGTCGATTACATGAACGAGCGACAGATCACGTTTGTGTTCTGGGTACCCTTTGCACTCATCAACGTGGCCAATTTCGACATCCTGAAAGACAAGAAACCACAGTATCTGAAAGATGTGCTTTTTGCAGGAGAGGTGATGCCCAACAAGCATCTGAACTACTGGCGCAAGCACCTGCCCCACTGCCGTTATGCCAATCTCTACGGCCCGACGGAGATTACCGTTGATTGCACCTTCTATGAGGTTGACAGGGAATTTGCCGACGACGAGCCGTTGCCCATCGGCATTGAATGCCGCAACAGCGACGTCCTGATTCTGGTAGATCAGCAGCGCGAGGCCGCCGTTGGGGAAGAGGGTGAGTTGTGCGTCAGAGGCTCTTCACTGGCCTTAGGCTATTACAATGACCCGGAAAAGACACAGAAAGCCTTTATCCAGAACCCGCTGAACAAGCACTACCCGGAGACCATCTACTGTACAGGCGACATCGTCTATAAGAACGAGCGCGGCGAGATTATGTACGTGGGCCGTAAGGACTCACAGATCAAGCACAACGGCTATCGCATCGAACTGGGCGAGATTGAGAATGCTGTGCTGGCCAGTAAGATGGTGGACAACTGCTGCGCTGTCTATGATTTCAACAACAAGAAGATCGTGCTCTATTATCAGGCGCCTGAGGAACTGAACCTGAGTGCCTTCCGTAAAGCCGTCTCCGACAAGATTCCCCGCTATATGATACCCTCAGCCTACTACCGCGAGGAGGCACTCAAGCAGAACAGCAGCGGCAAGATCGACCGTTCGTACTACAAAAAACAGATTAATGGATAAGGTCATCACGTCATTCGAGCAGTTGAACGGCTTGTTCGCCAAGGTCAGGGAGACGGGGGAGAGACCTCTCACCAACTTCTTCTGGGACGAGAACAAGCACCCCTTCTGGCTGGAAGCCGGCACACTGCGCTATCAGACGACGCCTGGCTGTGTGCTGCTCACCAACGACAATGGCGAATTCCTGAACCTCTTCTATTTCGCATCAGGTGCCGACACCCTGAAAGAGGCGTTAAGTGCGACGGCTTTACAGAAGCAGACCTCGTTGGATATCGTCAGCAAGGCAGAGGCGCCCGTAGAGATGGCAGTGTTTCAGGAGCAAGGCTTCGAAAGCTATAAGCGGCTGTATCGGATGAGTCATATCGGACAGCTGCCCTTCGACCCCAGTCTGGCCAACGAGACGCCGAAGGCCGACGACAGGGAACTCGAGATCGTGAGGAACATGCTCTACACGAACTTCGACCCCCTGAGTGAACAGATTCCAACCCTCTACGAGATCAACCAGATCAACCAGAAGGGCGGGGTGATCGTCTATAAGGAGGGTCAGGAGGTATGCGGATTCAGCATCTTCGAGGACAAGGGTCTGACCTGGTACTGGAGATACTGGTTCGTCTCAGAGCAGCACAGGAACAAGGGCATCGGCTCCAAGCTCTACAACGGTTCCGTGAAGACCTCCCTGCAGTCGAAACGACAGATCCTGTGGGTGATCGACGATAATGAAAATGCAATCAAAAGACATACTCACTTCGGATTCCGGCAAGAGAATCTGTTTGACTATGTGCTTCTAAATAATAAATTGTGATATGAAAGAAAAGATTATTGAAATCCTGACTGAGCTCAGACCGGAGTTCGACTTTACTGAGGAGGTAGATTTCATCGAGGAAGGTATGCTCGACTCGTTTGATATCGTCTCACTGGTTGACGAGCTGGAGTCACATTTCGGCATTAAGATCCAAGGTATCGATGTCATCCCTGAGAATTTCTCTACACTCGATAAGATTGAGACCCTACTGAAGAAAAGCGGAGCAGCATGAACCTGAAGTTTAAGAACAAGCGGATCGCAGGCATCCTGACCATCCTCCCCAAGCGTGTCGTCACCTTCGAGGAGGAGATGGGAAACTATAATTTCCCTGAGAAGAAATCCCTTCGTCTGAAAAAGATCATGGGCTATAACACCCACCGCGTAGCAGCCGAAGGACAGTGCTCGTCTGACTTCTGCATCCACGGATTGCAGTACCTCTTCGACAACGGTCTGCTCCAGAAGGACGAGATCGACGCCCTGCTCTTCGTGTCGCAGTCGCCCGACTACTTCATGCCTCCCACCAGCAACCTCATCCAAGGTCATTTCGGTCTGAAGCACGACACAATCTGTATGGACATCAACCAAGGATGTGCCGGCTTCGAACTCGGACTGATGCAGGCTTTCATGCTGCTCGAACAAGAGCATGTCAACAAGGTGGTGCTGATGAATGCCGACGTGCTCAGTCCGAAGGTGTCGATCCACGACCGCAACAGCAAACCCCTCATCGGCGATGCTGCTGCCATCACCATCGTGGAGAAGACCGACGACCAAGAGGAAATCCACATGGCCGTGAAGATGGACGGCACCGGTGCCAAGGCCCTGATCATCCCCGCAGGCGGTTTCCGCATGCCCTGCAGTGAAGAGACGGCCATCGAGCACGAAGACGAGGCCGGCAACTTCCGCTCGCTCAACAATCTGGTGATGCAGGGCGACGACGTGTTCAACTTCGTTCAGCGCGAGGTGCCCCCCATGATCCACGAACTGTTGGAACGCGCTGGTATGACGGCTGACGATATCGACTGGTATATGTTCCACCAGCCCAACAAGTTCATGCTCAACAAACTGGCCGACGCCATCGGAGTGCCCTACGAGAAGATGCCCAGCAACATCGTCGAGAACTTCGGCAATGCCAGTGGCGTCACCGTTCCCACCTGTATCTCGTACAACCTGGGAGAGAAACTCGAACAACAGTCCTATCAGATGTGTCTGGCAGGCTTCGGTGTCGGACTCACCTGGGCCTCGATCATCATGAAGGTGGGCAATCTGACGTTTAATAGAATTATTGAATATTGAAGAATTGAAGAATTGAAAAATTGAAGAATTGAAAGATTGAAGAATTGAAGAATATGGAAGAATTAAAAAGCAAACTGGCTGAGGTCCTGGAGGAAGAGACCGTCAACGATACCGACGTGCTCGAGGATTTCGAGTACTGGGACTCCCTGGCCATCCTCGGCATCATCTCGATGGTGTCGGAGAACTACAAGAAGACCTTCAAGGCCGCTGATATCAGGGCTTGCAAAACCGTTGGTGATCTCTGCAAACTGATTCTGGGCTGATGGATACCTATACACTTATCACAGGCGCCACCTCTGGCATCGGACTCGATCTGGCCGTCCGCCTTTCAGGCGAGCGCAACCTGATCCTCGTCGGACGGAATGAAGCCCGACTCGATGAACTCATCAATCAGACGGGCGGGTCAAACAAGGTCTTGAAACTCGTCATCGACCTCGATGCCGACAGGCGTCAGGCGGCCTCTCGTCTTACAGAGCTCATCCAGAGCGAGGGCCTGCAGATAGAAGCCCTGGTGCACTGTGCCGGAACCAGTAAGGTGATGCCCCTCCGTCAGGCCGATACCGACAGCATCGACACCATCTTCAACGTCAACATCCTCTCCGCCATGGAGCTGATACGCCCCCTGCTGAAAAAAGAGAACAAGGGATCGCTGAAGAACATCGTGCTCATCTCCTCGCTGGCCTCCATCCGGGGCGAGAAGGGTAATGCCGTCTATGCCGCGTCGAAAGGGGCCCTGAACGCCCTCACCATCTCGCTGGCCAAGGAACTGGCACCAAAGGTACGCGTCAACAGCATCTCACCCGGTACGGTGGAGACACCCATGACACAGGACTTCCTGAAGACAGAGTCGGGAGTGGCCCACCTGCAGACCTATCCCCTGGGTGTTGGCCACCCCGAGGATATTACGAACCTGGCGTGTTTCCTGCTGTCCGACGAAGCCCGTTGGATTACCGGCCAGAACATCGTCATCGACGGTGGACGCTCAACTTATTAATCGCTCAAGCATGTCAGAATACGTCAGCTATCAGATGATTCCCTCGGTGATAGGGATTGAGAAAGGCGATGTCGTCCTCCTCACGTCCGACATTACCGACCTGTTCCTGCAATGCCAGGAACACGGTGAGCACTTCGACCCGAACGTGCTGCTGGACAAGTTCCAGGAGGCTGTCGGGACAGAGGGCACGCTCCTGATCCCGACCTACAACTGGGGATTCTGTCAGGGTAAGACCTTCGACTACAGGAAGACCCCCAGCAAGACGGGAGCCATCGGCAATGCCGCCCTTCGGAGGAAGGACTTCGTGCGCACCAAGCATCCCATCTACTCTTTTGCTGTATGGGGGAAGGATACCGACTATCTCTGTGCCCTGGAGAATGTGGAGTCGTTTGGAGCCGACTCGCCCTTCGCCTATCTAGAGAAGGTCAACGCCAAGAATGTGTTCATCGGCAGCGCATCCATGCGCAACAGCTTCACCTATATCCACTATATAGAACAAAAGACGGGCGCCTCCTACCGTTTCTCCAAGACCTTCAGAAGTCACTATGTCGATCAGGACGGTCAGGAGTCGGAAAAGGCTTACTCCATGTATGTCAGGGATCTTGACCTCGACGTGGTCTGCACGCCCGATCCGTTTGTCGATGAGCTCTATGCCAACCAGGCCATCCGCAGCGGACAGATCGGCAGCGTTCCCTATGAAGTCATCCGCTTTGGCGAGGTCACCCCATTCATCATCAAGGATATCCTGCACAACCGCAGTCGGAAACTGTGCAGGTATAAAGGACAATAACGGCTAATCATGAGTAAAAGACTATATTATAGTTCCAGTGCCCTTGCCGCCCCACATATCGGCGTCATTATCGACGATATTCTTGACGGTAGGCAGAAAGGCGACGATATCTACTGGGCATACTGCCATTGTGGACTCTCAACCTGTTTTATGAATCTCGACGGCTACCCCTGCATCTGTCAGTTCTGTCATCGCATGTACCGCGAGTACCGGCGGGCCTACGGGGCCGGTGTCCACATGATTCCCATCAAGAGCGAGGATGTAAAGCACCGTGAACAGCAGTTCGACTTCCGCGAGGCCGACGAACTCGAAGATTTCACCTATCGCGACGTCAAGGTGGGCAGGTCGGTCCTCTCCCTATATTATACGACGACGCGCGACCTCGACCTGGCCCGTTTCCACGAGTTCCACACGTATGCCATTCCACTGGTCAACGAACTCTGCAACCTGGTGGATAAAGCCTACGAACTGATAGACCAGATCAAGCCCGACGTGGTCATCGTTCATAACGGACGCCTCTATGAGAACCGCCTCTTCTTCGACATCGCCCAAAAGTTGGGCGTCAAGTTCAAGGCTGTCGAGACCGTAGGCGGTCATGGTGAGCCCTATGCGAAGATGAGCTATCCCGACGCCCTGCCACATAATATCGAGAAGTGGAACCAGCTGGCCATCACCACCTGGGAGAAGAGCGACGAACCCGAGGAAGAGAAGATCCGCATCGGCTCATCGTTCTTCGAGCGCCGTCGCAAAGGCGAGGTGGTGGTCGATGTCAAGGCCTACGTCACCGAACAGAAGAAAGGTCTGTTGCCCGAGGGTTTCGACCCCAGCCAGCGTAATATCGTGCTCTTCACCTCGTCACAAGACGAGCTGGTGGCTCTCGGCGACGACTGGAGCGTCAACCGCGTGTTCCCCAGCCAGTGCGAGGCCATCGGCTATATCCTCAACCACTCCGCGGGCGACGTACATTATTATATAAGGATACACCCCAACCTGAAGGGCATCAACCACCGCGACCATCTGGGTCTCTATCAGTATGACGCTCTTCCCAACGTCACCGTCATCCCGCCCGAGAGCAAGGTGAGCAGCTACGACCTGATGGATGCCTGTGAGAAGGTGGTCACGTTCGGTTCCACCACGGGCCTCGAAGCCTGCTACTGGGGCAAGCCCTCACTCCTAATAGGCCATTGTGGGTTTGAGCGCTGCGGTGCACTTTATCATATCCAGAAGTTAGAGGATGTCATGCCCTCCGTCGAGGGCAACCTTCCCCCCAAGCCCCGCATGGCCGCCATCAGGTTTGCCTATTTCCTGCTCGACCGGAAATACAAGGTCGATCAGACGCATATCGACATCGACGTGCAGATCAAGCGCCACCTCAAGTGGGACTTCACCTACGCCTCCTACTTCAAACTGCATGGCTCCACGCTCCTCTATCAGCTGGCCTTCTTCTGGCACTGCATCTTCCGCCGCCACTTCGCCACCCCCAAGTTCCAGTTCCCCTGGAAGCTATAAATGTACTGGCCTTTGCGGAGGCGTAAAAAAAGGAATATAATGACTAACATTGTCTTTATCTCACAACGACTTTCTTGCTATTCTGGATATATATACCCATCTTGGGCTGATCCACGCGGACACCATTGAGGTTATAATAGGGGGCATCAGAGGTTTGGGCATCAATGCTGCCAATGCTTGTATCTGTTAAAGCCTTGATTTTACCAAACTCACTCCAAAGGAGTCAGTACCACGCGGTTATTACCCAAGTGATCCTTGAGGTAATAGAAGTAATTGGGCGTCGTACCGCTGAAGGTGACATACCCTCCATCTACCAGTACCTGTTTCAACACTCCGTTCTCATATATCATATTTCCGCAATAGTCTGTCGGCAAATTTAGGAAATTATATTGAATTGACGAAATATATTTGTTAGAATCGTTCTTCAGGTTGCCATTTTTAACAAAAATGTATTTTGCTGCCCTAAAAATCGGATTTATGCAATCGATTGCATAATGTTATTGTGCAGATTCTGAGCGATTTATTTGGAGGACTTATAAAATAGCATTACTTTTGCACCCCCGTTGAAAAAGCGGGCTAAGTTAATCAACAAACAAGCAAGAAATGAAAATAATACAAGAAACGAATTCTTTAAGAGAGAGACTCATGCGTTTGAATCAGTGTCTTTCAGAGTATAACCATTTAGACAAGGACGACAAGGATTCCCAGATACACTTGGCCATGTTGATATTTGTCACATCGGTCAGGTGCAGACAACTGGCTCGCGTGTATAACGACAACCTCGACAGAGGTGAATGCCGTGAACCGCTCTGTCTCGACCTCGACGAGATGGGAAACGAGGACTATTGGATGGAGAAACTCGCCAAGTTGCGGAGCGACATGACGGAACTGGAAGAACTGTCCCTGTTGCAGCGCGACCTGGTGTGGGGTTACAAGGGTTTCTTCCCAAAATCGACGGCGGAGTTCTACCAGGGCGTTGAGGAGAAGGTCTTGGAGGTCGCAAGGCAGATCAGACTGGTGCAGCAGAAGATAGCTGAAAAGCCGCTTTCATTTTACAACAAGTTCTACCACGACCAGCGGGCGCAGTAC
>CACXVS010000032.1:0-54265 GCA_902771155.1 uncultured Prevotellaceae bacterium
AATACTTCTATATTTATATATAAATATAGAGTTAATTTTTGACTTTCATATAACCTACTTTTGAACTGCAACACTGCAACACTGCAACAGCGAGTGTAGTTCAGAGGGGATAGCAGCCTTTGAAGGTGCCTGGGGCGGTGAAGGCGTCGAGGGCTACAGGGTGGCGGAACAAGCCGAAGAGGCTGCTGCCGCTGCCCGACATAGCGGCGTAAACCGCTCCCATTTCGTACAACTGGTCTTTGATGGCGCCTATCTCTGGATGAATGGCGAAGACGCTCTTCTCGAAGTCGTTGGTGAGGGCGTCGCGCCAGGTTTCCACAGGTTGCATCACGATGTCGCGGCAGTTCTGGGCGGGGTGTTCGGGATGGATGAGCGAGAAGGCTTCGCGCGTGGAGACGGGGATATCGGGGCGCACAACGGCCAAATACCAGCTTTTGAGGTCGAGGGCGATAGGCTCGAGGCGCTCGCCGATGCCTTCGGCATAGCAGGGCTGATTGAGTACGAAGAATGCACAGTCGGCCCCCAGCCGAGCTGCGTAGTCGATCATCTGCTGGTCGGTGAGGCCGAGTTGGAACTGGCGGTTGAGCAGGGTTATCATAAAGCCGCAATCGCTGGAGCCGCCTCCCATACCTGCCTGCGTAGGGATGCCTTTATAGAGGTGTGCGTGTATGCGTGGAAGGGTGGGGAAGTCTTGCTTGAGCAACTGGTAGGCCCTGACTACAAGATTCTTCTGTTCGTCGCCTTCGATATGGATGTTGGTGACTTTCAGGTCGCAATCGACGGCAGAGGGGAAGTGGGGATCCATTGGGAACACTTCGAGAGCGTCGGTGATGGGTACGGGATAGAACACGGTTTCTAAGTCGTGGTAACCGTCGGCTCGCTTGGCTACTACGTTGAGTCCGAGGTTGATCTTGGCGTTGGGAAGGGTTAGCATTGAGGTAATTGAAGATTGAAAATTGAAGATTGAAGATTGAAAATTAAAAATTAAAGTTTAAAGCTTAATGCATAAAGCTTAATCTTTCTTTGTTTTGGGCTTGTGTTTGCCCTGACGCTTACCGTGACCTTTGGAGTGCCAGCGCCCGTTGCGGCGCGTGTTGGGCTTCTTTTCGCGCTTGGTGTAGGCAGGGGCCTCGCCGAGTCCTCCGGGAAGGGGTATCTTCTCGACTTCCTTGCCCAGGAAGTGCTCGATGGACTGGAAACGGTAGATGTCGGTGTCGCTGATGAAGGTGATGGCTGTGCCGTCGCGGTCGGCTCTCGCCGTACGTCCGATGCGGTGTACATAGTCTTCGGCATCGTGGGGCACATCGTAGTTGATGACGGTGAGGATATCATCGATATCGATACCACGAGCCACGATATCTGTGGCTACAAGCACATCGGTCTTGCCGGCCTTAAAGCGGTACATCACCTCGTCGCGCTCTTGTTGCGAGAGGTCGGAGTGCATCTGGTCGCAGTTGACGTGCATCTGTTTCAGGCTGCGCGTAATCTCCTTTACCTTCTCCTTCTTGCCCGAGAAGATGATGACGCGTTTGAGGTCGCCCGACTTGAAGATGTGGTTGATGATCTTGAGTTTCTGGGGATCGTAGCAGACGTAGGCCGACTGGCGGATCTTCTCAGCGGGTTTCGAGACGGCTATCTTCACTTCCACAGGGTCGTGAAGCAGGGTTACGGCGAGTTCACGTATCTTCGGGGGCATAGTGGCCGAGAACATGATGCGCTGGCAATTGACGGGCAGCTGCTGTACGATCTTCATGATATCGTCGATGAACCCCATATCGAGCATGCGGTCGGCCTCGTCGAGTACGAAGAAGGAACAGCGCGACAAGTCGAGGTTGCCCACCTTAAGGTGACTGAGCAAGCGCCCCGGAGTGGCGATGAGCACATCGGCGCCCAGGCGCATGCTACGCAGTTCCTGATCGTAGCGGCCACCATCGTTACCCCCATAGACAGCCACACTGCTGACCTGGTCGAGATAATAGCCGAAGCCCTGCATGGCCTGGTCGATCTGCTGTGCAAGTTCGCGTGTGGGCGACATAATCACGCAGTTGATAGCGTCTTTGGGATAATCACCATCATCGAGTTGGGAAAGGATGGGCAGAAGATAGGCTGCAGTCTTACCTGTACCAGTCTGCGCCACACCTAAAAGGTCGTATCCGTCGAGAATCTCTGGGATACAGCGTTCCTGAATGGGGGTCATCTCATCGAAATGCATGTCGTATAATGCATCGAGGATATTGTCGTTGAGATATGTTTCTTCGAATTTCATTAGTTCGGGGCTTGTCTGTAACAGAAATAGGCAATAAATACATAGAGCAGATTAGGCATCCATGCCGCCAGTATCGGAGGTGTGTCGGCATTAATAGCGAAAGTGGAACTGATGGTCTGAAGCAGGATGTAGGTGAACGAGAGCGCCAGACCTATACCCAGGTAGAGACCCATACCTCCCTTACGCTTACGACTGGAGAGACTTGCACCAATAATGGTGAGGATAAACGATGCGAAACTGGTGGCAATGCGCTTGTGGTATTCCACTTCGTATTGTACGACATTGCTCGAGCCTCGTTCGGTCTGCTTGTTAATATACATCCATAGTTCGGAGGATGTAAGCGTTTCTTGCTGTCCGTCAGAGAATACAAGGTCCATCGGTTCCATCATTACCAGCGTGTCGATGAGTGCACCTGAGGTTATCTCTTCGCGCAGGCCTTTCAGCTTACGGATCTTATAATTCTGGGCCTTCCAGTGATACCGGGTTTCGCTGATGGAGTCGTAGCGTATGGTGGTGGCCGTCATGTGGCTAACGAGTTTCTTGTTTTCGAACTTGTCGAGTGAGAAGCCGTACCCCGTCTTGGTACGGTCGTCGTAATTCTGTATATAGGCTATCGTTCCTGGCCCCACCATCAACTGAACATTGCTTGCAGAGACCGTCTTCTTGTTGTTCTTGTATTTAGCCTCAAATTCCTGACGAACCACCGTTCCGTGTGGTATGACTGTAGAGCCCAGATAGAAATTTACAAGGGCTATAATGGCAGCAGAGAGGAGATAGGGCTTGAGCAAACGCTTGAAACTGACGCCTGCTGCGAGCATAGCGATGATCTCGCTATTGCCTGCCAACTTGGAAGTAAAGAAGATGACAGCGATGAAGACAAACAGCGGTGAGAACAGATTCGCAAAATAAGGTACGAAATTAGAGTAGTAATCAAAGACAATGGCCTTCAACGGGGCTCCATATTGGGAGAATTTCGAAAGGTTCTCATTGATGTCGAATACGATGGCGATTGAGATGATGAGTGCGATAGAATAGATATATGTGCCTATGAACTTGACCATAATGTAACGGTCAAGACGGGACAGGAAACGGAATGGATTAAGGTACTTAACCCAATGCAGATACCGTTTAAGGAACCGCTTTATCTTCTCTGCCCTAACGAGCCAATAATACTTCTTTTCCATTGAACAAAATCACCTTGTATAATATGTTGACGGGCATCGGTTACCAATCTCAAATAGAACGCCAGGTTATGGATGCTGGCTATTTGCATGGCCAAAAGTTCCTGAGCCTTAAACAGGTGGTGGAGGTATGCCTTAGAATGGATGCGGTCGATGTCGCAGCCGTCAGGGTCGATGGGGGAGAAATCGTCTTCCCATTTCTTATTGCGCATATTCATTGTGCCCTCATAGGTAAAGAGCATCGCATTGCGGCCGTTGCGTGTAGGCATAACGCAGTCGAACATATCGACACCGCGCTCGATGGCTTCCAGGATATTCTGGGGGGTACCAACACCCATCAGATAACGCGGACGATCCTTGGGCAGAATGGCGTTGACAACCTCTATCATGTCGTACATCACCTCAGTGGGTTCGCCTACGGCCAGACCACCGATGGAGGCACCACCGCCGTCGTTGAGACGGCTGAGCACATCGCAGACGTGCTTGGCTGCATCCTGGCGCAGATCCTTATAGGTACAGCCCTGAACGATGGGGAACAGAGTCTGGGGATAGTCGTAAAGGGGTTCTGTCTCATTGAAACGCTTGATGCAACGCTCTAGCCAGCGCTGGGTGAGTCCGAGCGACTTCTTGGCATACTGGTAATCGCTCTGGCCTGGAGGGCATTCGTCGAGGGCCATCATGATGTCGGCACCAATCACGCGCTGGGTATCCATCACGTTCTCAGGGGTGAAGATGTGGCGCGAACCGTCGATGTGGCTCTGGAACTCGCAGCCTTCCTCACGGAGTTTGCGGATGCCTGTGAGCGAAAAAACCTGGAACCCACCGCTATCGGTCAGTATCGGACGATCCCAGGTGTTGAACTGGTGTAGTCCGCCTGCCTTACGCAGGATATCGAGTCCCGGGCGCAGATAGAGATGATAGGTGTTACCAAGAATGATCTGGGCCTTGATCTGCTCACGGAGTTCGGAGAAATGGACACCCTTGACACTTCCCACCGTACCTACGGGCATGAAGATGGGTGTAAGGATCTGCCCATGTGCTGTAGTGATCACACCTGCACGGGCATCGCTGGCATTGTCAGTATGTTGCAGCTCAAACGTCATTTCTTATCGTTTTCTTCTTTCTCTTCAGGGATGGTGAAGTCGAGAGGGTGCTTGACAATCTCGTTGGTGAGGGCAAAATCCCATACATCTTGAACATTCTCAACATAGTGGAACTTAACTCCTTTCAGATAGATATCAGGAATCTCAAGAATGTCTTTCTCGTTCTCACGACACATCAGGATATCTGTGATGCCTGCTCGTTTGGCGGCTAATATCTTTTCCTTGATACCGCCTACAGGCAATACTTTTCCTCGCAGGGTGATCTCGCCTGTCATTGCTGTATTCTTGCGCACCTTACGCTGGGTTAGGGCTGAGGCGATAGAGGTGGCTATCGTTATGCCGGCAGAAGGACCGTCTTTGGGTGTCGCTCCTTCTGGCACATGGATGTGGATATTCCAGTTGTCAAAAATGCGATAGTCGATATTGAGAGTCTCTGCATGTGCTTTGACATATTCGAGTGCCAAAATGGCAGACTCTTTCATGACATCACCCAGATTACCCGTCAACGTAAGTTTAGAGCCTTTGCCCTTCGACAATGAGGTCTCGATGAACAGAATTTCTCCGCCGACACTTGTCCAGGCCAGACCAGTTACTACACCTGCATAATCATTGCCCTGATAAATATCACGATAGAATGGAGGCTTTCCAAGCAGATCCTCAATCTCGGCCGGCGTGATTTTCTTGTAGTCTGCTTCTTCTTCCAACTGGCGCTTGTAGGCAATCTTACGGAGAGCCTTATCAATCTGTTTCTCCAACTGTCGTACACCACTTTCGCGGGTATAACGCTCGATGATCATTTCGATAGCAGCCTTGTTGAAGGTGGGCTTTAACTTAGGTATGTTCAAACCTGTATTCTCGAGTTCGCGCGGTATTAAGTGTCGCTTTGCGATTTCGTACTTTTCCTCTGTAATATAACCACTTACCTCGATAATTTCCATACGGTCGAGTAGGGGACGAGGGATGGTGCTGAGGTTGTTGGCTGTGGCAATAAACAATACCTTCGAGAGATCATAATCTACATCGAGATAGTTATCGTGGAAAGCATTATTCTGTTCCGGATCGAGCACTTCAAGTAGGGCAGAGGCAGGATCGCCATTATGCGTCATCTGTGTCACTTTGTCGATTTCATCGAGGATGAATACGGGGTTCGAACTACCTGCCTTCTGGATGGATTTGATAATACGACCAGGCATCGCTCCAATATAGGTGCGACGGTGGCCGCGTATCTCTGCTTCATCGTGCAGGCCACCAAGTGACATGCGTACATATTTTCGTTTCATAGCAGATGCTATGGACTTACCCAGAGAGGTCTTTCCGACACCTGGAGGGCCATAAAGACAAATAATAGGACTCTTCAAGTCACCCCTCAAGGCTAATACGGCCATATATTCAAGAATACGCTCTTTGACCTTCTCCATACCATAATGGTCGTGATCGAGTATCTTCTGGGCGCGCTTGAGGTTGAGGTCGTCGCTTGTAAATTCGCCCCAAGGCAGACTGACAAGTGTCTGTAAATATGTGAGTTGTACATTATACTCAGGACTCTGGGGATTCAGGTTGTCGAGTTTGTCGGCCTCTTTGCGGAAGGTCTTATCGACTTCGGCTGACCATCGTTTGCCATTAGCTTTCCTCAACAATTCTATTTTCTCTGGCGACGACTCTCCGTTGCCCATCTCGGCCTGCATGTTCTTGATCTGCTGCTGAAGGAAGTAATTGCGCTGTTGCTCGTCAATGTCTTCGCGAGTCTTGTTACGGATGTCAGCTTTCAGATTCTGCAAATTAATCTCACGATTAATGATCTTCATGACATTGAACAAACGCTCTTTAACTGATTCCATCTCTAAAAGACGTATTTTTTCTTTGCTGGAGAATGGCATATTAGAGCATACGAAGTTGAGGGCCATAATATTATTAGTGATATTCTTGATGGCGAAGGTGGCTTCGTCGGGAATATCCTCGCTTACACTAATATATTCATTGACCATACTGCGCAAATCGTCCATAGCCGTCTTAAACTCACGGTCTCTTTTCTCGGGTTCAATATCCGACAAAGGCTCAACAATACCTTCCAGGTGAGGAATGCTCTGAACGATGTCAATCAGTCGTAAACGACTGAAGCATTGAACGATAACTGTCATGTTCCCATTAGGAAGTGTCAACATTTTCATCACTTTGGCATACACACCAATTTCATAGAGATCTTCTTGCAAGGGCATATCAATCTCAGGATCGCGCTGACATACAATACCTATAAAGTCTCCTTTCTTTTCAGCTTTCTGAATGACCATTTTGCTGGCATCGCGCCCAATGAGAATAGGGGAGACCACACCCGGGAACACCACCAGGTTGCGCACAGGGAGAATGGGTACTCGTGTTGGTTTCTGCTGGTTATCGAGTATGTCTTTAAAATCTCCATCGATATCAGCTATCATCTGAAATGCAGAATTCTTATTCGGATTATTCATGTTTTCGTTTGTTTCATTAAAATTGGCTGCAAAGTTACTAATAATAATTAAGAAAGAAGAATGATATATGTAAGAATTAACAAATAATTAGTATCTTTGCACTCGAAAATGGCAAACGATTACTTTAAATTCAAACATTTCATCGTTCATCAGCAGCGTTGTGCTATGAAAGTTGGTACAGACGGAACATTGCTCGGTGCGTGGGCAAATGCACCAGAAAACGAATGTCGTATTCTGGATATTGGTACTGGTACAGGACTCATAGCCCTTATGATGGCACAGCGTTTTCCGAAAGCCAACGTCTTAGGCATTGATATCGATCCAGAAGCTGTGGCTCAGGCTACTGAGAATGTATTGAATTCGCCATTTTCAGAACGAATAGTCGTTCGTCATACGGATATTACCCAATTTGAGGATAGCGATGGATTCGAGGCTATTGTTTGCAATCCGCCTTATTTTGAGAATGCTTTGACTTGTCCTGATGTACAAAGAACAACAGCAAGGCATATGGTTAATTTATCTTACAAAGCATTAATACAATCTGTTTGTAAACTTCTAAAAAGGGATGGATTCTTTTCTGTGGTTATTCCTTCTGATTGCCGTCAGGAACTAGAATCATGTGCACGTCTGGAAGGATTGTTTCCAAGTAAGATCTGCAAGGTTAGAACAACGCCTAAAAAAGAGCCAAAGCGTCAGTTGATTGAATTTGGGAAACTTGCTGTTAATAAGATAAATATGAGTGAAGAGATATTGGAGAATTGTCCCAATGTCAGAAGTGTATGGTATCAACAATTAACAAATGATTTTTATATTAAATGAAAGTTACAATTATACAGTTGAATAGTAAGTGGGCAAATCCTGCTGAAAACATTAACCGCGTGGAGCAACTGATTGGGAATAATCCTGACAGTGACCTATACGTACTTCCAGAAATGTGGAGTACGGGATTTGTTACGGAACCCATAGGTATTGCAGAGGAAGAATCAAGTAGTGTTTCGTTGGAATGGATGAAAAGGTTTGCACATGATCATCATTGTGCCATCTGTGGTAGTTTGGCTATTCATGTCGATGAAACCTACAGAAATCGTTTTTATTTCGTAAATGGTGAGAATGACACATTTTCATATTATGATAAACACCATTTATTTAAATATGGTGGTGAAGATCAGAATTATACATGTGGCGATCAAAAGACAGTAGTGGAGTATAAAGGGTTCCGTTTTCTTCTGATCACTTGTTATGATTTACGTTTTCCCGTTTGGATCAGATATTCTCATGAATACAACTATGATGCCATTATCGTTGTCGCTAACTGGCCCGATAAACGGAAAGATGCTTGGTTGAGTCTGTCCAGGGCTCGTGCTATTGAGAATCAGGCTTTTGTAATTTCTTGTAACCGCGTTGGGAACGATCCTCATTGTCATTATTTTGGGGAAAGCGTAATTCTCGATCCAATTGGTAAAATATTGTCGTGCTGCAGACCTAATGTTGAAGAATTAACCACTTGTAATTTGGATATAGAAATGCTTCAACATCTGCGTTCAAAATTCAATGTTTTAAAAGATAGAGATATTTATTAGAATTGACATTATGATAAATAGGTGTTATTATATCGAATATTTTACCTTAATTATAATAGAATTAGAAAAAAAACAAGTACCTTTGCACCCTAAAATAAAGAAACAATGATAACAGTAACGAATCTAGCCATTCAATTTGGTAAAAAAACGCTCTATAAAGACGTTAATTTAAAGTTTACCAGTAGTAATATTTATGGAATTATTGGCGCTAATGGCGCTGGGAAATCTACGTTGTTACGCGCTATTAGTGGTGAATTGGAACCCAATAAGGGAACAATAGAGATGCAACCAGGAGAACGTCTTAGCGTTTTGGAACAGGATCACTTTAAATACGATGAATTCTCAGTTATTGATACGGTTTTAATGGGCCATAAGCCTATGTGGGACAACATGAAAGAGCGCGAGGCCCTCTATGCAAAACCGGAAATGACTGAAGAAGATGGTAATCGTGCTGCGGAATTAGAAATGGCCTTTGCCGAGATGAATGGTTATGAGGCTGAAAGCGAAGCGGCCCAGCTGCTGCAGAATCTGGGTGTTCAGGAGTCACAGCACTACAAGCAGATGGCGGAGATATCTAACAATGAAAAAGTGCGTGTGATGCTGGCCAAAGCCCTATTCGGACATCCCGACAATCTCCTATTGGACGAGCCAACCAATGACCTGGATTTGGACACTGTTCAGTGGTTGGAGGAATATCTTTCGAATCTTGAACAATGTGTGTTGGTTGTATCTCACGACCGACATTTCCTGGATGCAGTATCCACCCAGACGGTAGATATCGATTTTGGTAAGGTTACCCTCTTTTCTGGTAACTATTCATTCTGGTATGAGTCAAGTCAGTTAGCCCTGCGTCAGGCTCAGAACCAAAAGATGAAAGCCGAAGAGAAACGCAAGCAATTGGAAGAGTTTATCCGTCGTTTCTCTGCCAATGTGGCAAAATCAAAACAAACCACATCGCGTAAGAAGATGCTGGAGAAATTGAATGTTGAAGAAATCACTCCCTCCACACGTAAATATCCTGGCATCATCTTTTCGATGGAACGAGAGCCTGGCACACAGATTCTGGAGGTTGAAGGATTGAAAGCGGTGGATACCGATGGAACTGTTTTGTTCGACAATGTGAACTTCACAATAGAAAAAGGTCAGAAAACCGTTTTCCTAAGCCACAACCCCAAAGCGATGACCGCTCTGTTCGAGATTATCAATGGTAATCGTGAGGCTCAGGCTGGTACCTATAAATGGGGTGTTACAATCACAACAGCCTATCTCCCACTCGACAATACGGCCTTTTTCCAGAGTGAGATGAATCTTGTGGATTGGCTCTCACAATGGGGACCTGGCAACGAGGTTACTATGAAATCGTTCTTGGGTAGAATGCTCTTTAAGGAAGAAGATGTCTTGAAGCATGTGAACGTATTAAGTGGTGGTGAAAAAATGAGATGTATGATTGCACGTATGCAATTGAAGAATGCCAACTGCCTGATTCTTGATACACCAACGAACCATTTGGATCTGGAGTCGATTCAGGCTTTCAACAATAATCTCATACAATTCAAGGGAAACATACTATTTGCATCGCATGATCATGAGTTCATCAATACCGTTGCAGACCGTATCATAGAACTGACTCCGAAAGGCACCATTGACAAGCTGATGTCTTATGACGATTACATCTATGACGAAACCATCAAGGAGCAGAAAATTAAACTTTATGCCTAATTCGGCACAGATTTTGCATCAAGGGTGTTAAAATTAAAAAATGTAGTTATGGCAAAAAAAAATATTGATATGACAGACGAGGAACTTCAAGAAGAGCCTACCGTCGAAAACGAAACAGAAAAAGAGACAGAAGGTACAGTTGAATCAGAGCAAGAAGAAACAACTGAAGACAAAGATCCTCTGGAAAAAGCTCAGGAAGAAATTGCTGAGTTGAAAGACAGATGGTTACGTAGTGTTGCTGAGTTTGAGAACTATCGTAAACGTACTTTGAAAGAACGTGCTGAATTGATTCTGAACGGTGGCGAGAAATTCATAACCTCTATCCTACCCGTGCTTGACGATATGGAACGCGCCATAGAGAATGGTACGAAAACCGATGATCCTGAGGTGTTACGTGAAGGAATGACGCTGATCTATCAGAAATTCATGAAGACTTTGGAATCTCAGGGTGTAAGCAAGATCGACACAGAGAACGCCGACTTTGATACAGATGTTCACGAGGCCGTGGCTATGGTACCAGGGATGGGTGATGACAAAAAAGGTAAGGTGATTGACTGCCTTCAGCAAGGGTATAAACTGAATGATAAAGTAATTCGCCACGCAAAGGTGGCAGTAGGACAATAATATGGCACAGAAACGAGACTATTACGAGGTGTTAGGTGTCTCTAAGACAGCCTCAGAGGATGAAATCAAGAAAGCATATCGAAAGATAGCCATTAAGTATCATCCAGACCGTAACCCTGGTGACAAAGAAGCAGAAGAGAAGTTTAAGGAGGCTGCTGAGGCTTATAATGTTCTTCACGACCCTAAGACACGACAGCAGTATGACCAGTTCGGTTTCGATGGGCCGGGAATGGGCGGCTTCGGTGGTTTCAGTGGCTTCGGTGGAGCTAGTATGAACATGGACGATATCTTCTCAATGTTCGGAGATATCTTTGGTGGTCACGGGTTTGGAGGCTTCGGAGGCGGTCAACGCCGTCCTCAACAGCATCGGGGCAGTGACCTCCGACTGAAAGTAAAACTTACCTTAGAAGAAATTAACACAGGCGTCACCAAGAAATTTAAGGTACGTAAGGATATTCCTTGTGAGCACTGTCATGGGAGTGGCGCTGAAGCAGGTAGCGGCAAAGAGACATGTGAGACCTGTCATGGTACAGGTGTTATCACCCATACCACTCAAAGCATTTTCGGCATGATGCAGCAGCAGAGCGTTTGTCCTGTCTGTGGTGGCGAAGGTCAGGTAATCAAGAATAAATGTAAGGATTGTGGTGGTACTGGAGTAAAAAAGGGTGAAGAGGTTGTTGAAATCAACATTCCAGCCGGTGTGGCAGAAGGTATGGTTGTAAATGTTCCAGGTAAAGGAAATGCCGGTAAACATAATGGTATGAATGGCGACATTCAGGTGTTTATTGAAGAAGAAGAGCATGAGACCTTTATCCGAGACGGCAACGATCTGATTTATAATTTGTTGCTTGATTTCCCAACAGCTGCTTTAGGCGGTGAAGTGGAGATTCCTACTATCGAAGGTACTAAATTGAAAGTGAAGATGGATAATGGAACCCAGCCAGGTAAGACTATTCGTTTACGTGGAAAAGGTCTTCCTGCCGTTCAAGGTTATGGAAATGGGAAGGGCGATCTTGTGGTTAATATCAGTGTCTATGTGCCCAGGACGCTTTCTCGAGAAGAGAAACAAGCCATTGAGCAGTTCCGTCAAAGTGACAACTTCAAGGGCGATAAGCAGACAAAAGACTCTATCTTCCAGCGTTTTAAGAATTATTTCAACTAAGTATTTTCCAATACCCCCAATAGCATGACTTATCAGGAAACTTGTGAATATTTGTACAGACAATTGCCCATGTTCGAGCGGCAAGGTTCTAGTGGCTATAAAGAGGGGCTGGACAATACATTAAAGCTTGATGAGCATTTCGGGCGCCCTCATCGTAACTACCGCACAATCCATGTGGCAGGTACTAATGGTAAGGGTTCTTGTGCACATACTTTATCGTGCATTCTTCAGCAATGTGGCTACAAAGTGGGACTTTACACTTCACCTCATCTGGTAGATTTCGGTGAGCGTATTCGTATTAATGGAGTTCCTATCCCTGAAGAATATGTCGTCAACTTTGTTGAGAAAGAAAAATCATTCATTGAGCCAATGCAGCCTTCTTTCTTTGAGGTTGTTACGGCTATGGCTTTTAGTTTCTTTGCTGATATGGGGGTGGACTTCGCTGTTATTGAAGTTGGTATGGGAGGAAGACTGGACTGTACAAACATCATCTCCCCTATCCTATCAGTTATTACTAATATCGGATATGATCATACACAGTTCCTGGGTACATCTTTAGAACAGATTGCTATGGAAAAAGCTGGTATTATCAAAAAAGGAATCCCTGTTGTAGTTGGTGAAACAACTCCTGAGACACGTATGGTTTTTGAGACTGTAGCCGCCGAAGTAAATGCTCCCATTATATTTGCAGAAGACTGCAAAGAAGTGAAGTCGTTTGAGCATACAGACAACGTAATGGTCTATGATACAGAGAGCTTCGGTCTTTTGGAAGGAGTCCTGACAGGTAATTACCAAGAAAAGAATACGAACACCATTCTTTGTGCTGTGAAAGAACTTGAGAAGTTGGGCTATCTTCACCCTGTTTCATGCAGACCGGGATATATGTGTCAAAATAAGGAAGTTCGAGAGGCATTTAGAAACGTTTGTGCTCTTACAGGATTACAAGGGCGCTGGCAGACAGTCAAGGAATCACCATTGACAATCTGTGATACAGGCCATAATCTGGATGGATGGAAATATTTGAGTGAGCAAATCAAGTCAGTATCATGTGACCACATGCATATTGTATTTGGTATGGTCGACGATAAGGATTTTGAAAGTGTGATGGCTCTGCTTCCTAAAACAGCCACTTATTATTTTACGAAAGCCAATAATAAGAGGGCTATTTCTGAGAATGTTCTTAAGTTATATGCTGATAGTTTAGGGCTTCATGGAGAGTGCTTTCCTGATGTTACCTCAGCCTATCAGGCTGCTAATGATGCTGCCAAAGAAACTGATTTTGTATTCATTGGAGGTAGCAGTTATGTGGTTGCAGAGTTCATTAAAAACTGTATTTAGCGTTTTTTAATACATCCGAAACATTTTTTTCGTAGTTTCATTCGTCAGTTTGGTATTTTTTCTGTTACTTTGCAGAAAATATAAATAACTTAAAACATTATCAATATGGCGAACACAACAGAAACAGCGAATCTGTGTGGTCTGAAGAGAGAAGATTTCCAGGCCACTATTAACGGTAAAAAAACCGACTTGTACATTCTTAGAAATCGTAAGGGATTTGAAGTGGCAATCTCTAACTATGGAGGTGCTATCTGTGCTATTATGGTTCCTGGTAAGGATGGCAAAGTAGCTAACGTGATCCAAGGTCATGACAGTATTAAACAATTAACCAGTGGAAAAGAACCTTACCTGTCAACTCTGATAGGTCGTTGGGGTAATCGTATCTGCAAAGGTCAGTTTACACTCAACGGCAAAGAGTATCAGTTGGCTCTTAACGATGGTCCAAACCATCTTCATGGTGGTAATGTAGGCTTTAATGCAAAGGTATGGGACGCTCGTCAGATGGGTCCCCGTTCTTTGGCATTGCATCGGATTTCATCTTATGGTGAAGAGGGCTTTACTGGAGAGTTAGACGTTACGGTAGAATTCACTTTTACCGACCAGAACGAACTGGTGATTGAGTATCTGGCCACTACCAATAAGAAGACTATTGTCAATCTGACACATCATGCTTTCTTTAGTCTGGCTGGTACAGCTGATCCCACCCCAGGTATCGAGGACCAGATCTGTGAAATCAATGCAGACTTCTATCTGCCGACTGATGCTACGGCTATTCCAACAGGTGAAATTTTGAAGGTAGAAGGTACACCTTTCGATTTCCGTACGCCAAAACCTTTCGGACAGGATATTAATGCTGACAATGAGCAGATAAAGTTCGGACACGGTTTCGATCATAACTATGTGCTCAATAAGCAGGAAGAGGGCGACCTCTCGTTTGCAGCAAAGATTACAGATCCGAAGAGCGGACGTACGATGGAAGTTTATACAACGGAGCCTGGTTTGCAACTGTATACAGGTAATTTCTTAAGCGGTTACAAAGGCGCTAATGGTTGTACATTCCCTCATCGTTCAGCAGTGTGCTTCGAGGCTCAGCATTTCCCCGATTCTCCTAATCGTCCGTATTTCCCAAGTGTCGTCCTGAACCCAGGCCAGCGCTATAAGCAAAAGACGATTTATCGTTTTGGAGTTGTGGAATAAATGCAAAAACTATAAAGACAATATTATTATATGAGTAATCAAAAACAAAATGGAAGTGTCATCGCTATCATAACGATGATGTTCCTATATGCCATGATATCGTTTGTAACGAATCTGGGTGCACCTATTGGTGTTATTTGGAAGAACCAACCTGAAATAGGTGGTTCTAACGTGCTTGGTATCATGGGTAACTTTATGAATTTCTTCGCCTATCTGTTTATGGGTATTCCTGCAGGCAAGATGTTGACAAAGGTCGGCTATAAAAAGACGGCCCTTATCGGCATTGCTGTAGGTTTTGTAGGCGTTTTGATTCAGTTCCTCTCTGGTTTCTCAGGAGGTGTCGCAGGTTTCTGCATCTATCTCTTTGGCGCATTCATCTCCGGTTTCTCAGTTTGTATCTTGAATACAGTTGTGAACCCGATGCTGAACTTGCTTGGTGGTGGTGGTAATCGCGGTAACCAGTTGAATATGATCGGTGGTACACTGAATTCATTGGCAGGAACGATGACGCCAATGCTTGTTGGTGCCCTGATTGGAACAGTAACTGCTTCTACTCAGATGGCTGATGTCAATTTGGTGATGTATATTGCTATGACGGTATTTGCTGCAGCCTTCATCATCCTGATATTCATACCAATTCAGGATCCTGAGATGGGTAAGGTAACTGCAGAAACAGTCTTCGAACATTCTCCATGGGCATTTCGTCATTGCCTTCTTGGTGTGATTGCCATCTTTGTATATGTCGGTGTCGAGGTAGGTATTCCTGGCGGTTTGAACTTCTATTTGTCAGACACTTCTGATAAGGGTGCAGGTCTGCTTGAGAATGCCGCAACTATAGGTGGTGCAGTTGCTGCCATGTATTGGTTGCTGATGCTGGTAGGCCGATTGGTATCCAGTGCTATTGCAGGAAAAGTCTCTTCACGCCAGATGATGCTCTTCTGTACTGCAGTCGCTATGGTACTTATTCTTGCTGCTATGTTAACTCCGAAGGATGTAACCGTGACAATGCCACTGGTGAAGATCCTTGAGGGATCAGTGGAGATGACGACTGTACCGATGAGTGCTATGTTGTTGGTCCTTGTTGGATTATGCACATCAGTCATGTGGGCATCTATCTTTAACCTTGCGACAGAGGGTTTGGGTAAGTATACTGCTCAAGCATCTGGAATCTTCATGATGATGGTAGTAGGTGGAGGCGTGCTTCCTGTTGTGCAGAATTTCTTTGCAGACATGATGGGATATATGCCTAGCTATTTCATCTATCTGTTGGCTGTTGCTTACATGTTCTACTATGCCCTTATCGGTTGTAAGAACGTCAATAAAGATATTCCTGTTGATTAATACACCTTATTTATATTATATATGGATATTGAATTTGTAAGAAGTCGTTTCATCAAGCATTTTGACGGAAAGACAGGAAATATATATGCATCTCCTGGACGTATCAATCTCATCGGCGAACATACTGATTACAATGGTGGTTTCGTATTTCCTGGAGCTGTTGACAAAGGTGTAATGGCTGAGATGCGTGCAAATGGTACAGAGAACACCGTGATGGCCTATGCCATTGATCTTAAAGATCGTGTTGATTTTAAGTTGTCTGATCCAGATGGTCCTCGTGCTAGTTGGGCTCGCTATATATATGGTATTTCACTCGAGATGAAGAAGTTGGGAGTACCTGTAAAAGGATTTAATATTGCCTTTGCAGGTGATGTGCCTCTTGGTGCAGGTATGTCTTCTTCTGCAGCAATGGAGAGTTGCTTTGCTTGTGGGTTGAATGATATCTTTGGAGAGAATAAGGTCTCACAATGGGACATCGTATTGGCTGGTCAAGCTACTGAACACAATTACTGCGGTGTCAATTGTGGTATTATGGATCAGTTTGCGTCCGTCTTCGGTAAGTCAGGCTGTTTGATGCGTCTCGACTGTCGTTCACGTGAGTTCGAATACTTCCCATTTAAGCCCGATGGCTATCGTCTTGTATTGCTTGACTCAGTGGTTAAACACCAATTGGCAGGTTCTCCTTACAATGACCGTCGCAATTCTTGTGAAAATGTTGTTAAGCATATTGCTGCTAAGCATCCAGAAGGAAAGTTCGAGACTTTGCGCGACTGCACATGGGAACAACTTGACGAAGTAAGAGCCGAGGTCGGTGAAGAAGACTACAAGCGTGCTAAGTTCGTTCTTGGTGAAAAAGATCGCGTATTAGCTGTATGTGATGCTCTCAATGAAGGAGACTACGAGAAAGTTGGCGAACTGATGTACCAGACCCATGAAGGATTGTCCAAAGACTACGAAGTATCATGTGAGGAATTAGACTTCCTAAATGACATTGCGAAGGAAAATGGAGTAACAGGTTCACGCATTATGGGTGGAGGTTTCGGTGGTTGTACCATTAATCTCGTGCGCAATGATCTTTATAAGCAGTTTATCGCTGATGCCAAGAAGAGATTTAATGAGAAGTATGGTCATGAGCCAAAAGTCTATGACGTTGTTATTGGTGATGGATCACGTAAGATTTGCTAATTTCAAAACAGCATAAACACTACTTTTTGTGTTTATAAAGGTTAAATTTTGATGGTAAGGTGTAAAAACAACACTTTACCATCATTTTTTTCTATTAACTCTTGCATATTAAAAAAAATAATTGTAATTTTACACCCAAAATGAAATGATAACGTAATAATATTCCTAAAAACAAATTGAGATGAAAACAATTAAGAGTTATTTTCTTGGTTTCGGTGTTGTTACACTGATGTTCTGCTCATGCGCAAGTAAACCACAGGTTCCTCAACTCACGGTATCGGGTCTCGACCCTGCCAAGTTCGACACAACCATTCAGTCTAAACCAGTAAGGCTTTACACACTGAAGAACCAGAATGGTATGGAGGTATGTATTACCAATTATGGCGGTCGTGTGGTATCTCTCGTTGTTCCAGACAAGAATGGCAAGTCTACTGACGTTGTTCTCGGTTTCGACAACATCGCTCAATATGCCGACACTCTCAATTCGCCTAGCGACTATGGCTCAAGTGTTGGCAGATATGCCAACCGTATTAAGAATGGACAGTTTATCCTTGGTGAGGATACCATTCAATTAAAGAAAAACGACGGTCCGAACTGCCTGCATGGTGGTGGTAATACGGGTTGGATGCATCAGGTATATGATGCTGAGCAGATTGGTGACTCTATTCTTAAACTCACTATTGTTGCTAAAGATGGTGAAAACGGATTCCCCGGTAAAGTAATGGCTGTTACGACTTATAAGGTCACATCTGATAACATCCTTGATATGACATGGGAAGCAGAGACTGATAAGCCGACCATTATCAATCAGACTAATCACAACTACTATAATCTGAATGGTGACTTCACACAGCCAGCTTATGATATGGTTCTTTATGTTAATGCCGACAACTTCACCCCCAGCGATGGCTTATATATTCCTACTGGTGAAATCAAGGCGGTTGAGGGAACTCCCATGGATTTCCGCCAGCCTCATGCTCTTGGTGACAGTATCAAGAACGATTTCGACCAGATTCAGAATGCTGGAGGTTACGACCACAACTGGTGTCTCAATACCTATAAGGATGGAAAGGGCGATGATACCCAGGTATGCGCCAGCCTCTATTCTCCTAAAACAGGTATCTTTATGGAGATGTATACTAATGAACCAGGAGTTCAGGTCTATAGCGGTAATTTTCAGGGCGTTGGTAATGAATTGAACATCCAACACAAGCATGGTCCTTATCCTCAGCACGTCAGTGTCTGTCTGGAAAGTCAGAAATATCCCGATTCTCCTAACAAGGCAGATTGGGTACAGCCTATTTTGAATCCGGGTGAGAAGTACTATAGTCACGCAGCATATAAATTTTCAATTAAATAATTACTAACTATTAACATTTAATAAAATGAATTGGAGTTCTAAAGAATTCATCTGGCTCGACTGGACTGTCCTAGCCGTAGGCCTGTTAGGAGTGGTGGCAGCAGTATGGTATGCCATCTGGAAAGACAAGAAAGCCCAGCAGGGCGAAGACTCATCAGCTTACCTCTTTGGTAAGGGCGAGCCTTGGTATGTGATTGGTATGGCAATCTTCGCTGCCAACATTGGTTCTGAGCACCTTGTAGGTTTGGCTGGAACAGGTGCGAAGGATGGTGTAGGTATGGCTCACTGGGAGATGCAGGGATGGATGATCCTGATCCTCGGTTGGCTCTTCGTACCGTTCTATCAGTTACTCATCAACAAGATGGGTAAGATTATTACGATGCCTGATTTCCTGAAGTTCCGCTATACTCAGCGCACAGGATCGTGGCTCTCTATCATCACCCTGGTAGCTTACGTGCTGACAAAGGTTTCTGTGACTGCATTTACTGGCGGTATCTTCTTCAAATACCTCTTGGGTATCCCCTTCTGGTATGGAGCTATCGGTTTGATTGCCATCACAGCTGTATTTACAGTGTTTGGAGGTATGAAGGGTGTGATGACATTGTCTTCTATCCAGACACCTATTCTTATTATTGGTTCTTTCCTCGTACTCTTCTTAGGTCTCTCTGCTCTGGGCGATGGCAGCATCACTCAAGGTTGGAGCAACATGATGGCTGCTTGTAACGCTGCTCATGATGGTTACGGAACAACTCACATGTTCCACACGAATCCCGGTGACCCGATGTATCCTCAGTTCCCTGGTTATGTTGTATTCCTTGGTGCTTCTATCATCGGTTTCTGGTACTGGTGTACCGACCAGCATATCGTTCAACGTGTACTTGGTCAGGTGCCTGGTGAAGATAATAAGGTCGTGATGGCCCGTGCACGTCGCGGTACCATTGCAGCCGGTTTCTTCAAACTCCTCCCCTGTTTCATGTTCCTTATTCCAGGAATGATTGCCTATGCACTTTCCCTTAAGACGGGTAGTGGTATAGAGATGGACATTACTAACCATGAGTCTACCGATGGAGCCTTCGCCATGATGGTGAAGAACATCCTTCCTGCTGGTATAAAGGGTATTGTTACCATTGGTTTCGTATGTGCTCTCGTTGCTTCTCTGGCAGCTTTCTTCAACTCTTGTGCTACCCTCTTCACTGAAGATTTCTACAAGCCTATGAAGAAAGGCATGAGTGAGGCTCACTATGTATTCGTTGGTCGTATGGCCACTGTCGTGGTAGTGCTGTTAGGTCTGGCTTGGATGCCAATCATGATGAACATGGGTAACCTCTACAGTTATCTGCAGGATATCCAGTCACTTATTGCACCTGCAATGGTGGCAGTCTTCACACTTGGTATCTTCTCTAAGAAGATTACACCTAAGGCTGGTGAATGGGGTCTCATCGGTGGTTTCATGATTGGTATGGTTCGTCTGATTACCAATGTCGTCACCGACTCAGGTAAGGCTGCTATGGATGGAGCCTTCTGGGATGCCACCTCATGGTTCTGGCAGACAAACTGGCTCATCTTCGAGTGCTGGCTTCTTGTCTTCATCATCATCTTGATGGTAGTTGTCAGTTGCTTCACACCTGCGCCTTCAAAGGAACAAGTTGATGCGATCACCTTTACCCCCGAATTCAAGAAGAGTATTCGTGAAAGCTGGGGTGTTTGGGATATTGTTGGCACATTGCTCGTTGTTGGACTTGTCAGCTGCTTCTACGCATATTTCTGGTAATTATTGATATATGACTTATTATAACGAACATTCTAAAGTCTGGTTGTCTGTTGACTGTATCATCTTTGGCTTTGACGAAGGGAAATTAAAGATTCTTATTGGTAAGCGCAAGATGGATCCAGGACGTGGAGAATGGAGCCTTTACGGAGGCTTCGTCGATGGCAGTGAAAGCGTTGACGATGCGGCTATTCGTACTCTTTACGAACTGACCGGACTGAGGAATCTATACATGAGACAAGTGGGAGCCTTTGGTAATGTCGATCGTGACCCAGGCGAAAGGGTTGTGTCTATTGCCTATTATGCACTCATTAATGTAAAAGACTATGACGATGCCCTGCGTAAGGAACATGGAGTAGAATGGATTGATGTCAATGAGATTCCACAACTCTATTCCGACCACAATGAGATGGTTCGTAAGGCGCGTAAGATGATGCAGCAGAAGTTAGCCCACGAACCAGTGGGCTTCCGACTGCTCCCCAGTTTGTTCACCCTTACCCAACTGCAGAAACTCTATGAGGCTGTTAATGGTGAGGAACTTGACAAACGCAACTTCCGTAAGCGCATCAAGGATATGGGTTTCATCGAAAAGACCGAACTGATCGATAAGACAGGGTCAAAACGTGGCGCATATCTCTATCGATTTAACAAAAGGGTTTATAATGAAGACCCGACATTCAAACTGTAATTTAAAACTATTTATTATGCTCGAAGAACTTAAAGAAAAAGTATTCAAGGCAAACCTGGACCTTGTCAAGCAGGGACTGGTTATATTCACTTGGGGAAACGTAAGTGGTATCGATCGTGAGCATGGTCTGGTGGTTATCAAACCTTCAGGTGTCAGCTACGACGAGATGAAAGTCGATGATATGGTAGTGGTGGATCTCGAAACAGGTGAGGTGGTTGATGGCGATTTGAATCCATCTTCGGATACTCCTACACACCTTGTCTTATATAAGGCATTCCCCAACATCCAGGGTGTGGTGCACACCCATTCAACTTATGCTACTGCCTTTGCGCAGGCAGGTAAGGATATTCCTAACATCGGTACAACTCATGCCGACTATTTCTATAAGGCTATACCATGTACAAGGGATATGACCAAGGAAGAGGTGGAAGGTCAGTATGAATTAGAGACTGGCAACGTCATCGTCGATGAGATTTTGAATATCCGTAAGATCAATCCTGATCATACGCCTGCCGTACTGGTAAAGAATCATGGTCCCTTCTCTTGGGGTACATCACCAGACAATGCTGTCTATAATGCTAAGGTAATGGAACAGTGTGCAAAAATGGCATTTGTGGCATTCTCTGTGAACCCTGATTTGACCATGAATCCCTTGCTTATCGAGAAGCACTATAACCGCAAGCATGGTCCTAATGCATATTATGGACAAAAAGGTCAGAAACATTAACAATTAACTAATAAAACATTTACAATAATGAACGCATTTGATAATTATGAGATTTGGTGGGTAACTGGTGCTCAGCTTCTTTATGGAGGCGATGCAGTGGTTGCAGTTGACGGACACTCTAAGGAGATGGTAGCTGGGCTTAATGAGAGTGGCAACATCCCCGTAAAGATAGTTTATAAAGGCACGGCTAACAGCTCGAAGGAGGTAGAGCAGGTAATGCTGGCTGCCAATAACGATGAGAAGTGTGTAGGTATCATCACCTGGATGCACACGTTCTCGCCTGCAAAGATGTGGATCAAGGGTCTGCAGCAGTTGCAGAAGCCCCTACTCCACTTCCACACTCAGTACAATGCTGAAATTCCCTGGGCAACTATGGATATGGACTTTATGAACCTGAACCAGAGTGCTCACGGTGACATTGAGTTCGGACATATCTGCACCCGTATGCGTGTGGCTCGCAAGGTGGTTTGTGGCTATTGGAAGGATGAGGCTGCACAGAAGCAGATTGCCGTTTGGGCACGTGTAGCAGCAGGCGTAGCTGATGCTCACAACGTGCGCTGTCTGATGTTCGGTATGAACATGAACAATGTGGCTGTGACTGATGGCGACCGTGTAGAGTTCGAGCAGCGTCTGGGTTACCACGTTGACTACTACCCTGTTAGTTCTCTGATGGAGTACTTTAAGAAGGTTACCGACAAGGAGGCTGATGAACTGGTAGAGGAGTATAAGAAACTCTATACCATCAAGATCGATGAGAGTGGTGAGCAGGTTTACTGGGAGAAAGTGAAGAATGCTGCCAAGGCAGAGATTGCTCTGCGCCGTGTACTGAAGGACGAGGGCGCTACAGCCTTTACCACTAACTTCGACGACCTCGGTGATGCTGACATCGACGCTCCAGACTTCTGTGGTTTCGACCAGATTCCTGGTCTGGCCTCACAGCGTTTGATGGAAGAAGGTTATGGCTTCGGTGCCGAGGGTGACTGGAAGACTGCTTGTCTCTATCGCACGCTGTGGGTTATCCAGCAGGGCATGCCTACGGGTTGCTCGTTCCTGGAAGACTATACCCTGAACTTTGCTGGCGACAAGAGCTCTTGTCTGCAGAGTCACATGCTTGAGGTTTGCCCGTTGATCGCTACCGACAAGCCAAAGCTCGAGGTTCATTTCCTGGGCATCGGTATCCGCAAACAACAGACTGCTCGTCTGGTATTCACCTCTAAGACTGGCCGTGGTATCAAGGCTACAGTTGTTGACCTTGGCAACCGTTTCCGTCTCATTTCTCAGGAGGTTGAGTGCATCGAGCCAAAGCCTATGCCCAATCTGCCTGTGGCCTCTGCTCTGTGGATTCCCCAGCCTACCTTCGAAATCGGTGCAGCTGCATGGATCCTGGCAGGTGGTACTCACCACAGTGCATTCTCTTATGATATTAATGAGGAATACTGGGAGGACTTTGCTGAGATACTGGGTATCGAGTACGTTCGCATCAACAAGCAGACTAACATTGCCGACTTCAAGCAGACGCTCCGTAATAACGAGGTTTACTTCATGTTAAACAAAGCACTCCGATAACAATTTAACATAGAGATACAGAGACACAGAGACTATTATGCAGAGAGATTTAGATAAACTCTGTAACTCTGTGCCTCTGTGTTGATAAATAAAAAAAGAATAACTATGACAGCAAAACAAACTATAGAGGCAGGAAAAGCTATATTGGGAATCGAATTCGGTTCTACAAGAATTAAGGCCGTCCTTATCGACGAGGACAACAAACCCATTGCACAGGGTTCACACGAGTGGGAGAATCAGTTGGTAGATGGTCTTTGGACCTATTCTACTGAGGCTATCTGGTATGGTCTTCAGGACTGCTATGCCGAGCTCCGCAAGGATGTCATGGCACAATACGAGTGTGAGATCGAAGCCCTCGCAGCCATTGGCTTCTCGGCTATGATGCATGGTTACATGGCTTTTAATGAGAAGCAGGAGATCCTCGTGCCTTTCCGCACTTGGCGTAACACCAACACTGGTAAGGCAGCAGCTGAACTCTCTAAGCTTTTCAATTACAATATTCCCCTGCGTTGGAGCATCAGCCATCTCTATGAGGCAATCCTCGACAATGAGGAGCACGTCAGTGACATCAAGTACCTCACTACCCTCGCTGGTTATGTACACTGGCAGGTAACAGGGCAGTTCGTGCTTGGCGTTGGTGATGCTTCAGGTATGATCCCTGTTGATCCCAAGACCAAGACCTATGATGCTACGATGGTTAAGAAGTTCGATGAGCTCATTGCTCCAAAGGGATTCTCATGGAAATTGCTCGACATTCTGCCTAAGTCACTGAACGCAGGTGAGAACGCTGGTTTCCTTACTCCCGAGGGTGCTAAGAAACTCGATGTCTCTGGTCATCTGAAGGCTGGTATCCCCGTTTGTCCTCCTGAGGGCGATGCTGGTACTGGTATGGTTGCCACCAATGCAGTTAAGCAGCGCACGGGTAACGTAAGTGCCGGAACATCAAGCTTCTCCATGATTGTGCTGGAGAAAGAGTTGAGTAAACCTTACGAGATGATTGATATGGTGACGACCCCTGACGGTTCGCTCGTTGCCATGGTTCACTGTAACAACTGCACCAGCGACATTAACGCCTGGGTAGGTCTGTTTAAGGAGTATCAGCAGCTGTTGGGTGTTAAGGTCGACATGAACGAGCTTTATGGAAAACTGTTCAACGAGGCTCTGAAGGGTGATGCCGATTGTGGCGGACTGATGGCTTATAACTATGTATCAGGCGAGCCTGTTACTGGTTTGGCTGAGGGTCGTCCCATGTTTGTTCGCTCTGCTGGCGATAAGTTCAACCTGGCCAACTTTATGCGTGCACACCTCTACGGAGCCATTGGCGTGCTGAAGATTGGTAACGATATCTTGCTGAAAGAGGAGAAGATCAAGGTTGATCGCATCACTGGTCATGGTGGTTACTTTAAGACACCCGGTGTAGGTCAGCGTATGTTGGCTGCTGCCCTCAACTCCCCCATCTCTGTCATGGAGACTGCTGGTGAAGGTGGTGCATGGGGTATTGCCTTGCTTGCCGGTTACCTTATTAATAAGAATGGTAAGAACCTGGCCGACTACCTCGAGGACGTGGTATTCGCAGGCAACACAGGTGTTTCTGTCGCCCCCACAGCCGAGGATGTGGCCGGTTTCGAGAAATACATCGAGAACTACAAGCGCTGTCTGCCTATCGAGCAGGCTGCTGTCGATAACAAGAACTAAACCTTTTAAGTATGAAGAAATTACTTATTTCAATAACCATCGCCCTCTTCTCTTTGCCTATGATGGCAGCTGAGAATATAAAGGCAACGGTTCATGCCGACAAGGCGGGTGCCAAGATCAACAAAGAGATTTATGGACAGTTCTCTGAGCACCTTGGCTCATGCATCTACGGTGGCCTCTGGGTGGGCGAAGATTCGCAGATACCTAACATCAACGGCTACCGCAAGGATGTGTTCGAGGCCCTGAAAGCCCTCAAAGTACCCGTTCTTCGTTGGCCGGGTGGTTGTTTCGCTGACGACTACCATTGGATGGACGGCATTGGTCCCAAAGACAAGCGTCCCTCATTACGTAACAATAACTGGGGTGGAACTATCGAGGACAATTCGTTTGGCACCCATGAATTCCTTAACCTCTGCGAGATGCTTGGTTGTGAACCTTACATTAGTGGTAACGTCGGTTCTGGTACAGTGAAGGAGATGGCCCAGTGGGTGGAGTATATGACCAGCGACGGCGATACTCCCATGGCTCGTCTGCGTCGTGCAAACGGACGTGAGAAGGCTTGGCATGTGAAGTATTTCGGTATCGGAAATGAAGCCTGGGGTTGCGGTGGTAACATGACACCAGAATACTACAGCGATGAGTTCCGTAAGTTCAATACTTATCTGCGCGACTATACAGGCAATCGTCTGTATCGCATTGCCAGTGGCGCTTCCGACTATGACTATAACTGGACTGAGGTGCTGATGGACAAAATCGGCTCTCGTATGCAGGGCGTGTCTTTACATTATTATACCTGTTCTGGTTGGGAAGGTTCGAAAGGTTCTGCCATCAAGTTCAACACAGACCAGTACTATTGGGCTCTTGGCAAATGTCTCGAGATTGAAGAAGTAATAAAGAAGCACAAGGCCATCATGGACGAGAAAGACCCTGAAGGTAAGGTCGGACTGCTCGTTGATGAATGGGGAACATGGTGGGACGAGGAACCAGGCACCATCGCCGGGCACCTCTATCAGCAGAACGCTCTTCGTGATGCTTTCGTTGCTGCGCTGAGTCTGAACGTATTCCATAAATACACAGACCGTGTAAAGATGGCTAACATCGCTCAGATCGTGAATGTTCTTCAGTCGATGATTCTCACCGATCAGGAAGGTACGGGCCATATGGTGCTTACCCCAACATACCATGTGTTCGAGATGTACACCCCGTTCCAGGAGGCTACCTATCTGCCTGTTGATCTCGAGAGCGAAGTCATGGCCGTCAGCAAGGGCTATTTCAAAGAGAAGAAGGGTGCAAAGGACGAAGGTTACCGCCCCTGTCCTATGCTCTCAGCTTCAGCAGCTAAGACCACTGACGGTGGTCTGGTTCTGGCCGTTACTAACGTAAGCCTCGACAAGGAGCAGACCATTGATTTCCAGATTGACGGCTACAATGCCAAGAGCGTCAGTGGTCGTATCCTCACTTCGAAGAACGTGGCCGACTACAACGACTTCAACAATCCGAGCATCGTGGCTCCAAAGGCCTACAACGATGCCCAGTTGAAGAAGGGCGTTCTCACTGTAAAGGTCCCCGCCAAGTCGATCATCGTCCTGAACATCAAGTAAACTCAAGACCGAAGTTTAGACATTCACCCTCGGCATCCACTTTTCAGGTTTGCCGAGGGTTTCTTTGTGCTCTTTAAATCATGAAATCTTCATATAGTCATCTATGACTTGTTCAGATATCTCCTTTCACTCGTTCGAATATCTCCTTTAAGTGAAAGAGATATCTCCTTTACCCCTATAGGAGATATCTGAATGAGTCGTGGAAGGCATCTCCTTAACCCAAAGAAGGCATCCCTGTCTTTTTTCCTACTACACGTAGGATAATTCACGGGTACACTTAGAAGAAATTACGGCTACGTGTACCCGTAAAATATCTTAGATTTGCATATTCTTTTTTGAGATCGAAGCTCGGACATCTATAGTCTTTGACAAGGATGATATCATATCCTCTCTTGGGCAATCGACTGCCTGAACATATGGATCGCCTGCCCTCAGTTTCATCACAAAGACACTTGGCCCTGTGGTGATGCTTCCTACAAAAGAACGGCTGCTAAGCAACAAGTCAACTGAAATGATCAGTCTGGTAATGGCCGCCTGTCTGCTTTTCTGTGACTTTTGGCTGAAAGCTTTGTGAAGATATCCCCTCTCCTCTGGCCGACAGAGTGTCAAGAATCGAACATTGGGGTAATCCGCCAGTAATTCCTGATATTGGCGATAGTCGTCTGTCAGGATGAATACACATGAGCCAGCCTTGGGATTTAATGCTTGTATGATATGTTTACCACTGATTAAAGTGGTCTCCATCATTTTATCTCCACCTCGGATTTGGATACTGTCATATAAATACGGAATGGCAATCTTCTCTTTGATTTGAACTTGTTGTTGCAGAATGTCTGGCTGCAAACGCCAAATCATCCTTGTTAGTAATCCATATATTTCAATGTAGTTACAGTTCATTCCCAACTTGGGAATTAAAATATGCTTATTAGTTTTTAATACTACGTCTTGATCAAAAAGTATATACTCTTTATATACAAGTAATCCTACCAGTCTGCCAGCCATTGTCTTCATCATAGATTTGATTTTCCATACAATGGGACCGATTGATTTCTGCCTCCTGCATCCTTTCAGAATACGGTACCATGAGGGCAGTCAATGAAAGTTGCACCATCGATGGAAAGGTTCGTGTACTTCTTCGCAAAACGGCAGGAAATACTCTGTCCATCCTACCCCTGTACCAAAGTTGGCATCGTCGGAATAAAGCTGGAACCTGACGTGATGGGCCAGGCAGTATATCATGGCATCCACCATATAGTTTATCTCGACAAACAAGCCGCAGTCAACACCGATACGGCAAACCATCCTCCTACGGAAGGTCTCATTGACCTTCCGATAGGACATGACATCCAATTGTTTCATACTTGCTGTTCAGAGTCTGTTCTTCTCTGCATTACCAGCTCCAGTACCCTTGTACTTCGACGGAGTAACGTTGAAACGGTAACGTAAGGAGAGTTGGACGCAACGGGAATCGTTGTCTTCCTTCTTATTGAACATCATGCGATTACTATATAATGTGAAGCGATTGATGCCGCCATTAAGGAGATCGTAGCCGGTCAGTTTGACATTGAACCGATGTTTGAAGAAGTCCTTGCTGACACTAACCGAGAGCATTGGATTGACACTATCATACCACAAGTTTGATCCAGTATTGCCATGGGTGTGCAAATTGAAATCTGCTTGTAACAGCCAGTCGTGGGGCATTGCAACGATGTTACCCAATTGAAAGGATAACATAGGATGATTAAAACTCATCTCCTGACCTACGAATGTTGACTTGAACCATGGTTTCATCAGTGATACATTGTACTGTGGGGTCCACGTTACCCCATCACTCAGTTTAACATTCTTCTGTGCGCCCAGCGTAATGGTGAGCCAATCTGCATAATCGTAGTTTTTATAAGTCACGAAATTGATCTTGCTATCGTTTTCAACACTATCTGCTGTATAGAGGATAGGATCTACGCAGTGAGAGAAATTCATTGCCAGATAGAGCCACTTCCACATAACCATAGCATTCAGGTTATGGTATTTGACGGGTTTTAAATAAGGATTACCTGTCTGTAAGTTCAGACGATTCTCATAGGTAACGTCACTACTCAACTGCCAGTAAGATGGGCGCGTCGTGCGCTTGGCGTAACTGAGGCTGAACTGCAGGCTCTTCAGGGATGTAGATAATGCAACCGAAGGGAATAGATCGTTGTAAGTACGACACTGATCACTGCGACGTAGGCCATTAACGAAGTATTCCGATTCCACGTGCTCGTAGCGTAGTCCTGCTGAAAATTGGACACGACCAAAACGTTGTCGCAGTTCCAAAAAGGGTGCAATAGCCTGTTCGTGTTGTTCGTTGTTACTGTTGTCAATATATCCTTCTTGATTATCAAATCTGCTTTTCCATCGTGTATCAGTGTATTCCTCCCCTATCTCAATTTGTCCTTTCCATATCGGATGACTCACGAATAGTTTCTCTGCAAGCAACTTACTTCGAGTCAGATTCTCGGTGTTCACATCGCGATCCGAATCTTTATCGCTCAATTCTACCTGCGCATTACGACTTATCTGCTTACGGAAGGTATAGTCGGCATTGAAGTCGATATTGAATTGGCCCACTTTACCTGTATAGTAGAGGTTAACTTGATGCATAGGATAGTTCTCGTCACGCATCACACTACTATTCTGTAGATGGTCGTACACTTTGTTGTCGTAGTGAATATCGTCGTCATACTCTCTGATGGTTTTTACGTAGTCATAAGTATTCTGGTAGAATCCACCAAAGGAGTGGTGTTCATTAATCTGATAGTTAAAACCGAATCGTCCTTCAAAGTAAGGATTGCGTGCTGTAGAATGCTGATTGTTGTTAATTACCCAAAGCGTATCGGCAAAGACTGTCTGCTCAAACTCACCGTTGCTCCATCTTTTGTTATAGGCCCCGAAGAGGTTGGCAAAGAGTTCCAGTCCACCTGTTCGGTAAGTCAGATTAACACGCTCATTATTTGCATAACCACGTCCCTTACGACTCCACGAGGTCAGTTCTACACCAAGGCCCTCTCCTGCTGCCCGCTTGGTACGGATGACGATAACGGCATTGACTGTGGCATCATAACGTGCACCTGGATTCTGTATGACTTCGACGCTGCGGATGTTGTCTGACTGGACATTCTTCAGTTCTGTAAGGTCTGTCAGCTTACGGTTGTTTAGATAGATGAGAGGTGTGCCCTTTCCTAATATCTCGTAGGTTTCACCACGCTTGGCAATCATCGGTACGCGTGTCAGCACATCCTCTGCCGTACCCATGCGCTCCATCACCGTACCCTCCACATTCATCAGCAGTGAATTACCTTGTAGCATCACCTTAGGGCGTTCGCCCTGCACCACCACACCGTTCAGTGTATAGTTGTCTGGGCGCATCCGAATGGTGCCTACATTTTCTTTATCGCATAGACGATTGATAGTCTTATAACCAATATAAGAGATACGGACAAGGACAGGTTCCGTATCATATGGAACGGCGAAGTAGCCAGCCTCATTGCTCACGCCTCCACCTATGACGGTCGAGTCTGATGGATGAAGCAGGTAAACATTGGCATAAGCAACAGGCTGGCCAACTTCGTCGATGATAGTACCTTTGAGGTGACGGTTGGCTTTATGGGTACATTCTAAGTATATCTCATGCTCTCCGCTTTTGACAATACGAACGGGATAAAAGCCAACAAGTTGCTGAATGGCATCAGGAACGGATTTGTGCTGTACATTCGTAGTTACACGGAAGTCCTCCAACTCGTCGTAGATAAAGATAAGATCATAGTTCGTGGTCTGCGACTGGATGTATTTTAAGGCATCAGAGAGAGATTCATTCTGAAAGTTGCGTGTGATCTTTTGTGCCCAGCAAACTGAGAATATGGCACACAACAAGAGTATCAATGATAGTCTTTTCATCATGGTAAATGTGTTTTAGCAATCCGTGGCGGGGATGGCTGTGGTTCTTATGAAAAGTGTGTCATTCTCTGTCTGGATCTGAATCCACTCGAAATTGTTCATCATCTCTACAACTTTCTCCAACGTATAATCCGGTTTCCATCGATAGAACAGTCGAAGACGTGGTGCATCTTCGTTTTGATAGACTACCTCGACGTTGTAGTAGGCCGAGAGTTCTTCGAATATCTCGCCAAGAGGCACGTTGTCATAGAGTTTGGGCTGGGTTATGGCTATCGAATCGGTTTTAATAAGCTGAGAGTTAGTCGTTGATGGTTGCGTGTTTGTAACCTCTGTGACTTCTTGTTCTTTTGAAGAATTATTGTGGTTGACGATGCGAATGGCGGCATAGGCAATGCCTGAGAGCATGAGAATGCTCACAAACATGGCAGCAAACTTAAGGAGTTTAGAATGGAGTGTGTAGTGTTTATAATCTGCACTTCTTGCATTTGAAACTCTCTGCCATTCTTCATCAATCATTTCTTCTGTGATTGTCTCATCAGCATGGGCAGCACTGACGGCGCTCTGTGTCTTCGACATCAGCGTATAGAGTTCACGACACTCCTCGTCGGCAAGTATCTCCTGCCACTCGCTGGTCGTGTATCGCTGGGGCTGCTCCATCATCTGGAGCAAAAGATCGGTCTTGTTCATACGCTCATTGTTTTTTTTAATTGTGTACGTAGTTGACTAAGCGCACGGCGCAGATGCTTATAGACTGTGGTCTCACTGACACCAAGGATGCGGGCTATCTCCTTGAAGGTAATGCCATCGCGGAAATGCTGTATGATGATGTCGCGGCAAACGGGCGGTTCCAACAGGTCTATACCTATATTTAAAGCTTTTATTTCTTCTTCGAGCCGTTTTTCGCTGTCGCTCAACAACACGTCTGTCGATGTGATGTTCGTTTCGAGATCAAGTAGGTAGAGGCGTTCTACTCTCTCCTGTATCTGTCGGCTGCGGATCACATTCAGGCATCGGTTTCGTACGCTTGTAAGCAGATAGGACTCGGCTGTCTCTTCCCGAAGATCGATATGCTCGTCGAGGAGATGAGCGAAGATGTCGTGCACTACATCCTTGCTCTCAGCATCGTCGTGCAGAAGTATGGTGGCCAGCCGATACATCTGGCGATAATGCTGCTTGAACAGCTTTTCGAGTTTCTGTTGATCTGTCATACACTCTTAATACACACAAGAATTGATTTACTAAACCCTAATCGGTAACTTTTTGGCGACAAAGTTACAAAAAATAATGATACGTTTGCTATAATTGACAAAACAGGGATAAACCTAAATGATGGAGGCTTCGGAAGGGCGCCCAGACAAAAGGACATTATGAACTATTAATCTTCCGAAACATTAATTATTCTGAAATGCATGGTAGTTTGGGGAAATTTTTGTATCTTTGCAGACAAATTTCATTAATTGAACAATTTTATTAATTATGAACGACAACAAAGTTATGAACATGGCAGCGGATAATATCCGTATCCTTGCTGCTTCGATGGTTGAAAAGGCTAAGTCGGGTCACCCCGGCGGCGCTATGGGTGGTGCAGACTTCATCAACACCCTGTACAGTGAGTTCCTTGTTTACGATCCAGAGAATCCCGCTTGGGAGGGGCGCGACCGTTTCTTCCTCGATCCTGGTCACATGGCTCCGATGCTCTATAGCCAGTTGGCTCTTATCGGCAAGTTCACTCTGGAGGATCTGAAGAACCTGCGTCAGTGGGGCTCAGTAACTCCCGGTCACCCCGAGCGTGAGATTGAGCGCGGTATCGAGAATACCTCTGGTCCTCTTGGTCAAGGTCACTGCTTCGCTGTAGGTGCAGCAATCGCCGCTAAGTTCCTGAAGGCTCGTCTGGGCAATGTGATGAATCAGACCATCTATGCCTACATCAGTGATGGTGGTGTGCAGGAGGAGATCTCTCAGGGTGCCGGTCGTATCGCTGGTAACCTCGGTCTCGACAACCTCATCATGTTCTACGACGCCAACGATATCCAGCTCTCTACACGTACAGAGGTGGTTACCTGCGAGGATACAGCTAAGAAGTACGAGGCTTGGGGATGGTTCGTTCAGAAGATCGACGGTAACGATGTTGATCAGATTCGTGAGGCCATTAAGAAGGCTCAGGCAGAGAAGGAGCGTCCTTCATTGATCATCGGTCATTGTGTCATGGGTAAGGGTGCCCGTAAGGCTGACAACTCTTCATACGAGAGCAACTGCGCTACTCACGGTGCTCCTCTCGGAACTGAAGAAGATTGTGGCTGAGCGCTATGCCGAGAAGGCTGAGTGGGCTAAGGGCCATCCCGAACAGGCTAAGCAACTGGAGGAGTGGTTCAGCGGCAAGGCTCCAAAGATTGACTGGAGCAAGGTAGAGCAGAAGCCTGGTTGCGCTACACGTAACGCATCAGCTACGGTTCTCGGTCAGCTGGCTGAGCAGGTTCCTAACATGATCTGTGCATCTGCCGACCTTTCTAACTCAGATAATACGAACGGCTTCCTGAAAAAGACTCACGACCTGGTTCGTGGCGACTTCAGCGGTGCATTCTTTGAGGCTGGTGTAGCCGAGCTCACCATGGCTTGCTGCTGTATCGGTATGGCTCTGCACGGTGGTGTGATCCCCGCTTGCGGTACCTTCTTCGTATTCTCTGACTATATGAAGCCCGCCGTACGTATGGCTGCCCTGATGGAGCTGCCCGTGAAGTTCATCTGGACGCACGATGCCTTCCGTGTTGGTGAGGATGGTCCTACCCACGAGCCTGTTGAGCAGGAGGCACAGATCCGTCTGATGGAGAAGCTGAAGAACCATCACGGTAAGAACTCTGTATTGGTTGTTCGTCCTGCCGATGCCGAAGAGACAACTGTTTGCTGGCGCATGGCAATGGAGAACATCGATACTCCTACCGCTCTTATCTTCTCTCGTCAGAACATTGAGATGCTGCCCGAGGGTAACGACTACAACCAGGCTACGAAGGGCGCTTATATTGTTGCAGGTTCAGATGAGAACTACGATGTTATCCTGTTGGCTTCTGGTTCTGAGGTTTCTACTCTGGAGGCTGGTGCCAAGTTGCTCCGTGAGGATGGTGTGAAGGTTCGCATCGTGAGCGTTCCTTCCGAAGGTCTGTTCCGTAGCCAGTCGAAGGAGTATCAGCAGAGCGTTCTGCCTGCAGGTAAGAAGAAGTTCGGTCTGACTGCTGGTCTGCCCGTCAACCTCGAAGGCCTGGTAGGTGCCGATGGTACTGTATGGGGTCTCGAGAGCTTTGGCTTCTCTGCTCCTTATAAGGTGCTCGACGAGAAGCTCGGCTTCACTGGCCAGAATGTTTACGAACAGGTAAAGAAGCTGCTGGCTTAAGATTTTATCAACACAGAGATACAGAGACACAGAGTAGATAATCTCTGTAACTCTGTATCTTTGTGTTTAAATAAGATAATAGTATGGAAGTAAAAACAGTTGGAGTGGCCAGCGATCATGCTGGCTTTGCCTTAAAACAGTTTGTCAAGAAGTACCTTACCGAGAAAGGCTATCCTTATAAGGATTATGGTACATACACGGAAGAATCGTGCGACTATTCAGACTTTGGTCATGCACTGGCTGAGGGTATTGAGAAAGGCGAGGTATTCCCAGGTATCGCTATCTGTGGCTCTGGCGAAGGCATTAATATGACACTCAACAAGCACCAGAGTATCCGTGCAGGTCTTTGCTGGATTCCTGAGATTGCCCATCTCATCCGTCAGCACAACAATGCCAACGTGTTGGTAATGCCCGGACGCTTTATCTCCGAGGAAACAGCTCGTCAGATTATGGACGAGTACTTCTCTACCGAATTTGAAGGCGGTCGCCATCAGAAACGTATCGACAAGATTCCGTGTAAGTGAGTGAAATGCATGCTTGCTTGAATTTCCGAACGTGAGGAACCTCGACCGAAGGTCAGGATTCCGTGTAAGTGAGTGAAATGCATGCTTGAATTATAAAAAGGTCTCGGTTGGTTTACCGAGACTTTTTATTTTACTTTAAAATTATTCACCCATTCCCTGAGAGGTTCAACCGCTTCGGAATGATTAGGCGCATATCTCAGCATGACGGTGACGATACGGATTGTATCATCGTCAATCACTTTCCCATAATAATCCCAATGCTCATCCGAACCTGTCTGGATACTGTAATCATCTCCGACATCCACCAGATCGGCGCCCATTCCCATCATCTGCTGACCGGCACTATAGCCGATGCCAGTCAAGGAATCGACGATGATGGATATGGAAATGTCGTCAGCAATAAACACCTCTTGAGACGTTTCACTGGGTAGTTGCTGATGGCTCAGGAACGATGGATAGTTGATGTCAAGGCCCAACTTATCGCTATGATACTTGATAAGATCCCACTGCCCCATACGTATCGTCATACTGTCATCACTCGTCAGTTCCGAGCGATAGGCTATGGGTTGTTGTTGATTATTCCCGCAACTGCCCCAAAGTATTGTCATTGCAATAGTTAAGGCAATGATGATCTTTAGATCTTTCATGCGGGTGCAAAGATACGAATAAGTTTGTAAAGAAACAAATAATTACGTAAAAATGTTATGATTGCCCTTCTTTCATGAGAGTAAGACGGAGAGTCTCTGAGGTCTGGGGAGTTACTTTAAACCGATTGTCTGCTCTAAGACCGACAATCCAGATGATTTGTCCGTTATTGTCGGTCACCACCAACTGACGACGCTTGTCCAGGATTGAGAGTTTGCTATCTGTCAGGAAATCACTGACTAACCGATGCCCCTCCATACCAAACGGACAGAAACGGTCACCTCGTTCTACTGGCCGGATGGTTAAAGGAAAATGGATGGCCGTTGCGTCCAATGTGACACAATCAGTTGACTTTGATATCGTCAGGTCGGATGATACTCTAACTTCAAAACGAGTGCTTTCATCGTAGCGATATAATCCTTCCTCTGGAATTTTAATCGATTTCATCGGGGCCTGATGAGGAGCAAGGATCAGAGTTTGGCGATCGAGGACCAACATGTGCGAAGCAGAAAGGAACTCCCTACCCGACTCTCCTTGGAGTTGGACGATCATCTGTTCTATCTGTTGGGCATTGAATCCATATGGCGACAACCATTCGTGGAGAAAGTATTCGGGAGAAGGCTGTTTAAGAAGACTTGGAATAGAAACCGTCTGGGGAAGGCTGTCCGAATCCTTTTGGATCAGTTTACGTTTCTGATGGTCCATCGATTCATTGAAAACCTTCTCAGCCTCCTGGAGATAAAAAGAGGTCTTTTCAATATTCCCGGACGCCCTGGGATTGAGTTCTTTTAACAAGGGTATCACCTCAAGGCGGATCTTATTACGCAAGACATCATGAACGAGATTAGTGGAATCCGTAACGTAATCTTGACCGATGGAATGGAGATATTGTTCTATTTCCTCACGACTGACACAAAGCAAAGGTCGAACGACGTGCCCATTTTTAGGGCGGATACCTGTCAAACCATGAATACCACTACCTCTTAACAGATTCATGAGCAAGGTCTCCACGGCATCGTCCCGATGATGGGCCACGCACACAGAAGTCGCACCAATATCCTGACAGAGTTGACGGAAATAACCATAGCGGAGATCTCGGGCAGCCATCTCAATGCTTACTTGATGTAAAGCTGCGTATTCATTTGTGTCAAAATGAATTATATGAAGTTGAATATTCCGTTTCCTACAGAGTGATTTTACAAACTCTTCATCTCTGTCACTCTCTTCACCTCGTAAACGGAAATTACAATGAGCAGCCTCTATCCGATAGCCTAACTGTTGCAAAATCAGCAATAAAGCAACGCTATCTGCCCCACCACTCAGAGCCACAAGGTGCAGACCGTCGTGCGACAGAAGCTGATGCTTCGCGATGAATTCGGAAACTTTATGAATCACTTTACTCAACGTATAGTACCAACCCCTTCAGGTATTCGCCTTCGGGATGATAGATATTGATAGGATGATCGGCTGGCTGGTGAAGCTGATGGAGGATACGTACCCGTCGGCCTGCCTGAGCAGCCGCAGTAAAGACGGCATTACGGAAGTTGTCTTTGGTGACGACCTGCGAGCAACTGAACGTAAACAAGATGCCACCAGGCTGAATCTTTTGAAAAGCCTTGTTGTTCAATCGGGTATAGCCTTTGAGTGCATTATGGAGCGCACCGCGATGCTTGGCAAAGGCTGGAGGGTCGAGGATAATCAGGTCATACTGGTCGCCAGCCTCTTCCAGATACTTGAAAGCATCCTCGCAAAAAGCCTGATGACGTTTGTCGCCAGGGAAATTCAGTTCCACGTTACGGTTGGTCAGTTCAATAGCCTTGGCACTGCTATCCACAGAATGCACGAGCTGTGCCCCACCTCGCATGGCGTAAAATGAGAATCCACCGGTATAACAGAACATGTTCAGCACCCGTTTCCCTTTGGCGAATCGCTCCAACAGCGAGCGGTTCTCACGCTGATCCACAAAGAAACCGGTCTTTTGACCACGAAGCCAATCCACATAGAATTTCAGACCGTTCTCTACTGCGATATTGTCCTCGCTCCCACCACAGATAAAGCCGTTCTCTTGTCCTAAGTCAGCCTTAAACGGTAAGGTCGTCTCACTTTTATAATACACATTCTCCAGTCTGGAGCCCATCACGGCCATCAGTTGCTTGGCAACGTCCATCCTGCATACGTGCATACCCACGCTATGGGCCTGCATCACGGCCGTCTTACCATAAATGTCGATAACGAGACCAGGCAACAGGTCACCCTCACCATGTACCAGACGATACGTGTTATTGTCAGGATTATCTGCGATACCGATGGATTGGCGCATTTTCAGGGCTGACGCCAGACGTGATTGCCAGAAAGATGCATCGATGGGGATGTCCTCGAATGAGAGGACACGCACTGCTATAGAGCCAATCTGATAGTGCCCGATAGCGATGAAATCGCCCTCGCTGGTGATAACCCTCACCAGTTCGCCTTCCTCAATCCCCTTGTCGGCTCTATGGATGGCGCCGGAGAAAACCCAAGGATGAAATCTGAGCAGACTCTCCTCCTTACCTCGTTTCAGATATATTTGCTTCATCATTCGTGTGATTGTCTTCAGTTATTTCTGGTTCTTTGATAATCAATTCGTATTCGTTAGTCGTTTTCAGCCTTTCTATCTCCTCGTAGATACGGATACAAGCCCAAGCATCGATGGCCGCATACACCTTCTGGCTATCTTTCAGCACATCACGCTCCCAATTGGAAAGACGGTCATTCTTGCTGATACGCTCATTAAACAGGTTTGCATAGATCTTTACCAAGCTCTGGTCCTCGATACCAATTTCTTTCACGACATCTTGAAGATCCACAAAAGTACCCGTATCAAAAGGCCCCAGTTGACGAAGTGAGATCAAGTCGTTTTTCCAGGCCAAGCCCACTTTGGTTACCTTCGTATCGCCAAGCAGCCTTCTTACGGCAGAGCACATTCCCAGATGATTGAGTCGGAAAAGGAAACAACTCGTCTTCGTAGCAACCTGCAACAAAGAACACTTATAATGCTTTCCCTTCTCAAACGACGGTCGTGTCTCAGTATCTAAGCCGAGAATGGGTTGCGACAACAGGTAATCGACGGCTCTTTCTGCCTCCTGATCAGTAAAGATGACGACGATTTTTCCATAGAAAACCACCTTTTTAAGTTTACTAATCGTGGCCTTGTCAATCTTATTATAAATTAACTTTTTCATTTCTTGGTGCAAAATTACAAAAAAAACAGCATTTTATGATGAAATCTAACTTTTTTCGACTACTTTTGCATCAAATTTGTGAAATCATACGGATTATGGCTAAAAAAAGAATCGATAAAAAGGTAAAAAAGAGTTCGGGTCGTTCTTGGTTCTCGAGCATCATCAATATATTCCACAACGAGAAGTTCAACTTTGTCATTGGCATCTTGCTGGTTGTCATTGCCGTTTACCTGACGTTGGCTTTTGTGTCCTATCTGTCGACAGGATCGGCTGATCAGAGTCTGATAGAATCGCCGAAAGAGGGTGAGATTATGAACGAGCATCATGAGTTTGCCAACACCTGTGGTAGTCTCGGTGCCTACGCTTCCTGGTATTTCGTCAAGCGTTGCTTCGGTCTGCCTGCCTTCCTGATTCCTTTGTTTATCCTGTTGCTTGGCATTCACATGATACGTGCCTATAAGGTGAATCTGATAAAGTGGTTCCTGGCATTGATGATTCTCATGATTTGGGCCTCCATCACACTGGCCAAGTTCCTCGCACCCTTCTTTACCAATTCTTGTTATAGTCCTGGTGGAGATCACGGTTTGTACATCTGTCAGTATATCGAGAACTTCGTAGGTGCGCCGGGTTTAACGGCCATCCTTGGTCTGGTAGCCATTGCCTTCCTTACCTATCTTAGTGCAGAAACCATCTTCATTATTCGTAAGTTATTGAACCCCACCAAGTTCTTGGATAAGGTTAAATTTAATGTTACCACCGGGAATACGGGTGATTCGGATGATACTATGGGTGAAGAACCACAGATGGTATTCGATGATCCGGCTTCTCAGGAAATAGAATTCAAGGATAATGGTGAGGCTGTTGTCATTGACGAGGGTTATAAGCACGAAGACATAGTGAAACCTATTAAGACGACAAAACCCCGTAACGACAAAGACGATGATATCCAGATGGAGGTTGAGTTGGCTGAAGGTGACGATGAAACGGCGAAAGGTAAGACCTTAGCGCCTAAATCACTTGACGACATGGAGCCTTATGACCCCAAGCGCGACCTTGAGAACTATAAGTACCCCACCCTCGACCTGCTGAAGAAATACGATAACGACGGCAAGCCCTATATCGATATGGCTGAGCAGACGGCCAACAAGAATCGTATTGTCGAGGTGTTGCGCACTTTTGGCGTTGAAATCAGCAGTATCAAGGCCACTGTCGGTCCTACCATCACCCTTTACGAGATAACGCTGGCACCAGGTGTCCGTATTTCGAAGGTGAAGAATCTGGAAGACGACATTGCCCTCTCACTGGCTGCTCTTGGCATTCGTATCATTGCTCCGATACCAGGAAAGGGTACTGTGGGTATTGAGGTGCCAAATGCCAAGCCCTCGATTGTGTCGATGGAATCGATACTTAATTCCAAGAAATTCCAGGAAGCCCAGATGGAACTGCCCTGTGCTGTGGGTAAGACCATCACCAACGAGGTGTTTATGTTCGACCTCGCCAAGGCCCCTCACCTGCTCGTGGCTGGTGCTACCGGTCAGGGTAAGTCGGTTGGCTTGAATGCCATTGTCACTTCCTTATTATATAAGAAGCATCCGGCAGAATTGAAGATAGTGCTTGTGGATCCAAAGAAGGTGGAGTTCTCCATCTACAATCCGCTGATCAACCACTTCCTGGCCAAGGTGCCCGATGAGGATGCCGATCCCATCATCACTGATGTGACCAAGGTGGTGCGAACGCTGAACTCGCTCTGTAAACTGATGGATACCCGTTACGACTTGCTGAAAGAGGTCGGAGCCCGAAACATCAAGGAGTATAACAAGAAATTCATCGACCGCAAGATTCCTCCTCGTGGAGGTCATGGCTTCATGCCTTATATTGTCGTTATCATCGATGAGTTCGGCGATTTGATCATGACGGCAGGTAAGGAAATCGAGTTGCCTATTGCCCGTATTGCCCAGTTGGCCCGTGCCGTTGGTATCCACATGGTGATAGCCACCCAGCGTCCTACCACCACGATTATTACGGGTAACATCAAGGCCAACTTCCCTGCTCGTATTGCCTTTAAGGTCTCGGCAGGTATCGACTCGAAGACCATCCTTGACCGTACAGGTGCCCAACAGCTCATTGGCCGAGGCGATATGCTCTTCCTCAATGGAGCTGAGCCGGTGCGTGTGCAGTGTGCCTTCGTGGACACCCCTGAGGTGGAGAGAATCAACGAATTCATCGCTGATCAGCAGAGTTATGGCACCCCATTCGAGTTGCCTGAGCCCGATATGCCTGATTCGGATACGGGTGATGGCGGTAGCAGCAGAGATGTGGATATGCAGCATATCGATCCGCTCTTTGAGGATGCGGCCCGGTTGATTGTTCGTGAGCAGAGTGGCTCTACCTCTCTCATCCAGCGAAAGTTCGCCATTGGCTACAACCGTGCCGGTCGTCTGATGGACCAGTTGGAGAAGGCTGGTGTCGTAGGTTCGGCCATGGGTTCAAAGCCCCGTGAGGTGATGATCCAGGACGAAGTGAGTCTGAATAATCTTTTAAGCAGTTTAAGATAATGAAAAGGATTTGTTTTCTGATAACAACGGTACTCTTCAGTACCATCGCTTTTGCCCAGACGGCTAAGAGCGTGCTCGACAAGGCCGCAGCAAATATCACGGTGAAATCGGGCGTTCAGGCCCAATTCAAGATGTCGGGCAGTATGGGTAATACCAGTGGTACGATAGCCGTTAAGGGACGTAAGTTTCATGCCACCACGCCTCAGGCCATCGTGTGGTTTGACGGCAAGACGCAGTGGACCTATATGAAGAACAACGACGAGGTTAACGTGACCACTCCCACCGAGTCGCAGTTGCAGGCTATCAATCCCTACAACTTCATTAACCTCTACAAGAATGGCTATACCGCTACGCTGAACAAGTCGGGTAAGGACTTCGTCGTCCATCTCACTGCATCCTCAAAGGACAAGAAGATCCGTGAGTTGTTTATCACCGTCAACAAGAGTTCCTACCATCCTACACAGGTGAAACTCCTGCAAGGAACCAAGTGGACGATTTTCGATATCACCGACCTCAAGAAGCAGAACATTGCCGACGCGCAGTTCCGTTTCAACGCCAAAGATTATCCACAAGCAGAAGTAATTGATTTAAGATGAATAAGCTACAGTTATACAGACTATTAAAAAAAAATACAAACCTTAGCTATAAGCGCAGTCCGGTCTTTGAACAGAACAAGTGGGCCAAGGCTCTGATCTACTTTGGTGGAGCCCTCTTTGCCCTATACCTTATATTATATGGTATCATCATCGCCATGACGGCCGATGGTGAGGCAGGGCGCATGATCTCTGTGATGCCCATCATCATGGTGATCGATTTCCTGTTGCGGTTCATCGTCCAGACCACGCCTGGTATGATGGTGAAGCCCTACATCCTGCAACCCATCTCGCGCTACACGGCCATCGAGTGTTTTCTGGTTTCATCGCATCTCAGTGGGTACAATTTCCTGTGGCTGGCCATGTTTATTCCCTACTCCATCATTATCCTCTTCGCAGGAGCAGGGTTCTGGTTGGTTCTGGCCGAATTGATCGCCTCTTTGCTGCTCATCATGCTCAACAGTCAGATCTATCTGTTCTTCCGTACGCTCATCAACCGAAAGGTGCTTTGGTTCATCCCAGCCTTGGCCTTTTACCTCATCCCCTTTACCCCAGTGCTCATTAACTGGAAAAAGAGTGCGTTCGAGAAGTTGCTCGATGCCTATGCCGCATTTGGCAGTAGTTGCTATCTGATACCCGTGGTATTGCTGTTGATCGTGGGGTTGTTCTTCGTCAACCGTTATTTCCAGTTCAAGTATGTGTATGAGGAGATATCGAGAAAAGACGAGCGCGCCCTGAAGCATGTGTCGCAGTTTGCCTTCCTCAATCGCTTTGGACTGATTGGCGAGTACCTGAAGATCGAACTGAAGTCGAACATCCGCAACAAGACCATGCGTAGCCGTTGCATCATGAGTCTCGCACTGATTGTGGTCTTCTCATCACTGATAGCCTACACCTCGATCTACGACAACCGGTTTATGATCAACTTCTGGTGTCTCTACTGCTTTGCCATCTATAGTGTCTCATGTCTGGTGAAGATTATGGGTCAGGAAGGCAACTACATCGATCTGCTGATGACCCACAAGGAGAACATCATCCACTTGCTCAAGGCAAAGTTCTGGTTTTATACCGCCATTCTGCTCGTACCGTTCGTGGTGATGCTCCCGGCAGTGTTTACGGGCAAGTTCACCCTTCTCATGCTGTTGGCCTACATGTCGATAACGGCCGGCCTGCTCCACTTCCTCATCTTCCAGTTGGCCGTGTATAACAAGCAGACCCTGCCCCTTCAGCAGAAGGTGACGGCCAAGGGAAACTTTGAGAACGGCATGCAGATTGTGATCGAGATGGTGGCCCTCTTCGGTCCTGGCGTCATCGCAGCCGTCGGTTTTGTGACCATCGGTGAAACGGGCACTTTCATCTTCATGACGGTGTTGGGACTGGCCTTTATCGTCACCCATCCGCTCTGGATACGCAACATCTACAACCGCATGATGAAGCGCCGTTACGAGAACCTTGAAGGCTTCCACGCCACTGCCCAATAAACTTTTTCGGAAGAAAATCCCCAAAAAGTTTGGTGGTATCAAAAAAAGTGTGTACCTTTGCACCCGCTAACGAAAAAGGATGCACCCGTAGCTCAGTTGGTAGAGCACCTGACTCTTAATCAGGGTGTCCAGGGTTCGAGCCCCTGCGGGTGTACAAAGAGGAGGAATACAAAACCTCCTTTCTTTTTGAAAGAGAGCATGCGCTTGTAGCTCAGTTGGTAGAGCACCTGACTCTTAATCAGGGTGTCCAGGGTTCGACCCCCTGCAGGCGTACGAAAGACAAGAGGTTGCCGATATGGCTCAGTTGGTAGAGCAACGCATTCGTAATGCGTAGGTCCCCGGTTCGAGTCCGGGTATCGGCTCAAGCGTAATCAGATATCTTATTTACATGCGGAATTAGCACATCGGTAGTGCACGGGCTTCCCAAGCCTGGGAGGCGGGTTCGATTCCCGTATTCCGCTCTGTGTGGAGGTGGGTGCTTCGTTGGGCATCCTTATCCTCGCTATGCCCCTAAAACAACGAAGACTGGATCCCATCTCTGAGATCCAGCCTCGATAAAATGATAAAAAATCAATCAGTGTATTCTTATTCGTAATACTCAATCTTACGAGTGGTAACCATCTCCTGACCCATCATAGATGAGGTGCGGCTGATCCAGTTGCCGTGGTCGTCGAGCTTGATGTCGGTATATTTCTGCTCCATCTCCTGACCACCCATGTCGATCTTGACACCTGTGGCAACGCCGTTCTCGTCGTACACATTGGTCATCTTCAGCTCGTTGCCCATCACTTCGAGCACCTGACCCTTCAGCTGGCCGTTCTCCCATACGAACTTGATTTCAGAGCTCTGGCCCTGCATGTTCATCTTAGCCGACTGGATATAGCCATCAGCATCATACTTGGCATCAGAGATGTCGCCGGAAACGATCTTTCCATCCTCAGAGAACTGGTAGGTACGATCCATACCCATCATCGAAACGGTTAGTGACTTTACAGCGCCCTTGGCCTCGTTGGCTTCAGCGTCGTGGAACTTTGTTTGAGCCTGCATGGCAAAAGGCATAGCCATCATGGCAAGCAACATAAATACTTTCTTCATACTAAAAAGGTTTTGGTTTGTAATGAATTTTATCGCTGCAAAAGTAGTGAATCTTTTTCAAACCACAAAACTTTTTACCTTATTTATTATATAGTTTCACATTTATTTTGTACTTTTGCATTCAAATAAGGATCCAATATATGAAGAAGATTGTACTCATTACAGGCGCTACGAGCGGCATAGGGCTGGCTTGTGCAAAGAAGTTCGCTGAGAATGGCGACAAACTGATACTGACGGGTCGCAATGCCCGTAGGCTGGTTGAAATCAAGCAGGAGCTCACCGATATGGGCGCCGAGGTAATCACCCTGGTGTTCGACGTGAGAGACGGTGCGGCCTCCAAGAGTGCCTTCGACAACCTGTCGGGCGAGTGGCAGAAGATCGACGTGCTGGTGAACAATGCAGGTCTCGCCCTGGGCCTCGAACCCGAATACGAGATGAACCCCGACGACTGGGACACGATGATCGACACCAATATCAAGGGCCTGCTCACGATGACACGCCTCGTGGTGCCGGGTATGGTGGAGCGCAATAGCGGTCATATCATCAATATCGGTTCGGTGGCTGGCGATGCAGCCTATAAGGGGGGCAACGTGTATTGCGCCACGAAGGCAGCTGTGAAGGCGCTTAGCGACGGACTCCGCATCGATGTGGCTGATACGGCCATCAGAGTGACCAACCTGAAGCCCGGACTCGTGGAGACCAACTTCAGCAACGTGCGCTTCCGTGGAGATACCGAGCGCGCAGCCAATGTGTATCAGGGCATCAAACCCCTCACGGGCGACGACATCGCCGACGTGGCCGTCTATGCCGCCAACGCCCCTGCCCACGTTCAGATAGCCGAAGTGCTCATCCTTGCCACCCATCAGGCCAGTGGCAGCGTCATCGTCAGGAAATAAACAATACCAACAATATGCGTATGAAAAGACTAACCATCAGCCTCCTGATGCTCATTGCCATCAGTGCACAAGGATTTGCAGCCGACCTGCTCGGCAAGTGGAAAACCGTCATCGAAGACGAGGGCACCAGCATCCCCTGCGTGATGACCATCACGAAGACCGACCTGCTCTTCACGGTCAACATGAAAGAAGACGACGAGGAGATGGGAACCATCTCGGCCAGCATCAACGTACCCGGCACCTACACCCGTCAGGGCGACAAGATGAAAGTCAACCTCAAGAAAGATGACATCTCCATCAAACTCGAGGACTTCAAGCCCAAAGACGAGGAACTGAAGAAGATGATGGACGAGAGTCCTGAGACCAGAGAAAGCCTCATTGCTATGGTTGAGGGCGTCATTGGGGTCTATAAGAACCAGTTGGCCGACGAATCCTTCATCGATGGCGAGCTGACCATCAAGTCCATCACCTCCACCACCCTCACCCTCGCCGATGACGACGGAACGGAGATCGTCTTCACCCGAGTCAAGTGAGAACCATCCGAAGGCAATCCCGTCCAGGGGCATCAAACAAAAACAGGGCGCGCATCAACTGCGGGCCCTGCTTCCTTCAAAAACCATTAATCAAAATCATTAATAAACCATTAAACCAATAAACTTAAAAACCTAACCACATTAAAATTAGTAGCAAAAATCGAGACTAGTATGTTATCGAGAGCAAAGGTAGGATGATTTCCGCTCACCACCAAAAAATTCCGCCTATTCCTTCCCCACTTGTTGCGACACAAGCCCCCTCACGCGACAAACCGCCCTCACCACCCTCCATTCCTGTCGCATCCTCCCCCAAAATCTGACACTGTCATTTGTCAGAATTGTCAGAAAGTTGATGTGAGTGCGTACTCAAACAAAACATATCCCTGAACCTTTTCGGGGCTCAGGGATATATTGTTAAACGTATAAAGCTCACTTAATCACGACCTTGAACTGCGTTCGAGCTCGTTTACGTTCGGAAGAGTTAAAGCGAGCTTAACTCTTCCCTCACTTAATCACGACCTTTTTACCATTACGGATGTAGAGGCCCTTGGTGGGATTATCCACACGCTGGCCCTGGAGGTTGTAATACACATCGTTTGATTGAACATTGAAAATTGAAGATTGAACTTCAATGCCTGTCGGGTCGTCATTGTCATCATCAACACCGCCAAAGACAGGGATTGAAATCACATTATCGCTTGCTTCGTCTGAGATGATCATTTGGCAGAATGCTTCCATTTCGGAATTGTCTCCACGAGTTCCTGATGATGCACGATAAGGGATTGGCAGGTAACAACGGTTAGCGTCCATAGATACACCATTAGCCTGTGTCACTTTGTAAAAGCCGACACCACTTGTACCATTCGACAGATAATAGTTCACGTAGTCCACACCGTCAATCGTCTCGTTGGTGAAGATCGTCTTAGAATCTTCTGAGCCTACAAACATATTCTCATAGATAGAGGCTACCGAAGCCGTAGGAATACTATAGTCTCCTTCTCCATCAGTCATTATTAACACACCTGTATGGGCAGGTACTTTCTTTACTCGTGTCAGCCAGATTATACCAGTTCCATAGTTGTAGCCAGTAGCAGTATAGGCCTTTACACCCTGAGCTTCCATACTTGTGAAGTCAAGGTTCTTACTGGTATAATAAGGCACTTGCTTAGCGGCACTTACCTTGATGAGCTCAGCATCGCCCTCGCTACCATTGGTAGGAATGTTTGTCAGTATCGGCAGGTAACAGCGATTGGCACCAATGCTTTGACCTTCAGCCTTGGTCACCTTATAGAAGCCGACACCACTCTCTCCTTTCGAAAGATAGTAGTTAGTATAATCGCCATCAGTCGTATAGAGGGTGGTTCCGTCGAGCGTTCCCTTGAACATATTCTTATAATAGACATTAGAAGCACTCTCCGAAATAGATATTTGATAGTTTCCAGGCTCACCCATCAACAAGAAACCTGTATTGGCAGGTACCTGTTTTACTCTAGTCAACCAGATGGTGCCTGTGGCCTTATCATATCCTGTTGCCACATAGGCCTTCAAGTTAGGCATATCTGAGAAATCCAGATTATTTGCACTATAATAAGGCACGTGCTTGGCATCACTGATACTAATCTTTTCCATAGTTGCTTTTTCTGTTCTATACACAGGATACCTCTTTGTAACAACATTACCATAGAAATCAGAAACCTGATAGATAATCTCACTTTCGCCCAAAGGAAGGCTGAGCTGTGCCACTTTCTCATAACCTTCATATAAATGCGACTCTAATACAGTTCCATTCTGAGCAACAGCAATATACTTCATGTAGGCTGGAACTATGGACTCATCTGTCAATGAAGTCATGATAAGGGTTGTTTCTAGATCACCGTTAATAATCATTTCCGGCCACAATTGGCTTATGCCTAACTGGTTACTAAAAATAAGGATTGGTTCAACAGCGTTCCAAGCGATATTGCCTCCCCGTTGAGCAGTATAGCGATCTGAGATTCCATCAAGATAAGCATTTGTCCGATTAATGAGATTAGGGGCTTTTGTAGTTTTATAAGGTGTCAATACATCATTGACCACACTCTCAAGAGTTGAAAGATCCATGCCATTATTAACCGCATCTAATATTTCTTCAGATACCTCCACAGACATCTCAGAACCATCGGCTTCTATGTTCAATGTCGGGGTTTCATTCACCAAAGACACAGATTTAAAACTGACATAAGATATGTTGGGAATTATTGAACGAATAGCTTTTGCAATACCACCTACAGTACTATCGTAATCAGTAAATCTCCATGCCAAGTCAACATTTTCGAGTTGAAGTATCTGTTTGTAGTTAAGAGGAATAAAAGCTACACACATGATATCTGCAGAAGTTACATATTGATTCCCATCTTCACTCGTAACACGAAGAGATAACTTCTGCGCTATTTCGCGTTGGATATTAGTATAATAAAAATCCTCAAGAATCTTATTTGACCCCCTATAGATACGCGTAACAGTACCCGTCTTTAATTGTTGTGCAAGTTGGGTGAAGCTGTTCAATATATTCGAATCATCATCCTGACCGGTATTGGCATCCCAAATATTGTTTGTATAGTCAGAATATAACTTATCTATTCCATCAAGTCCTAAAGTAACCTTTGCCTCAAAACCTTCAGAGTAAATTGTACCATTGAATTCAAAACCACCTTCAACGAAGGCAATATCGCTTAGCTCTACAGGAAACACCTCACCTAAGGAATTGACTAATTCAAATTTACATTTGGTTAAATCAAGATTATCGGCATCTAATGAGAAATGAAGCTTACCAGCATTACCTACAGAGTTGGTAAGATAGCCATTAGGATTTACTTTGTAAGTTCCACCATCTGTTGGGAAAGTTTGCAGACCACTGAGGTTCTTACCTACGCAAGTAGCGAGGCAAAAGGAGGTGAAACCAGGACGGGTTAAAGAACCTAAAACATTATCCTCAGTCCCTTGCACCCAAACATTTTTAATTATCATATTATCACCATCATCGCCCCTCGTGATTGTAGAATTATCATCCCCAATTGCAGTCCTTTCACGGACTAGTGATTTATTAACATCCTGCGCATTAGCACAAATACTGGCTAACATCCAAAATGCTGTAAACACAACAAATAGTTTCTTCATTATTTTGAATTGTTTTAAGTTAATATAATTGCTTGCAAAGGTAAGAAAAAAAAGCGTTTCGTTCCAAATAATTCTCCACTTTTTTTGATAAGCTGTCTGGAATTGCGGATCCAACAAGTGGATGAATGGCGGTACCATCATAAAGAAGCCATCTTTTTCAGTTCATTCATGATAGCTCGGTTAATGAAATCGTTGATGGTCGTGCCCGTATTCGCCACAAAAGCAGCCACACGGGAATGAAGTTCAGACGACATTCGCAGATTCAACTTTCCGCTATAGGGCTTTGCAGGCTCTACACCGTAAGCCCTACAACCTTCAATATAACTGTCAATGCCATCCTCGAAATCCTTACGCAGTTCGTCGAGAGTCTGACCTTCATACAAAATCAAATCCTTGCTCATACCCTGAACCTTACCAAACAAGCAATTGTCTTTTTTGCTGTATTCTACGCTACCCTTGTAGCCTTTATACTCCAGATAGTCCATACAAATCCTCCTATTTTAATAAACTTTTATTCTTCAAATGTTGATAGATCGTTTTTACCATCCACTCCTTCATGATACTTCCTGGATGTGGCCGATGTATGTCAATAAATGCACCCGTCGTTTCGTTCTTAAATCGTTCAACTAATTTGTCTTTCGAACCCATATAATTATCTCTTTGGGTGCAAAGGTACTAAATTTAGTACTAATATCCAAATGTTATAGCTAGAATTTTAGAGAATATGAAAAAAAGACATATCGGTAATTGTCAGAAAGTTGATGTGAGTGCGTACTCAAACAAAAAATATCCCTGAACCTTTTCGGGCCCAGGGAAATATTGTTAAAGGTATAAAGCTCACTTGATTATCACCTTTTTACCATTACGGATAAAGAGGCCCTTACTCGGATTATCCACACGCTGACCTTGGAGGTTGTAATACACATCCGGCTCACCTACCCTCTGCTGAACCTCGCTGATGCCTGTCGTGCCGTCCTCATCGTCGTCGAAGTCCATGCCGATAAAGCCACGAGTACCGCTCACCGTATTCTTCAGCAAGGGCAGATAGGCACGATTGGCTTTGATTTCCACACTTCCATTCACTTTGTAGAAGCCCACACCACTCGCACCGTTAGAGAGATAGTAGTTCGTGTATTCTCCATCCGTCTCATTGATGGTGATTGCCTTCACAGTGCCCACCATAAGGTTTGCATAATAAGCTGTCGTGCTCTTATGAGGCACCCTATACTCGCCCTCATCGCCAATCAGCAATATACCTTCACCTGCAGGCACCTCTTTCACTCGAGTCAGCCAGATAGTTCCTTTAGTTCTGTGATAACCCGTAGCTGTATAAGCTTTCAATCCCTCAACATTGGAGAAATCAAGATCATAAGCACTACACCAAGTCGTCTGCATAGCACTGGTAATCTTAATCACATCCTCTGCAGTCTCCTCTTCATCTTCTATCGCCACGATTTCCTTGAATTCATTCCAAGGCTCTGTTGCTTTATAGGCCTCTACTGACCCTGCAGGTACATGAAGGACAAGATATTGAGTATAGTTTTTGCTGATTTCCTCATCCTCATCGAACGCTTTATCAGCGTAAGGGACATCTTTTGCATAACAAAACACATCAGTAAGTTGTCCAAAACAACCAAAAGCACAATAACCGATGGATTTTACACCACTTCCAATAGATAATGTATTTGCATGACAATCAAAAAATGCACGGGGTTCGATTGAGGTAACGCTATTTGGAATAACAATAGAAGATAATTTGTAACATTGATAGAAGGCCCATCCACCTATGGAAGTCACACCATCGAGGATAGTCGCAGAAGTTAAGTTTTCGCATCTACTGAAAGCATGCTCTCCGATAGAGGTCACGCTGCCTGGAATGGAGATGGAAGTCAGGCCGCTGCATTCATAGAAAGCCATAGAACCGATAGAGGTCACGCTGTTGGGGATCGTTGTGTTTTTACAACCATATACCAGCGTGTTAGATTCTGTTTCAATAATAGCATTACAGTTATCGCGTGAATCGTATTTTGTATTACCATTCTCCACCTCTATAGAGGTAAGACCACTACAACCTTGAAAAGCCCCTGTGTAAATAGAATTCACACTATTTGGAATGTTTATGGAAGTCAGGTTACTGCAACCAAAGAAAGCAGAATCATCAATAGAGGTTACGCTATTAGGGATGATGATGGAGGTCAGGCCAGTACAACCTGCAAAAGCGTCAATGCCGATTGATGTCACACTATTTGGAATTATAGAGTTTTTGCATCCAACAATCAAGGTATTAGTGACTGTTTCTATAATTGCATTGCAGTTGTCACGGGAATCGTATTTTGTATTACCATCCTCCACCTCTATAGATGTAAGACCACTACAACCCACGAAAGCCCTATCACCGATGGAGGTCACGCTATTGGGGATAGTGATTGAGGTCAGGCCACTGCAATCAAGGAAAGCCCATTGTTCAATTAAGGTTACGCTATTGGGGATGGTGATGGAGGTCAGGCCACTGCAATCTTCGAAAGCACCAGAACCTATGGAAGTCACGCTGATACCGATGGTGACGGAGGTTAGGGCACTGCAATACTGGAAAGCATAACTGCCTATGGAAGTTACGCTGTTGGGGATGGTGATGGAGGTCAGGCCTCTACAACCCCAGAAAGCAGAAGAACCTATGGAAGTCACGCTGTTGGGGATGGTGATAGAGGTCAGGCCACTACAACCACGGAAAGCATCATATCCTATAGAGGTCACATTGTAAGTTACATCCTCGTATGTGACAGACTCTGGGATTACTATATCACCAGAATAACTACCCCAATAACGTGATGACGTAACTTCAGCCGTATTAATACCATCACTTGAATTGAGATTGTAATACAGGCCATCAATCTCCACGGGATCAGAACTTGCCAGCAACGGCAGGAAGGCCAAAAGGAATAGTGTAAAAAGTTTCTTCATTGTTTTATTGTTTTAAGTTTTTAGAATCTAATGACAAAGATAACAAATATTCCCGAAACGACCAAGCATTTCGGGATATTTTATTTTAATTACGTAACTACTACTTAATCATAATCTTGAGCTACGCTCTAACTTGTTCACGCTCGATAAAGCATAAGCAAGCTCTGCTTCATGCTCACTTTATCACGACCTTACGGCCATTCTTGATGTAGAGGCCCTTTGTAGGATTGTCCACTCGTTGGCCTTGGAGGTTGTAATACACATCTGGCTCGCCTACCCTCTGCTGAGCCTCGCTGATGCCTGTCGTGCCGTTCTCATCGTCGTCGAAGTCCATGCCGATAAAGCCACGAGTACCGCTCACCGTATTCTTCAGCAAGGGTAGATAGGCACGATTGGCTTTGATTTCCACACTTCCATTCACTTTGTAGAAGCCCACACCACTCGCACCGTTAGAGAGATAATAGTTCGTGTATTCTCCATCAGTCTCGTTGATGGTGATGGCCTTCACTGTACCCACCATTAAGTTGGCGTAATAAGCCGTCGTACTCTTATGAGGCACCTTATACTCACCCTCATCGCCAATCAATAAGATACCCTCACCTGCAGGAACCTCTTTTACTCGAGTCAGCCAGATAGTTCCTTTAGTTCTGTGATAACCAGAAGCAATATAAGCCTTCAGACCCTCAACATTCGTAAAGTCCAGATCATATGCACTACACCAGGTCGTCTGCTTTGCACTGGAAATCTTGATCACATCCTCATCAGCCTGAACAGTAAATGTACCAGTAATGGTGACATCTTCTGATGGCATTTTAGAGGGTATAGTGCTCCAACCAGAGAAGTCATAACCATCCTTTGTAGGAGCAGGTTCGGGTGTGATTGAAGAACCTTCAGCCACCTGATAGGTTTTATACACCTCGCCGTCCACCATATAAGTCAGGGTGTATTTTGCAGCAATCGTGTAATCTCCTTCCTGGGCAAATAGGAATTCCTTCCATTGGTCAGCTGCTTGATAATCTGTCAGATGTCCCTTCGGAACATAGAGCTTACACTCCCACTTATTGATGTCATCGAGTGCCTGATTGCCACATGTAGGAGGTGTTATAGCCCTACTGGTTATCTCAGTAACGGCCGTACAGTCAGAGAAAGCCTCTTGTCCGATGGTTTTCACTTCTGATCCGAACGTAAAGAACTTCAAACTGGAGCAACCAGAGAAAGCCCAATTACCAATACTGGTTACACCGTCACCGATTATCACACGCTGAAGATTTGTACAACCATAGAACTCATTCTCAGATATCTCAGTCTCCTTATCTGCAATTTTTACGGCTCGCAAAGTAGTATTGCGATAGAAAGGAGAGTAGCCATAACTTTGGGAAGTATTATAATTGATATTTCTACCGATATAGACAGAATCCAAAGGACAATAAGAGAATAGAGGATTGCTACCATTAGAACCTAATTTCAATTCTTCTTGGCTATCAGCTATTATAACCTTTATTAGACCTGTACATTTTTCAAACACATTATCCTTAATTTCCGTCACAGCCTGGGGGATTTCGATAGATGGCAATTCATTACAACCACTAAAGGCATATTGATTAATGACCTTAACATTTTTACCAATCACTAATTCTTTTAAAGCAGAACAGCCAAAAAAAGTATATTAATTTATCACTTCGTCTAAATTCGGAATTGTTACCGATTCTAATGATGAGCAGCCTTGGAAAGCATAACTACCTATCGAAGAGACTTTCGACCCTATTGTTAAACTCTTCATATTGGAACAATTGGTAAAGGCATACTTCCCAAGTTCACCATCATTATCAATTGTCAGACTCTCTATATATTTATTCCCGTTTCCAATATAGGGTTGGATAGACTTTACTGACATAGTAACACCTTTATAAGTAACGGTTGATGCTATTTTTGTATCTTTAGCACTCTCATTATATACGCAGTCAATCGCATCGCATGTTTTGTCAGAAAGGCTTACTGGTACATATCTAATACCATCGACATCAAAATACGAACTTAAGAAAGGATATACGACCTTATTAGAGAAAGAATATTCATCATTAGCTACATAATTGATTGATCCCTGAGCATATTCCGCACCAAAGGGAGGTGTATTTGTCAACCAAATAGTTTTTTTCAGACTTGAAGGTTTACCAAATGCATCTTGGCTTATTTGGGTCACGCCACTGCCTATTACAGCAGAAACTAAGCCACAATCATAGAAAGCACAAGAACCTATCGAAGTCACACTATTTGGAATAGTCACAGATGAAAGTCCACTGCAATTATAAAATGCATAATCTTTAATTGAGGTTACGTCATCCGGAATAATTAAATTCGGGGATGGTGATGGAGGTCAGGCCACTGCAACCAAGGAAAGCATAATTTCCAATTAAGGTTACGCTATTGGGGATGGTGATGGAAGTCAGACCACTGCAATTTTGGAAAGCATAACTACCAATAGAGGTAACGCTGTTGGGAATGGTGATGGAGGTCAGGCCACTGCAATAATAGAAAGCCATACCTCCTATTGAGGTAACGCTGTTGGGGATGGTGACGGAGGTCAGGCCTGTGCAGCCAGAGAAAGCTTCCATTCCTATTGAAGTCACACTATTTGGAATAGTCACAGATGAAAGTCCACTGCAATTATAAAATGCATAATCTTTAATTGAGGTTACGTCATCCGGAATAATTAAATTC
>CACXVS010000032.1:54333-71746 GCA_902771155.1 uncultured Prevotellaceae bacterium
GGTATCTTTACATCTTTCAGGTTACTGCAACCAGAGAAAGCACTTTCTCCAATGGAAGTCACGCTTCTGGGGATGGTGATGGAGGTCAGGCCACTGCAATTTTCGAAAGCACCATAATCTATGGAAGTCACACTATTTGGGATGGTGATGGAAGTCAGACCACTGCAACCAGAGAAAGCCCAATTACCAATATAGGTAACGCTGTTGGGGATGGTGACGGAGGTCAGGCCTGTGCAGCCAGAGAAAGCAGAAGAACCTATTGAAGTCACGCTGTTGGGGATGGTGATAGAGGTCAAACCACTACACCTAAAGAAAGCAGAAGAACCTATGGAGGTAACGGTATAGGTTACATCTTCGTAAACGACAGACTCTGGGATTACGATTTCTCCAGTATATCCATTAGATGTAACTGTAGCTTCATGCGTAACAACAGATGTTTGAGAATTAACAACAGTAGATAGGCTGTAACAGATACCATCAATCTCCACGGGATCAGCGCTTGCCATCAGCGGCAGGAAGGCCAAAAGGAATAGTGTAAATAATTTCTTCATAATTGTTTAATTTATTAGTTATTGATAATGTTTGAGTTAGCACATAAAGAAACGTGAACCATCTGAGGTGTTCATCTTTACCACCGATTTGTTCTATTCATTTGCAAAGATAAGAAAAAAAGCGTTTCGTTCCAAATAATTCTCCCCTTTTTTAGAAACCAGTCTGGAATTGCGGGGATTAATAGTAGCAATTGCGGGGATTAATGGTGGAAAAATAAACAATAAGTTGGGTTTGGAGCGGTGGGGATGGTATGAAGAGTTAAGTAATGTTTGAATATTATTTACACATATTTAGGTGCTAAGATGGAATAACTTCGTTTAGGTTAAGGAAAATTTACGGCCTAACTAGGGAGAAAAAATTTCCTAGTTAGGGAGCGGTGAGAACATAGTATTGCGAATTAAAGGCAAACTTAATGTAATTGAAAATGTTTTACACGCAAGAATGGGCATTGTAGTGTTGCATTGTTGCATAAGGACTATCCTACCCTATGAGATGATGTGAGTCATGATTATGTTTTGAGATTATGATAAATAGGATATAGTATCTATACCATTATACTCCTTACGGCAACATTGCAACATTGCAACCTGGGCAAGACACACACATACACCTATACTCATATTTTTGTCTTGCTAATCTTGGAAATGTCGATAATAATGAGTACCTTTGCACGCTGAAACGAAAGAATGCCTTCTGAGGCAGATAAAATGAACCGCATGGAGAAACGAATAGAGACATTAGAGGATCTTAACCAACGACTGGGCGACCCCAGTTTCGATATGACTTTCTATTGGGCAAAGACCGACATGGAAGTGTTGGCATGGCTACTGGTAGCTCACATAGCCTTCGACCCCCAGATATTAATAAAAGGTTCGCGCGCGCCAAAGGTGCCTACCCCCCTACCCGATGATTACAAGGCGAGAATGTGGGAACAATATGGCGAAGCGTTCTCAGCCACTAACCACGCTCTCAGGGAGTGGCTCACAACGACTCCTTACGAGAACATAGCTGCCTATGCAACCTATCTTGTAAGGCGCACAGAGATTGGCAAAGTGACGAACTACTACGATACTGCCCAGGACTTCTATGCCGACCACTGGCGTGAGTTCGATGATTTCTCAAATGGCGAGAAGAGTGGTCGTGAGTATGTTAGCGCGTTCTTCGCGCAGGTGGATGAGCTGAATGCTCACATTGATGAGGGTAAGGCCCTCGGACTGACTATGGATGAGATCATATTACACGATGCGATGTGGGGCCTACTGCCTCGCGGGTTCGACGAAACGCTGGTTGACATAGCCCGTGATACGCTCAAGGAGGCCATCGCCCAACTACCCTCGCGCCCCTATATCTGGAGCGAAAAGGGCAAGACGGTATATGCTCCTCAGATGCTGGAATATGCAGCCGGGAAACTGGCTGACGCTGGCTATGACATCGGCTATCAGAAACACTACTCCATCGAACAGGGCTATTTGCTCGACTACTTCGCGCGTCTGTACTGGCGCGAGGCTGCCTCTAAACCAGAAGAGTAAACACCCCTGCATAATTAGACCATACCTTAATGACAAATTACACAGATGCCCCATACAGCCCTTCAAGGCTGAAATTTACAGAGTTGACAGAAGAGGAGCGCGATACGCTTTTCTACCTCAGTCCAATACGTGAATCTGTATATAAATGTATGCGTGAAGCCTGCAGCATCACATGGTTTACGCAGGAGAGTGCTTTTCTGAAAGCAGACAGTGACAAGCGTGCCGAATGGATCTTTGCCAGCCGGCTGCTGGCATCGTATGGCACGTCGATACCTCAGATATTCCATATTCTCAACAGTACTCCCCCTACACTACAAGAAGAGGAGCTTACAGAGAAGCGTAACGAACTGATCAACCGTCTGGCCGGTACTGAGGCAGGCCAGCACTGGATGAAGTGCATGAAGGCAAAAAACGGATGGAGCTACATGGCTCGATTCTTATGCGGAAGCGAAAGCAGGATGACGTCGGAGGATAAGGACAACTTCTTCCTGATGCTCGACCAGATAGCCATCATGCACGAACTGATTTCGGGGCGTGGCCTGAAGTATAATCTCCCCTATCGCCCCAGGTTGGAGAGGAGCGTAAAAGGCTTCAGGCAATATTGTCACAACCCGGAAAACGCTAAGGAAATCCTCGAACTGCTCCATTACTACATCGACCAGAAGGATTCGCCCAAGCGTTCGTCACGCCCCGTAAGAGCCGCCATCGACTCTGGTGCGCTGTATCGACCGCCTTACGACTGGTTTAATAAGGAATTCGGTGAAGTATGCAAGAACGACAAGTCGAGCTATAATGAATACACCAATCCCGATAATGATTCATTTCACAAAGACCGTCTCTATGATGTCATAAAGGAACGGTTCGCGAAATACGTCTAATCTGACCGAAAGGGCGACCGAAAATAGTTGTTTTCGGTCTGCCTGTAGCTCTGTTTTCGGTCTGCCCCATCGTTTTTCCGGCCATATCCGGTTATATCAAAATTCAGTGTTTTTATTTAGTAACTTTGCACTCGCGAAAGTCAAACGAGGGCATAGTGCCTGGGCGGCTTATTCCGCAAACGTAAATTTATATGTTATCAATTCTTATTAAGAACGGTCACAAAATGGCCACAGTGATTAACTCGAAAGAGGAGTATGTAACCTTGCGCAACTCTGTCGATAATCGGCGCAACCTTGCCCTTGCCCGTCAGGGTGACGAGGATGCCAAGCGCCGACTGGTACAGTTTGCCTACAACGATCTGATGCCCGACGGCAAGGTGGCTGGCTGCTGCCACCCCGGTTCGATGTTTGCATACGATGTGGATTGCGAGAATCGTGAAGAGTCTGACCGCATCGCCCAACATCTGCTGGAGATGAAACAGGAGATCGGGCTTCTGGAGATCAGCCGCTCAGCACGTAACGGCCTCCACCTTATCTTATTAAGGGAGAAAGGCAAGACGATCCTTGAGAATCAGGTACGCATCTCGATGCTCACCCTGACGCCGATGGACACCAGTGCCCACGATCTGGGGCGTGTGATGTTCACCACCACTGCCGATGCCGACGAGCTGCTGTATCTGGATGAACGCATCTTTAAGGAGACGATGACCATTGAGGAGAGTGAGGCCGAGTACAAGGTACTGAAGGAGCGCGAGAAGAAGGGATTGGAAGAAGTGCCGGCAGGAGCCAAGACACAGAACAAACATTATTGTCCTTGGGAAGATGCAGAGGCAAAGCCAAAGGAGAAGACTAGTACAGCCGTTGAAGTAGTCGATGCCGCATCACTCCCGATTGATTGCTGTCTTCGCGCCTTTGACCTCTGTATGGAGGAGGCCGGACTTACCGAACGCTCGCTTCAGGTGGAGGGAGTGCGCCACAACTCGCTGTTGAGCATTTTCTCCGTGGGTGCATGCAGGCTGATGCCTATCAGTCAGATGCAGGCTGTGGTAGCTAAGCGTATGCCTGCCTACGCTAAAGAGGAGGATTGCCAGCATCTGATTAAGGACTTCTATGCCAACTACACTGAGATGAACAAACCCCTGAACAAGCGCCTGCGAGAGATTCATGCCGAGGCCTTTGGTGTGGAGACTAAGGAGGGAGATGATCTGAACGGCGAAGCAACAGCAGCCAAACACCGGCGCAAACTGATGGCCAGGTTATTGCCTTCAGGACTTCGAGAGCCCGTGATGGCCGCGCCCAAAGAGCAACAGATGAATGTGCTCTGCGCCATCATGCCCATAGCAGCTGCCTACGCCGATCATGTGGAAGTGATGTATGCCGACGAGAAGAAGCAGCATCTGGGACTCATGTCACTCATCATCAGTCGTCAAGCTGGTGGTAAGTCGGGATGCAAAGAAGCTGTGGAGTGCTGGATGAAAATCCTTAAGGACGAATCGGCAGCTTTCCGTTTGCAAGAGGATGAAATTAAGCAGCAGAACAAATGCCGCAAAGCCAATGAGCGTGCCCAGGAGATGCCTAGGTTTCCCATCCGCAAAGTGCCCACCACCATTTCGTGCTCCACTCTGCTAAAGCGATTCAAGAATGCTCCCGGGCTCTGCTTATACTCATTCTGTGAAGAACTCGACACCCTTCTTAAGACGAACTCGGCAGGTAACTGGTCGGCCAAGTACGATATCTACCGTTACTCGTTCGATCGTTCCGAATGGGGACAGGACTACAATAGCGATCAGGCGGAATCGGGCGATGTGGAAGTCATTTACAACTGGACCATCTTTGGCACATACGGCTCATTCAGGAAATGCTTTGAACGCGAGAATGCAGAAAACGGACTTGGTGGTCGTGTGCTGATATCAGAGTTCCCCGATACCCGATTCACTAAAATGCCCAAATATCGCCCCCTGACGTCAGAAGAACAGGAAGCTATTCAGCAGGCTGCACAGAAACTCTGTCAGATAAGTGGCTACATTGACACACCACGTCTTCGTAAGGCTATCGAGAAATGGGTAGAAGAGAAACGACTGCTGGCTCTGAAGAATGCTGACGAGGTCATGGATAACTTCCGTCGTCGCTCAGCGGTGATCGCCTTTCGCTGTGCCGTCGTGTTCCATCTGCTGACTGGCGAGGAACGTGAGTCGAAGGCCTGCGTGGATTTCATGCTGATGATGGCCGACTACTGTCTGGAAAACCAAATGCGCATGTTGGGTGATATGATATCAAGTCAGCAGGCTTATAACGAACCGGTCGTTAAAACCATCGGTAACCAGAATACTTACGATCGAATCCCCAAGGTGTTTACGATGGACGACCTGCGGCTTGCCAAGGGTGCCAATTATGAAGAGTCGTCATACCGTAGTATCATCAGCAAATGGAAGAAGGATAAGATTGTGGAGGAAGTTCCTCGTGAAGAACTCGGTAATGACAAGCGTCCACATTGGCGTAAATTAATAGCCTAAGTTGCGATGTTGCGATGTTGCATAAGGTGTATATGGGTATGAATGGCTGAGAGAGCTCTGTTGTGCGATTTAGGGCGATTTTTATCGATTAAGGGGGACGATTACGCAACTGTTTGTGTTAACATTTGATAAAATTTGCTTTTGTGTGGGTACACAGCTAAAAGTGGGATAAAAAAAGTAAGGAAATGTTTGGACATGAGGAAAAAAAGATTTACCTTTGCACTCGTTATCCTGAAAACAATCTTTTTACCTTAGAAAGCTAATACCTATTGAAGATATGGAGCGATTGCTTGCGAAAGTCATCGCTTTATTTTTTTTCTTTTTTCCGAGAGTGTTAAACTTTGCTAAATATCGCACAAATCTTCAATCTTCAATCTTCAATCTTCAATAAAATGAGTACCTTTGCACCCCGTTAGAGTCCGTTGGGGCAGAGTGAAGTGTGTACGAACGTATGCCGCCTCGCGGAAAAAACCCTATAATATACAATAAAAATAATGTACGCAATTGTAGAAATTCAGGGTCAGCAGTTCAAGGCCGAGCAGGGCAAGAAGCTCTTTGTGCACCACATGAAGGATGCCGAGGCTGGCAAGACTGTTGAATTTGACAAGGTACTGCTCGTAGATGCTGACGGTGCAGTGACGGTGGGTGCTCCAACCGTAGAGGGAGCCAAAGTAGTGTGTGAAGTAGTTGAACCGCTGGTGAAGGGTGACAAGGTCATCGTCTTCAAGATGAAGCGCCGCAAGGACTCTCGTAAGCGTAACGGTCATCGTGAGCAGTTCACTCAGTTAGAAATCAAGTCAGTAATCGCTTAAAACCGTAGGAGGACAACATTATGGCACATAAAAAAGGTGTAGGTAGTTCTAAGAACGGCCGTGAGAGCGCAGCTCAGCGACTCGGCATTAAGATCTTCGGCGGTCAGCAGTGCTTGGCTGGTAACATCATCGTTCGCCAGCGCGGCACGAAGCACAACCCTGGTAACAACGTGGCTATCGGCAAGGACGACACGCTTTATGCACTTGTTGACGGAACGGTTAACTTCCACAAGGGCAAGCGCGACAAGAGCGTAGTCTCGGTAATTCCAAACGCTGAGGCCTAAGGTCATTGGGCTTTGAGCTTTAAGCATTAAGCTTTAGGCTTTGAGCATGATGACCACCAAACATTAAAAAGAAACTTATTCCAAACAAACAACAGAATCCCGCACTCCGCAAGGAGCAGCGGGATTTCTGCTTTTTTAAGGAGTTCAAGGAGTTCTGCTATTAAGGAGTTCAAGGAGTTCAAGGAGTTCAAGGAGTTCAAGGAGTTCAGGGAGTTCAGGGAGTTCAGGGAGTTCAAGACAATAGTTCTGCGGATTCAAGTAATGTCTTGAACTCCTTGTCTCCTTGTCTCCTTATAAAAAAACACCTTATTCCTTTGGTTTTTCTCTCATTTATTCGTAACTTTGCACGCTAGAAAGTAAATTAAACAAATAAATACGTATTTAAAATGTTAACACTGAAACTCATCAATGAGGAAACCGAACGCGTGATTCGCGGTTTGGAGAAAAAGCACTTCCCTAATGCCAAGGAAGCAATCGACCAGGTATTGGCCGTTGACAAGAAGCGCCGTGAGGCACAACAGGAACTCGACCGCTCGCTCAACGAGCAGAAGCAGTTGTCGAGTCAGATCGGAGCCCTGATGAAACAGGGTAAGAAAGACGAGGCCGAGCAGGTAAAGGCCCAGGTAGCCGCGCTCAAGGAAAAATCGAAGGAGCTCGACGACACGATGGCCAAGGCTCAGGAGGAGATGACCACTCTGCTCTGTCAGATTCCCAACATCCCCTACGACGAGGTGCCCGAGGGTCGTGCCGCAGAGGACAACCACGTGGTGAAGAGTAACCTGAAGGAGTGCACGCCTGAGGATACCGTTGGTAACTGGGATGTGAACCCCTCGTTGGGCATCGCCAATCCCCTGCCCCACTGGGAACTCGCCAAGAAATACAATCTCATCGACTTCGATCTGGGTGTGAAGATTACGGGAGCCGGTTTCCCCGTGTATATCGGCAAAGGTGCCCAGTTGCAGAGAGCGCTGATCAACTTCTTCCTGGCTGAGGCCAACAAGGCCGGTTATACAGAGATCATGCCCCCCACGGTGGTGAATCAGGCCTCAGGTTACGGCACGGGTCAGCTGCCCGATAAGGAGGGACAGATGTATCACTGCGAGGTGGACGACTTCTACCTGATTCCCACGGCCGAGGTGCCCGTTACGAATATCTATCGCGACGTGATCCTCGACGAGAAGGATCTGCCTATCAAGAACTGTGCCTATACTGAGTGTTTCCGTAGGGAGGCTGGTTCGTATGGTAAGGACGTTCGTGGCCTGAACCGTCTGCACGAGTTCTCGAAGATTGAGATTGTGCGCATCGACAAGCCCGAGCACTCTAAGGAGAGCCATAAGGAGATGCTGGAGCATGTGGAGGGCTTGCTGAAGAAGTTGGAGCTTCCCTATCGCATTCTGCTGTTATGCGGTGGTGATCAGAGTTTTACGAGTGCCATCTGCTACGACTTCGAGGTGTATTCAGAGGCTCAGGGTCGTTGGCTCGAGGTATCATCGGTATCCAATTTCGACACCTATCAGGCCAACCGTCTGAAGTGCCGCTATCGTCCTGAGGGCTCCAAGAAGCCAGAGTTATGTCACACGCTGAACGGTTCGGCTCTCGCCCTGCCTCGTATCGTGGCTGCTCTGCTTGAGAACAACCAGACGGAGAATGGCATCAAGATTCCCGCCGCCCTCGTTCCATACATGGGATGTGATGTAATTGACTAAATTAACTTCGACCTAAACTAAGCAAAAATGAATAAAATCGTAAGAAAAGAACAGTTCTCCGAGAAGGTATTCCTTTTCGAGATTGAGGCTCCGCTGATTGCCAAGAGCCGTAAGGCTGGTAACTTCGTGATTGTACGCGTAGGCAAGAAAGGTGAGCGTATGCCTCTGACCATCGCAGCTGCCGACATCGAGAAGGGCACTATCACACTGGTGGTCCAGATGGTGGGTCTTTCATCGAAGAAACTCTGTGCGCTCAACGAGGGCGACTATGTGACAGATGTTGTTGGTCCTCTGGGCAATCCCACGAAGATCGAGAAATACGGTACGGTGGTCTGTGCCGGCGGTGGTCTCGGTGTGGCTCCCATGTTGCCGATTATCCAGGCTCTGAAGGCTGCAGGCAACCGTGTACTCTCTGTGATGGCTGGTCGCTCGAAGGATCTGATTATCCTTGAGGACAAGGTTCGTGAGAGCTCTGACGAGGTGATCATCATGACCGACGACGGCTCGTATGGCGAAAAGGGCGTGGTGACCGTTGGTATGGAGAAGTTCTTCGAGCAGGAGCACGTGGACAAGGTGTTCGCTATCGGTCCTCCCATCATGATGAAGTTCTCGAACCTCACGGCTCAGAAGCACAATATCCCCTGCGAGGTATCGCTGAACACGATTATGGTGGACGGAACGGGTATGTGCGGTGCTTGCCGACTGACGATTGGTGGCAAGACCAAGTTCGTCTGCATCGACGGTCCTGAGTTCGACGGTGCCCTCGTGGATTGGGACGAGATGTTCAAGCGTATGGGTACCTTCAAGCGCGAGGAGCAGGAGGAACTGGCTCACTTCGAGGAGCACCTTGACTCGATTGAAGAAGGAAAATTGAATATTGAAAAGCCTGCCACAGACGTGGTGATGGACAGCGATCCTACCAATGATACAATTGATGTGCTCACAGACCGTGATGCAGAGTGGCGTAAGGATCTTCGTGCTTCGATGAAGCCGAAGGAGCGCACTCAGATTGAGCGTGTCATCATGCCTGAGCTCGACCCCGTCTATCGTGCCACCACTCGTCTGGAAGAGGTGAACATCGGTCTCACGAAGGAGATGGCGATGACTGAGGCCAAGCGTTGTCTCGACTGTGCTAAGCCCAGTTGCGTGGAGGGTTGTCCTGTGAACATCAATATCCCGTCGTTTATCAAGAATATCGAGCGTGGTCAGTTCTTGGCTGCGGCTAAGGTTCTGAAGAACACCTCTGCCCTACCCGCCGTCTGTGGTCGTGTATGTCCTCAGGAGAAGCAGTGCGAGAGCAAGTGTATCCACCTGAAGATGAACGAGCCTGCTGTGGCTATCGGCTATCTGGAGCGCTTCGCCGCAGACTTCGAGCGCGAGAGCGGAAATATCAGTCTGCCTGAGATTGCACCAGCCAACGGCATCAAGATTGCAGTGGTGGGTTCTGGTCCTGCCGGACTCTCGTTTGCTGGCGATATGGTGAAGAAGGGTTACGACGTGTATGTCTTCGAGGCCCTGCACGAGATCGGCGGTGTGCTGAAGTATGGTATCCCTGAGTTCCGTTTGCCCAATAAGATCGTGGATGTGGAAATCGAGAACCTCGCTAAGATGGGTGTTCACTTCCAGACCGACGTCATCGTGGGTAAGACCATCAGCGTGGAGCAACTTGAGGCTCAGGGCTTTAAGGGTATCTTCGTAGGCTCTGGTGCCGGTCTGCCTAATTTCATGAATATCCCAGGCGAGAACTCGATCAACATCATGTCGTCGAACGAGTATCTGACTCGTGTGAACCTGATGGATGCGGCTAACCCCAAGACCGACACCCCGTTGAACCCCGCCAAGAGCGTACTCGTGGTGGGTGGTGGTAACACGGCTATGGACTCTTGTCGTACCGCCAAGCGTCTGGGTGCAGAGGTTACACTGGTTTATCGCCGTTCTGAGGTTGAGATGCCTGCCCGTCTGGAGGAGGTGAAGCACGCCAAGGAGGAAGGTATCAACTTCCTGACACTGCATAATCCTATCGAGTACATCGCTGATGAGACGGGTGCCGTTAAGCAGGCCGTACTTCAGGTGATGGAACTGGGTGAGCCCGATGCTTCAGGTCGTCGCAGTCCTGTACCCGTTGAGGGCAAGACGGTGACTCTCGATGTCGATCAGGTCATCGTGGCCGTTGGTGTATCTCCCAACCCACTCGTTCCGAAGTCTATCCAGGGACTCGAACTTGGTCGCAAGAACACGATTGCCGTCAACGACGACATGCAGTCTTCACGTGCCGAGATCTTCGCTGGTGGCGACATCGTGCGTGGTGGTGCAACGGTGATTCTCGCTATGGGTGATGGTCGTCGTGCAGCCCTGAATATGGACAAGCACCTGAAGGGAAATTGAAAATTGAAAATGATATGGAGAGCCGTCGCCTGGAGAAGCGTTTGAACGAACGGTTTGTCAAGGCGATGGCTACTTATCATCTGATAGAAGACGATGACCGTATCCTCGTGGGACTCTCAGGTGGAAAGGACTCCCTCCTGCTACTCGAACTATTGGCAAAGCGCAGCAAGATTGAGCACCCGCGATTTACCGTAGAGGCCCTGCATGTGAGGATGGAGAACATCCACTACGAAACGGACACCAGTTATCTGCAAGCCTTCTGTGATGCCCTGGGTGTGAAGCTTCACGTTAAGACCACCCGTTTTGAAACTATTGAAGATGGAGGATTCTTGGACGAGCCAAGCGGCAAAGCCGAGCGGAAAATGGAAAGCGACGAGCGTACAGCTGAGCAATCTTCAATATTCAATCTTCAATCTTCAATAAGAAGAAAACAAAAGCAACCTTGTTTTCTATGCTCGTGGAACCGTCGTAAACAGATGTTCAATCTGGCCCAGGAACTTGGCTGCAACAAGATTGCCCTCGGGCATCATCAGGACGATCTCATCCACACGGCACTGATGAACCTGATGTATCAAGGTCGTTTTGGAACGATGCCGGCCAGTCTGAAGATGCGCAAGATGCCATTGACGATTATTCGTCCACTCTGTATGATAGAGGAACAAGACATCAAAGCCTACGCAGAGATGCAGGGTTATCAGAAACAGAAAAAACAATGTCCCTACGAGACAGACTCGCACCGTTCAGACATCAAACGACTCTACGAAACGATGGAACAAATGAATCCTGAGGTGAGATACAGTATCTGGAGAGCCATCGAATCGGACAACAGACTCATTGAAGAATAACCAACAGAAGATATGACGCTTAAGAAACTGACTATATTGATGATCGCACTCCTTTTGCCGCTCTCTATGAGCGCGCAGAAGAAAAAGAGACGTGTGGTGAAGAAGCCCGTCGTTGAGGAACCTCAGGAGGATCCACGTATCACCAATATGCGTGAGATGACTCAGCAGATTGTCATCATCGACAGCATCGTGACGGACAAGGATATGTTTCTGGCGCATCTCAGACTGTCGAACGAAACTGGTCGTTTGCTCACGACGCAGGAATTCTTGGGAAAGGCCGACACTACCTGCGTGTTTGTCAATGAGATGGGAAACAAGGCCTATTTCAGTCAACCCGTCTCAGGAAGTCAACAGTTATATACCAGCGACAAACTGGGTCTGGAATGGAGTCAACCCCAACTTGTGCAAGGCATCAACGAAGGTATCAGCGAGGCAGCCTACCCCTTTATGCTTACTGACGGTACGACGTTCTACTTCGCTGGTAAGGGCGAAGAGAGCATCGGTGGATACGACATCTTCATGACACGATACAATTCTCATACGGGTCGTTTCCTCACCCCTGAGAATATGGGTATGCCCTTCAACTCAGAGGCTAACGACTATATGTATGCCATCGACGAGTTTAACCATATAGGCTACTTCGTCAGCGACCGTCGTCAACCAGAGGGAAAGGTGTGCATCTACATCTTCATCCCTTCAGAGCGGCGCATGACCTACGATCCTTCAAACTATACAGAACAGCAGATTCGTGACTTTGCCGATATCACTTGTATCTCAGACACTTGGGGTAATGGCTCAGAGCGCAAGGCAGCACTGGCACGACTGAAGAATATGGTTACCCCGATAAAGGGGGTGAACAAGGCCAATCACTCGGAGAGCAATCAGGCATTCGTCATCAACGATGCCCTCTCCTACTTGAGCGCCAACGACTTCCGTTCGCCTGAGGCAGCAAGGCTTTACAAGCAACTCATTGACGAGCGCCAGCAACTTGATCTTTTCAATGCTCAACTCGGCCAGGCGCGCTCTGATTATGCCAAGGCCAACGGTTCCCAACGTCAGACTATGCGAAGTGAGATACTGAAGGCAGAGAAGGATCAGGAGTCGCGTTATGCCCGTATCAGGCAACTTGAAAAGCAGATACGACAAGCAGAATTACATTTTATCAACTAACAATATCAAATCTATGAGTAAGAAACATTTTCCAGCATCCGAACTGATTATCAATGCCGATGGCTCTTGTTTCCATCTGCATCTGAAGCCAGAACAGTTGGCCGACAAGGTGATCCTTGTGGGTGATCCTGATCGTGTAACTACCGTTGCTGCTCATTTCGACTCGAAAGAGTGCGAGGTCAGCAGTCGTGAGTTCCATACCATTACTGGTACGTATAAAGGCAAGCGCATCACGGTGCAGAGTCATGGTATCGGCTGCGATAACATCGATATCGTGGTCAACGAGCTCGACACACTGGCCAATATCGACTACCAGACTCGTGAGGAGAAAGATGAACACCGCTCGCTGACAATGGTGCGCATCGGTACCTGTGGCGGTCTGCAACCATTCACACCAACTGGTTGCTTTATCGCCTCAGTCAAGAGCATCGGTTTCGATGGTCTGCTGAACTATTACGCAGGTCGTAATGTGGTTTGTGACATCGATATGGAGAAAGCATTCACAAAGCACATGCAGTGGGATCCCATCAAGGGTGCGCCTTATGTGGCACTGGCTGATGAGGAACTCATCGACCAGATTGCAGGCGACGATATGGTGCGTGGATATACGATTTCCTGTGGCGGATTCTATGGTCCTCAGGGTCGTGTGCTTCGTGCCGACATCGCCGACCCCAAGCAGAACGAGAAGATTGAGGCTTTCGAATACGATGGCATGAAGATCTGTAACTTCGAGATGGAATCTTCGGCTGTGGCTGGTATGGCTTCGTTGTTGGGCCATCGTGCTATGACCTGCTGTATGGTCATCGCCAACCGTTACACCACAGAGATGAATACGGAGTATAAGAACTCCATTGATACACTCATCGAAAAAGTTCTCGACCGCATCTAAATGAACGATACCATCTGCGCACTTGCAACTGCCTCTGGTGGTGCTATTGGAATTATAAGAATCTCAGGCCCTCAGGCGCTTGAGATTCTTTCTCACATCTTCTCCAAGGACCTCTCGCAAGCAGAGCCTTACACCATTCACTATGGGCAGATTATTCAGAAACTTCCCTTTTCCGATGAGGATGGACTAAAGGTAGAGGCCAAACAAGTCATCGACGAAGTCCTCGTTTCCGTCTTCCGTGCCCCCCACTCTTACACTGGTGAAGACTGCGCAGAAATCAGTTGTCACGGCTCGCGCTATATATTGAACAAGGTGTTGGCCTTGCTCATTGAGAACGGTTGTCGCCAGGCCAATCCCGGAGAATATACCATGCGTGCTTATCTCAATGGTAAGATGGACCTCTCACAGGCTGAAGCCGTTGCTGATCTTATTGCCTCCTCCAATAAAGCCACCCATCAGATGGCAATGAGTCAACTGCGAGGCCGATTCTCTTCACAGTTGGCACAACTTCGAGAACAACTATTAAAACTCACGTCTCTGCTCGAACTCGAACTCGACTTCTCCGACCACGAAGACCTCGAATTTGCCGATCGAAGCGAACTCCTGGAACTTGCTAAAACGATTGATCAACATATTGTCCATCTAGCTAAGAGCTTTGAAACAGGACAAGCACTCAAACAGGGCATTCCTGTGGCTATCATCGGAAAAACCAATGTGGGGAAGTCAACACTTCTCAACCAACTTATTGACGATGACCGGGCCATAGTCTCGAATGTACACGGAACAACCCGTGATACCATCGAAGAGACAATGGAGATCAACGGCGTACTGTTCCGTTTCATTGATACGGCTGGTATCCGTGACACCTCTGATACTGTGGAACGTATTGGTATCGATCGCACTTACACAGCCATCGAAAAAGCCCGAATAGTTATCTGGTTGTTAGACGGCAGACCATCGGAAACTGAATATCAGGAAATAAAAAAACTAATAAAAGGGAAAAGATACATACCTGTCCACAACAAGGCCGACTTGGTTGATATGAAAACTTTTGCCCCTTATTTCCTTCCTCTGACAATGATAAGTGCAAAGACGGGTTATGGCATACCCAACTTGAAGCGACGCATCTATGAAGAAGCCCAAATAGCTGGTCTGACGGCTAACGATTCTGACATTATTGTTACTAACGCCCGGCATTACGATGCCTTACTTCGGGCCCATGAGAGTGTCCTGCGTGTCATCGACGAACTTCAAATGCATCTTAGCGGAGACCTGCTCTCTGAAGATCTCCGCCAGACCATCGACATCCTCTCAGAGATCACCGGTGGTCAGATTACTCCCAACGAAGTATTAGAAAATATTTTCAAAAACTTCTGCGTGGGAAAGTGATTTTTTGCAAAGAAAAGCATACTATCTGCAAATATAGCTCGTAAATCACATCATTTCAAGCATTTATAATTAAGTCTATTTTTGCAGATTTTTGACTTTTAACTTCGATATTTGCAGATTTTTGCACGTTTTTCCACTATTGGCAGAACACAGAAAAGGGCAGCAATGCAGAGGTGGACTACCTAAGGGTACGAGGCGGAAAAGTACTTCCTGTGGAAGTGAAGGCCAACACACAGGGAAGTATGCAGAGCCTCTGGATCTTCATGAGAAAGCGTCAGTTGCACGAAGCCATCAGAACGTCGCTGGAAAACTTCGGCCAGTTTGACCACTATGACCCAAAGGACAATTACGAGCAGCGGCACGTGGACATTGTTCCTCTATATGCATTGAGCAATCTTGAGTTGTAACAAATTAAACCGGCAAAGGTATAACAGGCTGATGAAGCCTTTTTTCGTAGCACTAAATACCTACTTCATGTTAATCTGCTTTTGCTGGCTGTCACAGGTGGGCAATGCGCACCCGATTAATTTGTATCAACTATAAAGGGAAATTGTATTATGGGACTGTTAAAATCGTTTTTCACCAACTGTGCCTGTCCGCAAGGACGGATGGGACGTGCGATGCTGAAGTTTATGAATCTCTGTCATGTACCGCTGACGAACTGGGGACTGAAACTGGTCAACATTCAGGATGGCTGGACGATGCTTGATATCGGCTGAAGCAGGGCGGAAAATTCGCCATTCTAGTTGAAGTAATAGATGGCGACTCTATGTGGACGAATGTCATAGAGGGCATGACAGCCTATTCGACGGAGGAACTGAAAACGCTGCTCGACGATGCAGGCTTCATCAAGACAGAGATTCACCGTATGAAGCCATCGAATGCGACTATCATCGGCGTGAAGGCATCGTTTGCAACCGGATTGCGGCAACATCGCCGTACCTTTGCACCGTCAAACAAAAGAATATGAATGATGGCAGACAAGATTAAGAGTTCGTATAAGTTCAGCAAGAGTTTTTACGATGATGCAATTACACAAGGTAAATGGTGGAGCAAACTGTATTTCAAGTTACTTTGGGGCGGTGTCGATGACAACGAGATTGCCCGCAGGGTATTGAGTTGGATTCCCGATGACTTCAAGGGGCGGTTGCTCGACGTGCCTGTCGGTACGGCAGTATTTACCACGGAGAAGTATAGAAAGATGAAGCAAGCCGACATCACCTGTCTGGACTATAGCCAGGACATGCTGGAGCAGGCCGAGTACAGATTTCGTGGAGCAGGTATCTCCAACATACAGACCATGCAAGGCGATGTTGGAGCACTGCCTTTCGAAGATGGTATTTTCGATATCGTGCTCTGCATGAACGGCCTCCATGTATTCCCCAATAAGGACAAGGCATACTCGGAGATTCTGCGAACCTTGAAGCCAGGTGGAGAACTACTGGCCTGCTTCTACATTGCGGGTGAACAAAGGATTGCCGACTGGCTCGCCAAGACTGTCATGACCCGCATGGGCTGGTTCACGCCTCCATTCGATACAGCAAACGATGTGCGTCAACGTCTGGAGCCATACTATGACATCCTCGACTTCCATGTAGAGGGAGCGATGCTTTATTTCAAGGTTCGGAAAAGATAGCCTACGCCTTGACTTTGTCGAGTTCCATCGCGACTCAGCCGTTTAAGCAAGCTTAACGGCGCTCGCTGCTCCGTCACTTGTGGTTATAGTACCTGATGAGCAGGGCTACGCCTATAAAAGCCAGAACGAATTCGAGGGCTACGATGAATATGTACTGCATAATGGTAACGGTTTTATAAGTTTGGTGAAATGGCGCAGATCCAATTGTTGAGATTGCACTTGGGAGTATCTGCATAAAGACAGTCACCAACGATGTGCGCCCCATTCTCCCTGAGTTCACGGTAGAAAACATCGGCATAGATACCGTTGTCGTGCCTGTTGCCATGAGCCACCATAACGGCGAGGTTCTTACCGCTCAAGCTGGCTTCACGGAACATCTGACTGGCGTACTGCCAATGCGGTGACAGATTGCCACCATCCTGAAACTCGACAGCAAGGACAAGACTCTGGCTGTTCTCGATCTGCCTGACGTTTATACTCTGGACACTGATGGTCTCAGCACCCAACTTGTCGGCTATCTCTTCAGCAATAGCCTGACAACTGTCGTACACGACGACGATTGATTCATGTTTCATATCTCAACTTTTACGAATACTCATTAAAAGGGGAAACGTTGTCTCACGACAGGCTACCCCGTAAAAACTTATATAATAATACACGTATGCGCACATGACTGCGCAGAACCAACAAAGAGACAACATGGCAGTCCTTTTCGATTCATTTTAACCACAAAAATGTTTGTTTCGCCTCACGCCCTTACATCGAGAGCCGTTTGGCATATTACCGAAAAAGGCTGGTCTTCAGACTTTCCTCCACTCCCAAGCG
>CACXVS010000033.1 GCA_902771155.1 uncultured Prevotellaceae bacterium
CGACGATGTCATCGCCATCCCATTGTTCACTGACGGCACAACGGGGATTGACATTCAATCTTCAATTTTCAATCTTCAATCAAACGAAGTGTATTACAACCTCCAAGGCCAACGAGTGGAGAACCCAAGAAAGGGCCTCTACATCCATAATGGCCGTCGGGTGGTGATTCGCTCGACTACGAAGTAGGCGCTTGGCTCGTCCAAGAAGTAACCCCTATACCTTTTAATTATAAAAATCCCGAAATCGTTTGGTCGTTTCGGGATTTTTATATATCTTTGCATTTAAATTACTAAAACCTAGAACAAACATGAGAAAGAGATTATTCCTTTTGGCAATCTGCCTATTGGCTATTCTTACAGTTAGTGCTCAGAGTGTTTCTCAATTAGAGGCTCTTCAGAAAGCACAACAGTTTATGAAAAATAAAAAGTTTACTGTTTCCAGCAAGTCACGCGGTACGAGCCCTTCGGACGAACATTCACAAGGATACTATGTGTTTAATGCTGATGATGGCGGCTTCGTCATTGTGGCAGGAGATGAACGTATGCCTGAGATTTTGGGCTATTCTGAGCATGGGAAGATTAACGTGGAGTCTGTGCCATGTGGCTTGAAATGGTTACTTAGTTGTTATGAACAGATGGCAAAGGATGTTGCTGTTAATAATAACCAGTCGGTCAGAAGCAGGACGAGGGCTGCCAAGGCGCCTATTGCTCCGTTAATTACAACCACTTGGGGCCAAAGTACGCCTTATAATGCTATGTGTCCTAATGTTGATGGTGCAAAGGCTTTGACGGGTTGTGTAGCAACAGCAATGGCTCAGATTATGAACTATCACCGTTGGCCGAACGAAGTGACTGAACCCATACCTGCTTATACGACAAATACTTCTAATGTGTCAATGCCACAGTTGGAACCTACCACATTTAATTGGGGACATCTTAATAAGACTAATCTCTCGAAATTAATGCTCTACTGTGGTCAGGCTGTAGAGATGGACTATGGCTCAGATTTTTCTGGTGCTTATGCTGCATCGGTTGCGGAAGCGATGGTAAACTATTTTGGATATGATGAGACTATCAGTTACGTAGAGCATGATAGTTATACTGATGATCAATGGAATAATCTTCTTTATAATGAACTAGTTGCAAAAAGACCCATATTATATGGTGGCGATGATGGAATAGCTGGCCATGCCTTTGTCTTAAGCGGGTTCGACAACGATCTTTTTTATATCAACTGGGGATGGAATGGAATGGCAGATGGGTATTATGTTCTTGATGGCATCAGTAAAAGTCTCGGAGGCTACAACTATAACCAGAGAGCTATTATTTATATCAATCCTAAAGGAACACCAGCTCCTGTAACATATTATCCGAGAAGGGTCGTTATGGAGAATGAAGCATGGATTCACAATGGCCAATATGTTCCTGGCATTGAGAGTATAAGGCGTTTATCAGAAGATTATCCGGACAACTTTATTGGAATCAATATGCATATGTCAGACCCAATGGAAAATGCAGATAATTACCGAGATGTTATAGAAAAGATGTCGTGTAATCCTTATTGCTTGATAAATCGAGCCACAAACGAGTTTACTCCTGTTTATCCCGATATCAAGTCTATTGTAGAAGCTCAGAAAGATTATGCGGTGGCAACAGTAAGTGCATCTGCTGTATATGCTAAGCCTGATAAATCAGCTATCAAAGTGGTGGCGGATTGCGCCTTCGGATTTGATGGCGTGAACGAGGATTTCCGCTTTGCATTTGTTCTGTTGGAAGATAAAGTGGGACCTTTTACACACGACAATTCTTTCTACTCAAACCCAGAGGCTCCCGATGATCCCAATGACTGGCTAAACGAATGGAGACACAAGGGTACTCAGGTGGAGATGTTGTTTGACAATGTTGCTAGAGGTATTTATGGAAGTCCTTGGGGAATTGCCAGCAGTATTCCATCTACAGTTAATAAAGGCGAAACTTATCATTACGAATATACTTTTAATGTTCCCAATCCAGAAACATGGGATACATATCAAACGACTGTTTTCAACAAAGAAAACTTCCGTATTGTCGCCTTGTTGATTGATAAGAGTACAGGTGAGATTTTGAATGCCTGTCAGACGCAAATTGACTATAACGCAAGTGTTGAAACACAAACTTTTGAATATAGAAATAAAGAAAAGAGGCTGGTTGCCGATGAGGAGTTGAGTTGGAATTCAAAAGGTGTGGCAGAGGACAACCTGGTATTGGGAACTAATCTCAAACAAAATGGATTGACCTTAACAACTTTCGATGGGAAGCAAGCTTCTGGTACCGCTACGTTAGAGATACTGACGAATACTTTAGGGAATGCGATTTTGACATGGGGAATGAGTGGCGAGGATGTGTCTGTATTGGGCAACTCACAGACTATTTTCTTTACTACAAAAGACAACGGACAGGCTGAAGTGCAGTTGAAAGCTAATAATATCAATCAGTTCGGAGAGCTTGAGGCCAAACTGACAGCTACAATAAATGGCTTTTCCCAATCAGTCATTATTAAATTCATCCATCAGCAGTCAGAAGTGCAAGTTGGTGATGATATAGAGTTGAATGAAGACCAGGGGTGGTGGTATAATTGCCAAATGACTTCTTCTAATGAGATTGCAGGATTAATGTTTGGTTCAGGAAAACAAGAACGCTATTATCTTGCAACATACATCCCTGCTAATCTTTTAGGTGGTAAAGTACCAACTATTGATGGTATAAGTTTTTATGGCTCATCGGTTGGTATGGGTAATGTAAAAGTATGGATATCTTCTCATTTGCCAGCCAGAGGCGAGGAGCCAGATATAGCAACTTACAGTTTCCCAAGAGAAAATGTCGATATCAACAAGTTTAATGATATGGTGTTTAACCAGCATTATCAGGTGCCAGAAAACGGCGTGTATGTGGGCTATTCTTTTGATATTGTAGATATGAATGCCCATAGAAGTGGCTCACCAATTTTCTATTCGGAAAAGACCAGAGATGGAGCACTATGGTGGATGACTGATAGTGACCCGGAATGGAGGAGTCAGCAAGATTATGTACAAGGAGACTTAGCAATAAAGATTCTTTTTGGTGGAAATGTTCAAAAGAGAAATTCTGCAAGAATAAAGAGAGTAATACCGTTATTTGAGTTGGTTAATACTGAAATATTCCCACTTTTTGAAGTAGAAAATGATGGCATTGAACCAATTACTTCATTTGAAGTAGAGATGGATGGTAATACATGGGAGATTCTTATGAATGACTATCCTTTGAATCCATACTCTTCATATATTTGTAGTTCCTTGGTGACTAACTCTGGTTCGGTTGCAGAATATCAACAAAAAACTATCACTATTACTAAGGTAAATGGAAAACCAAACGAGTCAGAAAATAGTTCAGGAACTGGGCAGTTCTTTATCTCTCGCCAAAAGTCTCCTACAGTTGCTGTTATGGAAGAGTTTACAGGAACATGGTGTGGTTGGTCTCTTACGGCTAACAAAGCACTGAACATTTATCAGGAGATGTTTGGTGATAAACTCATAGAAATATGTGCACATGGAAGTAGTTTATTGCAAAAGGATCCCATGGAGATACCAGAATATAGCGAAATCAGAAAACTGGGCCAGGGAAATTATCCCTCTTGTCTGATAAATCGGACTAGAGGAGATGGTTATGACTATGATTTTGATGATTGGATGGCTCCTTATTGGGATGGGTATGGTGAAGGAACATTTAATTTGGATGTAAACATCAATAATGTTTTGAACAGGATTATGCCAGGTTCTATTGAAGTGAGTGCCGTATGGGATAATGACTCCAAAGATGCCATTAAGATTCAGACGCGTACCACTTTTGAATTAGATGCCTCGAAATTGCCTTTTGAAATTGGCTATGTCCTTTTAGAAGATGGCATGAGTGGTGAAGGTGAAGAGTGGGCACAATACAATTATTTTATAACTGATGATCACAATTTTGATGATATTGCTGCATTACCAGAAATGAATTACGGTTATAAATATAACAATGTGCCTGTAGCTGCATGGGATGCTTACAAGGGTGTTTCTGGCTCGCTTATTGGTCCCTTCAAGGCAGGCGTACCTGTAGAAGGCTCTTTCTTGGCAGATATCAAAGATAATACGCTTATTCAAAACAAAGAGAACTTAAGTGTGGTAGCTCTCATTGTGAACAAAGAAACAGGAAAGATTATCAATGCTGCCAAATGCAAGGTTACTCCAGCTGAAGCCATTACTATCAGCTCAGCCAAGCAGGTGCCTTACTACAGCGAGTATAATCTGGACTTTACTGATAAGCCAGAGCTGAAGGCCTATGTGGCAACGGGGTATGACAAGTCAACGGGTGTCATCTGGCTCACTCGTGTGAAACAGGTTCCTGCCGAGACGGGCTTCCTGCTGATGGGCGATCCTGGTGATTATGATATTCCTACGATTGACGGTGTATCCGACGTCTATTATAAGAATATGTTCAAGGGAACTCTTGAAGGCACGACGCTCTATACGACCGATGGTGACTATACCAACTACTATCTGTCGAAGGGTGATGCCGGTGTGGGCTTCTACAAGGTGACGAAGGAAGACGGTGTGAAGGTAGGTGCCAACCGCTGCTATCTGCCTATCCTGACGGAGATCCCTGCCAATGGCAGCACAGGCGACACCGAGCTCATCAAGGTGACGGCTGCCAAACAGGTGCCTTATTTCACGAGCAAGAACCTCGACTTCTCAAGTCTCGATGCTCAGGGTGTGAAGGCTTACACAGCCACTGGTTATAACTATAGCACTGGTGTTATCTGGCTGACTCGTGTGAAGAAGGTTCCCGCCCAGACGGGTATCCTGGTGATGGCCGATGTGGAAGGGGATTACAATGTTCCCACGGCTTCGGTACAATCCGTCTATGAGAATATGTTCTGGGGTTCTGAGACTGCTCAGACGATTTACACCAACGAGGAGATTGACGGTGTTGACTACGTGAACTATTACCTGTCGAAGGGTGATGCCGGTGTCGGCTTCTACAAGGTGACGAACGAAGATGGTGTGAAGATGGGTGCCAACCGTTGCTATCTGCCCATCCCGAAGCGTGATGCCGCCTCCAGTGCCCGTGGTAAGAATCGTGGAACGGGTACCTTCTGCAAGATGATCCTCTCAGATGAGAGTAACGACGATGTCATCGCCATCCCCGTCTTTGGCGGCATGAATGGTGAGGATGATGGTACGACTGGAATTGAAGTTCAATCTTCAATTTTCAATCTTCAATCTGACGGCGTTTATTACAACCTCCAGGGCCAGCGTGTAGAGAAACCAAGAAAGGGTATCTACATCCACAACGGCCGCCGGGTGGTGATTAAGTGAGCGAAATGTCAGCATATGGATTTGAAAAAAAGACCCGCAGGTTGTTTCTGCGGGTCTTTGATTTCTCTTCCTCCAATCTTTTTCGAGATAATACTTGCAAATATCATAATTATTCTCTATCTTTGTCCCAAAATTGTGAAATAAGATGGAACAGCAGACAGATATTCGTTGGATTCAGCGATATGCAAATTATCACAAGGCATGCACCCGATTGCTTGATGTGACTGAGGCAGACAGGTACATGAATGACCTATCAGAACTCGAGATTGAAGGACTTGTGCAACGGTTTGAATATACGTTTGAACTGGCTTGGAAAGTCCTACAGGACTTGTTGCTCTATAAGGGCTATGAGTTTATGCTTGGCCCCAATGGAACGATGAAGATGGCCTTTGAAGACGGCTTGATTGCTGACCATGACAGCTGGCGGAAGATGGCTAAGTCGCGCAACACGCTGAGTCATGTCTATGATGAAGAAGAGGTATTGCCCATCGTACGGCTGATTTACAGCGACTATGCCCCTCTGCTGAAACAGTTGGACGAATCATTAGCGAAATTGTCACAAGACCCAAATTACAATCAGGTATGAAATTCGGACTGAGCGACACGGTTATAAAGGAACTGCAGGATGTATTCCGGCGTCATACAAACATCAAGAAGGTTCTTATCTTTGGCTCTAGGTCAAAAGGTAACTACCGTGCAGGCTCGGATATCGACTTGGCTGTCATCGGCAACGACATTGACTACAACCAGTTGCTCTCCATCCATTGCGAGATTGACGATCTGGAACTTCTTTATTCCGTTGACCTTTTGGACTATCAGAAGAAGAAAGGAACACCCATCGGCGACCACATTGATCGTGTAGGCCAAGTGTTCTACGAAGTAGCCTGAGTCCTTAAAGGGCATCTACATTAAGAATTGCTGAAATTGTTCAGTCCGTATTCGTTAAGATTACTGCAGCCAAGCAGGTACCTTATTACAGTGGGTGATTAAGTGATATATTAAAATTATACAAAAAAGTCCCGAAACATTTGGAAGTTTTGGGACTTTTTAATATATTTGCCCCCAGATACAATTTAGTTATTTAAGTTTTTGCAAAATCAGTTTATTTTAAATATTAACAAAGTACTAACTAAAATTAAAAAAGGGTATGCATTATGAGATGTAGATGGGTTTAGTCGTTTGCCTATCTAAAGGGCAATCAACACAGAGTTAAACAAAGCAATTATTAACCAGAAATACCTTCAGACAGGTATTTCACAAATTAAAAATTTTAGATGAAAAAACTATTACTATTTCTACTGACTCTATTCAGTATGGTACCAGTATTAGCCCAGACTACTTTTGAGAAAGATGGGATATGGTATTCTATTAACATGGAACCGTGGGAAGAATCAGGTGTAAAGCATCCAGGTGAGGTGTCTGTGATCAAAAGTTCAGATGCGTCTGGTTATGTAGGTAACATAATTATCCCGGCTCAAGTAGTATATACTAACACCTATAATGTTACAAATATACAATCGGATGCATTCAAAGAGTGTACAGGCCTTACGTCTGTCACTATCAATGCTAGTGTGACAAATATTGATTGGGAAACATTTAAGGATTGTACCAACCTTACCTCTGTCACCATTCCTAGTAGTGTAACCTTTATTGGTAATTATGCTTTTTCTGGTTGCGAAAATCTTGCATCCATCATTATCCCTAATAGTGTAACAAGTATTGGTGGTGCTGCCTTTCTGAACTGTAGTAAGCTTACCTCTGTTACATTAAGCAACCAACTTACACGAATAGATGGGGACACTTTCCAAAATTGCACCAGCCTCTCTACCATTACTATTCCCAATGGTGTTTTATCAATTGGTAGTAGTGCCTTCTCTGGATGTACCAGCCTATCGACTATTACCATTCCTAGTAGTGTGACAAAAATCGAAGGCAATGCTTTCTCTGGATGTGAAAAACTTTCGTCCATTGATATCCCTACAAGCGTGACGAAGATCGAAAGCGGCGCTTTTCAAAATTGTAAAGGCCTTACCTCCATCACTATCCCCAGTAGTGTGACAAGTATCGGAGAGTATGCTTTCAATGGTTGTTCCAAACTTGAGTCCGTCACTATCCCCAGTGGCGTGAAAGAAATAAAAGGTTGGGCTTTCCAAGGATGTAATGCTCTGAAACACGTTACATCTGAGATAGCTACGCCCTTTGAAGTGGAGAATGTCTTTGACTGGACGACTTACGAATCAGCTCTTGTTGTTCCTAAGAACTCACGTAGTGCCTATAGAAGCGTAAATGGCTGGAAGAATTTTGCAGTTATCTTTGAAGTGGGCGAGACTGTTTGCGCCATTGAGCAGACCGATGAGCAGGGAATCGTCTATAAGCTGAAACAAGCAGAAGACAACAGCCTTTATTATATTGTGGCTAACCATACCGAAGCACTAAAAGCAGAGATCGTTATTCCTTCCTTATTCGGCGGTTGCCCAGTGAAGTCCATTGAATACGGCGCCTTCTCTGGTTGTACCAACCTGACTGCCGTTACCATCCCCAATAGCGTGACAAGTATTGGGAACGATGCTTTTGGTGGATGTGATAACCTCAAGAAGGTTACATCTGAAATAACGAAGCCCTTTGAATTGGAATGGAATGTCTTTGGCGGAAACAAATACAACGCTACACTTGTTGTTCCTGAGGGATTACGTGACGATTATAAGAAGTTGAGCGGTTGGAATGATTTTGGCTTTACTGTAGAAGTAGGCGAGCCCATATATGACGTTCCCATGGACAGGACCGACGAGCAAGGAATAATTTACAAGCTGACGCAAGGAGACGGCTATATAGTCTATTATGTATTGGCTGGACATACCGACGCGATTAAAACAAAAACTGAGATTGTCATTCCTTCCGAGCTTGATGGTTGCCCAGTGAAAGCCATTGAGGGATATAACTTCTTCCAAGACTGTAAGTCCCTGACGAAGGTCACCATTCCTGGTGGCGTGAAAATAAATGGTGGTAATCCATTTTATAATTGTATCAAGTTAGATGAAGTAAATGTTCTTGTACAGGATTATGCAGAGTTCTGTAATAATAAAATCCTCGGAACATTAGAAAATCCTACATATTGTTATGACGACAATACGCATGAATCAATAACTAAATATTTCACCATCCGTCTTTTGGATAAGGATGGAAAAGAAATAACTGATTACGTCATTCCAGAGGGTGTAACAAGCATCGGAAATGCTGCTTTCAAGGGTTACACAGCTCTTTCTTCTATCACCATCCCCAGTAGCGTGACAGAAATCGGAGACGGAGCTTTCTATGGTTGTACTGGCTTAAAGACGGTAACATCTGAAATATCGACGCCTTTTGATGTGAAAGCATTTGAATTGATAGCCGGCCCTGCCGATCCACTTGGATTGTATACAGCTACACTTTTTGTTCCCAAGGGTTCACGTGCTGCTTATAAAGGTAAAAGCGGATGGGATTTTGCCTTAATCTACGAAAAGGGCGAGACCATTTACGACAATCAGCAGACCGACAAGCAAGGAATCATATACACGCTGCGACAGGATGCAAAAGACTATAGTTTCTATTATGCTGTGACGGGTCATACCGATGCACTGAAAATGGAGATAGTCATTCCCGCTGACCTAGACGATTGTCCAGTTAGGACCATAGAATGGGGATATGGTGAAGGAATGGCTTTTAGAGATTGTAGTGAACTTCTCTCAGTTAAAATTGGAAAAAATGTTACTAGGATTGAAGACTATGCCTTCTATAACTGCACCAGCCTTGAAACAGTTGTACTGCCAAAGAAACTGGAAAGCATAGGTAGTTATGCATTTAGTGGTGAATGGTCTTCGGCTGATTATTCGAATCATGGGTGTTCCATCACTTCCATCGCTATTCCAGGAAGTGTGAAGGCCATTGGCAATGATGCTTTCAGCTATTGTCGCGAGTTGGCATCGGTTACTTTTGAAACTGATGAAGACGGTAATAACAACCTTACCAATATCGGAGATAATGCTTTCAGAGAGTGTTCCTTCACTTCTATCACAATTCCCAACAGTGTATCAACAATCGGAAGTGGTGCTTTTGCGAATAACGGTAAACTTACAACCGCCATTTTGGGTGTAGCTCTTAAGGAAATTAAAGACGAAACGTTCTACAGCTGTGGGACCCTTTCCTTTGTTACTATCCCTGATGGAGTGACAAGCATTGGTGTAAATGCATTTAAATGGTGTTCTCAACTTTCTTCTGTCAGAATGCCACAATCTCTGACTACGATGGCAGAAAATGTATTTGATGGGTGCCCAATTAAATCGATCGATCTTCCAGATGCATTCACCGCCATTCCTGCTAATCTTTTCAAGAATAATGATTTGGAGTATATCAAGTTGGGCAATAACGTGAAGAGCATCGGTAAGAATGCCTTTGGCAGCCAGCTCATGGGTGAGGAAACGAACGTCGTGATAGAGATTGCTACATCGACTCCTCCGAGCATTGCCAAAGACGCATTCCCCAATATTGATCTGACCGTTATCAACGTAATTGTACCTGATGCAGCAGCTGAAGCTGACTATAAGAATGTTGCTGTTTGGAGGGAGATGACGTATGCCAATATGGAAACCGATGTCGAGGTGACGGTTGACGTACCGGGTGATTTAGGTAACGAGGTGCGTGAGAAGTGTAGAATTTCGGCTCCCAAGGTGGTTGGCTTGAAAGTAAAAGGTGCCATCAATGCCGATGACTTTATGCAGTTGCGGTCGAACTTTAAGTCGCTCCTCCGTCTTGACCTCTCAGATTGCGACATCACGGAGATTCCTGATGGGGCCATGAAGGGCAAGACTCAGTTGCAGAAGCTCACCCTGCCAACCAAGCTCCAGACCATCGGACGGAGCGCTTTCCAGGGCTGTCCTTATCTGACAGGCAAGCTCGACCTGCCGGCAGGCGTTACCTCTATCGGTAATTCTGCATTCGAAGGCACGTACTATACTTCTGTTGCCCTGCCACGCTCTCTCAAGAGCATCGGTGACTCCGCCTTCTACAAACTGCCCATCAAGCAGAAGCTGATGATTCCTGACGGCATGACCAGTATTGGCGCTTATGCATTTGCCGATACATACATCTATGACCATCTCACGATTCCCGACGGCGTTGAAAAACTTGGTGACGGTGCCTTCAGAAATACACAAATCACTTCTATGTTCCTGCCCACTGGTATTACGTCGCTCAATTGGAGTGTATTCCAGGGTTGTTCTAACCTCGACGAGGCTCTCTATATCCCCGATAACGTAACCAGTATGTATGGCTATGCCTTTGATGGTTGCAGTGCTCTGAAGAACATACGCCTGTCGGCCAATTTGACCTCTATGGGCGAATATGCACTCCAGAATACGAATGTGGAATACATCAAAGTGCCCTCGAAGGTGAAAGTGCTCTCTCAGGGAGTGCTCAAGAACAGCAAGAGCCTTGAGTCGCTGGCATTGCCTGCTTACCTGAAGACCGTAGGTGCCGAAGCCCTTTACGGCTGTAGCGGTCTGCGCAACCTGAGTATAGATGCCATCGAGCCACCTACCGCAGAAAGAACCTCATTCATCGGCGTCAACACCGACTTGTGTCTCATTTCCATACCTACGGAGTCTTTCCGAAAGTATGTGTTGGCCGAATTCTGGGGACAGTTTGTGGAGATGCGCAACGATATCGCTGTGGAAACTGAGGGTAACGGCCAGATTGCCTTCGAAGCAGTGGTGGAAGGAGAAGAGGAAGCATCGATGGCTAGAGCGAAAGCACGCATACAGCGCTTTACTGCCGCTCGTCGTGCTAATACCCGTGGCGCTTCAGGAGAGACTGAGTCTGAGCTGGCCTACGCCAACAATGGTTCGTCGGTCTATGTTCCTAAGAACGGACAGGTGAACTTCCTCATCATCCCTGCTGAAGGTGAGATGCTGGTATCTGCTTTCCTCGACGGCGAGGACATCACCTCTTCCATCGTAGATGGTGTTTATACGGCTACTGCCGACAAGGAGGATGCTAAACTGGTTGTGAAGTTCTCTGGAGAGTCTCAGGAAGAAGGCGAGACTGAGTTTATCAGAATCAGCGCTGCCGGGCAGGTTCCATTCTGCAGTAGCTTCGATCTGGACTTCACAGATAAACCAGAACTGAAGGCCTACGTGGCAACTGGCTATGACAAGGCTAAGGGTACCATCTGGCTGACTCGCGTAAAGCAGGTTCCTGCTGAGACAGGCTTCCTGTTGATTGGCGCAGCAGGTGATTATAATATTCCTATCTCTCTGAGTGCTGCTGATGTATATTATAAGAATATGTTCAAGGGCACGCTTGAGGGTACTACTATCTATGAGAACGAGTGGACTGACCGCGGATACACCAACTACTACCTGTCAAAGGGTGCCTCAGGTGTTGGCTTCTATAAGGTGACGAATCCAAATGGTCAGGCTATTGGTGCCAACCGTGCTTATCTGCCTATACCTACGGATATATGGCCCAATGGTGGAGAAGGTAGCACCGAGACCATCACGGTAAGTGCAGCCAAGCAGGTTCCTTACTATACTAACCCGTGGTCTGCACTCGACTTTACAAGTCTTGAGGCTCAGGGCGTGAAGGCCTATACGGCAACTGGTTACAACTATAAGACTGGTACCATCTGGCTGAGTCGTGTGAAGAAGGTGCCTAGTAATACAGGTATCCTGGTGATGGCCGAAGAGGCTGGAGAATATGAGGTGCCTACAGTTCAGGTAGAATTGTATTATGAGAATATGTTCAGGGGTTCTGAGAATGCTCAGACCATCTACACCAACGAGACGATTGACGGTGTGGACTACGTGAACTATTACTTGTCGAAGGGTACCGCTGGCGTTGGCTTCTACAAGGTGACGGATGAGGCCGGTGTGAAGATGGGTGCCAACCGCTGCTACCTGCCGATTCCGAAGCGTGACTCTGCATCGGGCGCTCGTGGTAAGAACGCTGAGGATTCCTTCTGCAACATGGTCATCTCTGATAATGACGACGATGTGATTGCTATCCCAGTCTTTGGCGGCATGAACGGTGAGGATGACGGTGCAACTGGCATCAGCATTCAGTTCCAGGATGCTGACCCCGACGCTTATTACAACCTCCAGGGCCAGCGTGTTGAGAACCCAGGTAAGGGTGTCTTCATCAAGAATGGTCGCAAGGTCGTGATTAAGTGAGCATAAAGCAGTACGATACTATTTCCTTAATATAAATCCCGAAACAACCATGAGTTTCGGGATTTTTATTGTTCGATTTGTGGTCATGTGTTCATTTTGGAGATAAAACATTGGTATTTAATGGCTTATGGATATGAACACGATTTTTTGTATTCATAAGGCCTTATGATGGTAAATACGACCACGAATGGTCGTAGATATAGTGCCGTTAAAAGTAAAACAAGTTGTTTTACTATCGTTTAGAACCCCTATATACACTGAATAGATGCCACTTTTGAAAGTAAAACAACTTGTTTTACTTGAAGGGATGCCTATGATGGTGAAATAATCGTATTCATATCACCAAACGAAGCGATAGCCAGAAAGTTATAAGCAAAATGATGACAACACTATAAAAACATATCTGAAAATATGGTTGCCACCATCTCAATACCTTATTAATAATAAAAGTATCGAAATGCTTGTTCGTTTCGGGATTTTATTGTATCTTTGCTGCGTAAATGGTACGAAGGCCCCATTAATCAAGTATAAACAAATCCGTTAGTAATATGAATATGAATCAAACCATTAGAAAACTTTTCTCGCGGGCGGTGATGATGCTGCTTGTGACTATCCTGCTCACCATGACCGCCCAGACGGCATGGGCCCAGCTAACAATGAACGGCGTGAAGTACATCGACGCTAATGGCGTTGAGCGGACGAGGGACGGTGTGATTGTCCTCAATGGCTCGGAGACCACCCTCGGCGAAAATGGCGGCACCTCCGAATCCCCTAAGGAGGTCTGGTACATCTGCAACACGAACCTCAGTTATTCTTCAACCCTCTACTCCTACTATTATAGCAGTGTGAATATCATTCTGGCAGACGGAGTGGAGATGAAGGTGGAAAGCAGCTCTTCAGATGCCATTTATTTTTCTGGTTCCCTTGGCATCTACGGCCAAAGTACAGGCACCACCATGGGTAAGTTCACCGCCAAAGGATCATCTAACGGCATTCAAGTCAATAATGATGTGACCATCTGCAGTGCTGATGTCACAGCTACCGGCATCTATGCTATCATTGCCAATGGTGGCGACCTTAGCATCATTGGCGGCAAAGTAACCGCCAACGGATCAAATTATGGCATTGAAGCCTACGGGTCTGACAAGAATATCACCATTAGCGGTTCCGAAGTTACGGCTGAGGGCAATTACGCTATCTATGCCAGCGGTGGCGTCACCATCAACAATCGTAGTACTGTCACCGCCAATGGAACATCTACTGGCATTTATGCCGGAAATGGTGGGGCTTTTAGCAACTGTACGATCAGCGGTGAAGTCGGCATCGCATCCTATTCCAGTGACGCGGTGACTATCGGCGCAGGCGTGGAAATTAACGGCTATACGAAGGCAGGCATTAAAAACTACGGCAACCTGACACTCAAAGCCCTGCCCAAGTTCACCGCAGGCAGCGGCGCGACGTATCAGGACATCATGCTTATTAAAAAAGGCGACCTGCCCGTCATTGTGTTCGACGCTACTGGCCTCAGTGCCCCGGAGAAGAAAATCAGCGTGGGAACTTATCAGAGTGATGCCTCCACCGCCATCACTTCCACCTACTTCTTCACGCAGCGCTATGGCTCGGCATTTTCTGATGCGGAGAGCAGCGATGTAGTCGATCCGAAGGACGTGTTCGACGTGAGCGGCGGTACGGCCGTGTACGTCGGCAACGAGGTCATGGCATCGAACGACGCTCAGCCCCTCGTGGCCTTCATCCTTAAAGCGGATGGCAGCCTCGGCGAATTATATGTGAAGGACGGTACCGACATCGACACCGACATCACTGCGCTGGAAACGGCGCTCAGCGAGGCAGAGGCCGACTGCACCGTGAGGCTGGTGAAGGACATCACCGACGTCAACGCGACCATCACCGTGGACAAGGCGGGTGCCCCCATCACGCTCGACCTGGACCATTGCGGCATTTCCGGCTCCGTCAGCGGCGCTCTGCTCACAATCAACAGCGGCACTGCTCTGACGATCGTCGGCTCCGGAGAGACGGCGAAGATTGAAAACACGAACACCAGCGAAGATCTCCACGCCATCTATAACAACGGCACGCTCACCATCAGCGGCGTCAATGTTATGGGCTCGGAATGTATCCTTAACAACGGCACGCTCACCATCATCGACTCCTCCGTCGAGGGCACGTACTACAGCGACGGCATATATAATTCAGATACAGGCTCCCTCACGATGAGTAGCAGTTCGGTCACGGGTGCCAATGCTGGCATCGAGAACGAAGGCTCGCTTACGCTGACCAGCGGCACCGTCATGGGCAAGAGCTCAGGAGCACTTCACAATCATATTAATGCCACAGCGTGCAGCATCGGCGACGTCACGCTCGTTGCCTATACCGGCATCTTTATGAAGAGTGACGTGACGTTTACAGCCTGGCCGACGTTCAGCGGAACCGCGACAGACATCAGGCTCGAAAAGGGCAAGAAAATCATATTGGCCAACGGCATCGGGGCTCCGGCTGACGACTATGGTAAAGTCAGCGTGCAGGTATTTATGTCTTCAAACGAGAACCTCGACGCGGCCTTCCAGTTTACCTCGGGCTTCAGCAGCATCGATGGAGCGGTGGCGGGCACTCTCCTGCCGTGCGACGTGTTCGACATGGTGACGAACCAGGGCAATGCGATGCGTGTGGGTGAGAAGCAAGGCGAAGGCTACATCGTGCCCGTGACCGTGGCGCAGCAAACGCTTATGCCGGGCTGGAACACATGGATCGACGACAAGAGCCAGGCCGTCGGCGTGAGTGCCGAGGGCATCGCCACCTACGCCGTGACGCAGGTAGCGGGCGACGCGGTGTCGGTAGCCAGTCTCCCCGACGGGCTGATCCAAGCCGGTATGCCTATATTGATATATAATGGTACGGGCGCAAGTGCCGCCGTCGGCATCACCCCCCTCGATAACGAGTATTTCGCCCGCGAGACCTCGAGGAGCCTCAGTCAGGCCCTCGGCAGCAGCGCCGAGACCTCGCCCTGCTTCCAGGGCACCGTCGGGGGCAAGACCCTCACGGCCAGCGACGACTACGACTACTTCGGCTGCAACGGTGAGGCGTTTGTCAGCCTCGCTCTGCCCGCCACGGTGGCTGCCCACCGCTGCTGGCTCGCCCTGCCGAAGAGTAGCGGTAATGGTGGTTCGCCCTCCAGCACCCGTAGTCTGACCATTGGCTTCGGCGGCAACGGTGACGGCACGACGGGAGTCAGGGAAATAAAGGAAGTTAGAGAAGTTACCGACGATACCTGGTACACCCTCGAAGGCCTGAAGCTGAGTGGCAGACCCCAGAAGAAGGGCATCTATGTGCACGGAGGCAGAAAGGTTGCGATTAAGTGAGCGCAAAGCCATGCCTGCAGTAAAATAACACATTATTAATATATATAGGAATATGAAACAGAAGATATATATCCTGCTCGCACTGCTCACCATGGCTGTGGGCGCGAGCGCAAGGGGAGGCGAAGGCGATTTATACTTCGTGGAACTCACCGCCGACAGCAAGCCTGAAGGCGCATCGTTCACCATGACCTACACCGTGGGCTCGGACCCCGCACAGGACGTCAGTACATTCCTCATCGATGAGGTGGCTCCCGTGCCCGCCGGCGCACTAGTGACCCTCGCCGTAACCCCTGTTACGGGCTACGGCGTGACCAGCGTGAAGGCCGAGACCTTCATGGACGGCAGCGAGATGCGGGCCCGCACCCGGGGCACCGACGCCGCTGACGGCATTACCATCCTCGGCGACGTTGAGATGACCAAGAGCGCCAGCAACCCTAATACCTACACCTTCACCATGCCTACGGCCAACGTGAGGATAGCACTGGGGTATAAATACATCGTCACGTCCGACATGATCAGTGTCGGTATGAGCGGGGAGTTCACTTATGACAAGACGGAGAAGAAGCCCGACGTTGCAGTGAAGTTTAACAGCGGCGACGTCACCAAAGACTTCGACATCAGCTATTCGAACAATGTGAAGGCCGCCGCTAAAGACGCGAAGAATGCGCCCACCGTGACCGTCACCGCCAAGGCCACGAGCGAGCGCTTTACCGGCTCGGCATCGACGACCTTCGCCATCAGTCAGGCCACGCTCTATGTGAAGAGCGGCATCACCGCCAGCGACAAGGTGTATGACGGCACGGCCACGGCCACCATCGACTGCTCGAAGGCGGTGCTCGAAGGACTGGTCAGTGGCGACAAGGTCACCGTTACCGGTGTCACCGGCGCATTCAACTGGGTAGAAGTTTATGCGGACAATTACGTCAACCTCAACTACGAGAACGCCAGCCTTAGTGGCACCGATGCCGGCAACTACACCCTCGATAAGGTCAACAGTCAGAAGACGGCCACGGCCAGTATCACCAGCGGCGGCGATGACCAGCCTGGTACCACCGTGGTGAAAAATGAGGACGGCACGACGACCACCACGACCGTCACCATCGAGACCAACACCGACGGCTCCAACATTAAGACGATTACCGAGACGACCACCGATGCTAACGGCAAGGCGGTGAAGAGCATCAAGACCATTGTCGAGGAAAATCAAAATGGCACCAAGACTGAGACCAAGACCGAGATTACCAGGGACGCCGACGGCAAGGTGGTGAATAGTGTCGAGACCGTCGTTGTGACCTACGTTGACGGCTCACAGACTATGACCGAGACCACCATCGAAATGACCAGGGACACCTATGGCAATGTGGTGAAGAGTATCGAGACCGTTGCCGTGACCGATGTCGATGGTATCCAGACCACGACTGAGACCACGACCGAGATTACCAGGGACGCCGACGGCAAGGTGGTGAAGAGTGTCGAGACCGTCGTGACTGATGACAATGGTATCCAGACCACGACCGTGACCACCATCGAAACCAAGGCTGATGGCACCGTGAGAAAGGATGTCCTCGAGACCTTCGCCGACGGCACCTCGCATGAGTCCGTCACCGAGACCGCGCCTGATAACTCCATGAAAGTGACCGAGACTAAGACCAATCCCGATGGAACTACAGAGACCACCGAGAAATTCGTCGGTAAGCCCACGCTCGGTGAAGAGTCGAACGTTACAGACCCTGTTAGCGGCAAAACCGAGAGCTTCAGTAAGATTGAGGACGACGGTAGCAGCATCCTCTCTGCCATCACCAATGCCAGCCTCTCTGTTGCCACCGCAGACGCTGACAACATCAGCTTAGTGCAGAGTTCCCAAACCGTCGAGAAGAATGGTGAGGTCGTCAAATCGGAATATTCGCAATCACTCAAAGCAAAGAAGGGCAGCGGAAATATCAGGCTGGTGGTTTCGGCTAGTGTTTTAAAGCATAAAACCTTTGAGAAAGATGCTATGAAGAAGGGCCACATCATCTGTACGAATAAGGGCGTCGTACGAGGCTTTGGATCCCAGCTGAGAAAAGGCTCCTTAAAGGCCCACACCCGCGCCGACGGCTCTGACGACGGCATGATAGAAATTGAGTCGGGAGTGGAATACGAGATTCTCACCGATGGCGACCTCGTACTCACACTCATGACCTCAGAGGGCGATGTGGAAATCACCAACATCAACATTACTGAACCCGACGAGCCCACGGAATACGTGACTGTCCCGATCAGCTCAGCCAAACAGGTTCCGTATTGCAGCGACAAGAACCTGGACTTCACCGATAAGCCTGAGCTGAAGGCCTATGTGGCAACAGGCTATGACAAGGCTAAGGGTACCATCTGGCTCACTCGTGTGAAGCAGGTACCTGCCGGGACGGGCTTCTTGCTGACAGGCGAAGAAGGCGACTACGAGGTGCCAGTATCCGAGAGCGCCAGCGACTGCTATTATAAGAATATGTTCAAGGGCACGCTCGAAGGAACTACGATTCAGACGACAGACGGCAAATACACGAATTATTACCTGTCGAATGGAACCGCTGGTGTGGGCTTCTACAAGGTGACGAAGGAAGAGGGCGTGAAGGTAGGTGCCAACCGTTGCTATCTGCCTATCCTGACGGAGATTCCTGCCAACGGCAGCACAGGCGACACCGAGCTCATCAAGGTATCAGCCGCCAAACAGGTGCCTTACTATACGAGCAAGAACCTCGACTTCACGACGATGGAGGCTCAGGGCGTAAAGGCTTACACGGCCACAGGTTATAATTATAACACTGGTGTCATCTGGCTCACCCGTGTGAAGAAAGTTCCTGCCCAGACGGGTATCTTGGTGATGACCGATAAGTCTGGGGAGTACAACGTTCCCACGGCCTCGGTTCAATCAGTCTATGAGAATATGTTCGTAGGCTCTGAAACAGCTCAGACCATCTACACCACTGAGACGGTTGGAGACATAGAGTATATCAACTATTACTTGTCGAATGGTGCGAGTGGCGTGGGTTTCTACAAGGTGACGAACCCAGATGGTGTGAAGATGGGTGCCAACCGCTGCTACCTGCCGATTCCGAAGCGTGATGCCGCCTCCGGAGCCCGTGGTAAGAACTCTGAAACGGAAGCCTTCTGTCAGTTGATTCTCTCAGACGAGAGTAACGACGACGTCATCGCCATCCCCGTCTTTGGTGGCATGAACGGTGAGGATGACGGCACAGCCGGAATTGAAGTTCAATCTTCAATCTTCAATCTTCAATCAAACGACGTGTATTACAACCTCCAGGGCCAGCGTGTGGAGAAACCCAGAAAGGGTATCTATATCCACAATGGCCGCCGGGTTGTGATCAAGTAACGCCTACACCTTATTAATAATAAAAATCCCGAAATGCTTGTTCGTTTCGGGATTTTTTTTGTATCTTTGCAGCCAAATAAGAAAGAAATGAAAGTTATCAATAGTATTAAGACCTTCCTGCTCCGTTTGTGGCACTCGATGTTCCTGAAATATGCCTTCGTGCTCATTGCCGGTGTAGCCATCGTGGGATTCCTTGACGACAATAGCGTATGGAGTCATATGAAGAACCGGCAGCGCATTAATGAACTGATGGAGGAAACGGAGAAGTATAATGCTGAATATAAGCGTGACCAGGCACAGATCCGTGAACTGGACAGGAACCCGAAGGCCATTGAGAAGATAGCCCGTGAGCGCTATTTCATGAAGGCCGACGACGAGGATATCTTTGTACTCAGTGATGACGACCGCAAGCCGAAATCCTTGGCTCATGAGAAGACTGAATAGTTTACAGACGGCTATTTACCTGATAGGAGCCCTGCTGATGGCAGTGGGAGCAGGAACGAGTATGCTGGCCTGGAGGCCCGCACCTTATGTGTTTGCCGTGGGGGCCGTCTGTTTCGTGTCGATGCAGGTGCTGCAGCGCTACGACGGAACCAGCATCGTCATCCGCCGTTTGCGCAGGATGATGCTCATCAGCGATTTCTTCTTCCTGTTGTCGGCAGTGCTGATGATAGCCCACGCAAACAACTTCCTGGGACTGGACTATATCACCTATATAGAGTATGTGTACAACAAATGGGTTATTACCCTTTTGATAGCTGCTATTCTGCAACTGTATTCTACACACAGAATCAGCAAAGAGCTGGAGAAAGAGGCAAAAAAACTATAAAAGAGTGCGCATTTGTTTTAAAATGCGCAAATTTTTTTTTATACTTCAATATATCGTTGTACATTTGCGCCACGAAACGTTTTTTTTATGAATAAGATCCTATATGCATTGGTCGTGGTGACTACGCTTGTTTCCTGTGCTGAGTCTTACTCGATTCAGGGCTCTTCCTCTGTGTCGGCACTCGATGGGAGCAAGCTTTACCTGAAGACCGTGTCGGATCAGGAACTGAAAAATCTGGATTCTTGTGATGTGGTACATGGTAAGTTCCGCTTTGTAGGACTGCTTGATACCGTGAAACTGGCCAACCTCTATATGGACGATGAACCGCTGATGATGCCTGTAGTGGTGGAGAAAGGTGAGATAGAGATCCGTATCGACAATACCGGGCGCACTGTCAGTGGTACGCCGCTGAACGAGAAGCTCTATGAGTTTATCCATCGTCACGACCAGATCAGCAATGAGTTGAACGAGCTGTCGCATAAGCAGAGTCAGATGCTGCTCGACGGTATCGATGAGGATATTATCAATCGCCAGCTTTCTATTGAGGCTGCACGTCTGGCCCAGCAGGAGGATAGTCTGGTTACCAATTTCATTGTGGAGAATTTCGACAATATCCTGGGGCCGGGTGTCTTTATGATGATGACTAGTGGCTATCCTTATCCTGTGCTGACTCCGCAGATTGAGGATATCATGAGCAAGGCCACCAGGAAATTCAAGGAAGACCCCTACGTCAAGGAGTATTACAAGACGGCTAATGAGATTCAGGCCCGCCAGAACGGACTTATGGATGACACGCCACAGCAACCTGCCGCACAGACGCCGCCTGCTCCAGAGCAACAGGTTGTGGCCGACTCGATGCAGGCACCGCTGCTCAACTTTCCGCAGAAATGAGAACGCTGGTAAAAGGGGGAACAATCGTTAATGAGGGCAGGACATTCGACGGCTCCATTATCATTGAAGACGAAATCATCAGTCAGATAATCCAAGGAAGTACCCTATCCGAAGCATCATTCGATGAAGTCGTTGATGCTTCGGGTTGTTTTGTATTGCCAGGCATCATCGACGACCACGTGCATTTCCGTGAGCCAGGACTGACGGAGAAAGCCGATATCGACAGCGAGAGCCGGGCTGCTGCAGCTGGTGGCGTGACAACCTATTTCGACATGCCCAACACGGTGCCGCAGACGACGACACTGGAAGCCCTGGAAGAGAAATACTCGCTGGCTGCCCAGAAGAGTCATGTGAACTATGCCTTCTTCTTTGGTGCTACCAACGATAACGTATCGCTGTTCCCCCGGCTTGATGTGCATCGTGTTCCCGGTATCAAGCTTTTCATGGGGTCGTCAACAGGCAACATGCTCGTGGATCGCCGGGAGGCCCTGGAGCATATCTTTGCCTCTGCTGAACTGCCTGTCATGACACATTGCGAGGATACGGATATCATCAATCGTAACATGGCCGAGGCCAGGCAGCAGTATGGAGAAGACCCGAAGGTGATCCATCATCCTGAGATCCGTAGTGAGGAAGCCTGCTATGAGAGTACACGAATGGCCGTGGAACTGGCCAGGAAGCACCAGGCCCGTCTGCATGTGGCTCACCTCACCACCGCCAAGGAACTGGAGTTGTTCCAGTCTTCATATTCCCATCTTCAATCCATCACCGCTGAGGCGACTGTGAGCCATCTCTATTTCTGTGACCGCGACTATGCCGCCCTCGGCACCCGTATCAAATGTAATCCCGCCATCAAGACCGAGCACGATCGTGAGGCTCTGCGCGAAGCCCTCAACGATGGGCGCATCGCAGTGATTGGCACCGACCACGCCCCTCATCTGCTGACTCAGAAAACTGGTGGCTGTGCGAAAGCCGCCAGTGGCATGCCGATGATACAGTTCTCGCTGGTGACGATGCTGGAGCTGGTCGGTCAGGGTGTGCTCTCGCTTGAACGTCTGGTGGAGCTGATGTGCCACAACCCGGCCCGGCTCTTTGAGGTGCGTCGTCGCGGTTTCCTGCGTGAAGGTTATCAGGCCGATATCGTGCTGGTTCGTCCTCAAACAGGTTGGACGGTGACCAAGGAGACCATCCAGAGCAAGTGCGGCTGGAGTCCGATGGAGGGGCACATGTATCTCTGGCGCGTAGAGCAGACACTATGCAATGGTCATACGGTATATCGCCAGGGCCATATTGATTCGGATTATATCGGACAACCTGTTGCATTCAGATGAAAATCACCTACGATATCTCAGAACTGACCCCCTATATCAGCTGGTCTTATTTCTTCTTTGCCTGGCAAGTGAAGGATGCGGCAGAGAAGGAGCGCCTTCGAAGGGAGGCTGAGGCTCTGTTGGCAGAACTCGAAGGCAGATACCATGCTTACGGACTTTTTGAACTCTACGATGCCAATGCCGATGGCGATGATATGGTGGTTGGCCAAAAGCGTATCCCCCTGCTTCGCCAGCAACAGGGGCGTCCTCCCTATCTCTGTCTTTCCGACTTCCTCCGTCCGCAGTCTTCAGGCGTTAGCGACAGAATGGGGGTGTTTGCCACCTCGGTGGATATCGGTATGGAAACTGATTTTGATGCCGACCCTTATCAGAAGATGATGGCACAGCTGTTGGCCGACCGTCTGGCTGAGGCTGCTGCCGAACGAACTCACGAGCAGGTGAGAAAGGAGTATTGGGGCTATGCCAGTGACGAGCATCTGACCATAGAGGAGATGCTGGTGGAGAAGTTTCAGGGCATTCGTCCGGCCATCGGATACCCTTCACTGCCTGATACCAGCCTGAACTTCGTGCTGGATGAGTTGCTGGATATGAAACAGATAGGTATTCGACTGACGGAGAGTGGCGCCATGAAACCCCATGCCAGTGTGAGTGGACTGATGCTGGCCCATCCTCAGGCTCGTTATTTCTCGTTGGGGAAAATCGGTGAAGACCAGCTCCGTGACTATGCCCGTCGTAGGGGGCTTCCTGTAGAAGTGTGTCGGAAGTTCCTTGCTGCCAATCTTTAGTTTGACCTGAGGGTGATCACCACAATCTCACCTGTGGCGCCGAAGCGGAAGGGGATCAGTCCGCCAAGTCCTGCAGTGACGAAGAGCGACTGCCGGCCTTGGTGGTACCAGCCGTTATAGTCCTTGCCGGTGAGCGACAAGGGGCACCAGCCTAAGATATTGAACTGCATGCCGTGGGTATGTCCGCTCAGGGTGAGCTGGGCACGACTCTCTGGCAAGATACGATGGCGCCAGGAGTAAGGGTCGTGTTCGAGCATCAGGATGAAGTCACCCTCGTTGACCCCTTCCAACGTCTTACGGATGTCGCCCTTCTGTGGGAATTTCTTGCCGTTGCCATCGTTCTCCATGCCGGCAATGACGATATGCTGGTTGTCGCGCTCAATGGTGGAGTGCTCATTCAGTAGCACGGTCCATCCCATCTGGCGCTCCAGACTGACGGTCTCCCTGCAATTGGCCACTTTCATGGCCTCGTCGCAACCCACGTATTCTGCATAGTCGTGGTTGCCAAGGATGGAATAGATGCCGTCTCTGGCCTTGAGCGTACCCAGCACATCTATATGGGGGTAGAGCTCTGAGGGCTGGATGTTCTGAAGGTCGCCGGTGAAGACTATCAGGTCGGGCTTCTGGGCGTTGATGCTGTCGATGGCGCGCTGTAGCACCCAGCTGTTGTGCTTCATATAACTGCCGACATGGGCATCGGAGAACAAAACAATCTTATAGCCATTGAACGCCTTGGGCAGATCGGGAGAAGCGAATTCCTGACGGTTTACCTCCAACTTGTTGAATCCCACGAAAGAGCCCCAGAAGAGCACGAACCACACGGCAGGGATGCTGAGCAATCCCAGCAGATTACCATAGTTGCGTGCCGGCCTGGCCGTTTTCCTGAGTTTGCGTAACAGCATCGAGCACCCTCTGCCCACCAGTGAGCATACGATATATGTCCACATGGGGATGACGACCAGTCCTATTATAAATAAATAGGTATAGAGGATGAAGATGCGGTCGTTGCCGGGGATGAAGTCGGGCTCCTGTGCCAGATAGACGGTGTAGGCCACGATGGCCAGACAGGGAATCCAACGGCAGACCCTTTTCCACCAAGCCTTCCTTTTTCGCCAGGCACGCAGGTCGAAATAGACGAACGGCAGGATGACCAGCAGCAGAAAGAGTATAAGGTCTCTTGCAATCATTGGTCGGGATTCTCTACAAAACCTTGATACTCGGGAACGAGGGCCGACATCACTGAGTCGTAGGCCTGACGCAGGGTGGCCTCTACATTCTCAGGACCCTGTCCTGTGGGGTAGATGGGCTGATGGATGGTCAGACTGATGGGGTGCCAGCTCGTTAAATTAAGGAATCCTCTGGTACGGGGCAGGATGTCGAACGAGCCGTTGATGGTGAGAGGTACCACAGGCAACTGCAGCTCGTCGGCCAGGGCGAAGGCCCCCTTCCTGAACTTGCCCATGTGGCCCGTAAACGAACGGGCGCCCTCAGGGAAGACGGTGACGCTGTAACCCTCTTTCAGAATCTCACGTGCATCGTCGTAAGTCTTCTTGATCTTCTTGGGTCCACGCTTATCCACGAATATCTGGTGCGACTTTCTGCAAGCATAGCCTAAGAAAGGTATCTTTCCTAATCCGGCCTTCATCATCCACTTGAAATTCCGTCCCAGGTGTCCGTACACCAGGAAGATGTCGAAGATGCCCTGATGGTTGGCCACAAACACGTAACTCTGTTTCTCCTCCAGATGCTCGCGCCCTTCCACTTTGACGGGAATCAGGAAAGCCTTCAGGATTACCTTGCCCCACCATCGTCCGGGCATATACCCCCAATAGTGACCGTCGCCGAAGGTCGTACCGATCCCCACGATGATGGCGATAATGATGGTCCAGATAATCAGTATAGGGAAGGCGATAAACACCTGATAAATTCTATACAATAGTGTAGTCATAACTATCAACAGTCAATTGGTTTCGGATATTTTCTCATCCAACCATCCCATCTCAACCGCATCACGCCGAAGAACGCCTCGCCGAAGATGCCGCCCGACATCTTGCTGGTGCCCTCCGTGCGGTTTACGAAGATCACGCTTACCTCCTTGATCTTAAAGCCAATCTTATGGGCCGTGTATTTCATCTCTATCTGGAAAGCGTAGCCCTTGAAGCGGATCTTGTCGAGTTCGATGGTCTGAAGCACGCGACGCTTGTAGCATACAAAACCTGCCGTGGTGTCGTGGACGCGGAAGCCTGTGACAATCTTCACATAGATTGAGGCAAAGTAACTCATCAACACGCGCCCTACGGGCCAGTTCACGACGTTCACCCCACAGACATAGCGCGAGCCGATAGACAGATCGTAGCCTTCGTCATGGCAGGCAGCATAGAGTCGGGGCAGGTCGTTAGGATCATGACTGAAGTCGGCGTCCATCTCGAAGATATAGTCGTAGTCGCGCTCCAGGGCCCATTTGAATCCTGCGATATAGGCTGTGCCCAAACCGAGTTTGCCGCTCCGCTCGATGAGGAAGAGACGGTCGCAGAACTCTGTAGCCATCATGCCACGCACAATGGCGGCTGTACCATCGGGCGAGCCGTCGTCAATGACAAGGATATGGAAACACTTTTCCAGGGCGAATACCGCACGGATAATCTTCTCGATATTCTCCTTCTCATTATAGGTGGGAATGATAACTATACTGTCGCTCTTATGCATTTTTTGATGCTTTGTTGGTGCAAAGGTAGCAAAAAGAAGCGAAAAGAGTGCGTGAATTGCATATTTTTTAGTAATTTTGCACACAATTTCCAATGATTATACAGGAATTAGAGAAAGTTTACGCCAAGTTGCCACAGGTGTCGGCACTGGCAAAAGAGTTAGGCAAATCTTCGGTGAAGACGATTTTCCTTGAAGGTTTGTTGGGCTCCTCTGCGCCGATGCTCTTTGGCAGTCTGGCTTCCAAGTGCTCCGTGCCCCTGCTCTTTATCCTTCAGGATGCCGAGGAGGCCGGTTATTTCTATCACGACCTGTCGCAGCTGTTGGGCAGCGATGTGCTTTTCTTCCCTTCCAGCTATCGTCGTGCCATCAAGTATGCCCAGCGTGATGCCGCCAGTGAGATTCTCCGTACCGAGGTACTGGCCCGTCTCTCTACCGGGGGAGGGGGCTATATCGTTACCTATCCGGAGGCCCTGGCCGAGATGGTGGTGTCGAAGAAGACACTCGACACCCGGACGCTCATTCTTGAGAAAGACCAGACCATCGCTATCTCTGATATCGGGAAGACCTTGCGCAGCTTTGGCTTCCGCGAGGTGGATTACGTCTATGAGCCAGGTCAGTTTGCCCTTCGAGGTTCTATCCTCGACGTCTATTCCTTTAGCTGTGAATATCCTTACCGTATTGACTTCTTTGGCGATGATATCGACTCCATCCGTACGTTTGAGGTGGAGGACCAGTTGTCGAAGGAGCATCGCCAGAAGATAGAGATTGTACCAGAACTGGCAACGGCAGAGGATAAGGTGCCGTTCCTCTCGTTTGTACCTAAGGAGGTGGTGCTTGTCACCAAGGACTTTCTCTATGTTCGTGATGCCATCGACCGTGCTTACCAGGAAGGTTTTTCCTCGCAGGCCAGGATGGAACAACTGGAACAGGCAACGGAAGTGGAGCGCCACGAGATAGAACAGCAGATGCGCAAGGAGTCGCAACTGATTACTGGTGCCCAGTTTATGACCGATGCCGAGACGTTCCGTCGCATCGACTTCGGTCACCGTCCGTCTTCCCAGCCCGACGTCACCCTGTGTTTCCATATCAGCGTCCAGCCCCTCTTCCATAAGAACTTCGACCTGTTGACACAGTCGTTCGAGGACTATCTGTCGAAGGGCTATCAGCTCTATATCCTGGCCGACAGCCAGAAACAGAACGAGCGCCTCAGGGAGATCTTTGAGGAGAAGGCCAAGGGCATCGTCTTTACCCCCGTTGAAAAAACACTTCATGAGGGCTTTGCCGATGATGACCTGCTTGTGTGTTTCTTTACCGATCACCAGATATTCGACCGTTTCCATAAGTATAATCTCAAGAGCGACAAGGCCCGCAGTGGTAAGATGGCGCTCACGCTGAAGGAGATCCAGCAGTTCGAGATCGGCGACTTTGTGGTGCATGTCGATCATGGTGTGGGTAAGTTTGGTGGCTTGGTACGCATGCCTGTCAAGAATGCTGCAGGTGAGGAGGTTTTTCAGGAGATGATCAAGATCACCTACCAGCATGGCGACAGCATCTACGTGTCGATACATTCTTTATATAAGGTGTCGAAATACCGGTCGCAGGATGGTGGCGAAGGTCCCCGTCTCTCTACCCTGGGCACTGGCCAGTGGGAGCGGCTGAAGGAGCGCACCAAGAAACATATCAAGGACATCGCCCGCGACCTCATCAAGCTCTACGCCAAGCGTCGTCGTGAGAAGGGGTTTGCCTTCAGTCACGACGGCTACCTGCAGCACGAGCTCGAGGCCAGTTTCCTCTATGAGGATACGCCCGACCAGTTGAAAGCCACGCAGGACGTGAAGGCTGATATGGAGATGGCCAAGCCCATGGACCGTCTGGTCTGTGGCGATGTGGGCTTCGGCAAGACCGAGGTAGCCGTGCGTGCAGCCTTCAAGGCCGCTACCGACGGCAAACAGGTGGCCGTGCTCGTGCCTACCACCGTGCTGGCCTATCAGCACTATCGCACCTTCTCCTCCCGTCTGAAGGATATGCCTGTAAGGGTGGATTATCTCACTCGGGCCCGTAGTGCCAAGCAGACTACCGAACTCCTAAAGGATCTGGCCGACGGCAAGATCGATATCGTCATCGGCACCCACAAACTCATTGGCAAGACGGTTAAGTTTAAGGATCTCGGTCTGCTTATCATCGACGAAGAGCAGAAATTTGGTGTCTCTACCAAGGAGAAACTGCGCCAGATGAAGTCGAACGTCGATACCCTTACGATGTCGGCAACACCTATCCCCCGAACACTCCAGTTCTCGCTGGTTGGTGCCCGTGACCTCAGTGTGATCCAGACGCCACCGCCTAACCGCTATCCCATTCAGACCGAGATTCACACCTTCGGGGCAGAGATTATTGCCGACGCCATCAATTTCGAGATGTCACGCAATGGTCAGGTGTATTTCGTCAACAACCGCATCAGTCAGTTGCAGGAACTTGCCGATCTGATCCATAAGTACATCCCCGATGCCCGTGTGGCCATCGGTCATGGACAGATGAAGCCCGAGGAACTCGAGAAGATTGTACTCGACTTCTCCAACTACGACTACGACGTATTGCTCTCTACCACCATTGTCGAGAATGGTATCGATATTCCCAATGCCAACACCATCATTATTAACGGAGCCCATAACTTCGGACTCTCCGACCTTCACCAGATGCGAGGTAGGGTAGGGCGTGGCAATCGCAAGGCCTTCTGTTATCTGCTTGCCCCGCCTTTGGCAGCCCTTCCCGTTGAGTCGCGTCGTCGTCTGGAGGCCCTTGAAAACTTCTCCGATCTTGGCTCCGGTATCAATATCGCCATGCAGGACCTCGACATCCGAGGTGCTGGCAATCTCCTGGGCTCTGAGCAGAGTGGCTTCATCTCCGACCTGGGTTATGAGACCTATCAGAAGATCCTCAACCAGGCCATGGCGGAGTTAAGGAATGAGATTCCGCAGGGAGATAAGGAGACAAGGAGACAGGGAGTTCAAGGAGTTCAGGACAATAGTTCTGCGATTTCAGGTGATGGCTTGAACTCCTTGTCTCCTTGTCTCCCTGACTCCATAAGTTTCGTCGATGACTGTGCCCTCGAGTCCGACATCGAGATGTATTTCCCCGAGCAATATGTCCCCAGCGACTCGGAGCGTATGCTGCTCTATCGCGAACTCGACAATCTGGCCAACAGCAACCATCTCGACAACGACCTCCATGCCTATCGCCAACGCCTGACCGACCGTTTTGGCACCATCCCCGATGTGGCCGAGGAACTTATCAATGTGGTGCCCCTCCGTGTGCTGGGCAAGCAGTTGGGTATTGAGAAGATCATGCTCAAGCAGCAGAAGATGTTTCTCTATTTCGTGAGTGTTCCCGATAGTCCCTATTTCCAGAGTGAGACGTTCGGCAAGGTTATCGAGTATATGACCAGGAATGTGCAACGCTGCAATCTCCGTGAGGCCAACGGCAAGCGTTCGATGGTGGTCAACGATATCCCCTCCGTAGCTGAGGCTCTGACAGTTTGTCGTGCGATTACGACAGATTGACATATAAAATCCCGCTGGCATTTAAATTGCATATGGCTTAGTGAGCGTCGAAAGACAATCACTAAAATAGTTAACATGTGTAATCGTTTAAAAATAGAATTAGGAGGTAAAGATTATGATGCCAGTAATGAGAAGTAACAGTTGGATTCCAAGTGTATTCAATGATTTGTTTGATACGGATTTTATGCCGAAGGCTAATTGCACGGCTCCCGCTATCAACGTGAAAGAAAGCGACAAGGCCTATACTGTGGAACTTGCTGCACCGGGCATGAAGAAGGAGGACTTCAATGTTCACATCAACGATGAGGGCAACCTGATCATCAAGATGGAGCAGAAGAACGAGAAGAAGGAGGAAGACAAGAACACCCGCTACCTGCGTCGTGAGTTCTCTTACTCAAAGTTTGAGCAGACCTTGATCCTGCCCGACGATGTGAAGAAGGAGGATATCTCCGCCAAGGTCGAGCACGGTGTCCTCACCATCGAACTCCCGAAGGTCGTTGAAGAGAAAGTCAAGGTTTCCCGTCAGATCGACATTGCATAAGTTTTGGGTTTTTAGCAAATAAGGTTTATAAGTTATTAGGTTATTGATTAAGTTCCGAGCGGATGAGCCAGTGATGGCGCATCCGCTCTATGCGTATTTCCTGAACACTTTCAGTTCCTCTTCCTTTAGCATTTTGCTGATGAAGATGGTTTTGGTATGGAGGATAATGACGAGGTCTATATCTGTGCTTCTATTGATACAGAGTGTCGAGTAGTTAAGAAGTTTAAGGGAGATGGGGTATGAAATAGCTTCTTCAGATTCTTGCAAACTAAAATGATATAGAAAAAGGGAACCCCGAAAGGTTCCCTTACTTAACACCCTACACAACTCGTGGTTCCCATGGCGGTCAAAATCGCCGTAATCACCGACGCTAAGATCTGTAGCGTCCACTTGATCGTTTCCTTCTTACTCATAGCTTACCTCCTTTCCGTTTTAGTTGCTTTCAGCGACTAAGCTCACGCTTAGTTTTTACCGTCATCGTCACCGCCGCCGGTGTTGTCACCACTGCCTCCTGTGTTACCGCCCTGGTTGCCACTGTCACCGCCAGTGGTCGAGCCACCATTCGAGCCGCCGCCCGTAGAACCGCCATTCTCCTCCTCGGAGTCCTTCTTCAGGAGACTCTCCACGTTGATAAACTCGGCCTGCTTCAGGAACTCGCGGCTGGAGATGTTCATCTCCTGCTCCTGCTCGGGGAGGAATCGGATATGCAGCGCCTTCAGGTGGGTGTTCACATTGAACTTGTCCTTGGTGGCTGCGCCTCCCTTCTGATTCTCGATGGTGGTAAAGAACGTGCCGAGGCCGTCAATCTTCACCTTCTTCGAATCGAGCAGCATCTCCAACAGGCAGCTGCGGAACTTCTCGAGCACACCGAACACCACGTCCTGGGTGTGTAAATAGACCCGTGCTCGCTGATGTGGTTCGAAAGCTTGCGGGTGTTCAGACTCTCCAGATACTTCACGCGAGCGTAGTACTTGCCGTGAGCGGCCGAATGCTCGTTCTTGTTCTGGTACACTTCATAGATAATCTTCGCCATAATAAATAATGTTTTAAAATAGTATTAGTTGCTCGGCCAGCTACACCGGGTGGCCGAATCCCGCTTTGTCTCTCATGAGCTGCAAGTGAAGTGCAAGGCGAATGCAGAACCGAGCTCGCTCGAGCTATGCTGAGCCGCAGCCTTCACTCGTA
>CACXVS010000034.1 GCA_902771155.1 uncultured Prevotellaceae bacterium
TAAACAGATTCTTTTTCCATATTTGCATAAATTAAAATGAATATGCAAAGGTAAAGACTATAGAAATAGCCTGCAAGGCGTCAGAGCGGATACGCTTACCTACCATGTACCTTTTGGCATAGTTGAAAACCCCGTAAGATACCATCTTTAAAAGTAAAACAACTTGTTTTACTTTTGTTCGGATAGTCTTTTTACTGCATATAGATGCCTCCTTTGAAGGTAAAACAAGTTGTTTTACTTTCATAGACAATACTCTAAGGTATATGTTGAGGTACATGTTAGGTATATGTTAGGTACATGTTTGAGCAACATATACCTATGCCGAAACCCTTTGCAAATAAGGGTTTCAGCGAATAGAGGTATATGTTGACCTTAGAACGGGATATAGGCGGGGGCGAGGGTTGGCGACTTGACGGTGATGGAGCCTGTGCCCTTGACGACTACCAGACACTTGCCAAAGAAGGCTTTGCGCTCAGGCGAGGTGAAGCGCTCCATGGAGGTCTGACAACCATTGTCAGTACCCAGTATCTTACAATCGCCCTCACTGATGAAGACCATCTGATCTTCGGCCCAAGGACAGAGGTTGCCGTCCTTATCGACCACCTCGGCCATGATGAAGGTGGTGTTCTTTCCCTTGTAATCCGTAGTGAGACGGATATGATGGGGAGCGCCTGCGGTACGGATGGTCTGCTCGCATACCGTCTTGCCGTCCTTACGTGAAACGGCCTTGACCTCGCCCGGGTCGAACGTCACCCGCCAACCTACGTGATACTCGGTGCATAGCGGATAGTTTATAGTGGATAGTGGATAGCTATGATTACTCTTCTTACGCACACCTTGAGACTGACCATTGATGAAGAGCTCTACCTCGTCGGCACCACTGAAGTAGCACCACATGTCGATATAGTCGCCCGGCACCCAGTTCCAGTGGGGGAAAAGGTGGAGCATGGGCTTCGAAGTCCACTCGCTCTGGTACATGTAATAGGTATCCTTGGGGAAGCCTGCTAGATCGATGATGCCAAAGTAGCTGGAGCGCGCAGGGAATCCGTAGGGCGTAGGCTCACCGATATAGTCGAAGCCCGTCCAGATATACTGTCCTCCCACGAAGGCGTTATGCTTCACCACGTCCCATGTCTCTTCGTGAGTGCTCGACCATGAAGCATGCATATTATCGTAGGCAGAGCATTTGAACGAGGGGTCGGTATAGGGCAGCCACCACTCTTTGGGAGCTTTGTAGATAGAGTCGGAGGGCATCATATAGTAGCCTCTGGTCTGGAGGGCCGAGACACTCTCGGAGAAGATGAAGGGCTTGCCAGGGAAATTCTTGGGTACATCCTTCACCCACTCATGATGATAGTTGAAACCAATGATGTCGAGCGCACCACTCTTGAAGAGGTGATTGCCTGGAGCCGGTTCGTTACAACCAGCGGTGATGGGGCGCGTGGTGTCGTAGCGCTTCACGATCTCTGCCAGATGCTGGGTGAGCAACGACTGCACGGAGAGTTCGCCATCCTTGGCAAGGGTGGAGGCATCGTGCCCAGCATTCAGGATCAAGTTAGCCTGTTCGAGGCTAAGGGTATCGGCCTCAGCCGAAGACCACTGCTCGAGCACCTCGTTGCCTATCGACCACATGAGAACGGAAGGGTGATTACGATCACGCAGGATGAGGTCGGAGAGGTCGCGCTCATGCCACTCATCGAAGAAGCGGGCATAGTCGTTCTGAGTCTTCTTGCGTCGCCACATATCGAAGCTCTCGTCCATCACAATCAGTCCCATCGTGTCACACATATTGAGGAGCTCGGGAGCAGGAGGGTTATGCGACGAGCGAATGGAGTTGACACCCATCGCCTTGAGTTTGGTGAGTTTGCGGTGGAGGGCATCTTCGTTGAGCGCTGCTCCCAGACAACCAAAGTCGTGGTGCTCGCAGACGCCATTGAGCTTGAAATTCTTGCCGTTGAGCCAGAAGCCCGTCTGAGCATCGAACTTAAAGTCGCGGAAGCCTGTGGTAGTCTCTACCTCATCCACCACTTTACCTGCGACGATGAGTTGCGTTCTTACCTTATATATATATGGATCCTCGCACGACCACTTATGAGGTTTCTTGATATTTGCAGGTCTGCCATTGGCATCAAGCCAGACGTTCTTGACCGTTACCTTCTGACTGGTGGGGTTCTCATAATCGACCTCCACCTTACCATCGTGGACATAGACGCCCCAATGCTTGACATGGATGGGAGAGGTTTGAGTGAGCCACACATGACGATAGATGCCACAACCAGAGTACCAGCGGGAGTTGGGCTGGTCGGAGTTATCGACACGCACCGCCACCACATTGTCGCCCTCATGGACGAAGGGAGTGATATCGTACTCAAAACTGGAATAGCCATAGGGGCGGAAACCTACCTCCTGACCATTCACATAAACGGTGGAGTTCATATAAACACCATCGAACTCAATGAATACTTTCTCGATCTTGTCGAGCGAGAAGTGCTTGCGATACCAGCCAACACCTCCCGGCAGGGCTCCCCCACCCGCTCCACTTGGATTACCGGCATAGAAGTCACCCTCTATGGCCCAGTCGTGGGGCACGTCAAGCCTGCGCCAGAAACTGTCGTTGTAATCCACTTGCGACATGGACGCCGTATCTGCCAGAATAAAGCGCCAGTCGTTATCAAAATTCTGTCTCTCTCGTGCTTGTACCGTCAATCCCATCAGGACCACAGTCGCCACAAATAATAACCTTCTTAACATAGTCTTTAGCTCGTAAATGCCTATGATATACACTTACTTGTCAGTCAAACTGCTCTTCACATCAATTCCTGATTTTTGGCAGTAAGACAATATCTTAGCCCGAACTTCTTCCAGACTATCGATAACAAGCTGATATTCTTCCTGATTAAGAGCGCTATGGTCATCTGAGTTGGGTCTGATGAAATCCCATACCAAACCCTCGCTCAGATCCCACGTGGCAATCTTTATCATGAAATCCTTATTCTTGTACATGCTGATCAGAGGTTGATGCTGACAGCCTTTCCGTTATACTGGACCATCTTGCCCTCGGGATCCTCAAGGTTGAGAGCCTTGGGCGCATCCTTCGTGATGAGCACCACATTGAAACGGCGATTCTTCAGCATGCCATTGAACTGACCCTTGCGAGCACCAAAGCTAACGGTGCGAGTCGCATCGTCGTAAGTGATGTCGATGGTGGCATACTTGCCCTTCTCGTAGTTATAGTTGGTGCCCTCGTCCTCGTAGAGTTGGAAGCATCCATTCTGACCAGCATAGACGTAGAGATTGATAAGCTCTGCCGGTTTCTCGTCGCTCCACTCCATCTCAGGGCCGAAGGGGATGATGGCACCCTCGCGAACGAAAACAGGAATCTGCTCATAAGGGGCATCAACCACCAGACGCTGACCACCAGCAACGTATTCGTTGGTATAAAGATTATACCAGCCACACTGCTTGGGGAAGTAAACACTACGATTGCGAGCCTTGTAGTAGCCCACAGGACAAGCCATCAGGGCAGGACCGAACATCCACTGATTGCCGATGTTCTCAACTTCCTTGTCACCACCAAAGTCCATCACCAGGGCACGCATCAGGGTGTAATCCTTGAAATGAGCCCATCCAGCCATCGAGTAGAGGTAAGGCATGAGGCGATAGCGCAACTTGTCGTAATAGACAAACGACTTGTAAGCAGGATGCTCATCGGGGGCAATGTTCCATATCTCACGCAGTGGCCACTGACCATGACTGCGGAACAGGGGAATAAAGGAGCCAAACTGGTTCCAGCGAGTCTGCAACTCACGCCACTCCTTCAGGTCCTCGTTCTCCACCCCACTCTTGTCGAAGAGCTGCTGGGCAGCAACATAGCGATTCTCAACGCAGAATCCGCCCTGATCCATCCCCCAGAAAGGAATACCAGACATGGAGTAGTTCAGACCAGCCGTCATCTGGGCACGCATATCCTCCCAACGGGTGCCGATATCACCACTCCAGGTAGCCGTAGAGTAGCGCTGTTCACCAGCAAAACCACTACGGGTGAGCAGGAACACGCGGGGCTCATTAAGCTTGCCTTTCCATACTGAGCGCTGACCATTATAGATGGCATCAGCATTCACAGTAGAATAGGCATTGAAGTACTCCGTCGAGGTGCCTAAGGCAGTAGGACCACTAAGGGCCTTGCGATACCACATGGGGGTACAGTCACGCACATTGGGCTCAGAGGCATCCATCCACCAGGCATCAACACCAGCGATGCCGTCGTGGTTATACTTGGTATAGAGATTCTCATCCATCTGGCGCCAGAACATCTTACGGGCACCCTCATCATAAGCATCGTAGAAAGAGCCACGGAAGCCCAGCCAATCGTGGATGTCATCCTTCACAGCCTGACGATACATCCAACCTTTTGCATCAAGTTCCTTATAGTTATCGACCGTATCGTAGAACTTGGGCCATACACTAATCATAAAGCGTCCATGCATCTTGTGAACATTGTCGAGCATGGCCTGTGGATCCGGATAGCGTGAGGTCTCAAACTGATGGCTACCCCATGAGTCGAGAGGCCAATAGTTCCAGTCTTGCACAATATTATCGATAGGGATATGGCGCTTGCGGAACTCTGCGAGATTGGTCTCGATATCCTCCTGGCTCTGATAGCGCTCACGACTCTGCCAGAAGCCGAGTATCCACTTGGGATAGAGCGAGGCTTTACCTGTCAACGTACGATAGCCCGAAATAACCTGATCGAGGTTTTTGCCCGCAATGAAGTAATAATCCATATCCTTAGCCATCTCACTCCAGATGGAGAGTTGCCCACGCTCGTCCTTGCTGCGAGGCTCGGCTACACGAAGGCCACAATAAGCCTCACCGCCATCGGGTTGCCACTCGATGCGAAGCTGGGCACGCTTTTTCTTCTCAAGCGTCACCTCAAACTTATAGGCATTGGGATTCCAAGCAGTACGCCAACGCTCGGGCACGACTTCCTTACCATCGATATACACCTTAATATAACCTGAATAGTAGAGGATAAACTGGTACAGCTCTTTCTTGCCTTTACACTTACACTGGCTTTTGCAGTCGCAACGACCGCCATCGCAGCACTTGGGCTCGATAAAGCCTTCATAGACCACATTAGAACCTTGAAGATTGAAACCCTGAGGTAAGTTCTTAAGACCACCGTTTTCAGTCTTAACCGCTATCTCAGAAGTGGCGGGGAAGGCATACTCATAATAGATAGAGTCTTCATCACGCACCAGACGCTTGCCGTCTTTATCGACATAGATACCTGTAAGGTGACCTTTATTACCCTGTTTGTCGTAGAGACGGAAGGCACGGTTCAACTGCAGATAGTCTTTGGGATTGCCAAAACGGCAGTAGCTATAGCTGTCCCAAAGCAAACCGTAGTTCTTATTAGAGAGCACAAAGGGGATGGACACCTTGGTGTTATACTGGAAGAGGTCTTCGTTCTTGCCTTTCATGTTAAACTCCTCACTCTGGTGCTGGCCAAGACCATAGAAAGCCTCATCGTCAGACGAGTTGAACTTCATCTGCCAAGAGAGACCATGCTTCATCTCTTCGGTAACAGCATCACCGCCCTTTATTCCCAACTCACGTTCAGGTACCGTAAAGTCCCAGAACTGCTTACCATCTTGAGCCTCCTTGAGGAGTTTTTTACCTTCTGCATCAAAGAACTTCACACGTCCGTCAGCCTTCGAGACAACCGCCTTCACATTTTTCGTCTTTACCACTACGTCGCCCCCTTCTTCGCTAATGGTATAAGAGCCTTTGGGAGGAGCCACCTGTGGTACAATCATCAGCGAAACAGGTTTCACAGGCAATGCTTCCTTCGAGGTAGCACGCACCCGGATGATGTTGTCGTTAATGACTTCTAGGTTAATTACTTTGGCCTGACCACCGTCGGGACGAATTGTTACATTGTTACCACTCGTCTGCACCTCTGCTGCCATAACATGACCTGTGATGAGCAGAGCAGACATCATCATAAAGATCTTTTTCATAAAAAACGTTTCAGTTATATAGTTATTATACTTCTTCTACATCATCGTCCATCAGTACGGCTTCCTCCACATCATCGTCTGACTTTTGAAGGGGGAGAGTGATGGTAAACACAGAGCCGCCGCCAGCATTATTGTCGCCAGTAACCGTACCACCATGAGCCGTCACGATATCCTTTACGAAAGCGAGGTTTACACCCGAATCCTCGTCGCTGACCACAGGATCGAACATGTGTTCCTTAGCACCCTCAGACAATCCGATGCCATTATCCGAGATACGGATGGAACCTGCGGTATCTGTCTTATCGACAAATACCTTGATACGGCAATCCTTCGGAGAGAACATCACGGCATTGTTGAGCAGAACCTGTACGGCCTGACCCAGCAAGTCGGGATCGAAGTCCATCACAAGATCGTTGGCCAAGGGGAAGAACGAGAACTGCACCTTTTTATTCTTTGGAGCCTTCAACAACTCGCACTGGGCTTTCATAAACTCCTGCAGATCGCCAGATGTCTTGTTGGGAGCACCCAGATGGGAGCCTTGTATGTCAGTTTTTGGCGTTTCCACCCCACCTTGCTTCTCACGCATCTTAGTGAGCATCTGGTTCATCCACTGTTTCTTCTCTACCTCACGACGGATGTCCTCAAGCTCAGTCTGTTCTTCATGCTTCTGCAGGAAACGGCGACGCCAGAACCAGACACCTCCTGCTACAAAGAGGATGAAAGCCAACAGCAACCAGCGATTACGGAGCAGTGGTGGGGTAATCGTAATCTTTAGTGTGGATTCGATGTCGCCCATCGTACCATCATCGTTGAGCATCCTGACATGCAAGACGTAATCGCCATGCTTGAGCGACATATAAGTAATGTTGGGGTTGTTCTCCTCAGTAGCGATCCACTTGTCTGTAAAGCCTTCAAGCATATAGATGAAACGCGATGGATTATGCATCTCACCCTTATCGGTAGCCAGTTGGATGGTAAACTGGTTCTCATAATAGCGCAGAGTGAGCTCCGGGTTAGCCTCAAGTGACTCGTCCAGAATCACTCGGCCATCGTATTCCTGGCCTACACCCATCTGCTGACCAAAGAGTTTCAGACCACTGAAGATGGGCTTCTCCTTATTGCCTACATTCGTGAGGAGTCTTGGATTAATGACATCCACGCCACCAAGACCACCAACGAGGATCAGGCCCTCACGGGTACAAGAAATAGAACGCTGGTTATAGGGACCGTCCTGCAGACCATCCTTACTACTGAAACTACGTACAGTAAACGACCACTGACCATTCTCATTCTTCTTTGGCACGACATTGGAAACACCATGCTCAGTGACTATCCACATCGTATGCAGATTATCCTCGGCAATACCTACGACACTCGAGCCAAAAAGACCGGTGTTCATATCGAGCAGAGTCTGCTGACCCGTCTTCTTGTCAACGATACAACAACCAGAGGTGGAGCCGTGCCATATCAGTCCACGACTGTCCTCTACCACACAAGCAGTAGTCGCCATAGCTGCAGGCTGTCCCGGAATAAAGGGGATGGTGTCATTCTTCACTTGTCCACTCACTGGATTGATGAGCGAATAGAAATTGGAATGTCCTACTATCAGCCAGCCTTTCTTGATCCACCCAATAGAGGTCATGAAGTTCTCGGGGAAATTACCTACATTGGAGTTCCAAGTCTTGAACTTGCCCGTCTTGACATTCAGTCGCTGTACACCGGCTCCCAAGGTACCGATCCAGATATCGCCCCATTTGTCTTCTGTCACTGACCAGACATTATTATTCTGTAATCCGTCTTGCGCATTCGAGGCCAGATAGTTTGTGGCATGACCATTATTGAGATGGACCAAACCACCGTTATAGGTACCAAACCACACAGAACCATCCTTGGCACTACAGCTGGCCACCATGATATCCGATGCAAAACCACAACGGGCCTTGTCGTAGATCTCTGTTTCACCCGTCGCTGGCACATATTTAATGATACCACGGTTATCGGTACCGAACCAATAGTTACCCTGAGTGTCCTCAGTGGTGGTGTTGATATCACCAATCTCAATGGTCTTGAAGCCCATCATCTTCTCGATATACTGATTAAGACCATTACGATAGGCACCCATCCACATACTACCGTTCTTATCTAGCATCAGACGCTTAATCGTATTCTCGCTGAGCGAGGTGTTATCAAACTTATTGTTGACAAACTGCTTGACTTCCTTCGTTTCGGGATTGATGACGAAGATACCGTAGTGATCGGTAGCTACCCAGATCCATCCACGCTGATCCATAGCCACATCCCAAACTTGTAGAGGCTCGGGCAAAGCGGGGATACCATGAGCCGTCAGATAACTATTGAGGGAATTGTACCATTTCTTCTCTTTCTGGTCGAAGACAAACACAGTGGTGGTGACCACCCAGAAATTGTTGTGCTTATCGACATATACGTAATAAGCCTGACTAGGCTCACCACCATTATGGCGCATATAGTCGTCCTTCCACTCCACCTTACCCTTATCACCATCAACGCACATCAGGTCACCATCGCTGGAGACGATCAGAAGCTTGCCATCCCAATCTGCAAAAGTCTGAACCCAGAATTCCTTAGGGAACTCGTTTTCGGTATAACCGTACTTGACCAGAGTGAGTTTCTTCGTCTTCGGATGATAACAGTAGAGGCCCTCGTCGTAGGTCTTTACCCAAACCCGTTTCTGGCTGTCGATATAGAAACGATCGACACCACCCTTGATGCCCCACTTCCGGAGGAGAGAGGCGGGATTACGGGTGACATCCTCTGTAACGGGATCGAAGAAACTATAGTTCATGCCCTGTTTCAGCCACAGGTTACCGTCGATGTCCTCCCAGATCTGATCCACATAGTTGTTACGCAAGGTTGTCGTATCATTAGGATCAGAATAGAATGTACGGAAACGATAGCCGTCATAACGGTTCAGGCCATAGGACGTACCTATCCATACATATCCCTTGGAGTCTTGGAAAAGGTAGTTAATCGTAGAGTTTGACAATCCGTCGCGGGTGTCAAGGCGACGGAATTTCATATCAGGCAACAGAGCGTCGTTAGCACTTAGGGCAAGACAGCATCCGACCAGTAACGATAGCAATATTTTCTTCATAAAAACGTTTTAGGTCTAAATTCGGCACAAATTTAGGCAAAAATCATGAAACTGACAAACATTTTCTATGAAAAAAAACAAATTAAGACTCAAATATAATACTCTGCTGAATCTACAAGACCTGCCCGTAGGGCATACTTGGTGGCTTCATGGGCATTGTTTACACCTAATTTGCGGAAGATGTTCTTGCGATGCGTATTGACGGTATGGAAACTGGAAAAGCGCTTGTCGGCAATCTCTCTTGTCGTCATTCCCAAGGCAATATCTTTCAAGATTTCCGTCTCTGTCTTCGTTAATTTCAGCTCATCAGAAGACTGGACAACAGGCGCCAGCAGGATCTCTGCCATACGTTGGCAAATATAGCGCTGATGAGTCATGGCATAACGGATGCACTCACGGATCTCTGCCAGAGGCGAGTCTTTCAGCAACACACTAAACTGGGGACCTATGGCAATGGCGCGATGCACGAAATCCGTGGAGAGCTCGAAACTGAACAACACCCAGTGTACCAACGGAAAACGCTCGTGCAAAATCTCTAGCTCATCGATGTCATTGATGTCGAAGAGTGTGTAGTCAAGGATCACCACCGTGTCGTTATGAGCTTTTAATTGTTCGATCAACTCCGTCTTGTCGGGAGCCTGTTGATAGTTTACTTCCAGTTTCTCGCAGAGGTACATCAGACCTGCGCGAGTGATATCCTGAGGATCAGCTAATACGATGTATGCCATATGTTTAGAATGATAGTTTAATACGGAAACGTACCCCGTGCTTATGGGCAGTAGGCAGGTAATTGTAATTCATACGCCTGACATATTCCACTTGCAGGAACTTGAAGATGTTATGTACACCCAATGATATTTCCCAGTAGGGGTGATGGGGATCGATGACATAGCAACCCTCAGGGAAATACATAAGCAGCGAACTGCCTGCATTCTCTGCCAACAGAGGATTATTCCTATCGGACAAGCCTCCCCACAGGTACCTCACAGATAGCCATTCGCGCCATTTCAGTTCCCTCAGCAGGGGGATGCGATTGAAGAGTTTGCCGTTCATGTCCCAATAGAGGTAAAGACTGGCAAAACGGTCCATGGGGAACTCCATATTATTAATGGCCTCAAAGGTATAATTCTGTAAAAGATAGGAGAGGTTGGTCTCTGGCATGATAAGCAAGGGGAAGGGCACCTGATCCCACTGAATGCCACCCTTGGCATGGATATCGAGTTTACCCCAGGAACTGAGCCAGAACCGTTTGAAGACATACAGTTCCGTATAGTTATAGGCATAATCGGCCCCCAACACACCCTTCATGCCTAAGGTATGGGAAAGGGTAAAAACAGGAGCATCACGATTAATGTTCAGACGGTTTTTCTTATTGTTGATAAACGTCTCACCTGGTGCGAAACGCAGTTCGGCACGCAGTTCTGTTGTACGGATCCTCTTGGAGGCCAGAGGGTCGTCAAAAGATGCAGAAAGAGGAACAAAGCGAAGGTCGCCTGCCGCCTCGTTCTCCTCAGTCTTCAGCGAGAGTGTGGTGCGCAGTCCCCACACCTCTTCTCGCTCTGCCGTAATGGATTGGCGATTGTAGAACATCATCTTCCTGGTATCCGCCCATTTTAAGGACGTAAAGACGTTATCCTTGTCTGCAAGAAGGAACTTGTCTGAGGGCGACATCACATCGTAGGTGGAAGAGAAGGTCAGATTACGGATGGGAAACTCGCGAGGCATGTATTCCTTCTTATTAAACGACCAGGTCACTTCACCATTGTAATAGGTCTTATGAGAGCCCCACCCTCTGGCGATATACCCTTTAATGAAAAGGTTGGAGTCCAGATTTGCCGTGGTCTGGGCAGAGAAGCGCGTGCGCAGTCCGTCGATGAAGTTAGAGGTAATAAAGGTATTTACCGGTCCGATATCCACCTTACTGGGATGTTTCTTTGAGCCTGTCTCAATAAAGCTCTCCGTCAGGATCTTGATTGCTGCGAGGATATATTTATAGCCTTTTATCTTTGCCAGATCATTGACGAACTGCTCCATATTGGCCTCACTCCGCGTCAACGCCACCTCACGGTTCTGCTCCCAGAAACTGTCACTCCGGGACGAAGCACCGGCAGTCTTAATCTCATCAGCCTTGCCTTTAAACAACTGGGCAGGAATCTCTGTGAAGGAGAAATCAGTCAAACGGGTATTCCGAGTCATGGTAAAGGACTCCATAAAGTCCAAATACCTGAGTTCTGTGAACATATCGTCGGTAGTAAGCACCCACTCTCCATTTGGCAAACGACTGAACTCCTGTACGATCTGAACATTATCCACAAAGTTCACGTCGCTCTGTTGGGGAATCGTCATATCACAGCGTTTCACCAGCCAAGTGGAGTCGGCCATCACATAAAGATCACCACGGAAGCCAAAGTCCTGCGAGTTATTGGGGAGGAAATGCAGGTGGTAGCACTTGTCTTTCCCCACATAGAGAGTGTCTTCTATATAGTAACGATAGAAGGATATAGCTCCGTCGCCAATAGGACTGGTGAACTGATATTGCAGGAATCGGACCTGATTGTCGTAGATATCGATATCGGTAAAGACGTCCTTCATGACCTGATTCACGACGTCCCCCGTCTGAACCACATGGTTGATGCCCTCTGAGCGACTACCAAGTATGATTGTCTTCTCGCTTCGGGGATCCTTGCGATAGATTTTCTGGGAAACAGTCTCGTCAATAGAGATGGGCAACACCAGCTTTCCGTTGTAGGAACTCGTCTCTATCTGGTCCATCAGCCAACGCATCTTCTTGTTCTTGGGGTCCTCCATGCGTTTCTGGGTAATGTCATTGAGGGCGAAGGTGAGTTTCTGGTATTTCCTGTATTGGTAATAGTCGTAATTGCTGAGGTCGGAGCGTTTCTTGGCTGCTATCACCTTACGCATCATCTCTACAGCCGGATTCTCTTTCCTGCGATATCGACTGCGCTTGGTCTTAACGGTGACCTCCTTCAGCAATGTATTGTCAGCCTTCATCGTCAGATTGCAGACGCCCTTCACATTGGCATTCACCATCACTGTAGTGGGTAAATAACCTACGGCAGAAAAGGTGAGCACCCAACCCAGATGACGAGAAATGGTATAGTTGCCGTCGCTATCAGCGACCACACCTATACCATGTCCCTTATACTGGACAGTTACAGATGGCACAGCTTCACCTGTGCGCTCATCTGTAACGCGTCCCCGTATCATCTGTTGGGCGCCTGCCGTTAGGCAAGCAAACATCATCAACAATACATATACTGTTCTTAAATTCATTTCAACTCGAAGCTGCACTTGACAGGCAGCTGGTCGGAGGCAGTGCCTATGAGCGCCTCGAAGGTGCCTGGCTCTGCTACCCAAGCATGGGTGGCCTCGTCGTAGAAGCTCAGAGCATCACGACCTATCGTCAGAACGACATCGCGACTCTCTCCAGGCTGGAGGAACACCTTGCTGAAGGCCTTGAGTTCCTTCAAGGGACGGTCAACAGAGGCCTCCTTGTCGCTGACATAGAGCTGTACAGTCTCTGCACCAGCACACTTACCCGTATTGGTGACATTGACAGTAAACGATATCTGCTCATCAGCTGTTATCTGGGTCTTATCTGCAGAGGCCTTACCCAACTTGAAGGTGGTATAACTCAGACCATGTCCGAAGGCGAAGAGGGGCTTGATCTTCTGTTTATCCGTCCAGCGATAGCCCACGTAGATGCCCTCCTTGTATTCCTCGTCGATAATCTTGTAATCATCTCTCCAAGTACCAGGATAGGTGTTGAGCGCATGGGCACCACAATCGTTGAGCTGCTGATGCCAGGTAAAAGGCAGCTTGCCCGAAGGATTCACATCGCCAGCAAGGACGGAGGCCAGGGCCTCACCAGCCTCTGATCCGATGAACCACCCCTGTACAATCGCAGGCACCTTGGCCAACCAGGGCATGGCAACAGCATTTCCTGAGATATTGACATACACCAGACGGGGGTTGGCCTTTACCAACGCCTCGATGAGCTGATCCTGACCATAGGGAAGGCCGAACTCCTTGCGGTCGTGACCCTCACAATCCTGATAATTGCTCTTATTCAGGCCACCAATAAAGATGACGACATCAGCCTGACGGGCCTTCTCCACAGCCTCTGCAGTCAGTTCGGAAGCACTACGGGTTTCGTAAAGACTGCGACCAACAGTGACGCCATTATAACTCTGAACAGTATCGCCCACATAGCCTCTGGCGAAATCAACCTCACTATCCTTGAAGCGTTCACGGATACCGTCGAGGGGCAAGATCTCACGCTGAACCTTCAGCGAGGAAGAGCCACCACCCACCGTCATCATCTTGATGGCATTCTCGCCCACCACAAGAATCTTCTGCTTAGCTGTCGGATCAATAGGTAGCACCGGAGTCTTAACTCCCCTCCCTTTGGAGGGGTTGGGGGAGGCTTCGTTCTTCAGGAGCACGACACCTTCCTGGGCAATCCTCAGGGCTGCTTCATAATGGCTCTCGGAACAAAGGAATCCAAAGGGTTTCTGGCGCTTCATCGTGGTACGGAAGAAAAGACGAAGCACACGACGCACCTTGTCGTCGAGTTCCTTAGTCGTATATTTGCCCTCCTTGATCAGTTTCTTGTAGGCATCAGCCATATAATAAAGGTCGTAGGCGTTGGTCTTGCCCATCGTCAGACCATCGGTCCATGAGCCAAACTCCATGTCGAGCCCGTTCTTGATGGCCTCCTCGGTATCATGGCAACCGCCCCAATCGGATACGACTACGCCATCATACTTCCAGTCACCTTTCAGTATCTGGTTGAGCATAATCTCATTATGACAATTATGCTGGTTCTTATACAGATTATACGCTCCCATGATGCCCCAGGTACCTGCCTCAGTGACAGCTGCCTTGAAAGCAGGCAGATAGATCTCGTGGAGGGCACGGTCGGAGACAACCACATTCACCTGATGGCGATACTCCTCGTCGTTGTTCAGGGCATAGTGCTTCACACATGCTGCCACACCCTTCGACTGCAATCCCTGGATGTAGGGCACTACCATTCTGGAGGCGAGCCAGGGGTCTTCGCCCATATATTCAAAGTTACGTCCGCCCAGGGGAGTGCGATAGATGTTCACACCAGGCCCCAGGATCATGTCCTTATCACGATAGAGGGCTTCCTCGCCCAGGTTCTCTCCATAGATACGGGCCATCTCTGGATTCCACGTAGCAGCCAGACAGGTCAAGGCAGGGAAAGCCACACAGGAGTCGTTAGACTGACCAGCCTGCTCCCATTCGTCCCAAAGCACGTCGGGACGTACGCCATGAGGACCGTCGTCGGTCCAGAAATCAGGGAATCCCAGGCGTTTCACACCAGGACTGGAGAACTTAGACTGAGCATGGATTACTGCGATCTTCTCTTCGAGTGTCATTCGAGAGAGCGCATCATCGATTCTTTCCTCCACGGGCTTCGACTCGTCGAGGTAGGTAGGCAACTGATGAGCCTGAACATGGGTCGTCATCATAAGCAACAAGGTTGAAATCAGCATTTTAGTCATTTTGTTTTGGGTTTAAATTCTAATCTTGGTGCAAAGATACAACATATTCAGTACTCATGTAAGTGTATATGAAACAGAAAGTGGAGAGCAATTGCCCATCGCCCGCCACTCTGTGCTGATTATCAGAAAGTTACAAATCATACCCATCTCTTAAAAAGTGGAAGGTATATAACTGGCGGGCACCACCCGTTGCAAGGATTCTTTTCATAAAAAACTATTTTGGTTCCTAATCAGTTTGCAAAGGTAAGTAAAATATTTAATTAATAGTCTCTTTTTTGAGAAAAGTTACCTCCCCGACACAAAAAAGCCTGTCCCGAAAAGAGACAGGCCCGAGAGTATTTTACTTAGAGTTTTAGTAGGTTATCTTTCCACAGTGCGTACGTAGGCGAACTCCAGTGCGTACGAGGGCGCACTCGAGTGCGTTCGTAGGCGCCCTATAACCCCATCGTATGGATGTAATCCTTTTGTGGGGTACAATTTTCAAAGCGGCAGTTTTCTGCAAACTTCTGGAGCAGGTCTCTGAACTTAGCCTGGTCAGGACGGGCCTCGCGCCACTCCTGATAGGTATTGCGAGAGGTCTCAGAGTATTTCACCACGATGCTGTCCCAACCCTCAGGACGCTTGATGCCCATCATACAGGAGTTATCGACCTTCTTATAGGGCCAGAACGTGTAGCCGATGTTCACAGCCTTGAGCACATTGACGAAGTCGCTTTGCCACTCGTCGGTATTATGACCAAACTCACCCATATACATGGGGCGGTTGATGGAGTCGCGGAAATTGATGTAGTGCGAGATGGCCTCCCTAGTGGCAGGACCACCATAGCGATGGCAAGTGTACATCAGCTTGTCGTCGTAGCTGGCATCGTCGAGCATCCAGAAGAAACTGTTCCAGTGGGCTCCACCCAAAAGGATGATGTGGTTGGCATCCACCTCTCGGATAGCCTTGACACAACGCTTGTAAAGGGGTTGGAGCAGGGTATATAGTGAGTCTTTGTTGGCAAAATAGTGAGCGATGGGCTCGTTCATCAGTTCATAGCCCAGGATGGTCGTCTCGTTCTGATAGCGATCGGCTATCCTGCGCCAGATATTGCAGAACAGCTGCTGACTCTGCTCGCTCTCGAACAACCAGGGATAGCCATGGCCATCATCGATATTGTCACCCGTCTGACCACCAGGACAATCGTGCATGTCCAGAATCAGATACAGACCATTGTCCTTACACCAGCTCACCACTGAGTCGATGCGCTCAAAACCATCTTTCTCACCCGTCTGTCCCATATAGTCTTCATCGGTGAAGAGCTTGTAGTTGAAAGGCAACCTGATGGTGTTGGCCCCTTGCTGGGCTATGAAGTCGATGTCAGCCTTGGTGACGTAGTTGTCCTTAAACTGTTTCCAGAACTCAGCTGTGAAGTCGGGCCCCACAGCCTCCTTGAAGAGCAGGTCGATCATCCAGGCAGAGTTGGTGCGACTGAATCCGAACATATAACCCTCAGGATTAAGCCAGTTGCCCAGGTTCGTTCCCTGTATAAACAGTTTCTTGCCATCAGGCTTTATCAGGTCGTGGCCCTGGATGGTTACAAAACCCTCCTGTTGCTGCCTGTCACCAGCCGTGCAGGCAGTCAGCAAGAGGATCAAGAGATAGAGGAATGTTTTTTTCATCTTCTACTATTTTTGGAACACGCGGATGTAGTCAACCTCCATCGTGGCAGGGAGAGCACTCTCATCGACGCCATGCATACCACCCCAGTCACCACCCCAGGCGAGATTGAAGATGATATAGAACGGATCGTCGTAAGGCCAGTCGTCGCGCCCCAGTCCACGATTGTCGTAACTCAGTTGTACATTTCCATCCACGTAGGTCGTGATATTCTCATGCGTCCAGAGCATGGCATAAGTATGGAACTCACCCTCTGCACCCTCGCACTTCATCTCATGGGTCACCTGTGTATTATTAGAATGCACATGGGCATTGGCATGAAGACTTGAGGATACATAGTTGGGGTTCACGCCCACCTCTTCCATAATGTCGATCTCACCATCGCCAGGCCAGGAGTGGAAGTTCACAGGCATCATCCAGAACGCAGGCCATGTGCCCTTGCCTTTGGGAAGTTTGATGCGGGCTTCGATATAACCATACCTCCAACCTTCACGCACCTTGGCATAGACACGACCAGAATAAACCTTGCCATTCTCCTTGAGAGCAGTGATGCGCAGGGTGCCGTCCTTCACTTCGGTAACCAGGGCCCCTTCAGGAGTCTTGTGGTTCACGTAGTTCTGCAACTCGTGGTTCACCCAGCCACTGCCTTTCACCTCGTGGGTCCAGTAGTCGGCATTCAGTTCATAGCTGGCACCTGCCACGTAATTAGCCAACGGATCGACCGAGCCGTTGAACTCATCCTGCCAGACCATTCTGTAGCCATCAGGTGCATAGTAGGCAGCTTCCTCTGCAGCCTCCTGTGTAACAGTAACCATCTTACGGGCAGAACCCGACATGATGGTGACAGCACCCGTCCGGGCCTCTGTCTCTGGATTAGCAGGAACCGTGATGGTCAGAGTACCCGTCTGGGATGCTGTGTTCTGTGTGCTTACTGTCAGGAAATCACTTACCTCACCTTTTCCCCACTCTGCCCCTGTCGTCGTGACATTAACGGTATAGGTTCCTCCTTCAGCAGGCGCAGAGATGCTCTCTGGCGATACGGTGATAGAAGGAGCCGACGGCATCGAGGAGTCATCGCTGCTCCCACTGCAACCCGTGAGGGCTACAGTGAGAGTGAGCAGAATTGTATGAAGCATGTATCGTTTCATTAATTATAATTCCTTGAAGACGATATTGCTGATCTTGACATGGGTACCAGCAGGACTACCACCGAAGTCGAAGAACAGACGGATGGCTGTAGCATCGGCTCCCTCATGGGTCATCACGCCCTTCCAGGTGAAAGTGGTTAACTCGTCAGCAGCCACATCGTGACGCTCTTCAATGAACCAGTTGGTATCACCAGCATCAGTGAGCTTCATGGTTACCTGTGGCAGGTTGTCGTCAGCCTCGATGTCAAACTGGAAGGCATAGCTCTTAGATGCTGAAGCAGTCAGCTTGGTGTCGATATGGAACTGGCCCTGCCACTGTGAACCACCCATACCCTCAGGCAGTGTGATCTCGTAGGTTGAGCCGTTGAGAGTGGCTTCTGGCTGAGTGGGGAGCTCGCCCCAACTATCGTCAGCAAACCAGTAACCGAACTTATCGAACATCGAACCATCGTCAACAGCCTTCCAGAGGTTGTCAGCATCGTCGTAGTTGATAGACACTTCCTCCTCGAAATAGATCTTGCTGATCTTGACATGGGTGCCAGCAGGACTGCCTCCGAAGTCGAAGAACAGACGGATGGCAGAAGCATCCAGACCATCTTTCAGGGTCACGCCCTCACGCTTGAACACGAATCCGTCAGCAGGTACATCCACACGCTCCTCGATGAAGAAGTTAGAGTCGCCAGAATCAGTGAGTTTGAAGGTTACACCCGGACAGTCAGCGTCAGTTTCCATCACGAGATAGAAGTTATAGGACTTATCGGCACTGGCAGTCAGTTTGGTGTCGATATGGAACTGACCCTGCCACTGTGAGCCACCCATACCCTCAGGCAGTGTGATCTCATAGACATCACCATCGTGGGTTGCTACAGGCTGGTTAGGAAGCTCGCCCCAACTGTCGTCGGCAAACCAGTAGCCGAACTTATCGAACATCGAACCATCGTCAACAGCCTTCCAGAGGTTGGTGCCAGCCTCGTAGTTCCAGTCCATGGTAGCAGCAGGTGTCTCACCGCCCTCCTCAGGAGTCTCCTCTGGCAACTTAGTACCATCGTCGTTGGCATGATCCTTCAGAACGATATTACGTACATTCACAACCGTAGGACCAGCAGCACGACCGAAGTCGAGCACAAGTTTCACCTGTGAGAGGTCAAGACCAGGGATGTCGCTCTTCCAGAACACCACATCCTCACCAGCCTTCAGGTTCAGATTGTCAACGTCGATGATGGCATCGTTATCAGCCTCGTTAGTCAGCTTCACCGTAACACCGTCGATATCCACATCACTGCTGAAGATAGCAGAGAAGTCATAGTGACTGGCGGCAGAGATGTTCAGATCGGTATGGAAGTGAACCTGTGCCTGCCAACGATCGTAACAAGCCTCGGGAACGGTAACGGTATAGTCGTTGTCACCACCCTTGAAGAGACTCTCGAAAGTAGCGGTCTGGTCGTTGCCCCAACCTGGATCAGGATTGTAGTAGAACGACATCACCGGGGTGATACCCTTCCACATGTTGAAGTCGCTGTTAGGATCGAAGCCCTCGAAGACAGTCTCAGCCTCAGCACTGGTAAAGATGAAGCGCCAGGCAATACTACGATCAGGAGCATCATAGACGAGCACCAGCTTAGAAGCTGTCAACGACTCGATACGGAACTTAGGATTCTCGAACTGGAGATCTGAAGAGATATAGGGGAATACGGTGTTGGGATCCAACTGGATATAGGTCTGCTTCGTCACATTTCCGTCAGCATCCTCCCATTCATACACCTCGAAGCTCCAACCTGCACTATCGTCACCGATAGCGGCATCAAAGTCAGCAGGCTCAGAACCCCACTTGGTGGTTCCTGTGTTCACATAGGTCATGCCATCAGCACCTGCACTATAGTTATAGGTACCGCCCTTGCGGGTCTCTGCCGTGAAAGTGATACGGTCGTCATACATACCAAAGTCCTTCTTGTCGTCGGGCTGGGCTGACCACCACTCCATACCTGCCGTACCAGCAGGGCCACAGCCAAGGTGACCAATTTCCTTGTTGGCGAAGCGCCACTCCTTATCGCAGAGGCGACGGAAGTCTGCACTATAGTCAATCTTCGTCTCGTTGAAGGTGAAGTTCTTAACTACGGAGCCCTGACTGAAACCGTTGCGGTTACCAAGCTTCAGCTCTACACTATAGGTACCTGCCTCGGGGTTCTGGAAACCCACTTCCTGCAGGGTTGAATACTGTGTACCATTCAGGATCCAGATGGGATAGGTTCCTGCCTGTGGAATATAGGTGGCAATCATCTGATTGGTTTCCTGATCAACGTCCATCCGGAAATCAACGCCATCCATCGTTGGGATCTTATTGGGGTCTGCGCCATCGAAAGTATCGGGCGAGCAGGCTGTCATCGTCAGACCTGCGAACAGAACACCTATTGTATATTTAAATAAATTCTTCATAATCCTTTAATTATCAATTTTCAATTCTCAATTTTCAATTAATAGTTGTTCTGAACCAGTGTCGGATCAGCATCGAGCTCAGACTGTGACAGAGGAATATACTTCTTGCTGGCCGTCCAGGTATTGGTGCGATAGCCATAGCTGTCGGGAACCAGCTTCAGAGTAGCCTTTTCAGTAGCACCGCTGATGCCTTCAGCGCGTACAAGGTCGAAGTAACGCTTGCCCTCGCCACAGAACTCCAGGTGACGCTCGTTCAGAATATCATCGATGGTGACACCATTCAGAGCAGCCAGACCGGCACGGGCACGAACCTCATTCACATAGCCGGCAGCCTCAGAGGCACTGCCACCTGTCTGCAACAGCAGTTCTGCTGCGTTGAGCAGGGTCTCTGCATAACGGTAGATACGCTTGTTGTTATTGTAGTTCAGGTTCTTTGAACTCGGACAATCCTGACAATTAGCGGTCTGCGGACGATACTTGCCATGCCAGATGTGAGTATCCTGATAACGCTCGGTATAGCTGTAGCCACGAACATCCCAGCAGGTAGCGGCACGACGCTTGTCGTTCTCATCATACATATTATAGGTCTCTACTCGCATCGGGAGGAATCCCCAGCCATCCATACCGGCATCCCATCCTTCGCCACCCGACCAGGTGTTAGGAGAACAGAGCGTGGGGAACACGGTACCACCAGCGTGAAGCGGGGTACCCCAGTCGCGCTGGGCATTGTCATCATCATAGTTGATCTCGAAGATGCTCTCTGAGCACCACTCGCCATTCTCTGACCACAGGTCATTGAAATCAGGATTCAGAGAGTAGTTGGAATCACTGATAATCTGCTTCATATAGGTAAGAGCCTGCGGATAACGTGCACTGTCGTTCTGATACATAACCATTTCTGCATAGAGCATATAGGCCATGGCCTGTGACACGCGACCTGACTCACTGGCATTCCAACGCATGGGAAGCACATTAGAAGCAATGATATCTTCCAATTCAGGCAGCAGATTGTTATAGATCTCATCAGCAGTGATCTGCGGAGCAGTATAGGGCGAAGAGAGGTTCTCCAGATAGAAAGGCACGTTGCCATAATAATGCCACAGAATGCTGTAGTAATATACACGGAGCAGACGGGCCTGCATCTCGTAGCTGCGGCGATTGGCCTCAGTGCCACCACCCCATGAGCAATACTGGATCACGTCGTTACAACGCTTGATGCCACTGTAGAAGTCGCCCCAGAGCGTACCAAGGGTATTGTTACCATCACCCTCGAAGTTGAAGAGCTTATGCCAGTGCTGGTTGTCGCTGATGCTCGATCCGCCAACCCAGAAGTCGTCGCCCATAATCTCTGCATCGCAGGTCAGGTCGTTGTAAGCCGTACCGTCCCAGTCGGGCCAGTGTAAAGGAGCATAGGCAGAGGTCAATGCCTCGTTCAGATGCCCATCGTTATTATAATACTCGTTAAGGGGCTCACCTGTTGGATTCGTCACCTCGAGGAAATCGTCACTGCAAGCGGTCAACGAGATGGCCACTACGCCAGCGCAGATCATTTTATATATCTTCGTATTCATAATACTTCAAAATTTTCTATTATCAGTTTTCTATTATCAATTATTACAGTGAGAGGTTGAATCCAACTGTCCAGGTACGAGCCTGCGGATATACACCATAGTCAACACCCATTGAAGAGCTGCCAGAACCGATCTCAGGATCGAAGCCCCAGTACTTGGTCCAGGTGAAGAGGTTCTCTGCACGGACATAGACGCGGAAGCGCTCAATATAGATCTTCTTGGTCAGGTTGCGGGGCAGGGTATAACCCAGTGAAATATTCTTCAGACGGAGGTAAGAACCATCCTGTACATAGATATCGCTGCATACCCAGTTCTTTGAGTCACCCAGTTTCAGGAGAGGCAGTTTGTTGGAAGTGCCCTCACCCGTCCAGCGGTCCAGTACCCAAGTGGGATAGTTACCAGAAGCGATGTCCTGACGCCAGGTAGCATCAAAGATGTCAGCACCACTTACACCCTGGAGGAAGACATTCAGGTCAAATCCTTTCCACTCGGCATCAAAATTCATACCGAAGGTCCAGTCTGGTGTCGGCTTACCGATCTTGGTACGGTCATCAGAAGAAATCTGTCCGTCACCGTTCATATCAACGAAGATCAGGTCACCAGGATTAGAGGACGTACCGAACTTGGCATTATACTCAGCAGCCTGATCGGCGTTCTGCAGTACACCAGCCGTCTTGTAACCATAGAAGAAGGGGAAGGGCTCGCCATTCTCTGCACGGGTACCACCGTCGCTGAACTGACTGATACCATAGTTCAGGAAACCGGTGTCGTTACCGAGGTTCTTCAGCTTATTCTTCAGATAAGAGGCGTTACCCTTGATAGAAAAGTGGGCATCACTGATATTGAACTTATAACCAAGCTCAAACTCAATACCAGAGTTCTCCATGTCACCAACGTTACCGATAGGTCTGGTCTCACCGACGTATGAAGGAATGGGCATCTCCATCAGCATACCATTGGTCTTCTTGATATAGTAATCAACAGTGAAGGTCAGTTTGTTATTCCAGAATCCGAAATCGAGACCAAAGTCGGTCTGCTCACTCTCCTCCCACTTCAGATCCTCGTTAGCCAGTCCGTTGGCCTTCGAGCCATAGACCATAGAGGCCTGACGTCCGAAGTAATAGTTACTGGTACCACCGGAATTGGTGAGTACGGTATAGCGGAAGTCACCGATATTCTCGTTACCGTTCTTACCCCAGCTGGCACGGAACTTCAGATTTGTCAACCAGTCGCGAGTGCTCTCCATGAACTTCTCGTTCATAATATTCCAACCTACGGAAACTGAGGGGAACACACCATATTTATTATTAGAGCCAAAGCGGCTTGATCCGTCACGACGGATAGTTGCCTGCAACATGTACTTCTCGTCATAGTTGTAACTCAGGCGTCCGAAGAGAGAGGCCAGACGATGCTCTACGTTAGGACCTGCCCATCCACTGACAAGACTTGTCACACCAATGATATTTCCATCTGCATCGGTAGTGGTCTGAACGCTACCACCAGTAGTATAATCCACATAAGGCTTGTCTGTGTTGATCAGGTTCCAGTGAGAGGCACCTACATAACTGCCCTTATACTTCAGGGCACTCTGTCCGAGAACAACACCGATAGAGTGCTTACCAAACTCCTTGTCATAAGTCAGGGTATTCTCAATCTGCCAGGTCGTGCTGTTAGATTTCTCAGAAGTAGCCTGAGTATGGTCTGAATTGTTGTTACCAGAGAAATAGAACTTCTCAGTGGTAGCCGACTCACTTCCCCAGAACGACTGCTCTGCACTCCATGTGAAATGATATTTCAGATTGTCCCAGAGCTGCAGGTCGATAGAGAACTTCGGCATGAACTTATGCGACCATCCACGACCGGGGCGCTGCTGCATCATGGCGATGGGGTTGTTCTGCTCCTGATAAGAACCGATAAATCCAGGAACAGTATAGGGATTGCCGTTCTCGTCTCTGTAGAGGTCATAAGCAGAATACTGCTTGATCATATCCTCAGCCACCTGACCCTCGAGAGTAACGGGCAGTGTGGGTGCCAGATAGAGGGCAGAACCCAGAGGAGAACCCCATGTAGAGTTGGCGTCGATACCAGTGCTATGCACACGCATATAAGAGAGGTTGGCACTGATATCCAACTTGTTCAGGAAGTCACGCTCCTTAGTAGCGTCGATAATGTTGAAGTTGTTGTTAGAACGGATGGTCAGACGATCATAGTTCGACTTACCATAGTTACCACCTACGATACCCTCTTGTGTATAGTAGCCCATCGACAGGTAGTAGTTCACCTTCTCTGTAGCGCCACTGACTGAGACGTCGTGCTGCACGATAGGCGCATTATCGTTGAACAGCAGCTCCTGCCAGTTCGTGCCAAAACCCTTAATGGCATTGCCGTTGGCATCAACCAGATTATATGGATCGGCATAGAGGGGAGACTGACCACCATTGAGGTACTTCTCGTTCTGGAGCACGGCATAGTCGGTAGCACCAGTCACATCGCGCTTCTTCCAGGCACTCTGCCATCCATAGCTGAAGTTGTAGTTGATCTGGGCCTTACCCATCTTACCCTTCTTGGTTGTTACCAGGATCACACCGTTGGCAGCACGAGCACCATAGATAGCGCCAGAAGCAGCATCCTTCAGAACCTCAATACTCTCAATATCGTTGGGGTTTACCGACTCCAGACCATACTGGTCGGCGGGCATGCCATCAATAATATAAAGAGGATTAGTGTCATTAATGGTACCCGTACCACGCACGCGAATCATTGACTGTGAGCCAGGCTGACCAGACGAAGAGGTCACATTCACACCGGCGGCCATACCCTTCAGGGCATCATCGGCACGCAGACGTGTCTTACCTTCCAGATCCTCTGCGCTAACCTTGGCGATGGAGGCTGTCACAACACTCTTCTTCTGAACGCCATAACCTACAACCACCACTTCCTCGAGCATCTTGTCGTCGGGCTTCAGATTAACGGTCATGTCGTTCTGGGCTGCCACTTCCTGAGTGATGTAACCAACATAAGAAATGGCAATGGTCTTACCTGCATCAACCTTCAGATTGAAATGACCATCGAAATCGGTGATCGTCGCATTCTGAGGATTAGCTTTTTCGACAACGGTAGCACCGATAACCGGATCTCCGTTCTCGTCAATCACAGTACCCAAAATACTTTGGGCAAACGACGTCATTGACACGAACAGTGCCAACAACATCAAAATTAACCTGCTTTTTTTCATACTTTGTTTTGTTATTGTTAATATAAAGTTAGAATAAATTAGAATTAACTCGTTTGAAAGTTTTCTGGTGCAAAATTAGTAAAAAAAGAAAGACGAATCCAGTGGATGCGATACAAAAGTGGATTCAAAAGCCTACTTGAAAATCATATTGGTTTGAAAATCAATTAAATATCAAAAAGCCAACAACTCAAAAGAGTGGACTATATATAGAAGTGTAAAAAAGACATTTCTGCCCAAAAACACGGGTATTTTTGGTGTTTTTGCTTGCTCTTAGTAAACAGGGAGACAAGGAGTTCAGGGAGTTCAAGGAGTTCAGGACAATACCTGATTCCGCTGTTTCTCCTGCACGATGAAACATATGTCTTGAACTCCCAGAACTCCCTGAACTCCTTGAACTCCTTGAACTCCTTGTCTCCTTTAAACAAAAATAAGCGCCTGCTCCCGCAGACGCCCATTCTTTTAAATTCACTACAATAACTAATAACTACTAACTAATATAAACCAAATTAACTAACCATAAAACGTTTCTTTGTGCAAAGATACAACGATTTCTGCCCCAAAACAAGGGCATATATATAAAGAAGTGGATAGTTTTTAGGATACAAAAATGCAACTGCCTTAAAATAAAGCAGTTGCACTATCATTGAATCAGATTAAATGTGGATTGGATATAGAAGTGTGATAAACACACAAAACCTTATTTCTCCTCAGAATCAATCAGTTTCCAGATACCCGCAGCACAAGCGCCACCCACGAACGGACCTACGATGAAGATCCAGAGATTAGTCATTGCAGTACCACCCTGGAAGATGGCGGGAGCGATAGAACGGGCGGGGTTCACTGATGTACCAGTGTAACGGATACATACCAGGTGGACAAGGATCAGAGAAAGACCGATAGCCAGACCTGCGAAATTGTTGGTAGCACCATTGGTCTTTGACGTAGCACCCAGAACCACCAGCACAAAGACACAAGTGAAGATAATCTCAGCGAGCAGACCGCCCAGCATCGAGACATTCACCTGCAGGTCGTTGGCACCAGTACCCTCAAGTCCGGGCACATTCTCTGTCAGGATGTAGAGCAGCAAGCTACCGATAAAGGCACCGATCACCTGGAAAAGCATGTACATGACACAGTCCTTGGCACTCATACGACCACTCAGGAACACACCGAGGGTAATGGCTGGATTGATGTGGCAACCACTGATGCCGCCAATCGTATAAGCCATCGCTACTACGGCCAGACCGAAGGCAAATGCCGTACCCACCACAGCGGGGATATTGTTCACTGGGTCACAACCCAAACTAACTGCGACGCCGCAGCCCATCAACACGAGCACCATGGTGCCCACCATCTCTGCTAAATACTTTTTCATAATCTTTACTGTTTAATGGTTTTTACTAATAACGGTTATTATTTTTGTTTTATTGCTCTTGATAGTCAAAATAGTCGAACAGCGCAAACGATCGTCCGTAAGCTTCCGAGAAGTTGTTCTCTACGGCATACAGTCCGATGACAGCTCCAGTAAAACCACCCACCACCTCTGTGCTCAGCAGCGAGCAGTCGAGGGTCGCCAATGTCTTATAGGCCTTCCCGTCAACAGAGTAGTCGAACATATAATGAAGTCCGTCACTCCTGATACGCAGGTAGGCCGCACTGCAGTCGATCTCGGCAGTAGCCATCACACTCTCCACACTCTTCAGCTTGCATTTTACCGCCACCTGAGTCTTATTGTTTGTGGGCCGCATGAAAATCTCCGCATGACCGTCGTGAATCTGATAAATCGTCATGCCGGCCTCATCCCTTGGCAATCCTTCCTCAAAATTAACGTATGTCTCAGCCACCATGTTGGCACTCTCCTGTCGGCGCCCGATAAACGTAGGACGGTCGTTCTTCGACAAGGGACCTCGCGAACTGATGAGCTGAAGTCTTCCCACGCGAACCTTATAATTATTAGAATCCGGATTCTGGATATACACCCACTCCTTACCGAGAGGCTTGTCAAATGTCGTGCGTATATGGCGCTTCTGCGATTTCTGTTCCACGCCCAGAGGCTTTCCGCTCATCAGCGTGTCTATAGGCTCACCGCCGTTGACCACCGGCCATTGGCCTTTCTTCCATTCCACAGGTGCCAGAAAGGTCTCTCGCCCCAGGTGATGGTAGTTGCCACCGAACTGGCGTTGGGCCAGAAACACCACCCACCACGAACCGTCCTGAGCCTGGACGAAGTCGCCATGCCCTACGGCCTGTATCTGACTCTGCTGCCCTTTGACGTTGCAATGGGTGAAGATAGGGTTCTTCGAGTACCCCTCGTAGGGTCCGTAGATGTTTTTGCTGCGGGCGATGGTCATGCAATGGGCGATTTCCGTCCCGCCTTCCGATATCAGCAGATAATACCACCCGTCTTTCTTATAGATATGTGGTGCCTCGGGGTAGCGCATGCCCATCCCCTGCCACAGGGGCTTGCCGGGCGCCAGCTGCTTACCCGTCTTCACGTCGATTTCACTGAGCACGATGGTATTGTCGGGATTGCTCACCAGATAGCACTTGCCGTTCTCAAACCACAGCGAGGGGTCGATGCCCTGCTGCTCCAGCCAGAGAGGCTCGCTCCAGGGCCCCCGCGGGTCCTTCGCCGTCACGAGGAAGTTGCCGCCGTTGCCCACATTGGTGGCTACCAGGTAGAACGTGCCGTCGTGATAACGGATGGTAGGTGCCGAGATGCCCGTCCAGGCGACGGCCCCCTTCAGCGGTATCTGCGACTCACGGTCGAGCACATTACCTATCTGCTCCCAGTTCACCAGGTCCTTCGAGTGGTAGATGGGCACCCCGGGGAAATACTGGAACGAGGCATTCACCAGGTAGAAATCATCGCCCACACGGCAGATGCTGGGCGAGGGATGGAAGCCTGGAATAATGGGATTACGATATTGCGCCGATGCAGTCAGCGTAACGAGAATCAAGCAAACAAAGCACAACAGCTTCTTCATATTTATAGTCTATTTGGGTGCAAAGTTAAGAATAATTATTGAAATACGACGAACTTTTAATAATTTTTTTTTGCATTTCGCTCACTTATTCGTAACTTTGCAGCAGATATGGAAGAAGTCAGCAAAATACCACAGGAGTGGAACAAGTTCTACCTGAAGGACGTGTCGTTTGTCAATCTGATGACGCGCCGCATCTTCAACGTCCTCATCGTGGCCAATCCCTACGACGCCTTCATGCTGGAGGACGACGGGCGTATCGATGAGAAGATCTTCGACGAGTATATGGAACTGGGCATGCGCTACCCGCCCACCTTCACGCAGGTATCCACCACCGAGGAGGCCAACGAGGTGCTCCACACCACCGACATCGACCTGGTGATCTGTATGCCCGGTAATGCCGACAACGATGCCTTCACCGTGGCCCGCGAGGTAAAGGCAGCCCACCCTAACATCCCCTGCGTGGTGCTCACGCCGTTCTCCCACGGCATCACCAAACGTATCGAGAACGAGGACATGTCGGTGTTCGACTATGTCTTCTGCTGGCTTGGCAACACCAATCTCATCATGTCGATCATCAAGCTGCTGGAAGACAAGATGAACATCGACCACGACATCCGTGAGGCCGGTGTGCAGATGATCCTGCTTGTCGAGGACAACATCCGCTTCTATTCCAGCGTGCTGCCCAACCTCTATAATTACATCCTCGCCCAGTCGAAGCGCTTCTCCACCGAGGCACTCAATCCCCATGCCGCCGCCCAGCGCAAGCGCGGACGCCCCAAGGTGGTGCTGGCCACGAACTACGAGGAGGCGATAGCCATCTACGAGAAGTACCACGACAACACCCTGGGTGTCATCTCCGACACCCGTTTCCCGATGAAGATTGTTCCCGGGCGCCTCTCCCATGTCGAGGAGGGCGACCCAGAGGCCGGACTGAAGCTCCTCCGCGAGATCCGTCGCCAGGACGAGTATGTGCCGCTGATCCTCGAGTCCAAGGAGACGCTCAACGCCGCCAAGGCCAAGGCCGATGGCTTCCATTTCATCGACAAGAACTCCACGAAGATGAACGTCGATCTCCACCACCTGATGGAGGAGCACATGGGCTTCGGCGACTTTATCTTCCGCGATCCCAAGACCAAGGAAGAGGTGGCCCGCGTGTCGTCGCTCAAGGAGCTGCAGGATATTATCTTCAAGATCCCCAACGACTCGATGCTCTACCACATCTCGCGCAACCACATGAGCCGCTGGCTCTGCGCCCGTGCCATCTTCCCCGTTTCAGCCTTTCTGAAGCATGTCACCTGGCACAAGCTCCAGGATGTCGATGCCCACCGTCAGATTATCTTCGACGCCATCGTCCAGTACCGCCGCATGAAGAACATCGGCGTGGTGGCCGTCTTCGACCGTCTGAAGTTCGATGCCTATAGCCATTTCGCCCGCATCGGCGAGGGCTCGCTGGGAGGCAAGGGGCGCGGTCTGGCATTCCTCGACAACATCATCAAGCGCCACCCCGAACTCAACCAGTACGAGAATGCCCACGTCACCATCCCCAAGACGGTGGTGCTCTGTACCGACTTCTTCGACGAGTTCATGGAGAAGAACAACCTCTACCCCATCGCCCTCAGCGATGCCAGCGACGAGGAGATACTCCAGCAATTCATGCGCGCCCAGCTGCCCGATACGCTGATAGCCGACTTCTTCACGTTCTTTGATGCCGTCAAGTCGCCTATTGCCGTACGCTCATCGTCGCTGCTCGAAGACTCCCACTACCAACCCTTCGCCGGCATCTATTCCACCTATATGATCCCCTATCTCAACGACAAGTACGAGATGCTGCGCATGCTGGCCTGTGCCATCAAGGGCGTCTATGCCTCGGTCTATTACAAGGACTCCAAGGCCTATATGCTGGCCACGGAGAACGTCATCGACCAGGAGAAGATGGCCGTCATCCTGCAGGAGGTGGTGGGCAAGCAGTACGGCGACCTCTATTATCCCAACTTCTCGGGCGTGCTCCGCTCGCTCAACTACTACCCCATCGGAGAAGAGACGGCCGAAGAAGGCATCGCCTCCCTGGCCCTCGGACTCGGCAAGTATATCGTTGACGGCGGTCAGACACTCCGCGTGTCGCCCTACCACCCCACACAGGTGCTCCAGATGTCGGAGATGGAGACGGCACTCAGTGAGACACAGACGCGCTTCTACGCCCTCGACATGACGCACATAGGCGACGACTTCAAGGTCGATGACGGTTTCAACATCAAGAAGATCCGCGTGAAACAGGCAGCCGAGGATGGAGCCCTCACCTTTATCGCCTCCACCTACGACCCCACCGACCAGATTATCCGCGACGGCATCTACGAGGGTGGTCGCAAGGTCATCTCCTTCACTGGCGTGCTCCAGCACGGCGTCTTCCCCCTGCCCGAGATCCTGCAGATGGTACAGAAGCTAGGTTCCGACGAGATGAAGCGCCCCGTGGAGATCGAGTTTGCCTGCAACCTCAACGACGACCGTACCGGCGAGTTCTATCTCCTGCAGATCCGCCCCATCGTCGATTCCAAGCAGGTGCTCGACGAGGACCTCAAGGCCATCCCCGACGAGCAGTGCCTCTTGCGCTCCCACAACTCCCTCGGTCATGGCATCTCAGAGGATGTGGTCGATGTGGTCTATGTGAAAGCCGGCGACGATTTCACGGCCGTCAACAACCCCGCCATTGCCACCCAGATTGAGGAGATCAACCGCAAGTTCCTCGACGAGAACAAAAACTACATCCTCATCGGACCGGGCCGTTGGGGCTCCAGCGACTACTGGCTGGGCATCCCCGTCAAGTGGCCCCATATCAGTGCCGCCCGTGTCATCGTCGAGACAGGTCTGAAGAACTACCATGTCGATCCCTCCCAGGGCACCCACTTCTTCCAGAACCTCACCTCGTTCGGCGTGGGCTATTTCACCATCAACACCTATA
>CACXVS010000035.1 GCA_902771155.1 uncultured Prevotellaceae bacterium
CGTTGAGGACCTGGAGGATGTGAAGACCGGTCTGATTACCACCCGCCGCATCGTGTTCACGCCCTCGGTGGAGGTGAAGGACGAGTTGAAGAACACCTCAATCCAGATTACCTGTCTCGACGAGGACGGCACCGTGCTGAAGCGAGTGACCTCGGGCGACGGTGGCGACATCGAGGATCCCGAAGATGGCGACGGCGACAACGGCCAGAGCCAGGGCGGCAACCAGAGCCAGGGCGGCACCGACAATGGCGGAGGCAGTGACCCCGAGGAAGACGACCAAGGGAAAAATTGAAAAATTGAAAAATTGAAGAATTGAAGTAATCAAACACAGAGATACAGAGACACAGAGTTTTTTCAATCTTCAATTTTCAATTTTCAATAGTCTTCAAACTCTGTAACTCTGTGTCTCTGTGTTGGAAATAATTTAGAAGAATTGAAAGGAGGTAAGCTATGAGCAAGAAAGAAACACTGAAGTGGACGCTGCAGATACTGGCTTCGATCATCTCTGCGGTACTCACCGCCCTGGGCGCTACGAGTTGCGTAGGGGCGTAGGCAAAGAAGAAGGGAGTCTCGGAAATTGAACCGGGGCTCCCTTTAACTGACCTGAACCAGGCGGATTATTCCAGCGGGATTTCGGGATGCTGCACTGCCAGGGGCAGATCTTTCTGAGAGAGGTAGAACATGTAGAGGATAACGGGCTTGGAGCCGCGGTTCTCGCCGTGATGGATGGTATTCACCATCTCAACCACGGGCTCGCCTTCGTGGACTACCTTCTCCTGGCCGTCCTGACCGATGATGGTGAGTTCGCCCTGCACCAGAATGCCGTAGTTCATCACGGGGTGGTGGTGCCAGCCCAGCTTCTTGCCGGCAGGAAACACGTACTTCACGGCCACCAGTTCGGGGCGACCCTGAAAGTAGTCGGGCAGCTCTACCCCATCCCAGCTCTGACTGGTACGGATCAGCTCGGTAGATACCACTTCCTGTACATCCTCTTGTTCGATGGCCTGTTCAGCCACGGGGGCATTGGCAGGGGCTGACTTCCTACACGATGTGAACACACTTGGGCCGCAAACGAGGGTGGCGGCGAGCACCCAATTCATAATCTTTTTCATTATTGCTTAAATTTTCGTTATTTACTATCGCAAGCTCCGCTTGCTCTTAGGAGACAAGGAGTTCAAGGAGTTCATGACGAGTGACTATCTGATGAGTTTATTCAGGGTGAGAATGTTCTTACCGTCGATGCGCTCGTAATTGACGGAGCTCATCAGCTCGCGCACCAGAAGCATTCCCAGTCCACCCGTGCGCCGTTCGTTGGCAGCCAGGGTGGTATCGGCTTTCGCTATGGTGGTGGGGTCGAAGGCGATGCCCGAGTCGAGGATCTTGACTTTCAGCAGACGGCCGTCGGAGAGCAGCCTCACCTCGATATCCCCCACTCTGCCTGCCGGATAGGCATACTCTATCACATTCACCACAGCCTCCTCGACAGCCAGCCGCAGCTTGCCCGCCAGCGACGGCTCGATATTCATCTGTTGGTACACCTTGCTCTGGAAACTGCCCAGACGCGGCACCTCGCTCATATCGTTCTTGATGGTAATCGTCTCGCTCACGGTGCTCTCGAACTGCTGGGGGGTATAGCGGATGGCCATCATGGTGAGGTCGTCGCTCTGCAGGGCTTCCCCGGCAAAGCGATGTACGGCATCGGTGACGGTGGCGACGATGGCCTCGGGATTCAGCTTCTGCTCTGCACAACTTCTCAGCACCTCTTCAGCGCGCTCAACGCCCAGTTCCTGACTCTCGATGTTGTTGGCCTCGGTGAGTCCGTCGGTATAAAGGAAGATGGTATCGCCCGAATGGAGCTGGATGGTCTGCACATTGAAGACGGCATCATCGAAGGGACCAATGGGCACGTTAGCTTCGCAGTCGAGCTGAGTGAGCTCACTGCCTAATATGTAGGGCACGTTGTGACCGGCATTGCTGTAGTGCAGACGGCCTGTCGGAAGGTCGAGCACGCCGATAAAGAGGGTGACAAACATACAACTGTCGTTACCCTGACTGGCGGCATCGTTGACGGTCTGCAGGATGCGGGCGGGGTTGCTCTCGTGGATGGAGAAGGCATGCAACAGCGAGCGCACACTCGACATGAGCATCGCTGCGGGAGTGCCCTTGCCACAGACATCGCCGATGCAGAAGAACAGCTTCTCGTCGCGGATAAAGTAGTCGAACAGGTCGCCTCCCACCTCACGGGCAGGTACCAGCGAGCCGAAGACCTCCAGGCCGTCTTGCTTCAGATAGGAGTCGGGCAGCATGCTCTGCTGGATCTGGCTGGCCACAAGCAGCTCTGAGCTGATGCGCTCCTTCTCGGCATTGGTCTGGCGCAGCAGCTCCATACTGCGGGAGGTGCGGTAAACGACATAGCCGAGGATGAGCATACTCAAAACCAGCACGATGGGCAGACAGTACTGTATGATGCGCAGTTTGGCGAACACCTCACCAACCATCTCGTGCTCCACCAGCTGTTCCATCGTCTGCTGGATGATGTTATGGCTGATATAGAACATGATTACCGACACCACTTCGAAAAGGACAGCCGCCGCAATGATGATGCAGAGGCCGGGATCCTGTTTAAAGATATCACGAAATTTCTCCATAAAGTCGCTACTGTTAGTTTGTAAGTTTTTTTGTGACCGTCAGAATATTCTCTCCATTGGTGTGCTCGTAGGCCACGTCGTCCATAGAGGTGGTGACGAGGTAGATGCCCAGTCCGCCGATCTCACGGTCCTCCATCGGCAGAGAGGTGTCGGGAGGGTCTTGCTCGAGCGGGTTGAACGGCACACCGCCATCGCGGAAGCGCATCGTGATGTTCTTCTTGTCGCGCTGGATCTCCACATCGAGATAGGCGGAGCCGGAATAGTTGACAATATTCGCTACAAGGTCGTCGGTCACCATACTGATAATCCCCCATGCATCGCCCAACGACGCCACCTCATCCGTCTGGAGGATGGCATCAATGATGTCGAGCGACTTACCCTTAATGGGCTGGAAATGCAATCGGGTCATGGTGCTTGCCTCTGAATACGCAGGTTAATCTTCAACTTCGCCCAGTCGCATGCTGTTGCAGACAACATCGTTGTTGGCTGAGAAATCATCGAGGGCATCGCGACGGCGCACTATCCTCATACTCTCTACCGTTACGAACTTGATAGAGGGAGCAAGGCCGATAATCTTAAGCGTGTTGTAAATCTCTTTGGCACAATTCACAAACACAATCTCGGGTTTGTTTCCCAACCTCTGCTTGGCAAAGATGACAGCCCGCAGACCACTACTGGAAAGGGATATCAACCGAGAGGCATCGAACACCACTTTCTCGATGACCTGACCTCTGTACTTGGACAGTTCATCGGTCAATGCCGGTGCGTTAGCGGTACCCAGACTCTTGCCCAGTTCGATAACAAGGGCTGTGTCGTTCTTCTTAACTGTAAAATCGTTTTCCATATCTTTTCTTGTTTCTTTAATTACTTAAATAGTGCTTCGATATCGGGGTCTTGCGAGGTTTCCATCTCGCTGTCGTCCGCATTGTCGGCCCCTTCGTAGTCATAGCCTTCTTCCGCCTCGCCCAGGAAGCGCTGGTAGCCCTTCTCTATCTCATCGAGCTTGGCCTCAAGCATTTTGTCGGCCTGATCCTTGGCATCGTCGTAGATGTACTTCAGCCGCTCCTTAGCCTCGTCGATGTCCTCGGGCGGCAGCTTCGACGCCAGTTCGCCCATTGAGGCGAGTTCCCTGACATTGCTCGCCTCCAGATTGGCCAGGCACTCTTTATGGAAGACCTTGGTGGTATCGTTGAGCAGATCGCGCCGGTCCTTGTTTACATCGGGCATCGTATAGACGATGTATCTCACCTCTTCGTCGTTGACTCGCTTCTCGGATGCCATCTCCATCTTGAACTCCGGGTGCATATCGAATACGCCGTCGATGACGGCCTGAAGGTTGTTCTGGTTCTTAGGATAGACGTAGAAGGTATAGTCGTCGGGCTTGACAACATCGGCCACCTCCTCGAGGTTACACTCCATAGCCTCTAACGATACCGTCACTGGCAACATGGCTGTCGGCTCGGCCTTCACGCACAGGTTGGAAATACGATAGTTGAACAGCATAATATGGGCGTTCATCTTTTTCTGAAACTCTGAGAGCTCTATTCCTAGAAAATTATTCATAACTTCGGTTTTGTTGTTTCATATCGGGTTCACTCTTCCGGAGCGTCCTCCGTCTTCAGTTTGGCACTCAGACTGCCACCGCCGCCACCTGCTCCGGCAGCCATGCCGTCGCTGATGTTAGGCGACTTGAAGGCACTCTTGGCCTCGATGGCATCGCCTGAGATCTTCGGTGCCTTGAGCTCGGCTTTGACCTCGGTCTTGGCGTTGATGGTGGTGTCGCCGTAGATCTGCGTCTTGCTGCCGCCCAACGAGGTGTTGCCGCCTTCGAGCTGCACAAGGGCCTTGCCTTCGTCTTGCTGTATCTCCAAGGTCTTGTCGGCAAAGGCGCCGATCTCCTCCGACATCACCTGCACCTTCTTCGACTTCACATCCTTCGACTTCGCTCCGACAAACATCTTCTCCGACACGATAGTCATCGTACTGCCTTCGGCCAGCTTGTCGTCGGTACGCTTCTCCTTCTCCACATCCATCGACTTCAGGCCGACAGCCTTGGCATTGATGTTGACGCTGCCCGTAGCCTTGCCTTCGGTATCGGTGGCAGAGAAGTCGATCTTCTCGGCGCGGATAGCCACGCTACTGCCCTGCGTGAGGGCTTTCTCCTTGGCCTCGCCGTTCTCGATGTCGGTATCGGTGCTGTTCAGGGTGAAGGTCTTCGAGGTAACGATGATGTCGCCCTCGGCGGTCATATTGGCCTTCGTCAGCTTGCCTGTGTCATCCACCTCGACATTGGCCGAGCCTTCGGTTGACACCTCGATGGTCTTGGCACGGAGCTTGATCTTACTGTCGGCAGTGAGCTGTTTCTCCTTCAGCTTCTTGTCGGCCACCTCGTAATCCACACTCTCGATGGTGACGTTCTTCGACTTCAGCGTGAAGTCGCCCTCGGCAGCGTAGGTGGCCTTCTCAAGTTCACCCTTGTCGTCGAACGACAGGTTGGCAGAGCCTGCTGTGGCCATCTCGATGTTCTTGGCCAGAATGCTCACCCTGCCATCCTTGTTCAACTTACCTTCCTTATCGATGGAGGTGATGCCCACCACGTTGGCAGCCATCGAGATGCCGGAACCTTCGTTGTCGCGCAGGTTGTTCTCACCGTCGGCAGAAGTCAGGCTGATGTTCTCTCCCTTCACGATGACGCTGGCTCCCGTGGTGTTGTTCTTGAAGTCGTCGCCCTTCTTGATCTTCGACTTCTCGGCCTTGAAGCACTTCAGCCGACGGTTAGTCTCTGCCAGGAGCGACAGAATCTCGGCATAGGCGTAGGTCTCCTCGGTAATCGACAGGGAGGTGGCTTCGATCTCCTTGGCCAGTTCCCTGATATCCTCGTAGTTCGTCCGGACATCAGAATAATCACCCGACAGCTTATCCCTCTTTTCAATCAGTGACTCCATCTCTTTCGCCAACTCCTGGAACGAGGTCTTATGATCACTGGCCTGACTGCTCAGGTAGCTTTTCTGTTCTTCTGTCGCCTTGATGAGCTTTTCGAGTCGCTCTTCACGGCTCTCAGCTGTCATGGCTGCCTCGATGTCGATGGTCTTGTCGGCATGAATACGCACACCGCTACCACCCGTAGGGGCGGCAGGAGCAGAGAATGCGCCCTCGACATCGTCGCTCTGGATAATGATGTTACGGGCCTGACTGACCACCTCGGACAAGGAGCTCACCACATGTTCCCGACCATCGCTACCCGGATCTTCGGCAATCTCGCGGATGCTGGAAGCCCGGAGATCCAACCGTCCTCCTTCACCGGCTCCCTCTACACCCACCTGGGTACCGCGTACAATGACCTTGGAACCTCCGGCATAGAGGGTGCCGCTACGATCTACATTGCCGATGATGATCTCGGGAGCCGAGAGTACCAGGCGCTGGGTATCACGGACATAGCGCCCCTTCTGCAGCTCTGCCACCACGTCGAGTTTCATCTGCTGTATCTCAGCCTTGCACTTCCTGATCTCGGCCAGGTCTTTCTCTACACTACTCTCAAATGTGGAGAGCCTTTTCTCCCATTCCTTAAATATATAGTCCATAAAAACTTCAATTTTTCAATTCTTGATGTTTTACATCGAGCCTGCTCACGCTCGGCATAGCTCAAGCAAGCTTGGCTCTGCTCTCGCTCAATCGCAGCCTTCAATTCTTCAATTCTACTTCATGGCCATTAACTCTTTCTTCAGATGATCCAACGTACCGATGTTCGAACTGCTCTCCTCGTGGAGACCTTCACCCTGGAAGTTCAGGGTAGTGTTCTCATGGTCGGAGAAGAGTATCTGACCATCTGCCTTATCGTTCCATATGTCTTGATCGAAGGATCTGAAGTTGTCCTTAAACTTGGCTTTGAGTTTTCCCACGGTGTTGTCAAGCAGCGTGCGCAAGAAGTTATTCTGATATTGATTGTCGAAGTTGAGCACCGTACGGTTCCAGTAATACTCCTGCCGTAGCGAATTGGTCTGCATCACCTTGTCCATATTGAGTTTGCTCGTTATGTACTTGCCCAATGCATTGTGGAAATCCTTGCTCACATGGTCAATGAAAGAGAGCAACAACTTGCGCTTGAAGATCTTTTTGTTTGACATGGCAAACCTGTCGGCACTCGGATTGGGCACAGAGGAGTTGAACAGCTGATATTCATTTCCATTCTTGAATACCTGCACCCAGCCTTTTGCCCAGATGGTCTTATCGTCCACTGCGTCGATTATAGAAGCGAAACATTGGGATAGCCACTTAAAATCGCCGAGGGCAAGATTCTCGCTATCATCCAGCATCGTGGAAAAATGGTTGATATGCTTGTAAATCTTAAATGCACTCTCAGCATAGGCCCTCGCAGAATCCTTCAGGTAATCAAACTTTAGAATAGGATTCTTTGTGACTGTCTGATGATTCTTTCCGGAGTTGAAAAGTATTCCCACTTCGGAAAAGTGGTCACTAAAGAAATCCAAATCGATATCCGACGGGTTCCACTCACTGGCATTTGATACCTTCTCTACCACCTTGGGGTTCTTAATGTCTTTCAATACCCATCCGCCCTTCTCCTCGTATTCGGTGCGCTTCTTGTATCCGTCGAGCCACAACGCCTCATAGGTGTCGTAGAAGCCATCCACCTTCTCACTGATAAACTTGACGCAAATAAGCATAGCCTTGAAGAACTCCTCCTGTGACTCCTTCTTTTCTGCCAAAGCCGATGCATAGCGGTCGCGCCGGATGGTGGCATTGCCCTTGCCGGCCTCCACCCTCAGGTAGCGCTTCGACTTGAGCAACATGGTGCCATCGACAGGACGGACAAATGTCTCTACGACATGACGGACGAGCGAGAGATCGACCACCGACTCAATGAATTGTGGCGCAACGCCTCCAGACAGGACGGCACCTATGATACCTGTCACCTTGGCACCAGCCTTGTTAAGCTTACCTTCCGGATCGCCAATCCCCGGTTCAGCAATATTCTTGCCTGAGAGCATCGTAATCTTGTTGCCAGCCTCGAAGGTGATGTTCTTGCCTTTTATTTTCACATCGCCGTTGGGGGCACTGATGGTGATGCCAGAGAAGGCATTGATGTTAACGGTTCCGAAGGGCGACTTGATGTCGATGGTGCGCTTGTTGCTCCTCATGTCAATCTCGTACAGTCCGTAACGGTCGCCAATGTGAATTCCACCATTCAGGTCCTTGAACTCCTTACCCATGCTGTTCAGGGTACTTATGTATGGCAGACAAGCGGCATAGAACCCAATACCCGGCGATATGAGGTTGGAGATGAAACTGCCGCCACCGGGAGGATCGGTAAAGGTAATGTGATGACCGTTAGGCGACATCATCGACATCGAGATATCCTTCCATTGCAAATCAGGAGCCGCCCTGCGGTATAGTCTCTCGTCGGGGGTCAGCACATTCTTCGAATAGAGGCTGCCCATCACATAAGGACGTTCCACATTGCCGTTCTCGAAGTTCACCAGCACCTCATCGCCTACACGCGGACGGAAGAAGGTGCCGCCTCCCGGAGTGGCCATCGGCGAGACAACTCGCACCCAGGGCGTTGACATATCTTTCACGCATTTGTCAACATACGAGGCCAGCTGATCGCGCTTTTCCTCCTTTTCTTTCTTCTCGCCCCTAGCTACCAGCAAGTCTGAATTAACTTCATTATACTGCTGGATCACTTTATGATAAGTGGTATGATACCGGCTGATAACGGAGTTATCCTTATACAGATTCGTATAGTCTGCCTTGCCCTTCTTCTCGTCGTGCTCCTTGGCAGCTTCCACAAAAGCCGCCATCGCCTCCTGGATTTTATCTATCTGGGTATTCTTGTCTCTGATATCCTTGTCAAGTTTCGGTATATCCGTCTGCAGAATGCCCTGCGTCATCTGTTCATCAGGAGTCAGTTCATTCTTCTGATCAAGAGCTGCCAGCTGATTGGATTCACGCTCTCTTTCCATCTCCTTCATTGAGAGGGATTCTTCGAGGGTTATGAGCTGTGCTTTCTTGTCGCCAAACATCTTCTTACGCTCTTCGTCGGAAGCGTTTACATACTTCTTCAGTTGCTCGATGAGCTCACTGATTTCATTCTTGCGTTTCGACAAAGCCTCCTCCCTCTCTTCGAGCTTCTGAATATCCTCCTTAAGTGCATGAAGCGACTTGTTCACTTGATTCAGCTCGTCTCTTTCAGCCTTTCCGAGCGACTGCCAGGGGAAGGCTATGCGCACACGTCCCTGATACTTCGGGTCCACATTGTCGGCTACAAAGGCGGTCTGGGGATCGGCCTTGCGGATGATGGGCACAGGATGCACAGGCGGATAGTATTCCTCCTTTGCACTCTCCTTTTCAGAATCCTTATAAGCGGGAATGGCATAGATCTTCAGGGAGCGCTGACCCATGTACCTGTCGTTGGAATCATCATCGCCATACTTATCGTAATCATGGTTCCAGGCTTCTTCGGAGACCTGCCTGATCTGTATGACGATATAGGTGCCTTCCATACCGGGAATGGTGATCTTCTGGCCCAACTTGACATCTATGAAGGAAGTACCCATATTGATACACACTATCTGACGCTGCACGGATGCCTCTTTCCGGTGGATATCGTTATAGTATTCGAGCGTTGTCCAACTGGATTCCACCAGGGCGGCAAACTGCACTACCTCTTTCTCATTATGCTGTTCAGGCTTATCCTTGTATGGCTCTATGAAAGTCTTATTTCCTGCTGAGTTTTTACTGTTCTTGGACAGTACGGCAAGACCAGCCTGGATACCTTCACCCACGATAAGGGCCTTAGCCAATGAACCACCAATACCTGCCACCATACCTGGAGTCTCGTTGGCAAGCATATTCTTAAAGAAAGGTATCAGGTGGGCCATGCTTATCTGGTGGCCATTGCCATCATACAACAACTCACGAGCCACACTGCTGAACTTGTCCTTGAAGAGCGGGAATATATAGTCGTCGCTAACGAACTCGGCATTGCTCGAGACCTCCTTGGGGAACACACCGTCGGGATAAGGAGACTCCTTACCACCATCTTCGTCCTTATCCTTGATGGCCGACTGATTCAGAGTCAGATCTTTACCCTTCCCGCTCTTCACGCTGTCGCGGGCATAGGCGCTGATAATCAGAGGATCAATGGATTTCTCCTGGGTTGTCACCGTATCATAGTCCTTGACTTCCACCAGGGTGTCGCTGTCGGTCAGACCTAAGGCCGTCTTTTCGGGCAGGCCTAATATCAACTTACCGTTCTCAAAGAAGAGAAACTCGCCACAGCGGTTGGAGGTGCGCACCAGGAAATCATAGAACGACTCATTGTACTGTACCAGATAAGGCTGGATAAACTCATGCTGATTGCCGCCATCGGTGTACATCAAATGCTGCTGACTGTCGATATCGGAGTCGATCAGGGGTACACCTTCGGCCTTGTCATCAGGCACTTCGCCGAAGAACTGCAGACTCTCGGGCTTTAAGATCTCGGAGCCGAGCTTGCGAGCCACATAGGCCTTGCTGTACTTGTTGAGTGTCATCAGCTTGTCCATGCTGAAGATGTTCAGCTTCACATACATCTTCACCCCATTAACATCACGATTCAGCTGAGGATTCAACTCATAAACGTAACAGTTCTTGGCAATGCTGTATGAATTAGTGTACTCAGGCGTTCTGGTCGCATCAAAGAATCGGTCCACCTCAAGGATATCGACATCCACCTGCCTTTGTAACAGAAGGTCCCTGATTTCGCCGACCTTGGGAACAGTTGTCGAATCACCAGTCGTTGCCTGCATGATATCCAGCTCTGCCTCGATCTCAATGGGCTGATAGATCTTACGGTTGACCTTGACACCATGAAGCATGAGATAGAATGTTCGGGTTCCATCGGAGAGCTCCTTGCGAACCCCCTGTTCCAATTGCAGCTTTCCGGGCTGCGTACCTTTGTACGCAATGATATTTCCGAATGTCAGCCTATAGATGAATAAGCCATTCTTTGAGGAGTCTGATGCCATATCCTATCTATTATTGTCGTATTATAGCTTACTTGAGCGATTGATATAGTCTAGGATAACCTCTACGGCATCATCTTCACTCAGATCATCCATCGAGATAACGAGCTGGTAGTTGCGAGTGTCGTAGCGTGAGGTGTTCTCGTACTTCTGAATATAGGTTTCACGACTGGCATCCAACTTAGCGATGATGTCACGGGCCTCCTGCTCACTGACATTCTGACGCCGCATGACGCGCTGGACACGATGCTCCAAGGATGCCTGGATAAAAATATTCAGGTGGTTGGGCCACTGACGGAACACCATGAAAGCCGTACGACCTGCCACCACGCAGGATGACTGGGCTGCAAGATCCTGAAGGATGCTTTTTTCGGTCTCAAATATTGTGGCATCATCGAGTTTCACCTCGGCTTCCATAGGCTTAGTGGTACTATTCACCAATGTGTTATAATAGTTGTTGATGTCGTTCCACCACGACTTCTTCTGTGCCTTGATCTGCTCGATGCGCTCGATGGAGAGACCGAACTTCTTGGTTAGCCCTTCAACGATGGCCTTATCGCAATACTTAACACCTAACTTCTCGGCCAACTTGTGGCCTACGGTACGTCCACCACTACCGGCTTCGCGGTTGATGGTAATCACAAATCTCTCGTTCTTATTCATAATGATATCGTATTAATTATTATTGCAATGGAGTTAATGGATAGACAATGTTTACTATGAAAATGTTGGCAGCAAGAATGATGATATTCATCAGCAGACCAATGCGCATGAAGTCGCTGAAACGGTATCCACCGGGACCATAGACCAACATATGAGTAGGCGATCCGATAGGCGTAGCAAAACTGCTGCTGACACTGACCATCAGGGCAATGAGGAAGGGATAAGGCTCGTAGCCCAGCTTCTCGGCCGCCTCGTACATGATGGGGAAGAACATAGCACCTGCCGCTGTATTCGAGATGAACTCGGTGGCAAAGGTACCCACAAGGCAGATAGCCGTCATAACCACAAGGGGATTGGTGCCGCAGACATCGAGAATGCCTAATGCGAGCTGCTCGGCGATACCCGTCTTCTGGATGGCTATACCCAGCACGACACTGGCGGCAAAAACCATCAGGATGTCCCAGTTGATGGAACGCATGGCCTGATTGGGACTGCAGCAGCGGAACAGCAGCATGGCGGCAGCTGCAATGAAGGCACACTGCAACAGCGGCATAATGCCAAGGGCTGCCACAACTACCATCGCTATCATGATAACGGTAGAGACAATGGTCTTGGTACCGATGTTAAGCACTTCGGCTCCTACTACCAGTCCGTGAGTTTTCGTCAATTCCAGGATATCCTTGATTTTACCTGCAAAGACCAGACGGTCGCCACCCATGATGAACTCATTTTCATTAATAGGTACTGGCGCATCGTCGAAATGGAACCATCTGATCAATTTGCCCCCCTCGACATTCAGGAGTCCCACTTTGCCTATACGCTTGGCAATGTTTGGATTGTTGGAAGGCACCAACATCTCGACAGTGTAATCGACAGTATCCTCAAAATCCGACTCCGGTGCCTGACGATTGGGTAGCAGACGACGCATGGCGATAACTGACAGAACACCTATCGCAAGACAGAACAGTCCGGGAATAGCTGTAGCAAGCACATTCATAGATACACCTGTCTTATCGGCATAGAGACCACTGATAATCATGTTCGGCGGGGTGCCAATAAGGGTACAGACACCACCCATGCCCGAAGCATAACTCAAAGGAATAAGGAGTTTGGAGGGTGAGATGTTGAGTTTCTTAGACCACATCTTGACTATGTTCACGAAAAGTGCCACAACGGTGGTGTTGCTGAGAAACGAACTGAGTACGGCTACGGGCAACATCAGACGGGTGACTGCCTTGGAGTAGCTGCCGGGCTGTCCGAGAAGATTCTTCACAATCCAGTGTAAGACGCCAGTATGTGTCAATCCTGCAACAACGACAAACAACACACCAATGGTGACGACTGACGGCGCACTAAAGCCAGAAAATGCCTCCTTAGCATCAAGCACACCTGTAACAAACAAGATGCCTATAGCTATGAGGAACACCAGGTCGGAACGCAACTTGGTAAACAGCAGGACACTGAACATGCCCAACACCGTGACGATAGTAATCCAGGCATCAATGCCAAAGCCTAAAAACATGATGGAATCCATTTTCCAACTCTAATATTTATTTCTTTTTAATTCCTGTTACTCTATTACTTCTTCTGCATAAAAGGCAACGTCTTGGCTTGCTCCAGCATCAGATCGGCCAGCTTTTCATTGACTTTCTCTTCGCCATTGATGATATTGTAGAGTGATACAAGGCCCTCGCGCCCTCCATCGTGCTTCAGCACATAAACCAGACAGAGATACTGCAAGGCTGTGTTGGAAGAGAGAAGATCGAGGTCTGTGATGGCCAGTTGCGAGAGTGCCAACTGGTAGGCTTCATCGCTATTCTCGTCGATGAAACTCTGTACATCGCCAAGTGTCTCCATACCAAAGGATTCGAGTACCGGCAGATAGGACATCACCGAAACGGGATAGATCTCAGCCTGATTAACGGCGGCAATACGACGATTTAAGCGGTCGAAGGGCTTCAGGTCGAGATAGTTGCGGAATGTGTCACGTGAGAGCGGCACATCGTCGAGCTTTCCGCTCTTGACCAGTGCTAATGTCTGGCGACGGTAGTCGGTAAGTACAACACGGAGACGGCTGAATTCGTCGTCTATCAGCTCCATCATTCCCGCAAGACGGTTGAACTGACGCATGTACTCACGAGGAATTTTTACATCGCCCTTATAGCCGGTGTCGTGCTCGATGGTGGACCACACATGCTGTAACGCAGTACGCATCTGTAGTTCAAAGCGCAATCCACTCGTTTTGGCATCAGGCTGAGTGGTCTTTAGCCGGCAGATGTAGTGTAGTGAGTTGTAGCCGAAAGAATCCAGTTCGTGCAGTTTGCGTTTATCGACACTCTCGTTCCAGTCGATATCAAAGACGCGCTTGGCAATGGCTGCCACCTTATCAACTTCATCAGTATAGAAAGTGATAACACGGATACCCACGAGATCGGTAATATCGTAAATAGTCTTATACTTCGATCCCTTCAGCTCCAGTTTCCCTGCCAGTGACTTCTCGGTCTTCACACGATGTTCGATAGCTGTAACATAGATGCCTTGTTCGCGCAGCGCACGACGCAACTGGTCAAAGGCATCCTGTGACAGTTGTTCCAGCATAGGGCGGAGATTGCGATACTGCTTTAACAGACTCTCGCTATGCGGGTCTAATTTCACGTTATTCATCTCAACTACACTTCATGATGACTCAAATGAACTCGAAGATATTGCTGAATCCTGTGATGGTGAAGATGGCACGTACATCATCGTTGATGCCCTTGATATAGACGTGCTCACCTTTTTCTTCGGCATTTTGCAGAATACCAAGGAAGATGCGCAAACCTGCAGATGAAATGTATTCGAGACTTGTGCAGTCGATAATGATGTCTTTTCCCTCAACATCGTTAAGTGGACTCATAGCCTTTTCGGTTTCGGGAGCTGCTGCAGTATCGAGACTGCCCTCTAAAATAGCAACCATGTTGCCGTCTTGTTCTTGAATAGTTGTTTTCATTTTAATAATGTATTAATTTATAATTTTTCAATTCTTCAATTTTACAATTTTCTTCCTAAGTGTCAGCACATTGAGGTTATCTATGCGCTCATAGTTGATGGAATCCATGTTTTGGCGCATGATGTGGATGCCCAGACCACCTATGCGACGCTCTTTTGCAGGAAGCGTTGTATCGGCAGCAGCCTGGACGGTGGGATCGAATGGTATGCCTTTGTCTATGATGGTGAACTTCAGGCGCATGTCATTCGAAGCTGCCTCTATAGTGACATCACTTTTGGTACCTGGTGGGTAGGCGTAGTTCATCACATTAACAACGGCTTCTTCGATAGCGACTTTTATTTTCTTGGATGTACTGTCATCGAATCCCACAGCCATACATACCTCATCGACAAAGGCGTTCAACTTTGGAACTTCACTCTTATCATTGGCTAACACAATACTCTTTCGCATCCTTACGTCAGTCTGCTCTCTGATGTATTGAATAGCCATCATCGTCAGGTCGTCGCTCTGCTCGGCATCTCCCACAAACTGGTGAACGGCCTCAGTCATCTGGCTGATAAGTTGCTTCGGTTCTTGTTGTTGTTGGGAGAGAGCCTTGATTGCCACATCGTTGACACGATCCATCTGGAACTGAGCTTTATTAACATCCATAGCTTCTGTCAGACCATCGGTGAAGAGGAAGATGGTAGTGCCTGTGAAAATCTGTGCCTCCTGTAACGTGTACTTCCACTTAGGCATAAAGCCGACAGGAATATTGTTATCGCAAGTCAGTTCGCCAACACCTGCGCCAACCAACAGCGGTGCATCGTGTCCTGCATTACAATAGTGCAGACGTCCTGTTGGCAGGTCGAGCACACCGACAAAGAGTGTAACAAACATGCGAGTCTTGTTCATACCAGCCATCGTCTTATTCATAGCGGTAACGATGTGGTCGGGCATGGACTCATGGGCTGAGACAGTGCGGAACACTGCTCTGGTAACAGCCATAAAAAGGGAGGCAGGCACACCTTTGCCGGAAACATCACCGATGCAGAAGAAGAGTTTCTCATCGCGGAAATAGAAGTCGAAAAGGTCGCCACCGACATCCTTGGCTGGAGTTAGTGAAGCATAGATCTGCACATCGTCGCGATCGGCTTTAGTGGGAAATTTCTCTGGCAACATACCCATCTGTATGTCGCTGGCAATACGGATGTCCCTGTCTATCGATGCCTTCTGGGCAGTGGTGACCTTCAGTTCGTCGATATATTTCACAAGCGATTGCTGCATGTTTTCAAAGGATTGACTCAACTGACCTATCTCGTCAATGCGCTGTAATTCAGGCAACTGGGCATCAAACTGTCCCGAGGCTATGGTCTCTGCCTCCCTGGCCAGTCGTCGCAGAGGCGTCAACTCACGGGTGATGATGCGGATGAAGAAATAGAGCATCAGCAGCAGTCCGATAGTTACGATAGACATAACCGTGCGACGCAAGCGGTCGTAGCCGCCGAAGATATCTTTCTCAGGGCAGACAATAGCCATCGAGCAGCCTGTCTTACCAAGTGGTTTATAGAACACATAACAGTCATTACCATTGAGAATCATATGCTTCATACCTTCCTCTCCACGCTGCATGGCATGACCTAAAGCCGTCAGAGCAGTATCAGGCTGTTCGAGAGTCTGGGTAAAGATGGTCTGACGAGTGATCTTCGTAGAATCAGGGTGCACAAAGTAAGTACCACCCCGCCCTATCATAATGCTGTAAGAATTGGGATAGGGCTTAGTGTCTGAGATGGTCTGCGAAAGCCAGTTGATAGAGAGACTAATGTTGATGACACCAACTTTCCGCCCCTGTTTGTCCAAGATAGTTTGGCAGTAACTGGTCACCATCTCACTCGTGTTTGAGGCCACATCGTAGTCCATGTAAGGCTCCGTCCAGCATGGTTTATCTAGCAGCGTGGGCATGAGGTACCAGTCCATGAAGAAATACTGGTAGTTGTCGCTGCCACCCTGAATGGTACGTAAGCTGTCACCTATATGTTTCGTATATGCAGAGAAGTAACGGCCCTTATCCTTAAAGTAGTCAGGCTCGAAGGCGATGGAGCAGTTGTAGAAGTCGGGATTGTTGAGCAACGTACCACGACTGTAAACAAACATCGAGTCGGCCATGTCGGGATGACGCTGTACAAGCCACTTAGTCATGTTTGAGGCTACCTCCACTCGGTTCAGAATACCCTCGACACGCAATGAAATCTTGTCGAGTATCTGTGTGGCACGGTTGACTGCCTCCTGGCGCACAGCATCACGCGACTGATAGAACAGGAAAGCCAAGGCCACATTGAAAATGATTGCAGCAAAAAACACCACCCACAGGCTGACCCTGATGGAGAGTTTGCGACGGATATATTGCAAGATCTTATTCATAACTATCAACTATTAAGACTACCTATCAATAAGTTCCTCATACTTCACTTCACGTCCTAACATATGGTTATCCACCATCAGACGACTAGCCAGCCTAACCATATCGGGGCGCAGCCGGAACTCGCGTTGTTTTGATTCACGGTCCACCTGCAGGCGCAAGATTTCTTTAAGCATCAGCCGCTGCATAACGCGGTTGGTGGCAATATGTTCCTTATCAACGTACTGCATCACGATATCGAGTGTCTCCTTAGGATGCTGAGCTGCCCACTCCCACCCCTTACGGCTGGCTTTGGCAAACTTCTTAGCCTGCTCGCGATGTTTCTCGTAATAGTCACGGCTCATATAAACGCCATCTTCCTGGACATTGTATCCGTGATCGCAGAAACGGTACACATTCTTGTCAGTCATCTCAATACCTGCCTGTACCAGCTGGTTATACTCGTTGTAACTCATTGCGAGTGTAGCATCAAGAGCACCAGACAGGAACAGATTGATGTTCTGGGCAAACCGCACCCACTCGTAGTTCAGGTGATCCATATAACTCATGCACATAGCCAACTGTCCAAATCCTACACTCCAAATGCCGACTTTAGCGCCCTTCTGTGTCAGTGGATCCTTACCCCGAGCCGAGACGATAACCATAGCATTGTTCATCGATGTCTGCAGAATGTTTACCAAAGGAATGCCGTCGTTTATAATCTCCAGCGCCTGACAGAGCTGAAGTGTTGTGGCTTGGCACGCATTTGAGCGGAGCCTACTCATAGCGGGCTGTGTGGTTGTGGGGTGTTCAATCTTCACTTTCACACCCGCCTCACGATAAAAGCCCTTTGCCTCAGCTACATAATAGCCAGCAAACTGTGCTTGAGCCGTCCATTGGGGCGTAAACACAATCGTCTCGTCTTGTGTCTGGGCCTTGCTATTGCATACGTTAAAGATAACTGCAAGCATTATCAAGAGCCTGATATCTGGTTTCATTGTTCTAATATTAATAGGTTAATAATACTATTTGGTGCAAAAATACAAAATAGTAATGAGTTAGCAAAAAACCATCACATAATCTTTTTGTTAAATATCATTAATGAGATGACTTTGCTCTTTTCATACGAGAAAAAAGAAAAAAAATTAAAAAAAATGGGGAAAAACTTGCATTGTTCAGAAAAAATATTTATCTTTGCAACGTGTTTTTCATAGTATTAGATTTAAGGTTAACAAAGTGTTTTGGGGAGCAGCGGCTCCCCGTTTTTGTTTAAAGTATTTTTTTCACTATAAATATTAGAATTATGAGCAAGACTCCTACTCCCCACATCGGGGCCCAGTACGGTGAGATAGCCGAGACTGTGATTATGGCGGGCGACCCGCTGAGAGCGAAACTGATGGCAGAGAAATATCTCGATGATGCCGTGCAGTTTAACAACATACGTGGCATGCTGGGCTATACTGGCAGCTACAAGGGGAAACGTGTAAGCGTAATGGGGCACGGTATGGGCATACCTTCAATAGGTATCTATACCTACGAACTCTACAACTTCTACGGTGTAAAGACGATTATCCGTGTGGGGTCTGCAGGCTCGATCAACATGGATCTGCACATCGGTGATCTGGCTATTGCGATGGGTGCCTGCACAAACAGCAACTATGCCTCACAGTACGAACTACCTGGCACGTATGCTCCGATAGCCGACTTCCAGCTGGTGAGAGCTGCAGCAGAGGCTTGCGAGAAGTTCGGATACCGTTACAAGGTGGGCAACGTGCTGACGTCGGACACTTTTTACACCGAGAACCCTCACAACGAGAAATGGATCAATATGGGTGTGCTGGCAGTGGAGATGGAGATTGCTGCACTCTACATGAATGCTGCGCGTTCGGGTAACCGTGCCCTGGCCATGTGTACTATCTCTGACCACATACTGACGGGTGAAGCAACCTCAGCAGAGGAGCGACAGAATAATTTCACCCACATGATGGACGTAGCGTTCTCTCTGATTTAAACAAACAATACTGATAAAAAAGAAAAGAGGCTTGCGGAATCGCAAGCCTTTCTTCTTAGTTGTTAACTGAACCTCCGACAATATCGAGCAATTCGCTGGTAATCGCCTGTTGGCGACCCTTGTTGTACTGCAGATTGAGGAGGCGCAGCAGTTCGTCGGCATTATCCGTAGCCGTCTGCATAGCCACCATTCGTGCGGCATGTTCAGAAGCGTTGCTATCCAACAGAGCCGTATAGAGCATCAGATGGGCCATCTTTGGCAAGAGTTGCGAGAGGACTGTGTTCATATCCGGCTCTACGATGAAGTTATCGTTGAGAGGTTTCACATCCTCCTGCTTCTGCTCCTGTTGGCGTTCGCCACGCTTCTTCAGATACTCCTGCGACTCCTTTGTGGCAATCACACTGGTAAGGTCGCGCTCATGATCAGCCTGCAGTTCCGACTCGATATCGATGGGCAGGAAGGTCTTGCGTGTGAGAATCTGAGAGCCTGCACTCTTGAAGTGGTGATAGATGAGTTCCACCTTATCGATGTCCCCATCAGCAAACTTCTTACCCAGTTCCATCGCAATCTCAATGCACTGCTGCACGTTGGGTTTATCAGCTAAAGCAGCATATTCGCCCTGTACATTGAGTCCCATCTTCTTGGCCTTCTCATAGACCTTGCGGCCAACGGGATAGATCTCCACATTATCGCGCCCGATTTCCTGAGCATAGTCTTCAACGGCGTGGGTCATCATCTTAATGATGTTGGCATTGAAACCACCACAGAGTGAAGAGTTAGACGAGAACACAACGAGGGCAGCACGCTTGACAGGACGAGGCTGGTCATAGATGGTCTGCGACTCAGCTTCAGCTGCAAGGAACGACTTGAGGATATGCTCCAGCATCGTCTCGTAAGGCAGCATATTCTGAATAGCCACCTGAGCGTGATGCAGTTTGCTGGAGGCCACCATCTTCATAGCCGACGTGATCTTTCGCGTGGAGTTGACTGAGGCTATGCGGCCTTTAATTTCTTTCAGGCTGGGCATAGGCTATCAAGCTTTATACGTTCCGGCAATATCAGCCATCACTGCCTCGATCTTGCTGGTGGTCTCGTCGTCGATCTTACCGCTGGCAAGCGTCTGGATGACTTCGGGATTAGCACTGCGCAACTTGTCGAGGAATTGTGTCTGGCAATCACGCACCTTGTCGATGGGCACTTCGCGCATCAGTCCGTGCACACCGCAATAGAGGATGGCAATCTGCTCGCCTACGGGCATCGGGCTGTACTGCGGCTGAATAAGCAGCTGATTGTTCTTACGTCCACGATCAAGTGTCATCGCCGTTACGGCATCCATATCACTTGAGAACTTCGAGAAGGCCTCGAGTTCACGATACTGAGCCTGGTCGATCTTCAGTGTACCAGCCACCTTCTTCATCGACTTGATCTGTGCCGAACCACCCACACGGGATACAGATATACCTACGTTGATGGCAGGACGGAAGCCCTGGTTGAAAAGGTCTGACTCCAAGAAGATCTGACCGTCGGTGATAGAGATCACATTTGTAGGAATGTAAGCCGATACGTCGCCAGCCTGTGTCTCGATGATAGGCAGAGCAGTCAGTGAGCCACCACCCTTCACATGCCCCTTCATGCACTCAGGCAGGTCGTTCATCTGCTCGGCCACCTCCTGCTGCTCGTTCATCTTGGCTGCACGCTCCAACAAACGGGAGTGCAGATAGAACACGTCACCGGGATAAGCCTCACGTCCAGAAGGACGACGAAGGATCAGTGACACCTCACGATAGGCCACAGCCTGCTTGGAGAGGTCGTCGTAAACAACGAGGGCAGGCAGACCACGATCGCGGAAATACTCACCGATGGCGGCTCCTGCAAACGGTGCATAATACTGCATAGCGGCAGGATCGGCTGCGGTAGCTGCCACCACAATGGTGTAAGGCATAGCGCCGTGCTCCTGCAGCGTGCTGACGAGGGCGGCAACGGTACTGGCCTTCTGACCGATGGCTACATAGATACAATAGACAGGCTTGCCTGCCTCATAGAAACTCTTCTGGTTGATGATGGTATCAACGGCGATGGCGGTCTTACCAGTCTGACGGTCACCGATGATGAGCTCACGCTGTCCACGACCGATGGGGATCATCGAGTCGATGGCCTTCAGACCTGTCTGCAGCGGCTCCTTCACGGGCTGACGGTAGATCACACCAGGTGCTTTACGGTCGAGCGGCATCTCGAAGGCGTCGCTCAGGTCGATATCGCCCTTACCGTCGATAGCCTGTCCCAGCGGATTGATGACACGTCCGAGCATATTATCGTTGACACGGATAGAGGCGATACGCTTGGTGCGCTTCACCACCATGCCCTCCTTGATGCCCGAAGTACCTCCGAGAAGCACACAACCTACGTTGTCTTCCTCGAGGTTCATCACGATAGCCATCGTGCCGTTCTCGAACTCCAGCAATTCGTTGGCCTCAGCGTTGCGCAGTCCGTAGATGCGGGCCACACCGTCGCTGACGGTTAGCACGGTGCCCACCTCGTCGAACTTCTCGGCGTTTGAGATACCCTTGAGCTGGTCGAGCAGTACCTGGGATACTTCGCTTGGTTTAATCTTATCTGACATTGTTTTTTACCTTTTTACTTTTTTACCTTTCTACTTTTTCAAGGTTGATAGAATTGAGTTGAGCTTTGCTTTGACACTGGCATCCATGCGGTAGGTGTCGTATTCGAGGATGAAGCCTCCGATGATATCGGGATTCACCTCAGTCTCAAACTCCACTGTTCCATTAGTCTTACTCTCCACCATCTGGCGCATCTTCTGCTCGGTAGCAGGCGACACGGCGGCAGCAGTGATGAGGCGTCCTCGGATGACATTCTTCTGTTGGCGGTATAGCGTGACGTACGAATTAGCGATGAACTGCATCACACTCTCGCGGTCCTCTTTCAGCACCAGCTGGATAAAGGTCTTGGTCAGTGCGGAAGCATCCTTGCCGACAGCAGTCAGCAACAGTGCCTCCTTCTTGTCCTTCGAGAGCATCGGGTTGTCAATCGTAAACCGCAGCTGCGGCACGTCGGCATAACTCTTTGCGAGCTGCTGCATCTCCGTATATACCGCATCCTCGATTTTAGCATCGGTAGCACTTTTCAGAAGTGCCCGAGCGTATCTTACCGATATGACTCCTATATCCATACGCTACACCTTATTGTTCAGTAGAAACCTCATCCAGCATACGTTCGATCAAAGCCATCTGCGACTTATCGTCCTTGAGGTTCTGACGCAGAACCTTCTCTGCAATCTCCACGCTGAGCGTAGCGACCTGCTGACGGATGTCGGCAATGGCAGCCCTCTTCTCCTGCTCGATGGCGGTCTTGGCGTCGCCAAGCAGTCGGGCCCCTTCCTCACGTGCCTTCTGCTGAGCCTGCTCCACAATGGCGTCACGCGTCTCGGCAGCCTCCTTAAGGATCTGTGCCTGACGGTCGCGAGCCTCCTGCAGAATAGCCTCTCCCTCCTGCTTGATGTTCTCAAGGCGCTCGGAGGCCTCGTGTGCCTTCTTCAGGCTCTCGTCGATATACTTCTTACGTTCCTCTACCATATTGGTGATAGCAGGGAAGCCGTACTTGGCGAGCACGAAGAACACCACCGCAAACGCTAAGAGCATCCAGAACAAGAGTCCCAGATCGGGCGTGAGGATTGCTGGCAGTTTACTGAAATCCATTCGCTGTAATGTTTAATTGATTACTTTGACGGACTATCTCCCTTAGATAAGGAATGCACAAGCTGCGATAGCGAAGAGGGCGCAACCCTCAACGAATGCAGACGTCAGAATCATGTTCGTCTGGATCTTACCAGTAGCCTCGGGCTGACGGGCGATAGCGTCCATAGCGCTGCCACCGATTTTACCAATACCCAAACCTGCACCAATTGTTGCAATACCTGCACCGATACCGCAGCCCAGCTGAGCCAGACCCTCTGCGGCCAATAATAAAGCTGAAATCATAATTTTAAAATTTTAAGTTATTAATAATTGAAATTTTTACTGTTTTACTTTTTTACCTTTTCCCATTACTCTGCGTGGTGATCCTGATGGGCAAGCCCGATAAACACCGCACTCAGCATGGTGAAGACGTAAGCCTGAACGAAAGCCACCAGCAACTCAAGCAAGTTCATGAAGAGCAACATGAGGATACTGAAAGCATTCAGGCCAAGACCGAATCCTACACCCATTGACCAACCGAGGAAGATCACGCAGGTGAAACTGAGCATCACAGCGTGGCCAGCCATCATGTTGGCAAAGAGACGGATCATCAGAGCGAAGGGCTTCGTGAATACTCCGAAGAGCTCGATGACCGGCATGATAGGTGCCGGGTAAGCCTTCAGGAACAGGGGCACATCGGGCCAGAAGATTTCCTTCCAGTACTCCTTGTTGGCGAAGATGTTGATGGCGAGCATCGTGCACAGTGCCAGGAAGAAGGTGATGTTGATGTTACCCGTCACGTTGGCTCCGCCCGGGAAGATCGGGATCAGTCCGATGAGGTTACACGTCAGTATAAAGAAGAACACCGTGAGCAGATAAGGTGCGTACGGCTTGTAGTGCTTCTCACCGATCGACGACTTGATGAGGTCGTCGTGGATGGTCATCACTATCATCTCCATGAATCCAACGAAACCACCGGGCGCAGCGTCCTTCGTATCGTGCTTCTTGTACCAGCGGGCGCAAGAGAGGAAGACGATGATGAGGACTGCCACCACGATCCAAATCTGGAGCACACTCTTCGTGATGCTCAGGTCGAGGGGTCGCTCCTCACTGCCGTCGGCCATACGCTCATAGATCTTCCCGTGATGCTCTTCGCTGAAGAAGAAGCCCTCGGGCAGACTGTGAGCCGTACAGACGTGCCACTCTCCTGTATTTCCGCTACGGATGATGATGGGCAGGGGTATGCTCAGATGCTTGCCCTCATACGAGGCGATGTGCCACTCGTAAGAGTCGGCCAGGTGCTCGAGAACGATCTCCGGAATGTTGATCTTCTCGCCTTCACCACCCTCTTCAGCCAGAGCGGGCATCGGCAGCAGTGCTACCATCATCAGAAGAATTATCGACTTTAGTTGTTTCATTATTATAAAATATGTGTAAGCAATCTTTTACTATCCTGGACAAGCCAAGCGGCATAGCCAAGCGCGTCAAGTGCGGTTAGACACTCTGGCGAAGAATATGGAATGGTGGGTCAACGATGCGAAGTAAAACACCATGAACACCACGAAGAACAGGAGCATTGCACTCCGTCCAAAGACCAGATAATACACGAACATCACTGCCAAAGCCAACAGCATCCGGAAACCCGATACAGCCGTAAAAAACGTAGGCAGATTCTCAGGAGAGTGTTTCGCAACATGCCGCCATACCCACCCGATGGCAGCGCTCACGATCAGCGTGAACACCGCAGCCACGATGGCTGGTGTAAGCAGGCTGTCGAGAAACCATACCCTCATCACCAGGAGCGCGATGAGGAACAGTCCTACCGACAGGAACAGTTGCTGGCGCAGATAACTGATACTCAACTGATTGATGTTCATTATATTAACCCATTTCTACACAAAGACTCACCACATTCTTCTGCACTTCCACAAACCCGCCGAGGATGCTCAGGCTAACCTTCCCTTCCTTCGTTGCATACTCCACTTCTCCCTTCTGGAGTGTAGAGATGATGGGCGCATGGTCGTTGAGGATCTCGAACTGTCCCATAGTACCAGGTACTACGACGCTCTCAACCGCTCCTTCGTATTCAACCTTCTCGGGCGAAACTATTTTTAGCTGCAACATAATTTTTAATCTTCAACTTTCAATTTTCAATTTTCAATGAAGATTACCCTTTTGCAGCCTCGAGCAGTTTCTTGGCCTTCTCCTTGGCGTCTTCGATGGTTCCCACGTTGAGGAATGCCTGCTCTGGCAGATCGTCCACCTCACCGTCGAGGATGGCATTAAAGCCCTTGATAGTATCTTCGATGGGCACCATCACACCGGGCAGACCGGTGAACTGAGAAGCCACAGAGAACGGCTGAGAGAGGAAGCGCTGCACACGACGTGCGCGGTTCACCGTCAGCTTGTCCTCATCAGACAACTCGTCCATACCGAGAATGGCGATGATATCCTGGAGCTCCTTATAGCGCTGCAGAATCTGCTTCACGCGCTGGGCGCAATCGTAGTGAGCCTTACCCACAATCAGCGGGTCGAGGATACGAGAGGTAGAACCCAGCGGATCTACAGCCGGGTAGATACCCAACTCAGCAATCTTGCGATCGAGCACCGTCGTGGCATCGAGGTGGGTAAACGTCGTGGCAGGTGCAGGGTCTGTCAAGTCGTCGGCAGGCACATAAACTGCTTGTACTGAGGTGATTGAACCCTTTTTGGTAGAGGTAATTCTCTCCTGCATCGTACCCATCTCAGAGGCCAGTGTTGGCTGATAACCTACAGCTGAAGGCATACGTCCCAACAGAGCCGACACCTCAGAGCCAGCCTGAGTGAAACGGAAGATGTTGTCGATGAAGAACAGGATATCGGCAGCAGCGCCGTCCTTACCACCACCATCGCGGAAGCCTTCGGCAACGGTCAGTCCCGAGAGGGCCACCGAGGCACGTGCTCCGGGAGGTTCGTTCATCTGTCCATACACCAGTGTGGCCTGACTCTTCTTCAACTCCTCGGGGTCAACCAGCGACAGGTCCCACTTGCCTTCGTCCATGGCCTGGCGGAACTTCTCACCATAGCGGATAACGCCCGACTCAATCATCTCGCGAATTAGGTCATTACCCTCACGGGTACGCTCTCCTACTCCAGCGAATACAGAGAATCCGTTGTGACCTTTGGCGATGTTGTTGATAAGCTCCATGATGAGCACCGTCTTACCCACACCAGCACCACCGAAGAGTCCGATCTTACCACCCTTCATATAAGGCTCCAGCAGGTCGATCACCTTGATACCCGTAGCGAGGATCTCTTTCTTCGTAGAGAGTTCCTCGAAGGTAGGAGCCGTGCGATGGATGGGATAGGCACCCTCCATGTCGAGCTGTTTCATACCGTCGATAGGCTGACCGATCACGTTCAGCATACGACCTTTAATCTGATCGCCGGCAGGCATCACGATTGGTGAGCCCATCGGGATCGCCTCCAGTCCACGGTGCAGTCCGTCGGTATTGTCCATAGCCACGCAGCGCACCGTATCCTCGCCGATGTGCTGCTGCACCTCGACAATCAGATCGCGCCCGTCACCACGGTCAATTTTCAATGCATCGTGAATCTTTGGCAGCACTTTCTCCGCATCCTGACCCTCGGTATCGAAATACACGTCGATTACAGGGCCGATAATCTGGGAAATGTGTCCAGTAATTTGTGACATAAGCTGTTAGTATTTAAGTTATTTATTCGTTTTAAGTTCTAAATATCAGTTAGAGCCGAATGCAAAGATAGTCATTTTCCCCCAAATAAAGAATATTTTTAGAAAATTTTACTTATTTTCCGCAATTATTTGCGTAATGCAATATTATAATTGTAATAATGACTATTGCCCGTTACGTCTTCAATCACCCTTATAAACGGTGGGAATTTCACGCTCTCCTCTTCGGCTACGCCTTTTGACTGCAGGATTACCAGATCGTTCACTGGCTCCATGAAGGTGTCGATCTCGAAGTGCTGTCCTTTCCAGATAAAACTCCTGCGGCGCTTCTTGATGGTCGAGCGATATGGGTCGGCCTGCTGCAGCATCTGCTCGTAAAGGTTGTTGTCCACCTGTCGCTCCGTCTCTATCACCTCTTTGTCCGAGATGCGCTTCTTTGAGCGGTGTACAATCACCACCTTACCCCTGCTCCACTCCCTGCGACGCAGACGGATCTCGCAGCCTGGCTCGGCCACCAGATAGGTCTGGGTGATGTCGCTCTCGATGGCTCCGGGAATCTCGCCGATGATCTCCACCTTATAAAGCCGCTCCTGCTCAACGGGCTGCGGCAGTCCGAGCACGTTGCTGATCTCCTTGATTACACGGTTCAACTTAGCATTAAAGTCGTCGTGGTTATTAATCACACGGAGATGCGAATGCCCAGACCATGCGTTGATCACCTTCTTGTCGAGTTCACGGGCCAGTCGCAGACCTTCCTCGTCGGCCTTCTCATAGCGGGTGGCGTTGGTGGCAGTCGTGTAATACTGCTCCGCACCATCAGCCGCACTCACCAGGTGGAGCACGGCGTCGTATCGCCCACGCAGCGCGTCGGGATCGGTACCCGCCATCTTTGTTATCTCCTCCCACTCCTCTGGTTGGATATAGGCCGAGATGTCCATAGCACCTCTGTCACACACGATGAGCACGGGTTTAGTGCACACCTCAGCCAGTCGGGTAAACTGGTCCTCGAGTGCCAGCTGCGTCTCGAGGATGGCGCGCTCACCCTGGTAGTAAAGCTGACGATTAGGCGTCAGGTAGTTCCAGCCTGCCGTACTGTAGATGGTGGGTACTTCAGGGATGGTAAACACCTTGTAGCCCATCCCCGAGAAATACTCGATAATCCTTACCAGTGCCGTTGTCTTTCCCGCACACGGTCCGCCCGTCAGAACAATCTTCTTTATCTCCGGCATTAATCTTTAAACTTTAAGCATTAAGCTTTATTATTTTACAGAGACACAAAGATACAGAGTTTTTTACCCTTTTACCTTCTTTTCTCTGTGTCTCTGTATCTCTGTGTTTATTATTTATTTTCAATCAAATCGAAAGTTCGTCGAGGACCTTAATAAGTCGCTTGTCGAAGCGCTTGTCGGTACGGATACACTCTGAGAATGGCACGTACACCACCTCGTTGTTGCGCACGCCCACCATGATGTTGCGCTGTCCCTGCTTGATGGCCTCGATGGCTCCCACACCCGTGATCGAAGCCAGGATACGGTCGCGGGCCGATGGCGTACCACCACGCTGCAAGTGTCCGAGAATCGACACACGCACGTCGAACTCGGGGAACTCATGCTTCACACGGTCGGCATAGAAGAGCGCACCGCACTTCGGACTTTCCGACACGATGACTATGCACGACTTCTTCGACTTACGGATACCGCGCCCCATGAACTGAGCCAACTGGTCAACATCGGTTGCCTCCTCGGGCACGATGGCAGCCTCGGCACCACAGGCGATGGCGCAGTTCTGTGCCAGGAATCCAGCGTCACGCCCCATCACCTCCACGAAGAAGATGCGCTCGTGAGAGTTGGCCGTATCGCGGATTCTGTCCACACACTCCATGATGGTGTTCATCGTCGTGTCGTAACCGATGGTATTGTCGGTACCATAAAGGTCGTTATCGATGGTACCGGGCAGACCGATACAGGGGAAGTCGAACTCCATACCGAAGTTACGCGCACCCGTCAGCGAACCGTTACCACCGATCACCACGAGGGCATCGATCTCCTCCTTCTTCACCGTCTCATAAGCCTTCGCCATACCCTCGGGCGTCATGAACTCCTTAGAGCGGGCGGTCTTCAGGATCGTACCGCCACGAGTGATGATACCACTCACGTTCTCAGTCGTGAAAGGCTTCACCTCGTCATTAATCAATCCTTCATAACCACGATAGATACCCTTGATATTGAACCCGTTATAGATACCAGCACGCGTGACGGCACGAATAGCCGCATTCATTCCAGGAGCATCGCCTCCGGAAGTCAAGATTCCGATAGTTTTAACCTTTGTCATAACAAAAATATTTTAGTTATACATATTGATCTCAAACCAGAGCACCACCAGTCCGACGAGCCAACCCGCCAGCACCTTCAGCGTCACGTTCTTCACATACCAGCCCAGCCTCATGTGCTCCATCTTCATCAGGGCCAGTCCGCTCACGTTACCCACCGACAACAAGCAACCGCCAGCAGCCGTGCTGAAGGCGATGATCATCCAGTAGGCACCGTTCTTGGCAAACTGACTCATATACTCCATATCGGGCACCAGTTCCAGCTGCGAGGCGTCGAGTACCGGATAGAGCGAGATATCGCTGACGGCAATGGTAAACGTATCGACAATCGCACTGAGCAGACCCGACACCACACCGACGACCCACACGCTGTGAATGTTCTCGTCGAACCAGGCCGACACATCAGCGAAGACACCCGTCTCGATCACCACACCCATCGCCAGCATGATACCCATCACAAACAATATCTGCTGGATGGAGCCATACTGGATGGCGCGCGGAGTCATCTTCTGCGACGACATCTGGTCGGCTGCCATCAGCTTACGGTTCATCAGCTCGTTCACCACCCAGAGCACCGAGAGCACGCACAGCGCCCCGAGGAACGGCGACAGCTTCGTGATATTATGGAACGTAGGTATGAACCACAGTCCACCTATACCCACAAACAGCATCACCACGCGCTGCCAGGGACTCAGGTTCGTGTCGTCGCCCCGATAGGGCATCGGCGACCACTGCGTGTCGAGACGTTCAGGCAGCATACGACCGATGAAGAACGTAGGTATCACCCACGCCAGGATGGCAGGCAGGGCCATATACGACGAGAAATACGTAGCCGAGACAGCCCCGTCGCCCCAGAGCAACAGCCCCGTAGGATCACCGATTACCGTAAAACAGCCACCGCAGTTGGCCGCTATCACAACAGCCGAGCCTATCAGCATCCGCTGACGCCGACTCTGCACGATGTTACGCATGATGACCAGCATCATCGTAGCCGTCGTCAGATTGTCAAGATTAGCCGATACGATAAACGTCACCAGCGAGAGCGTCCACAACAGCCGCTTGGAGTTACGCGTACGTATCCACTTCGTGATAAAGTCGAAGCAGCCGTTGTTGTTCAGAATCTCGATAATGCTCATCGTAGCCAGCAGGAACATCACAATGCTGGCCGCCCGCCCTACGTAGTACAGAAACAGGTCGTCGTAGATATAATACTTCACAGCGTCGCTCGACGGCTCTGCCCCAGCCAGGAAAGTCAGGTATTCAGGCGCATGATGCTCCATCACGAAGTCGGAGCCATAGCAGATATACACCACCCACCCCACGGTTCCGATAAACATGGCGATGGCGGCTTTGTTCACGCCCGTCAGGTGCCCCGTGGCAATCACCACGTAGCCCAGCAGCAGCAGTATCACGATAATCAGAGTCATATATCAGCGTCCAATATTCAGTATGGTTATGAAAGTATGGCTACAAAATTACAAAAAAATAATTAATTAACAAAGAAAATTCCGAAAATATTAAAAAAACGACCATAAAAAAAAGATAAAGTGCACACTCTTTGCGCTACTACTCCAATCACAGACATAAATTTGAAAAAATATGTTCACGCACGGGAACATTACAATCCTCTGACCTAGCCGTACTATACTTTTTCCACCATACCATCTCCCTGGAAGCGGATGATGGGACAACTCTTGCTGTGAAGTTACTCACTTTTTCACTTTTTCACTTTAGACATTTAGGTTTTGAAAGTGTAATGGATTACTGCAGCAGGGTGAGTAAAGAGAGAATAGTAATTATAGTAATTATAGTAATTATAGTAATTATTAAATTTATATATATTATAATATATATAAATTATATATGCCCTTTTCTCAAAGATGAAAAATGTAAATGTCATAAGTGAAAAAGTGAAAAAGTGAGCAAGTTGTAAACGGTGTGTCTGAAAAAAAACTATCTGCAATCAAAAATAAATGGAAAAAAGTTTGGCGGATTCAGTAAAATTTCGTACCTTTGCATCAAAGATGCAAAACAGACATCAGCATCAAAAAAATTGCGGCATAGCCAAAGAAAAAATTTTTCTTAGTCGACGAGATAGTTTTTCATGGCGTAGCGGCAAAAACACGAAGAAAGGAAGAGGTTTTAAGGAAGAGGAAAGATTTTTACACCCTTAAAATTTACAATTTTATGACTCTTAAGGTAAAGGCAGTAGAGTAGCCTTCTGCAGCAAGTCGGGTGGCTGCATTGGCTGAACGACGACCACTGCGGCAGTAGATGGCTATCTTCTTGTCGGCAGGAAGGGCAGCCTTGGCTTTCTCGAGGAAGTCGCTCTGACTCTGGTCGATCAGGAGGGCGCCTGAGATGTGGCCTTCGGCATATTCGCTGGCGGTTCGTACATCGAGCACAACGACACTGGAATCGGCAATCAACTGGGCAAAGCCTTCGACATCGGTGTTCTCGAAATTCTGGGCGCACGAGGTGGTAAGACCTAACGTGGTCAATAACAGTGATAACAGTTTTCGCATATTCGTTATTATATAGACAGTTTCAAGCAGAGCATGGTAAGATCGTCGTTGGGAGGGGTGCCGTCGCGGTGTGCTTCGACCTTGGCAGCCAGCGTCTCGACGACACTGCGGGCGCTCTCATATTGGGACTCGCGAAGCGTGGCGAGCAGACGGTCATCGCCAAACTGCTCTTGCAGGGCATTCTCAGCCTCATTGAGTCCGTCGGTATAGAGCAGCATGAAGCGGTTACTGAAGTAAGGTATCTCCTCGCCCACGAATTCCAGATCGGGCCACAGGCCGATGGGGGCATTGGTCTCCATTTCGAGGAAGGAGAACTGTCCGTCGGCATTGCCCAGCACGGGCGGGTTATGTCCGGCATTGCAATACTCGAGCAGATGGAGATTGAGATTAAGACGACAGACGAACATGGTGACAAACATGCCGTTGGTGTTGTCCTCGCCAGAGAGGGCCTTGTTGAGTTGGTTGCATATCTCGGTGGGACATGCCCCGTAAGTGGCCATCTGGTTGAACAGACGGGTGGTCTGCGACATGAAGAGCGAGGCAGGTACGCCCTTGCCCGAGACATCGCCCACGCAGAAATACAGCTGCTGGCGCTTTTCGTTCAACATGAAGCCGTAGAGGTCGCCTCCCACTTCCTTGGCGGGATCCATCAGGGCGTACATGTCAAGACCGGGATAGTTGGGGTAATGGGTGGGAAGCATCGACATCTGGATATCGCGGGCAATGCGCAGTTCGCTCTCCATGCGCTCCTTGGCGGTGGTGGTCTCCTCCAGCTTTTCGTAGGCGTCTTTAAGCTTTGCATGTGCCTTGGCCAGCTTCCGCTGGGCGTGATTGCGGTAAACATGATAGAAGCCAAAGAAGATGCTAAGCAGCGCAAGGGCGCAGACAAGGCTCAGGATGTATCCGTTGGCTATGTGCTGTTGTTGCTGCCGGATCTGTTCTTCCTTCTGACGGAGAGTCTCAAGGCCCTCGGAGTCGATGTTATGCGAACGTACGATGGCCGAGTCGAGACGCTCGCATATCTGGTGGGCTATGACATTGGCCGAGTCGCGCTGGTCCGACAAGTAATAAGCCCAATATTTCTTCAGCATATATTTCTGCAAATCTTCAAGAGAGAAGAAGGCCTGCTCGGAAGACATTACCTGATCGAGGTTGCGCAGACTAGAGGCAGCCTCCTTATAGCGACCTGCCATCGACAGGTAGTCGCTGGCATCGACCAGTCCTTCGGTGGTCTTAGAGAAATGGGTACGTTCAAAACTGGCATAGGCTTCTGAAGCCTCGTCAATCATGCCAATGCCTCCCAGACCGATGGCCTGGAAGATCCTGTATCGGGCCCACTGCTTGTCGATATAGTCTTTGTCGTCGGGGTACAGATTCTTGTAATTTGCGACCAGCTGTCCCAAGCGCTCTGTCCACAGGATTCCCTGTTCGTACCTCTTCACACTGAGCCAGCCGTAGGATATGTTGATGATACCCACCACTGCATCGCGATAAGCCTTCTTGGAGGGGTTCGCACTGATATTGTCGATGTGGCGTTGGAAGGCGCGCTCGAAGAGCGAGTTGACCACTGAGTCGGAGGCAGAGAAATGGGCATTACAGCAGCCTGCAAAGATAAGCAGGTTGGTGTAGTCGCTAGTAGTGTCTGACTTAGCTGCATCGAGTTTCCTCAATGCCTCAAAAGAGACATACGTGGCACTGGCGAAATTAAGATAGCGGATGTAGAGACCGGTAAGATAACTGGCCGAACGGGCATAGGTGTTAAGATCGCGGGGGTCGGTAGCGGTCTCCGTAGATTTAAGGGATTCCTTCCAATAGAACTCAGCGAGGCGCGTCTGTTTCTGACGGTAATAGGCAAAGCCTTGCCAGTAAAAGCTCTCGCCTTCACTCAGGTCACCGGCCTTGTTAAGGCTATCGGCAAGAAACATCATTCGCTGATAGTCTTTGTTAGCAGAAGCCTCCTCGATTTTGAGGACGGACTCTTGCATGGCTTGCTTCTTTTTCTCGCTGGTACAGCCTGCTGTCAACAGAAGGGCCGACACCACGAGCACTATAATCTTAAATCTACACATTTGACGAAAAAAGGTTATTAGAGAAAGAAGGGAGTCACAGAAACTCCCTTCTTAATGGAATCGTTGGTGTTAGCCTCCGAAGTTATCGTACATGATGGACTCGGGATCGACACCGAGCGAGTCGAGCATCGAGACGACAGCCGCCGACATCGGGCCAGGACCGCACATGTAGTACTCCACATCCTCGGGAGCCTCGTGGTCCTTCAGATAGGTGTTGAGCATCACCTGATGGACGAAGCCCGGAGTATATTTCACGCCAGCAGCATCGGCTGCGGGGTCGGGACGGTCGAGTGCCAGGTGGAAGTGGAAGTTGGGATACTCCTTCTCCAAGCCCAGGAAGTCGTCGAGATAGAACACCTCGTTGAGGGCGCGTGCTCCGTAGAAGTAATGCATCTCGCGATCCTTCGTGTGGAGGGTCTTCGTCATGTGCATGATCTGTGCGCGCAGCGGAGCCATACCGGCACCACCACCAACCCAGATCATCTCCTTCTTCGAGTCGAAGTGGGGATGGAAATCTCCGAACGGTCCGCTCATGATCACCTTGTCGCCTGGTTTCAGCGAGAAGATATACGACGAGGCGATACCCGGGTTGACATCCATGAATCCTGAGCGATCGGGCTTGAACGGAGGCGTGGCGATACGTACCGTCAGCATGAACACGTCGCCCTCTGCAGGATAGTTGGCCATCGAGTAAGCGCGGATGGTGTCCTCGGGGTTCTTACACTTCAGCGGGAACAAGCCGAACTTCTCCCATGAAGGCAGATACTCGTCGCCAATGAGCGACTTGTCGAAGTCCTTATCGTAGTCGATGCAGTCGAACTTTGGGATCTTGATCTGGGCATACGATCCGGGCAGGAAGTCCATGTGCTCGCCAGCAGGCAACTGCACCTTGAACTCCTTGATGAAGGTAGCCACGTTCTTGTTGGAGATAACGGTACACTCGTACTCCTTAACGCCGAGGATCGACTCATCGACGTGGATGCTGAGGTCGCCCTTCACCTTGCACTGACAGCCTAAGCGCCAGTGGTCCTTGATCTGCTTACGGGTGAAGTGGGGCTTCTCGGAGTCGAGGATCTCGCCCCCACCCTCGAGCACCTGCACCTTGCACTGTCCGCAAGAGGCCTTACCGCCACAGGCTGAGGGCAGGAAGATGCCGTTCTGGTTGAGCGTGGCCATCAGGTTGTTGCCCTGAGGCACGTTGAGCACCTTATCGCCATTCACTGTAATATTCACGTTGCCGCTGGGGCTGAGGTACTTCTTAGCCACCAACAGGATAATCACCAGCAAGATGATTACTATGAGGAAAACTCCTATGCTATATGCTATAAACTGAGCCATAATTTCAATTTTTCAATCTTTCAATTCTTCAATTTTTCAATCTTTCAATCTTATATGTTCAGTCCTGAGAAGCACATCATCGCCATAGCCATCAGACCTACGGTGATAAACACGATGCCAAGGCCCTGAAGAGGCTTGGGCACATCGCTGTACTGCATCTTCTCACGGATGGCTCCCATAGCAACGATGGCAATCATCCAGCCAATACCCGAACCAAAGCCATACACGATGGCATCCCAGATAGAGGTGATGGCCTGAGAGTTAGAGGGATCCATCAGGATGCGCTGCTGCATGAAGAGCGAAGCACCCATGATGGCACAGTTCACAGCAATTAGAGGCAGGAAGATACCCAGCGCTGCATAGAGCGATGGTGAGTACTTCTCAACCGTCATCTCTACCAACTGCACCATACCTGCGATGACTGCAATGAAGAGGATAAACGACAGATAACTGAGATCGACACCCTCAGCGAGACAGTCGGGACCCAGCACCTTCGTCTGCAACAGATAGTTGACGGGGACGGTGACGGTGAGCACGAAAGTCACGGCGCATCCCAGTCCTAATGAGGTCTTCACGGTCTTCGACACTGCCAGATAAGAGCACATGCCGAGGAAGAAGGCGAAGATCATATTATCGACAAAGATCGAACGGAATAATAATGATATTGCGTGTTCCATACTTTTACATTTTTATTTGTTTACCTTTTTACTCTTTTACATTATTACTTTTCTTTGTAAAAGTAAGCACGATGTACCCAAATCACACAACCCACGAGAATCAGCGCCATAGCAGGCATCGTCATCATACCGTTGTTCACATAACCGAAGTCGTAGCAGGCATCGGGAATGAGCTGGAAGCCAAGCAGCGAACCGCGACCCAGCAACTCACGCACAGCACCCACGATGACAAGGATCATGGCGTAGCCCAGACCATTGCCCACACCGTCGAGGAACGAGGGCCAGGGCTTGTTCTGCATGGCGAACGCCTCGAGGCGACCCATCAGGATACAGTTGGTGATGATAAGACCTACATACACTGAGAGCTGGACGCTGACGTCGTAGGCGAAAGCCTTCAGAATCTGAGACACGATGGTTACCAGCGCAGCCACCACCACCAGCTGCACCACGATGCGGATGCGGTTAGGAATGGTGTTGCGGATAATTGAGATAATCACATTCGCAAAAGCGGTAATCACCGTCACAGCGAGACCCATCACGATGGCTGGCTTCAACTGCGAAGTGACAGCCAGTGCCGAGCAGATACCCAGTACCTGACCCAGAATGGGATGGTCGAGGTTTAACGGATTAGTAAAAACCTCCTTATTTTGTTTACTTAATAATGCCATAGTTTACTCCTCCTCTGCTTTAGGTTCAACGGCTGTAGAATCGGCAGGCTCTTTGGTGCACATCATCTTCACAAAGAGTTCGACGGCATTCTTTCCTGCGTCCTTCAGACCAGCCTTGATCATATCATTCACACCATTAGAAGTCAGCGTGGCACCCGTCACGACATCAACCTGAGTCGTAGGATCCTCCACTTTCTTCACAATAGAGATAGCCACATCCTGAGTGCCATCGACGAAGACCTTCTTGCCGATGAACTTCTCCTGCCATTCCTGAGAGTCCTTGATCTCGGCTCCCAAGCCGGCAGTCTCACTTTCATGGTTGAAGTAAGCACCATAAACGGTAGGTGTCTCATCGCCATGGATAGACATGTAGCCACTGATGCCGCCCCAGAGTCCCATACCCTTCAGAGCAACCACGAGGATATCCTCACCGTCGATCTCGCACAGGTAGTATTTCTGTCCGTCCTTCTCGCCTTCTTCCTTCACTACCTCAGCGTATTTGGCTTCTGCCTCAGCACCATCGAGGTCGCGGATGTTCAGCGAGTAGAGTATCTGTTTCTTCACATCGAGGGCCACGTTAGCGTCCTGCATAGGCTTCAGCGCCTGATAGACGAATGCCAGCAGGAAGGCCACGATGACCACCAGAATCGCACTATATATAATAATGTACGAGTTAGAGTTTGTATTCAGTTTACTCATAATTTTTCAACTTTTCAATTTTTCAACTTTTCAACCTTTTCTGGCGTTTCGAGATATTGCGCTCCACAACGAAGTGGTCGATGGTGGGAGCAAACATATTACCAAAGAAGATGGCGAGCATCATACCCTCGGGATAGCCGGCATTCATCACTCGGATGATGATGGCCATCGCACCAATGAGGAAGCCATAGATATACTGGCCGCAAGAGGTGCGGCACGATGTCACGGGATCGGTAGCCATAAACACAGCACCGAAGGCGAAGCCACCCATGGCGAAATGCTGGCAGGTGGTCAATGGAGAAGCACCCGTCTCATGGAAGATGAACGACATCAGGGCGCCACCCACGAACACGAACAGCATGGTGCGCCAAGAGGCAATACCCATCCAGAGCAGAAGCACTGCACCAATGGCAATGGCGATGAGCGAAGTCTCTCCGATAGATCCGGGAATGAATCCCAGAGCCATGTCCATGATACTGGTATCGGGCGTGATGCCCTGAGCATACTGTCCAAGCGGTGTTGCTGCGGTGAAGCCATCAGGCAGGTCGTTACCCAATCCGAAGATGGAGTTCTGAGCCACCCATACGGTGTCGCCCGTCATCTTTGCGGGATAGGCGAAGAACAGAAACATACGGGCAGCGATGGCGGGATTGAAGATGTTCATACCCGTACCACCGAAGATCTCCTTACAGAAGATAACCGAGAAGGCGCAAGCCAGGGCCAGCATCCACAGAGGACACCCGATGGGGATAATCAGCGGAATGATGATACCCGAGACGAGGTAACCCTCCTGGATCTCCTCTCCCTTCCACTGAGCCCAGGCAAACTCGATGCCCAGACCTACGATGTAGCTCACCAGGATCTTTGGCAGGACAGCCAGGAATCCGAAGCAGAAGATCTCGCAGAAACTTGCATCAGCGAGCGTGCCTGCAAACAGATAGTTCTGATAGCCGACATTATACATACCAAACAGCATGGCGGGCATCAGGGCGATCACCACCATACTCATAATACGCTTCGAGTCGATGGCGTCGTGAATGTTCACGCCACCAGCCTTCGCTGTGTCGTTGGGCACATAGAGGAAGGTCTCAAAGCCGTCGAACAACGAACGGAAGGCGTGCAACTTGCCCTCTGGCTCAAAGTTCGGCTTGATCTTATTGAGATAATTTCTTAATGCTTTCATATTTTATTGATCATTGAACATTGAACATTAGGCATTCTCCTTACGGAGTATGTTGAGACCTTCACGCACAATGCGTTGCAACTCGAGTTTAGAACTATCGACGAACTCAGCCAGGGCAAAGTCCTCGGGAGAAACCTCGTAGATGCCCAAAGCCTCCTGACGATCGATATCGCCAGCGATGATGGCCTTAATGAGGTATTCACCATAGATGTCCATCGGCAGCACCTTGTCGTACTCACCACTCATAATCATGTGGCGCTCACCGCCCTTCACACGAGCATCGAGTGCATACTGCTTCTTGCCACAGAGCCAAGAGAAATAACTGCGGCTCACGGAGAACTGCTTGAAACGAGGCATAATCCAACCCAGCATCTCGTCAGCATCGTTGCCTTCAGGGATCACCGTAATCTCAGAGGTGTGGGCTCCCAGGAAACCTTCCTTCGTAGTGGGCTTGCCTGTGAGCACGTTACCGTTGATGATGCGAACGCTCTTCGAGGCATCGTAACTGTTGGAGAGCAGCGTAGAGAGTTCCTCGCCCACCAGCATATCCACATAGGCGGGACTGTTGATCTCGCTGCCACAGAGAGCTACGGTGCGCTTCAGATCTACCTTACCCGTATTGAAGAGTCGGCCAATGAACAGCACAACTGTGGGGTCGCCAATGGTCCAAACCACCTCACCCTTATTCACCGGGTCGATGTGGTTCACCTGAACACCCACATTACCTGCAGGGCACTTGCCGTCGAAGATGTTGATCGCAACATCCTTCACATTCTGCAAGGCTGAATCGGTACCTATGCCCAGATAAGTCGTAGCAATCTTTGAGAGCGCTGTAAGACCCGTCTGGAAGTCTTGTTCCTGACCTTTCACCTCGAACTCGAAGTTGGCAGCCAGAGGCTTGTCGCGAAGGGCAGATACGAAAATGGCCTTAGGCGCAACACCCGGATTGGTGGATACGGCATAAGGCAACTGGTTGATATAACCAAAGATACCTGCTTCGAGCAGGGCATTAATCACTTGCTCACCTGTAAGCTGGCTGACATCCTTCTTGCCGAAGTCCTTAAACTCCTGCTTGGCATCAGCATCCACCTTCACGCAGAGCACTTTCCTTCGTTCACCACGCACCACAGCACTGACCGTACCGCTTACAGGCGAGGCAAACTTCACTTCGGGGAACTGCTTGTTGACAAACAAGGCATCCCCAGCCTGAACCTTATCACCCTCCTTGACAACTACCTTCGGAGTCACTCCCTCAAAGTCGTCGGGAACAAGTGCATACTTGCCGTTTGACTTCAGCTGGATCTTCTTCTCCTCAGCCTGTCCTTTCAGGTTAATGTCCAAGCCTTTGCTTAGCTTAATTACATTTGCCATTTATATAAAGATTATTGATAACTTGCATACAGCGACGGCAAAATTACTAAAAAAACAGAAGATAAAGAACAAAAAAACAAAAAAAATGTCGAAATACCGATAATTTGTAGTATTTTTGCCCTCGTGAAGATACTTAAACGGATCATCAGCATTGTCATCTGGACTGTTATTGCCCTGAACCTGCTTACAGCAGGCTTGCTCCATTTGCCAGGCGTTCAGCAGTTTTTTGGAGAGAAAGTTTCGGCCTTGTTGGAAGAGCAACTGGGCACTAAAGTCTCTGTTGGGCAGATAGACCTGGGAATCCTGAACCGTATCATCATCGACGATGTGCTTATCTACGACCTGCAGCAACAGGAGATGCTGCGCGTGGCACGCCTCTCCGTCAAGATCGACTATATGCCGCTGACTGAAGGAAAAATACACATCTCATCGGCACAGCTCTTTGGTGCCCACGCCCATCTCTACCGTAAGGACTCGCTGACAGCACCCAACTTCCAGTTCGTCATCGACTCGCTGACCTCAAAGGATACCACCAGCCGGACACCGCTCGACTTACGTATCAACACCTTTATCATCAGGAATTCGAGTGTCACCTACGACCAACTCGACAGAGCCCCATCCGACGGACTCTTCAACCCTTCACATCTGAGAGTTCACGACATCAGCGGACATATCAACCTGAAGACACTTACCGACGACTCACTGAACATCAACATCAAGCGACTGGGGTTCAAAGAGCATTCCGGACTTAAGGTGAACCGTCTTGGTCTGCACCTTACAGCTGGAAGGCAGCATGCCAGGATGGAAGATTTCCAACTCCAGATGTCTAGTTCCCATCTGCGCATCGACACACTTTTAGCCAACTACCAACTCAACGACAAAGGACTTGTGCCTGGTTCTCTAACCTTCTCGGCGAGGATCAATAAGTCGAGCATAACGCCCTCAGACCTAAGATGTTTTGAACCATCGTTGAAGAATTTTCAAAGAGCTGTCCTGTTGTCGACCAATGTCAGTGGAACAGACTCTCAGATTCATGTTCCAGAACTCTTGCTCTCTACCACTGAGAAGGATATCGACATCAACGTAAATGGATGGTTGGAGCACTGGGACAAAAATCCTTCGTGGCACCTGCAGATGAACCAGGTGGCACTGTCGGAGGCCAGCATCGACTTCCTCAGCAAGTTCATCAAATTGCCTGAGCAACTCACTCGTATCGGTTACCTGCAGATGAACGGAAACTTCGACTGGAACCGTCAAGGCGAGAGTATGTTGAAGGCTTTGGTTCAGTCGGGAGCTGGCGATGTAGATGTGGAGGCAGCGATGGATGCCAACCGCCAATTCAAGGGCACCATCAGCACCCAGATGCTGAACCTGAAACAGATACTCGCCAACGACCAGTTGGGCTCACTCACCACCAAACTCAATCTCGAAGGGCTCTGGCCTGAACATCAAAAGCCAACTATTAAGGTTGAGGGTGTCGTTGAGCGCATCGACTACAACGACTATCCTTTCGGCAACATCAATATCAGTGGCAACTATGAGCTGGAGGCCATCTCGGGAAAGGTGAGCATCGACGACCCGCACCTATCTGCCCAGCTTGACGGGGAGATCACCGAAGATGTATTCGAGCAAAACTCCCAAAAGGCTAAGCACGTCAAGTTGCAAGGTACTATCGCCCACTTCGAACCTGCAGCGACCAGACTCACCGATCAGTTTGGTAACGAAGAACTGTCTGGGCAGATCGACGCTGATTTCACTGCACAGAATCTGAACAATGCCCAGGGCAGCATTCGTATCAGCAACTTCGTCCTCTCAGGTACCGAACAACACAAGCCGTATCATCTCGACAACCTCATGCTCTCTTCGGGCTACGACGAAGGCATCCACTACCTGTCTCTGAAAAGCGATTTCGCTGATGCGGAACTGAAAGGTCAGTTCGACTATAGCACACTCGTACAGAGTTTCGTGAACCTCATCGGTTCGAAACTCCCTACCCTGCCAGGACTCCCAGCACTTACCGACAACGTCAAAGACAATAACTTCAGCCTCCGACTCCTGATGAGCAAGACCGACTGGTTGAAACGCTTCTTTGGTATCGACCTTACGCTGGGGCAACCCCTCTCGCTCACTGCTACCATCAACGACTATACGCGTCAGGCTACCATCGAAGGCGACTTACCATCGTTTGCCTATAAAGGTTCGTGGTATTCCAACGGCTATATACACGTCACATCTCCAATCGACACACTGAAATGCGACATAGGTATCCAGAAACTCATGGACGACGGTGAGCACATGACCATCGGTCTGCAGGCCAATGCTTCGAACAACATCATACACTCGTCGCTCTCCTGGGACGATCATAGCAAGGTACAACACATGGGAGGACAACTGAACAACGTGGCACAATTGTATAAGGATCTTCAGAACAAACCCACAGCCCATGTGCGTTTCCAGCCTTCACACATTATCCTGAATAACGGTACTTGGGATGTGGAGCCCTCCGACATTATCTATTCCGAGGATCGCCTGCTCGTGGATCATTTCGCTGTTCACAAAGGACAACAGCATATCATCATCGACGGCATTGCCTCACGCCACGCTACCGACACCCTCACAGCCGACCTTCAAAGTGTGGAGATAGGCTATATTCTCGACTTAGTTAATTTCCACTCTGTAGAGTTCAGCGGGAAAGCCTCCGGAAAGGCAAAGGGCACCTCACTCTTCAGTGGGTTCTCAGCGAAGGCTGACCTTCGTGTCGATGACTTCAAGTTCGAGAATGGTCGTATGGGGGTACTTGATGCACACGCCAACTGGAACAAGGAGAAAGAACAGATTGACATCCACGCCATTGCCAACGACGGTCCTGGCGTCAGAACCCTCATCGACGGGTTTGTTTCGCCCGTACACGAGACCATCGATCTGGCGATACATGCCGACAGTACCTATATCGATTTCATGCAGAACTTCACCTTGAGTTTCCTCAGCGGAGTTTCTGGTCATGCCAACGGTGATTGCAGAGTAAAAGGTCCACTCGACAATATCAACCTCACAGGCCAGCTCGTGGTAGATGGTCAGGCTACTGTCACTGCTCTGAACACGACCTACCGTCTGGAGCGCGATACCGTGGTGATGGTGCCCGACGATATCCGTCTTAACCGCATCCCCATCTATGACCGTGAGGGCAACCTGGCTTTCCTCTCTGGAGGCATCCATCATCAGCACCTCACCAACCTGTCCTTCGACCTCGCTGTCGATACAGAGAAACTGTTGGCATACGACTTCCAGGAGTTTGGCGAAAATCTATTCTATGGCACTGTCTATGCCTCAGGCTTGGTTACTATTCATGGTGTTGACAACGAAGTGGTTATCGACTGCGATGTCACACCACTTCAGAACTCCGTTTTCGTCTATAACGCCTCTTCGCCTGACGCTATCTCCACGCAGGAGTTCATTGAATGGGAAAAGGAAGCCAAAAGCACTTATGGACAAACTGCCACCACCAACGTGACCAGTCCTACACGTGCTATGGATACCGATATCTACATCAATTTCCTGATTAATGCCACACCCGACGCCGCCCTCAGATTATTGATGGATGCCAACACCTACGACTACATCACGCTCTATGGCGAGGGTGCCATCCGGGCCACCTTCCATAATAAGGGCGCTTTCAATATGTTTGGCACCTACACCGTCGATCACGGCACTTATGGCATCACCATCCAGAACATCATCAAGAAGAACTTCACCTTCAATCGTGGTGGAACCATCATCTTTGGAGGCGATCCCTATCAGGCTGCACTCCAACTTCAGGCAGTATATTCCGTTAGTGGTGTGAGTCTTACCGACCTGAACATAGGCGACTCGTTCACCAACAACTCCATTCGTGTAAACTGCCTGATGAACATCAGCGGACAACCAGCATCGCCCCAAGTGGATTTCGACCTCGAGATGCCTAATGTGAATAGCGACGAGCAACAGATGGTGCGTTCTATCATTAACGGACAACAGGAGATGAACCAGCAAGTGGTCTATCTGCTCGCCATCGGGCGATTCTATAATCAGGGTGTGAACAACAGCAACGACCAGCAAGGCGACCAGACGACCTTAGCCATGCAGAGTTTCCTCTCTGGCACACTCTCCACTCAGATCAACACACTGCTCGGACAGATTGTCAAGAACGACAACTGGAACTTTGGCGCCAACATATCCACAGGTGACGAAGGCTGGCATAATGCTGAATACGAGGGCATTATCAATGGGCGTATGCTCAACAACCGCTTACTCTTCAACGGTCAGTTCGGCTATCGCGACAATGCCACCAAAGCCAACCCCTCGTTTATTGGCGACTTCGACTTGCAGTATCTGCTCTACCCCAACGGCAACCTGGCTCTGAAGGTATATAACCAGACTAACGACCGATACTTTACCAAGTCGAGTCTGAACACGCAGGGCATAGGTATCATTATGAAGAAAGACTTTAATGGTCTGAACGAGCTTTTCTCAAATAAAAAGAGAAAGAAGAAATCAGCGACTTCCAATATACAGGAAAACCATTCCCAGCAGAACTAAAGCCAGATCGAAGGCCTTTGCCTTCAGGTTTTTCTCGTGGAAGAACATCGCTCCGAACATGAAACTGACAATCACGCTTCCCCTACGTATCATCGACACGATGCTGATCATCGCCTCAGGCAGACTCAGCGAGTAGAAATACATAAAGTCGGCCGTTGAGAGGAACACACTCACGCCCAATATAGACCAAGACCAATGAAAGGGTGTTGTCTGCCCATGCTTAGGCCACCATAGCAACCACAGCATCAACCCCATCATAAAGCATTGATAGATGTTATACCACGACTGCACCATCATGCGATCAAGTCCTGCGCCTCCGTTCTCTACAGGTGCCATGAGGAACTTGTCGTAAAGACCACTGATAGCCCCCAGTACAGCAGCCCCCACAATCATATAGATCCAGTGGTCGTGCTTAAAGTCGATACCTTCTTTCTTACCACTACGACTCAGCATCAGGAACGAGGCAATGGCCAACAGCACACCAATCCATTGCCAGGTATTCAGTCGCTCGCCAAACACCAGCAACGCTCCCACAAGCACCATCACCGGGCGCGTAGCATTGATGGGACCTACAATCGTCAAGGGCAGATGCTTCATGCCAAAGTAACCCAGAATCCAACTGCTAAGCACGATCAGCGCTTTCATCAGTATATACTTATGCACCTCCCAACCACCACTTGCTGTATGGAAGATGGTGCCGTCGAGAACATTTGTCGTACCACTTAGCACGATAAAGGGTAGGAATATCAGACTCGAGAACAACGTATTCAGAAACAATACGGGAATCACCGCATTGGCCTTCAGTGCCTGTTTTTTGAAGGAATCATAGCAGCCTAACATTGCTGCTGACATAAATGCGAGAATCAGCCACATTGTTTATTGAAAATTGAATATTGAAAATGAAAATAGAACATTAATAGGTGATATTTTCAAGGAAAAGGGCGTTGCCTGGCATACTCTCACCCGCCTCCGTACGATGCTTGCCTTCTATGACCTGGCGAAAACCGTCAAGTGTCAGTCGTCCACGTCCAACGTCGATCAGCGTTCCCACTACAGCGCGTACCATATTTCTCAAAAACCGGTTGGCGGTAATCTCGAAATACCAACTCTCTGTCGAAGTCTGAACCCACTTAGCGTGAGTTACTTGGCAGAGTGTGGTCTTCACGTCTGCCCCACTCTTGCAGAAGGCACCAAAGTCCTCATAGGCCAACAGCATCTTCGCTGCCTCATTCATCTTGTCAAAGTCCAGCGGATAGTGAAGTTCACAAGAGTAAGCCCTTCGGAATGGATCCTTTACTGTGTGTATATAATAATGGTACGTGCGCGAGGTAGCTGAAAAACGAGCATGCAGATCGTTGCTCACCTGTTCCACCTTCTGAACGGCTATGTCGTAAGGCAGCAATCTGTTCAGCTTATAAGCCAGTTGTTCACCATTGATGGCTTCCTCAGCCTCGAAACATGCAGAAGAGTCGAAATGGGCTACCATCATTCTTGCGTGCACGCCTGCATCCGTACGTCCGGCTCCCGTCACGATCACCTCTTCCCTGAGCAGTGTCGAGAGTGCTCCCTGCAATCGTTCTTGCACCGACTCTCCGTTGGGCTGGATCTGCCAGCCATGATAGCGGGTGCCGTCATAGCTCAGCGTGATGAAGTATCGGTGTTTACAGGGAGTCAATTCCATCGGCATAGAGTTCTGTGGCTGCATCGCTACGCTCGTCGTCAGTCATATCCACCTTCGGATGAATATCGAGGGGCTCCAGATTAACGCCATAGCGGTTCAGATTCTGATTGGTATAAGTGAGTTGGGCACCGAATAGACAGATGGTCCACGAGAACTGCACCCAGAGCATAAACAGTGGCAGTGCGGCAAACGAACCATAGATGGCGTTATAGCCCGTCACCCAGATCTGTGAGTATATGTAGAACAACTGCAGCACCTGCATGGCGATACCTGCCAGTATGCCAGGAATGATGGCACACGACAAACGCACCTTCGTATTCGGCATATATACATAGAGCACGATGAAGAGCAGCGACAACAGGATATAAGGCGAAAGCTGTAGCAGCCAATGCACCATCGGTCCGATGAAAAAAAAGTGGTTCATAGAGTCAGACAGCGTGGCCAAGAGGATAGAGATACCCATCGACACAATGACGATGATGGGAAACAGGAAGAACATGGCCAGATAGTTGGTCAGCGAACGGATGATGGGACGCGAACTGCTCAGCTGCCATATCTGATTGAAGGTTTCCTCGATATTATTTACCAGCATCAGCACGGTGTAGAGCATGAATATCAAGCCCACCCCAAGGAAGATGCCACTCTGGGTATGAACGAGATAACTGTTCACGAATCCCACAATCACATCAGCAGCCTGAGGTTGCGATCTAAGCATATCGCGAAACCAGATTTCGATGTATTTGTTGTAACCGAAGCCTCGGGCAATGGCAAACACCACAGCCAGAATAGGCACGATGGCCAACAACGTAGAGTAAGTCAAGGCAGCAGCCTGTGTCATCACCCGCTTCTCCGTAAAGAAACGGATGGTGAGATACAGTTTCCGATAAATCTTCGCCAAATACGCCTTCACCTTCTCAATATTCAATGTTCAATCATAAAAGAAAGCACTGCCCCTATAAGCCGGGTTCTGTACCGCTTGCACGGCGTCTGTCATTTATCTAGACCATAAGTCACCTCATGGCTCAAGCGTTCTACCCTCCGCCGCATGAGTCCCGGCCATATTGCATTGCTGCTCAGACCTTCGTCAACTCGGACGGGCAACCCTCTATCGGGACGGTTTACATGAACTTGCAGCCCCCAGCGGACACAGCCCGATGATCACCCATCGGCTGGTGGTCTCTTACACCACCTTCTCACCCTTACCTTACGGCGGTTATTTTCTTCTGCCCTAACCTACTGTCACCAATAGCTTCCACTTTCAGAAGTGGGGCGCCCTATGCTGCCCGGACTTTCCTCTCGTGCCTTAAGGCACCAGCGACAGACCGTGACAGTGCTTTCAGCCTGCAAAGATACGAATAAGTGAGTGAAAAACCAAATATTTATTTGAGTTTTTCCGAGCGTGAGTATCTTCGAGCGAAGCTCAAAGTTAGCGCAAATCGAGCGAAATGCAAAATAAAACGCGTTTTATTTTCATTTCCGAGATGTAGCTTAACTTCGTGACGAAGTCTCAAAGATACGAATAAAGCAACTCTATACTTGCATATTTTTAACTAAAACGAATACATATTCTTAATTTTGTCAGTCTTTTAAGATTTAAAGTGTTAACCGCAAATGCGCGTTAAGCACACTGGCAGAATTGTTAAATTGGGACAAATATTCACGACATTTTGTCAGTAAACCAATTTTTGCCCCTATCTTTGCAGCATGAAACTCGAAAGAGTCAACGCAGCCCCAGGCTGTTTATGTAGAATTTAAAACCATAATAAAATGACTGAGAATATGAAAAAGATTGTAAACGTAGCAACTCCGGCCGTATGCGCCGTTGCTTTGATCCTTTCAGTCGCAGCATTCACCAAGACCAATGCCGCTACTGCTTCCTCTCCCGCTCCCGTAGTTAGCGCTGTTCCTGCAGGCCAACCCGTCGATTTCACCTATGCCGCTGAGAAGGCACTGCCCTCTGTGGTATATATCAAGTCTGTGCAGAACTCGAAGGTGCAGACCATCGAGTACAGCGATCCTTTCGAGGACTTCTTCTCTGATCCCTTCGGTGGTTTCTTCGGACGAGGACAGGGTAACAACGGCAAGCGCCAGCGCCAGGTTCAGACACCAAAGCGCGCAGCTGCAGGCTCGGGTGTCATCATCTCTGCTGATGGCTATATCGTGACCAACAACCACGTGGTTGACGGTGCTGACGAACTGACAGTATCTCTGACAGATAATAAGGAATACTCAGCACGTGTGATTGGTGCCGACAAGACCACCGACCTCGCCCTCATCAAGATCGACGGTAAGAATCTGCCTGCCATCGTGATTGCCAACAGCGACAATGTAAAGGTTGGCGAATGGGTGCTTGCTGTGGGTAATCCTCTGGGATTCAACAACACGGTTACCGCTGGTATTATCTCCGCCAAAGCCCGTACGCTGGGTGCTAATGGTGTAGAATCGTTCATCCAGACTGATGCTGCCATCAATCAGGGTAACTCAGGCGGTGCCCTCGTCAACACACGCGGCGAACTCATTGGCATCAATGCCATGCTGGCATCGCCAACAGGTTCTAACATCGGCTACGGCTTCGCCATCCCCACAACCATTATGAATAAGGTAGTCGAGGATCTGAAGCAGTACGGTAATGTACAGCGCGCCATGATCGGTATTGAGGGCACTGACGTGAAGAACTACGTAGATGCCGAGAAAGAGAAAGACAAGGAAGTCGATCTCGGCACAATGGAGGGTATCTATATCGCCAAGGTCGTTGAGGACGGAGCCGCTGAGGCTGCTGGTCTGAAGGAGGGCGATGTCATCACAGCCGTTGACGGTCAGAAGGTTACCAAGTTTGGCGAACTTCAGGGCATCATTGCCAAGAAGCGCCCTGGCGACCAGGTAAAGATCACCTACATGCGCAACAAGAAGAGCAATACCGTTACAGCAACGCTGAAGAACGAGCAGGGCAACACGAAGGTGGTTAAGAATGCCGACCTCGACGTACTCGGAGGCACCTTCCGCGCCATCACCGACGCCCAGAAGGAGCAGCTTAACATAGGCTACGGCCTCGAGGTCGTGAAGATTGCCGGAGGCAAACTCAAGGATGCTGGCGTACCTAAGGGCTTCATTATCCAGAAGGTCAACGACCAGAGCATCAAGAGTGTCGAGGACCTGCAGGATGCCGTCAAGGAAGCATCCACCAGCAAGGAGCCTGTGCTCTACATTCAGGGTATCTATCCTACGGGCAAAAAAGGCTATTTTGCAGTGCCTTTACAGAACGAATAGACGATAATACAGGAAAAAAGGCCACGAAAATGAAAATTCGTGGCTTTTTTTTTGGTGGTTTCGCGAAAAAGACTTACTTTTGCCAATTGCTAATAACGAGACCATTATGAGACAACTGAAAATCACTAAATCGATAACCAACCGTGAGAGCGCCTCCCTAGACAAATACTTACAGGAGATAGGTAAGGAGGAGATGATCTCAGCGGAAGAAGAAGTAGAGCTCGCCCAGCGCATCAAGAAGGGCGACCAAAAAGCTTTGGAACGCCTGACGAAGGCCAATCTCCGATTTGTGGTTTCTGTAGCCAAGCAATATCAGAATCAGGGTCTCAGTCTGCCCGACCTCATCAACGAGGGCAACCTCGGATTGCTGAAGGCGGCAGAGCGGTTCGACGAAACGCGTGGTTTCAAGTTTATCTCCTATGCCGTGTGGTGGATTCGCCAGAGCATCCTCCAGGCCATCTCCGAGCAGAGCCGCATCGTGCGCCTGCCTCTCAACCAGGTGGGTTCGGTCAATAAGATCAACCGCGAGATCAGCAAGTTCGAGCAAGTCAACGAACGTCGCCCCTCGATTGAAGAGATAGCCGACAATGTTGACCTGCCTCAGGAGAAGATCGACGAGGCTATGGCCATCAATAGTCGCCATGTGTCGGTAGATGCCCCCTTCGCTGATGGTGAGGATAGCAGTTTGCTCGACGTACTCGTGAACGAAGATATACCTACCACCGACATGTCACTCGTGGCCGAGTCGCTCAAGTCAGAGATCCATGCAGCACTCTCCGTACTCAGCGATCGTGAGCGAAACATCATCGAGTGCTCCTATGGCATCAACGGCCCTGAGCTCACGCTCGAGGAGATAGGCGAAAAGTTTGGCCTCTCTCGTGAGCGCGTCCGTCAGATCAAGGAAAAGGCCATCCGTAAACTGCGTAATTGCACAAAAAACAAAATATTAAAAACATATTTAGGATAAATGAATCATTTTAAGAAAACCCTTCTGGTCACCATCATTCTGGCCGCTATGGCCGTAGTTCCAACATCTGCCAGAAACTACATGGTGCCCAAAGCCTATATGTTCGGTTTCATTGCCTCGTTCAACGACTCCATCGTCTTCTTCACCGATGTCCAGGAGGTTGACAGCGTCTGGCTACAGAGCAAGAAGAATCTGCTTGCAGGTCGGGCCAATTATGCTGCCCAGCTTCGGGAGTTCTTCTCTACGAACTTCAATCTAAACAATCGCACCTGCGTGGTCATCAGCAGTCAGAAGCGCAAAGACGTCGAGAAGAAATACCAGAAGATGATCAAGCAATACACGGTGAAGAACGCAGGCAAGTACGATGTCCACTACGTCAACGCCTCCGAGTTCAAGTTCCGTCCCGTCAACATGGACGACAGCGACCAGCAATCCGCCCCCAAACCTAAAAAGAAGAAAGACAAGAAAACGCAAGCCACCAAGCCCAAGAATTAATTCATCCCTGCTCCTCTGAGCGGGAATAATGCTGAAGACATGACCAAAAATGCTATTCATATAGTTCTTGTAGGTTTAATAACCTTCCTGGCCTCATGTTCTAATGGCGACAACCCCATCAATGAGCCAATGCTGAAAGGCAAGATATCGTCGTATGACGAGTTCGGTGGGGCAAGACTTGATTTCACGGAAGAAGACATGGCGAAGGCCGGGTTCACACTCGGCGACATCATCAGCATCACCATCGACGAAAGAGAAATCACCATGCCATACTACGACGGCTTCTATGGCCGTACTGGAGAATATCTGTGCGTGGCTTATCCCACCTATCCCAGCATCTGCTTCACAACCATCAACAGTGGACTTCCCAAGGAACTCACAGCCCTGGAGGGGCATAGCGTCACCGTCAGGATGAAGGAAAAGGGCGGTTGCCTCGACGTGCAAAAAGCCATGAGCATGACATACTCCAACGAACGCAGCGATTATCTTGACCTCTCCGATGCGGAGTATGCCAATGCACGCGCTGTGAAGGCTGGCAACATTGTGAGCGGCATGCTGCACCGCAGCACCTCACCGTTCTGCAACGACATCAACCGCGCCAACTACGTATCTGACTATCTGGAGCACGAAAAGGTAAAGACGGTGCTCAACCTTGCCGACACAGAAGAGAAGATGCAGACCTACGACATGCCTGCCTATAGCCGTACACTCTGGGAGAGCGGCAACGTCATATTGTGCCCGCTGAAGGCTGACCCTACGGCTGATGACTTCAACAACCGCCTGATAGCAGCACTGAAGGAACTACCGTCACACCCCTCCCCCTACGTCGTACATTGTATGGAGGGTAAGGACCGCACCGGATATGTATGCGCCCTGCTTGAGGGACTGTGCGGAGCATCGTATGAGGAAATCGTGGCCGACTATCTGGTTACCTATTACAACTTTTATCATATCACTCCGGAAAACGACCGCGATGTATGCAACACATTAGTGTCATTGAAACTCAACCCATGCCTGATGTTCTATGCCAATGTCAGCGAAGAAGCACAACTACCAGGCGTTGACTATGCCAAGGCATTTGCCAACTATCTGCTCTCTCACGGCATGAGCCAGCAGCAACTTGACGCACTGGTTCAGGCTCTGACGGTTCAACACAACACACAGTGACGCAGCAACGCAGTGACGCAGTGACTTTACGATTTTCACTTTTTGGGATGGGCGTGACGTGGAATGTTCTATATATTTTATATATATATTATATATATTATAATATATATATAAAATCAAGGTCACTTTGTACACCATCAAAAAACCTAATGTCACTGCGTAGCTGCGTCACTGCGTCACTGCGAGAAAATCTAAATTTTAACAATTTAAAAGTTTTTTGGAAAAAGCTTGCATATGTGCTGAAAATTTTGTACCTTTGCACTGTCAAATGAGAGATGTGGAGAAATCTAGTATTAATGGAAAAAAT
>CACXVS010000036.1 GCA_902771155.1 uncultured Prevotellaceae bacterium
GGCAAAGTGCAGCAGATTGATGATCTTCGAGAGTTCGTCGCCCTGACCGGCTACGGAGTCGAGTTTGAAGTAGTCGCGCACCATGCGCAGGTTCTTCGACTCCTTAGGTTGATAACGGAACAGAATGTCTTGCTGGACCTTAGCGTATGGAGCCGATTTTTTCAGCACACTGAGGGGATGACGGTCGTTCACCTGAGCCAGCAGCGCCTGATATTTCTTGTCCTTGCGCAGCGAGCGGAGGTCGTTGTCGTTCACCATATTATTGTAATCCTTGTAGCCCAGCAGGACTGACTGCTCCAGTGCCGCGAGCGCCTGTTTCTTCTGCCCCACCAATGCATAGCAGCACGCCTGGTCGTAGTACAGCAGTCCCTTCTGCTCCATGATGGCTGCCTCGGGGATGGGCGATATCTTGAAAATCGTGGTGGTGTCGAGCATTGCGATACAACTTGTCAGCGGAGCCATCGCCTCCTTGTGCTTTCCACTATGCATCAGCTCACGATATTGTGTCTGATACTTGCTAAACTCATTCTGGAACTCCATCATTCGCTGACTCTGAGCCTTCAAGCTCATAACACTCATAAAAGCAATGGCCAATACTGCCAATAATCTCATTGTTTTCATATCTTCCGAATATTTTTATTATTTTGACGTTGCAAAGGTATGAATAGTTGCAGTGTATTCCAAATTTGTGGGATAAACGGCATGGAAATGTGACGAATGTCAGTTTTATTTCGTAACTTTGCCGCCGTATGAACAAAAGTCACAAAGAAACCATCAGCATCCGATTCATCAGTACCGCTTTCATCATACTGGCGATTGCGATCTTCAAGCCCTTCGGACTTGATGCAGAACGATGGCAGACCTTTCTGCATCTGCTGGGCCTTTTTGTGTTAGGCTTGTTCAGCTGTTTTATCACAGAGGTCATTCTGCAATTCATCGTACGTTTGCCTCGCTCCTACGAACGTGGCATCAACTATATCATTAGCCGCAATTTGCGCTTTCAACTCATCAACACACTTTTGGTTGCACTATTAATCTGTCTATATCGCCACTTTGTGATGAGCAGTCTGGTAGAGAGCAATCGGCTCTCGCTGAGCAACTATATAGAGACGCTGGCAATCATTGCTTTTCTATCTTTTGCCATCGGTCTATACTGGCGTTTTAAGTTCCGAAGCAAGTATCTGGCGATGGAACTGGAAGAGCTGAGACAGCTGAACAAAGAGTTGAAAGAAATGCAGAAACCCCGCCTCCAGGAGCTTACCCTCACTGGCACGACCAACGAATCGGTGACGCTCCAGATTTCCCACCTATTATATATTGAGGCCGTGGGCAACTATGTCAAGGTTAATCATCTGCGCGACGGGCAAGTGCGTTCTGATATGCTTCGCACCACGATGAAACAGATGGAGGAAACGCTACAGGACTATCCGATGATTGTTCGCTGCCATCGCGCCTTCCTGGTCAACCTTGGTCAGGTCGAGCAAATCGTCTCACATTCCGGCTCCACCCAGTTGCTCATCAGACAATGCCACGAATCCCTCCCTGTCTCGCGTAGTAACATGGCTCAAGTCAAGGCTGCTATTGCTTCTACAAGATGCGGAAAATAGTCTAATAATGGTATATTTTTTTTCGTTTTAAAGCACTTTCTGCGAAATTGGTATATAATCAGCCAATTTGTGTAACACCTATATAATATAATGTGCGTACCTTTGCACCGTGATTAGGAACAAACTTTAAAACAATAAAAACATGTTAGGCAATTTTACATTCCACAATCCTACGAAGTTGCACTTCGGTGAGGATTCCTTGAGCAAACTGAGTGAAGAACTGAAAAACTATGGCAAGAAGGTGATGCTCTGCTATGGTGGTGGCAGCATCAAGCGCAACGGCATCTACGACCAGGTGATGGCAGAGCTGAAGAAGGCTGGCTGCGAAGTGGTAGAGATAGCTGGTGTGATGCCGAACCCGACAATAGAAAAGGTTCTGGAGGGTGCCCATACGGCTCGCAAGGAGAATGTCGATTTCATCCTCGGTGTTGGTGGTGGCTCTACCATTGACTACTGCAAGATCCTCGGTGTTGGTGGTGGCTCTACCATTGACTACTGCAAGGCCGTAGCCGGAAGCGCTTGGTACGACGGTGATCCCTGGGAGTATTACTTCAAGAACTGGCAACCGATGACCTGCCGTTGGATTCCCGTGGGTTGTGTGCTCACAATGGCAGGCACAGGTTCCGAGATGGACAGTTGTTCAGTCATCTCCAGCCACTCGGAGAATCGCAAGTTGTTCTATAACTTCCGCAACCCCGACTTTGCCATCCTCAATCCTCGTTTCACCTTTACCGTTCCCAAGTATCAAATGGTGGCTGGTATCTACGACATCATGAGTCACATTCTGGAGCAGTATCTCTCTGGTACCGACGACAACACCAGCGACTATATTGCCGAAGGACTGATGCGCTCGCTCATCGTCAGCTCAAGCAAAGCAATCGTTAACCCAGAGGACTACGAGGCTCGCTCGAACATCATGTGGACAGCTACTTGGGCACTCAATACGCTCATCGACCGTGCTAAGGCTACCGATTGGATGGTTCATATGCTAGGACAGGCTGTGGCTGCCTTTACCGATGCCACACACGGCCATACACTCGCTGCTGTCAGTGGTGCTTACTACCGTCTGCTCATCAGCAAGTCGCCTGATGCCGTACAGAAGTTCAAGCGTTTGGCTATGAACGTCTGGGGTGTTTCTGCTGAGGGTCAGACCGACGAGCAGATTGCGATGGAAGGTCTGGAAACGATGGAACAGTGGATGCGCGAACTGGGATTGGCAATGAACATCACCGACTGCGGTGCCAAACCCGAACAGATTGAAGGAATGGCCGATGCCTGCCCCATCTGTCAAGGTGGATATTACATTCTGAATCGCGACGAAGTAGTACAAGTGCTAAAAAATAGTCTTTAAAAGTGAAAGCTAAAGCATTAATGCTGGGTCTTATGATAGCAGCAAACGGTTTCGCTCAGGGCGTGATTGATGTGCACTCGCACATCATCACTCCTGAGTTTGTGTCTTCACTCGAAAATGAAGGCAGACTGATGGACGAGGGATTCCCCTTGCCGAAGTACAACGTGGAAAATCATCTCAAGTGGATGGACGAAGCTGGTGTCGAAACATCGGTATTGACATTAGCAGCCCCACAACCTTCGTCAGCCGAGGTCGTGAGGCTGACCAATGAGACTGCCGTTCGCATCAAGACGGAACACCCAGACAGATTCCTGTTCTGTGCTGCCCTGCCCCTACCCGATGTCTCGAAAGCTATCAACGAGGCTGTCTATGCCCTCGACACACTGAAAGCCGACGGCATCAAACTGGCAACAAATGTTGACGGACAGTATCTGGGTGCACCCGAACTCGACACGCTTTTCTCGGTCTTGAACGAGCGCAAGGCTGTGGTGATACTGCATCCCCATCGCCCTGAGCCCGTCAATCGTCAAATGATGCAACAGACACCGCTCGCCATGCAGGAATATCTCTCGGAGACCACCCGTGCCGTGTCGAACATGATCAGTCGTAACGTACTGGCTCGTTATAGCAACATCAAGGTAGTCGTTCCCCATTGCGGAGCTTATCTGCCGCTGGCCATCCCTCGCATGAAGTCGCTGACACCCGTAATGCAAGCCAACAAAATGGTGGGCGAGATTGACTACGAAGCCAACCTCCGTGCTCTCTACTACGACCTCGCTGGTGCACACTCTCCCGAGGTCATCCGCATGCTACTTACCATCACCACGCCCGACCATCTGCTTTACGGCTCCGACTATCCATACGTCGCTCCGCAAGTACTCACGCAGAGTCTGGCGAGGATGAAGGACTATCTCTCGAAAGAGCCCGACCTGGCACCATTCCGCGAGATGATCCTGTGGAAAAATGCAAAGTGGTTGTTTGACCAAACGGATGAAAAGCCATCGGCAGAGACCACTGCAACAAACATGATTGTCCGCATAGCAGAGATTGAGGTCTATCCGCAGTATTTGGAGGAATACTTAGTCTTTGCCAACGAGGTGGATCGCCTCAGTATAGAGCGTGAGCCAGGCGTCATCTGCCTTTACCCCATGCAGAGTGCCGAGAACTCATGCCAGATTCGCATCCTCGAAATCTATGCCTCCAATGAAGCTTATCAGCAGCACCTGAAGACCGATCACTTTCAAAAGTACAAACAGGGTACGCTCCACATGGTAAAAGACCTGAAACTGCCCACCATGAAGCCGCTCGACGCGGAGACAATGAAACATATATTCAAAAAACAGAGGTAACGATGAAAAGATTGGTTTTATTAATTTGCACCATGCTTACATTACTAAGCACAAATACAACTGGAAAGACACTTGTAGTGTACTATAGTTATACCGGCAACTGCCGAGAGATAGTCAACACACTGACCAGTCAGATGGAGGCTGATGTATTGGAGATTCAACCTGCTGAAAAGGGACTCAAGTACGAGGCTAACAACTATGCCCTTGGCACTCAGTTGCTGAATGCCATCAAGGCTAATCAAAATGATGCCAGCAGTTACCCAACTATCGACCCTGTAACAACATCGTTTAGCGATTACCAGAACATCATCATTGTCACCCCACTTTGGTGGAGTCAGATGGCTGCCATCATGCAGTCTTATCTGTTCCAGAATGCTTCTAAGATGGCCGGGAAACACGTCGGACTGATTGTGTCGAGCCATTCGAGTGGCATCAGCGGTGTGGTAAGTGATGCCGAGAGGTTATTACCTAATGTCACATGGATGGGCGATGCCTTGTGGATTAACGCCAGCAACCACAGCAATCGTGCCTCATTAGTAGAAAACTGGCTCAAAACACTGACTTTCGCAGAAGAGAATACTACTATGGATAAAATGTATATCACCATTGGAGGACAAACGCAAAGCGCGACACTGGTGGACAATGATGCTACACACGAGTTGGTTGCTGCACTTCAGAACGCGCCCATCACGGTAACGCTCAACGACAACAATTTCGAGATTTGGGGTCCTTTGGGCCGATCGCTGACAACGAAAAACGAGCAGATGACAGCCCAGCCCGGAGACATCGTGCTCTATAACGGCAGCAACATCTGTATATTCTATGCCAACAACTCTTGGAGCTACACCCGTTTAGGTAAAATAGATGGGTTCTCAGAGAGCGAGCTACGCACATTCCTGAAGGCTGGCCAAAGCAATATCGCTGTTACACTTTCGCTTACATCGGGCACAACAGCCATCAAGAGTGTCAATGGTAAGCGTTTGGAAGATGGAGCATATTACTCTCTGAATGGTGTAAAAGTTGATAATCCGTCTAAAGGATTATATATAAAAAATGGTAAAAAGGTAATATTATAATGCAAAAAATCGTTTTATTATTAATCGCAATAATGACTATGTCTAAAATAGATGCGCAAAGGCTACGGGTAGGCGACGGTACGTCGGGAATGACGCTGACGGAGCGTCAGCAGGGATTGGCAGCATGTGCCTGCCTGATGGCACAGGGTGACATGGAACGTTTGGAGCCTGCCGTGCGTATGGCTCTCGACAAGGGCGTTACCATCAACGAACTGAAAGAGGCTTTTTCGCAGCTCTATGCCTACACAGGTTTCCCACGAAGCCTGAATGCACTTGGAGTGCTAAGTAAGGTGTGGGAAAACAAACAGCCTAACTGGCAAGAAGGCAAGCCTTGGAAGCGTCCTGCCGAGTGGGATGATGCCAAGAAGGCATACGAACTGGGCACCAAGAACCAGACACAACTATCTGGAAAGCCGTTCAATTATGACTTCTGTCCGCAGGATGACTACTACTTGAAGTCACACCTCTTTGGTGACATCTTTGCTGGCGACCAGCTCTCTGCCGCCGACCGCGAGATAGTTACCATAGCAGCCCTGAGTGGTCTCGAAGGCGTTGCTCCACAACTCGCTGCCCACAAGCAGGGTGCCGTGAACATGGGCAACAGTCAGCAGTTAGTCGATGAACTCTCAGCTTGGCTCTGCAATGAGGGTTATACCCTGAGCACCAAGTGGTCTAAGGGCGAACCTAATCCTTATGGCAAATACTTCATTGGTCAGAGTTATCTGGCCGATGTCGGTGGTGGTGTCATGAACGTAACTTTTGAACCCCGTTGTCGTAATAACTGGCACATTCACCATAAGCAGGTACAGGTTTTGATTTGCGTTGCAGGTCGTGGTTGGTATCAGGAATGGGGCAAGGCTCCTTTTGAGATGACTCCCGGCTCCGTCATTGCCATCCCTGCCGAAGTAAAGCACTGGCACGGAGCCCAGAAAGACTCATGGTTCCAACACCTAACGTATCACAAAGATGTTCAAGAAGGTGCTTCAAACGAGTGGTGTGAACCTGTAGATGATGCTACCTATAATTCATTAACGAAATAGTTCTCTATATCAGTGAAAAAAATATTATTAGCCACAGCGTTGGTGGGTGGAATGCTCATAGCCTGTACACAGAAGAGTAACAATAATCAAAACAACGAAGGTATGAATACAACTTTGACATTGACGCAGGAGTGGGACAAGGTGTTCCCTTTGAGTGAGAAAGTGAATCACCGTAAGGTGACATTTAAGACACAGTATGGGCTGACTTTAGCCGCAGACCTTTATACTCCTGCCTCCCCCGACTTCTCAGGGAAGGGAGAAAAGTTGGCAGCCATCGCCGTTTCTGGTCCCTTTGGTGCTGTAAAAGAACAGTCGAGCGGACTCTATGCCATGAAGATGGCAGAGCGCGGTTTCGTGGCTTTGGCCTTCGACCCTTCCTATACGGGTGAGAGCAGCGGTGAACCGCGTCGCACAGCTGCGCCCGATATCAACACCGAGGACTTCATGGCTGCTGTCGATTTTCTGTCGAAACAGGATAATGTAGATGCCGAGAAGATTGGCATCATCGGCATCTGCGGATGGGGAGGCATTGCCCTGAATGCTGCCGCTGCCGATACACGTATCAAAGCTACGGTAGCCTCAACAATGTATGATATGACACGCGTCAGTGGTAACGACTACAACGATGCTTTCGACGTAGAAGAGGCACGTTATAAGAATCGTAATAATCTGGCCAAGCAACGCCTCACTGACCCCAATGCAATGGCAGGTGGTGTGCTGGACACCGTACCCCCACAGGCGCCCCGATTTGTACACGACTACTTCGACTACTACAAGACAGGACGAGGCTATCACAAGCGCTCAGGCAACTCTAACGACGGATGGCGCGTCATCGGTACTCAGGCTTATGCCAATAGCCGTTTCCTCTACTACATCAACGAAATCCGCTCTGCAGTTCTCGTAATGCACGGTGCCGATGCCCACTCACGCTACTTTGGCGAGGCTGCCTATCACTATATGGTGGATGGTAAGGCCGATGGTTACAAGTTCGTTGGCGAACCCAATCCCAACCCCGAGAACAAACAGTTGCTGATCATACCAGATGCCTCTCACTGTGACCTCTACGATGGTGGCTACGAGGAGAAGGCAGGCAAGGGTCAGCCCAAGAACATGATTCCATGGGAAACATTGGCAGAGTTTTTTAAAAAGAATATGAACTTTTGATTGTGATATGTTTGACATAATAGATGCCACTGGGTCGGGCGACAAAAGAGACCCTCGTATGCGTAACGTGGAGGCAGAGATGATACGGAGTCATGAACTATGCCTGAAGATATCGTCACGGAAGCCAACAGATCCTGATTACAAGAGTCTGCTGGAAGAACTGTTCCAATGTGAGTTAGACGACAGTGTCGCTATTGTTTCTCCATTCTATTGTGATTGCGGATGTAGAATAACAATCGGGAAAAATGTGACAATCAATAAAGGAGCAACTATACTCTCTCCCGGAAAGGTTGTGATAGAAGACAATGTGCTGATTGGTCCGGAGGTTAAGATTACAACGGTTGATCACGACCTGTACGACAGGCACAACCTTTTCCATTTTGGAAAGGTGACAATCAAAGAGAATGCGTGGATATGCATCGGTGCAATTATCTGTCCTGGCATAACCATTGGCAAGAATGCCGTCGTTGCAGCAGGATCCGTGGTGACGAAGGATGTACCTGACAATGTGGTGGTTGGCGGCGTACCGGCAAAGGTGATTAAAAAGATTGAGGTATAAGGCCTCTCACTGCGACCACTACGATGGGACTATAATGCTGGTTCTTTTATGGTTATTCCTTTGATGAAATCTATGGGGATCTTATGCCCGTCCGTCATTTCGATGACACGTTGATAATCATCTATTCGCCTTATGTTGCCAACAATGACTTGATAAGAACCGCCAGCCTTATGTTGATCAGATTGGAAATACTCAACTGTCACCGAAGGCTGCTCTTGAAGTCTTAATGAAAGCTCCACCAATGTACGATTAAGATTCTCATTTTCAAAATCTTCCACGCCAATCCATTCGTCTGTAATACGGCCAGACTCCCGGATGGCAGCATCATAACCTGTCAGTGCGGCAAAGGGCGCAAATTGAGCTGCGCGGTTCCACATCGTCATCCGAGGATGATGCTTCGGTTCATAGTGTGGTAGATTGATAATATCGTCGTAATAATCCATTTTCAATTCTAAACTACCTAAGCCTTGTGACCTCCTATCTGTTCATTACGTTCTTTGGCAGTGGCTCCCTCCTCGAAATTCAATCCCCTGAGAATGGCATTCTTGCCAAAGCGCTGTTTGATTTTCAATTGTGCCTCTTGCATGCGTCGTTCCTTGTCTAGCCGTGCCTGTTCTTCCTGACGCTGCTTTTCCAAAGCATCGTAATCAGTAAAGAGGTCGAGCTGCTGGGGAGCATCTTCACGGGTCGCCACCGATGTCTCCGACACCACATGATTCGTTGTCAGATTAAGCCTGCGAATGAGCAAGTCTGGATTCACACAACTGTCAAATAGTTCTGAAACTCCATCCATGATAAGTCTCGACGACGAAGTAGGCTTCTCGAAATTGTATGATCCATGTGCATGTTTAGGCACAGGTTTACCATAGTAGTTTGTAGTGATCTCACCATGATATTTCTCACGGATTTCCTGTCGTGTCAGACACTCTGCATCGTAACCAACGGTCAGCACCAGTTGGTCTGTTACCAGTCTTTTCTTCACCAGATCAAGAGCCATACCTTCCGCCATCTCCTGTATCACGACACGGGCCTTCTTAAAATCGTATGGTTCCTGCAGCACTTGTCCGCTACTGAAGGAGTTGGTCTCAGGTCGATAGGCCTTAACAGCCTCCATCGTACATGGCTCCCATCCCCAAGCATGGTCAATCAGCAGTTCAGCATTCACACCAAACAACCTGTATAGCAAGCCTTCATTCTGAACTGACATTCGGGCAACTTTTCCCATTGTATCAATACCATAAACGGCCAGTTTTTCAGCAATACCCTTCCCCACTCTCCAGAACTTCGTCAGAGGCCGATAGTCCCAAAGTTCACGTCGATACGACAATTCATCAAGTTCGGCTATGCGCACCCCATCTTTGTCAGCAGGTGCTTTCTTGGCCATGATATCCATAGCTACTTTACAAAGATACATATTCGTACCAATACCAGCCGTTGCCGTAATACCCGTCTGACTCAGCACGTCACGAATCATCTTCATGGCCAGTTCGTGAGCAGTCATTTTATAACTGCCAAGGTAGGCCGTCACATCAATGAAAACTTCATCGATGCTATAGACATGAATATCCTCTGGAGCAATGTATTTCAGGTAGGTTTCATAGACCTTGGTACTTACCTCTAAATAGTGAGCCATACGTGGCGGAGCAGCAATGTAGTCAAGTTCAAGGTTTGGATGTGCCTTCAGTTCCAGGTCGTTTGATGATTTCCCCGTCATCTTCCACCCTGCAGCTCTTTTGCGTTCATTATTAATGTCCCGTACTTTCTTAACCACCTCGAACAGTCTTGCACGACCTCCGATACCGTAAGCCTTCAACGACGGAGAAACAGCCAGGCATATGGTCTTCTCTGTCCTCGATACGTCAGCCACGACAAGGTTGGTGGTCAGTGGGTCAAGTCCTCTGTCCACACATTCCACCGAAGCATAGAATGACTTCAGATCGATGGCTATATATGTTCGCTGTTGTTCTGACATATGTTCGGAGGTATCAACTGAGACTCTACTGCATAACAATATGCTGATAGATAAAATGTGTGGTTGGGTAGTCCTATAATACAAGATGTTTCATGGGATGACCACCCCATTGGCTATCATTCACATATTGGAAGCCAGCAGAGGTGTATAATGTTTCGCCAACGGGATTATCCTTATCTACCAAGAGTCCAACACAAGGCAAGCCCAAACGATTAGCCCTTTCCTTGGTAGCCAACAGCAGTTTTCTGGCAATGCCCTGACGGCGATACGCTGGAAGCACGGCTAATGAGTCAAGATACAGTTCGCCTGCCTGAGTCTCGTCATCCATATTCGAATGATCCTTACCAATATGTTCCTTGGCTGCCTCGATAAATGCCCGGCGCAGTTCATGCAGACGTCCACCATCATAACTGACGGAGATACCGACAACTTTCTTGTCTTGCAAGCGTTCTTCGGACGAACGGTCTGCATCCACTGCTACCAGTGTATTCCGATAGCTATACTGCGAATCCTCGCGCTTAACAAGCATCGTCATCATAGTATAAAAATCCTCAAGTCCGTAGCCCTCACCACAGAAATACAGACAACAGTCATCCGTCATGGCCGTCATTATCAGGTGGGCTATCTCTTCTGCCTGATCCTTAGTTGCTTCTCGAATCTCTATCATCTTACATCTTAGTGATTAAATCAGGCTACACCTGTCGAGGATAATACATTACAGTCTGCACGTGAGACCGATTTTGGTTTCAAAAGTCCTGGCACGCACCGAACTGTTCTCACGCAGGATGAGGTCTTTGTCGTAATAATAGTTGTAATGCGTACGACGGCCATAGTAAGAACCTGAGAGGGAGAGAGACCACTGACGGGCCAGATGAATCTCAATAACGGGATTGATGACCAACAATGCCGCATTGCTGTTGTCGCCCTGCACGTTCAGGTAGTGCAAGTCCTTGGAGCCGTCGACGTAAGCCTGCAAGTCGCGGTCTTCATAGCCTTTCCAGGTCCAAAGGCGGAAGTACTTGACATTGAGCAGAAAGCGTCCGTACCGGCCGAAGTCAAGCTGGGTTTTCGACTTGATGCTAAATCCGCTGCCCATGTTGTAGTCACGTTCAATGACGTTGAAAAAGTCACTCTTGGTACCGCCGAGCAGAATGCCACTGGCGAAGATACGCTGCTCCATCTTCGACAATGCTCCAGCCTGTGGAAGCGAGAAGATGAAACCAGGACCGAAACCAGCAGCCTCGCTGATGCGGTAAGGTGTCAGGTCGGAACCGTCCTCAATGGGTTTAGCATCGTAGTAGTTGAAATGCTGGTAGATACCGAACTCGCCCGCCATATCCTTTTGGTCAAGAATGGGTGTACTCCACAGACGTCCCAGGATGTTCAACGTATTCACCATAGGCTGTCCACCACCGAAGGCGGAATTAGCCTCGATGTCGAAGAAGTCGTAAGGCTGGGTATGCTTGTCGCCGTCTACCGATGTGCCGTAGGTCAGCGTAAAATTGATATAGGGTGCATGGAGACCACGGAACAAGGCACCGTCGTCGGCTAGGTAGCGCCAGCCTACGGAGATAGACATGTCGAGGGGTGTCTCGTTGAAGTCGTGATAGCGATAGTTTCTATTCTTTACGTGCCAGGCATCACCGCTAATGATACGATGCAGCCCCTGTATGGGGTTAACAATGGTAGCAACAGTCTCACGCAGGAAACGAAGGAAACCTCGGTCACGATCGTCGAGGACGGTAAGGCTCAGTCTGTGGGTCATCTCACCGATGGCCATACCGCCGCAGGTGGTAGCAATAATGTCGTTGATGGCGGGCGGCTCCGTTTCACCTAGGAACTCCCACATGGCAGAACCGAGCAGTGAGAAGGGTGCCGACTCCCAGAACGTCAGACCGTTGGTACGGGCGGCGTTGAAGTACAGGTTGCCATGATAGGGATGCATAAACATATTGGTAATGAAGAAGTCGTTGTCCCACACCATGCCGTCGGTGAAGTTGCGCCGAATGGAGCGCAGGGTGGTTTGGGCAAACTCCTCGCTGGTCACATAGCGGTCGAACAATTGCACACCCACGTTGACTGCCGTCACCTCGGCCAGCGCCTGCCAGGGACGCTTGGGTGTGGGCAGTGCCATCGTAGAGTCGGCAAAAACCAATTTCGAACGTTTCTCATCCCATGTACGCTTCCACGAGTCGTGCTGGTTGCGGGGCTGACGATAGGTCAGCCCCAGTTCAAGCAACGGACGGTTGCGGTAGGTCTCGTTACGATCGTAGTATCGTGTCAGTCCCCAGCCAACCGAGGCAAAGGCACCATATTTCTTGCTGAACTGGTAGTCGGCATTCAGGTGGGCCTGCAACGAGTATAAGCGCTCGGGCTTTTCGTTATTGTTTTTCGAGAAGGTTTCTACATGATAGTAGCCGATGTCACCGCTCAGACTCCATTTTGGCGACAATTGAAAATATTGGCCCAAACGGTAGAAAATGGCACCTGAGAACTTGGAATCAAGGCCCATGAAGTGGGTACCCACACCCAACATGTTATACGTGCTCTTGTTACGGTAGCGCACGGCGAGGTTCACCTTGGTCGACGAGCCGCCGTAAAGCATGATGTCGATGTCGGTCATGGGGTTGATGTTCACCAAACCAATCTTATGGCCTATACTGTCGTACGACAGGTTGACAAGTCCTACCTGCCAGCCCCTAGGACGTTTGCGTGCAATGTTGAACACGCCTATCTGTGTACCGTTGAGCGAATCGGCATAGTTGATGGTTCCTAACTGTAGGCCACGCTGCATGGCCGACGAGACATTTAAGATGCCCGACAGCTGCACACCATAATCCATACCTGCCGTGATGTTACTGATACTACTCAGCTGCAGACCGTTGAACTGGTGTGTTGACGTGTTGGAAACACCCGACAACTGCACGCCATGGCCACCATCGGCAGCTACCGACGAAATAACGCCCACCTGCACACTCTTTACCGAGTCCTGCACGCTAACGATGCCCACAGGTGATTTCTGCGCCTGTACGTTTACTATTGTAAAGACCGCTGCAGTGACTAAAGATATTATTCTTCTCATAAACTATGGATTTTAAAACGGCCTGTTGCCGCGCTCCTATATAGAAGCATCGCCGCCCATGACGTCACTCACCTATATAATTGCCTTTCCAAATTAATCTTAATGTTCTTCTTTATCTTGTTCTTTTTAATTGTTTGCATATTTCTTCATCAGCCGGAACTGATGGCGGTAGACGAGACAGGCCATGCCGAGATAGGCGGCAGCCTGAATCCAGAGGATACGCAATTCAGGGAGAACCTGACTGATAGAGGCACCCATAGAGTTAACACGGATAAAGGCGCGCACACCGAAGGTACTGGGGAACAACCAGGAGACGCCCTGCCAGTAGCCGGGAATGCTAGACTGAGGCCACGACACGCCAGTCATGAACAGCAGGGGCACTGATACGAATACCATCAGCAACATGACATTCTCGCGGTAGCGCACAAGACACGATACCGTCAGGCCAAAGAAGACGCTGGCCAGCGTGTAGGGCAGGAGCATCCAGAACAGAGTCCAACCCGTGCCCAACTGCGGGAAAGAGAACATCGCGGGTACGGCCATCGAGAGGTAAGCAGCAGCGACGGCACCAATCATGCCGTAGCATAACGCCTTACCCCACACGATGCGGTAGGCGCCGCTGTAATGCGGGTCGTCATCGGGAATCAGTTGGCCATTGCGGTGACGCTCACGGGCAGTACCGGCAGCCATACCGATACCGAGGGCAATGGCCTGCTGTAGGATAAGCATGAGTACGGCGGGAAGCACACACGAGCCGTAGCCTCCAGATGGATTGAACATAGCTACATCGTCAACAGCCAGAGGCTGCGCAGTAATGGCATCCTCGCGCTTGATGTAGTTACCCGCTTTCTTGATGTTCATGCCTGCACCAAGACGGCCTGCCTCGACCATGGCGGTCTGATAGACAGCCTTGTAGGCGAGCATCAGCGACATGTCGCAATAGACGCTCACGTGGGCCTGCTCACCACGATTGACACACTCGGCAAAGTCGGAAGGAATGAGGTAAATGCCTCGTACCAACTGTCTGCTGACCAGCGAACGAGCCTCGTCGAGGTCTTCGGCATAATACTTGATGTGCACATCGGGCGAAGCGTCGCAATCATTAATAAACTGGCGAGAGAGTGCACTGTGCGACTGGTCGACGACCACCACCGGTGTCTCGTGCAGCGTCTCGTTGTTGTATATCCACGAGTAGAGCAGCGGATAGCCCAAAGGTACCACGACAAGGAACATCAGCACGCCCTCGTCCTTGAAGACACGTATCAGCTCGTGGCGGAAGACATAGAGCACATCGGTGAAGTGCTCACGTAATCTATTAAGGAATGTAGACATAATTCAGCATTGCGTTTTTTACTTTACTAAGCACGAACCAGGGCAGCAGCGTGAAGGCCACGAGTGCCACGAGATGGAACCATACATCGATGACGGGGAACCCGTTGAGCACAGTGGCCTGATAAATCATCCAGTAATGACGCAGAGGGAACAGCCACGACATGGCCTGCAACGGTGCGTCCATGCCTGCCACGGGGAAGGCCGATCCGCACATGGAGATACTGAGCACCGACCACAGCGAAGAGATACTCATCGACATACGAAGTGAGGGCATCAGTCCGAAGGCAAAGATGCCGAAGCCGAGGCCTGCCGACACCTGCAGCAGCGTGAGTCGCACAATTTTCCATGTGCCACCGAGCCGCGGGAAGTCGAGCACTTCAAAGATATAATACTCGTAGAGGAATATCACGAGCAGGAACACCAGCGCATGAACAATATATTTGCCGATAATGGCCACCAGGATATTGCCGCCAGCCGTGTCGAGCCATTCCTTGCCTGTATCAAACTTCATTTCCATACCCAGTGCGTATGCCGAGAGCAGCGCCATGAAAAGCATCAGGATGCCCGGCACGAATACTGTCGTCAGCGAATAGTTATACGAGCCCTGGGGGTTGGCTATCATGTGGGCATCGATGGTCACAGGCTGCAGCGCCGACTTGATCTGCTCTTTCGAGGCTCCTTTGGCGCTGAGCGTAGCCCGTCCAACCGCCGCCGAACCGAGTGTGCCGATGGTCTTCATATCCTTCATGGCCATAGATCCTGCCGTCATACATGTCATCGTATAGTAATACGAAATCTTTGGCTGACGACCTGCGAGCAACTTGGCCGACGTACCTTCAGGGATATTGAGGTAGGCATAGACCTTGCCTTCCTGCATGGCATTACGGGCCTCGGTGACGTTAGCGAACCGATAGACGACCCGCGAACTCTGCATGGCGTCGAGATTGCGGATGAGACCGCGCGAGGTGGCGCTGTTGTCCTGGTCTACCACCCCAACGGGCAGGTCAATCGCCACGCCGTCATCGAGCATCGTGGTGAAGAAGACCACCAAGAGCAGTGGGAACACAATCATGCAGAAGCCGTAGATGCGGTTCTTCCGCAAGATGTCAAGTTCGCGCAGGGCTACATGACCGATATTTGTGAGATATTTCATTGAAAACTATTTCTTGAGTATCACGGACATTCCTGGACGCACATCATCTATCTTTTCTGTGGGACGAGCCTTTACCTCAAAGGTTTTCTGGTCGTACTGACCACTGGCTTTAGTGGCTTTCCATACAGCAAACGAACCTTTGTCCTTCATAGATGTGACTTTCATCGTCGTTTCCTTGTCAAGAGCAGGAATGCGAACGGTCAGTTCTGCACCTACCTTGATATCCTTCAACTGATCCTCGCGGATATTGAATGTAGCCCACTGGTCGTCCATCACTGCGATACTCATGATAGGTGTACCTGTGCCAACAAGCTCCCCTACCTTTGGATAGACATCGGTAACCTCACCAGCCATCTGAGCAATCTGCACGGTTTCACGGATATAGCTGGTCACCTCCTGCACGGCACCACGAGCCTGACCTGCAGTGGCCGAAGCTGCGCGCTTCTCCTCGGCACGAGCACCATTAACGGCCATGTCGTACTGGCTCTGTGCAGCCTTCATCTGTGCTTGAGCCGACTTGTACATAGCCTCTGCCTCGTCGTACTTTTGAGCTGAGACGACCTCTTCCTCATAAAGAACCTTCATGCGGTTATACGATTTCTCTGCAATCTCGAGTCCAGCCTTTGCCTGTTCCAGCAGCTGTTTTGCCGACTGTACCATCTCCTTTCGTGCACCGTTCTGCGCCATCTGCTCCATAGCCTGGGCTGCATCGGCAGCACTACGAGCCTGCACCATCTTAGCCTCCACTTCAGGAGCTTCGATGATAGCCAACGTATCGCCTGCCTTCACGATATCGCCCTCCTTTACACGGAGTTCAAGGATACGGCCAGGCACCTTGCCGGACACGCGATACTCCTCTACCTCCATTTGACCCTGTATCACTTCGGGATCACGACCCAAGGCCAGGAAACCGATGAGCGCCACGATTACTACTACTGCTGAAAAACCTGCGACAGCCAGCAGGATATTGTTATGCTGTTCTTTTGCTTTGTCTGCCATAACTATAAACTTTTAATTATTAACTATAAACTTTAAACTATTCCAGTGTTCCCAGAGCCTTCTGAAGTTCTACATAACTCAATTTTACACCAATCTCTGCATCGATTTTCTGCGACTTGGCTTGGTTCCAGGCGGTCTGAGCCTCCATGACGGTTGTGTAGGAAGCTGTACCCTCCTTGAAAGCAAGGTTTGCCATGCGCAGGTTCTCGTCAGCATTGGCGACATTCGATTGTGCCATCACGAGTTTCTTCTGAGCCTCATTCACCTTGAAGTTACTCTGGTTTACCTGCAGCTCAACCAATTCACGGGCTTCATCCAGTTCCAGATTGGCGATGGTCGTAGACCCTTTCGAAGCACGCACCTTATATTTTACTGCGCCCCAGTTCCAGACAGGCACACGGACCACCACGCCCACATTCCAGAAACCGCCGAACTTCTTCTCGAAACCATTGAACATATTCGGGTTGGTCACCATATAGCCGCCTGAGAGCATCACTTGTGGCAGATTACCTGCCTTGAGCACATTCGTTGTTTGCTTACTGAGGTCGACGGTATTCTGCAACACCCTCAGCTCAGGTCTGTTTAACAGGGCAGCTTCTGCACTCCCCTCAACGGCAGCATACTCTTCGTTATCCACGCTTAATGCTTCCGTTTCCTCATCGGCCAGTGTAATCTGCTCATCCACTGGCAGCCCACACAATTGGCAGAGCAGCATCTTTGACAGAGCCAATCCGTCGGTGACTTGTGTCAGTGCCATCTCAGCTTCATTTACCCTGACACCAACACTCAGTCCGTCGCCCTTGGTGGCCACGCCCTGATCAATCATTTTCTGTACATCTCCCTTCAGCTTCTGCACCAGTGTCAAATAACTTTCTGCCAGTTTCTGCTTTTGTCTCAACGACACTACCTGCCAGTAGGCCTGATCGATATTATACAGGGTACCTTGACGTTTCATATCCAGCGAGTTAGCGGCCATCTTCTCATTGATGTCAGCCATCTTGTTAGCAGCGATTATAGCACCACCCATAAACAGAGGTTGTGTCACCGTAATGCCACCTGCCCAGACATTTCGTACTCCAGTGTTGAGTGCATCGACAAGCCCCTGGCCTAAGCCGTTGAGCGAATTTGCAAGTTTATCGATACTCTGGTTGCTCATCCCACCGAGGACCTCTGGTGTCAGCCCCATCTGCCCCAGTGCCTGAAGCGTCTCTGTGGGCAATTGTGAGATCGATTCAGCCGTGCTTTGTTTCAGGCTGGCGCCTACAGCCGTACCCATCTGAGGGAATGTGGCTTTCTGCTCATCGTTGAGCAGACTGATGGGCTTGCTAGTGTGCTGATACGTGCCCAAGGCATTCACATGAGGCAGATATTTCGTACGTGCCTCCTTCCGTGAGTTTGCCGCCACGTCTTGTTTTACAGTAGCTACGCTCATCTGTTTGTTGTTTCTAAGTGCCATCGCCCTACAACTGTCGAGTGTTAGCAGCAGCTGGGCCTCCGAGGCCAGTGGCAACAGCAAGAGTAGCCCGAGCATCGCTACCCGCGCCATCACAGTCGTTCTCTTTCTTAATTTGTTCATGTTACACATTATTTATATATTAGAATTCATATCCGAGATTGATGAAAAAGTATGCCTTCTTGGTATGGTTACTATAACCTAAGGTGGCACCAACGGGACCGAACATGGTGTTGTAATAATAGCCTCCCTGAACACCAAGTATGGTGCGGTTGTCCAGGAGTTCCTTGGTCTTTTCTGCCTGCTGGGCACCAGTCACACGCAGCAGCACATAGTTGTTGCGCCCGATGCGTTGTTGTGCCTGAAGCTGAGCAGCCACAAACTGGTGGTCTACATACTCCATATTGCCAATGCCGGCAAAAGGCATCTGCTGTTCGACATAGTGTCCGAACCAGTTACCGCCGACAGTGTTACCGAATACAGCGGGAATGACGGAGCCAAAGAGCAGGCGTCCATAGATCATGGGTTGTATGGTAAATCGACTGCCAAAAGAAAACGACATACGCCAGTCGGCATTGACCTCACTCATACCCGTAGCCTTACCTTGTTTGTTGCCGTCGGCATCGCGGATGTTGAGTTTGGCAAAATCGTTGGTAAGATAGGCATATTCTGCGTTGAAACGGGCACCACGTGTGGGGAAGTACCAGCTGTCCTCACTGTTGTAGGTCATACGGGCACGGTAACTGAAGAAATGTTCATTCTTGAGTGTGACTTGTCTGGCTGTTTCCGAACCGAGCTTGTTGCGGTAATGCATATAGTCCCAACGCAGACCTATCTGCAGGTTGAAATGACGGAGGTCAAAATTGATAGGTAGGAACTCTGCCTGTGACTGGTTATAGCGGATGTTGTAGTCCAGGTCTCCAGTTGTATAGATATCAACGTCGTTTCGGCGGAACGTATAGCTAAACGTAGGACGTGTAAAGGAACGGGGATGAACGGTAATTTCGCCACGAGCCATTAGACGCTTGCCCAGTCGGAGTGTGATGTCGGTTTCGACGGGGATAGCTGTTTTCAGCGGAATATCGAGTCCCAACAGGATAGCGGCATTTTCTTCCGTATCGTAGCGCACACCAGCATGAAGCTGTACAGACTTCCGTTCACCTGCTGAGAGGACAACACGCACGCCGCCAGCTTCTGGTATCAGCTGGCACTCGGCTGTCTGGTAGAAGAGATCCATACGCATACTTGTCGTGAGTGCCTGCTCCAGTTTGGCATCGATACTATCAGTCCGATTCAAATGGAACTTATTCCTCAAGAACCGTTCTGCCTGCGGGGTCATATTTTCGAAATAAAAACCGGTGATGTGTTGACGCTCAGTCATAGCATCCGGTCGCAGTGGATAATAGATGGTAGGACGGAATGAATCGTCGATACCAATAATTTTTTTTAGGGCGATAATTTCGTCCCAATGGCGCATGGCCTCTTCCTCACCATAGCGTATCAGCGAGTCGATAGCCTCCGATGTAAAACTGGCGGTAGAGTAGCCATGAGGATCCACATTCATCCACAGGTCGGAAATAGCTTTGTTCTCAGTGTATTTGTTCACACAGTTCACATCAATGATCTGGCCAACGATTTTCATGGTGCCCGTGATGTCCTCAGCCGTCTTCGGTTTACCGTTAAGTGTTACGCCGATAACGACTTCGGCTCCCATCTCTCGAGCCACGTCAACGGGATAATTATTCTTCAGACCGCCATCGACCAACACCATGTCACCGAGTCTCACAGGCGAGAAGGCTGCTGGGATGGACATGGAGGCACGTATGGCCTGCGGCAACCGGCCACTGTGGAATACCACCTCGCTGTTGTCCATGATGTTTGTAGCCACACAGGCGAAAGGAATCTTCAAGTCCTTATTAAAGTCGAGCGAGTCGGTGTAACCTACAAAGAGTTTCTGGAACAGCTCTGCCAGGTTCTTGCCCCTGATGAGACCTCCGGCACCCCAGTCACGCTTACCAATGGTCAGGCCAGTAGTAAATAAATAGGTATTCTGTTTCTTTCGGTCGAGGATACTCTGGCTGCGCAAGTTCTCCTTGTCGGTAATGACGTAAGTCCAGTCCTGAGTCCTTACCATCGAGTCAAGCGAATGAGCGTTATAGCCGATGGCATAGAGTCCACCGACGATACTGCCTATCGATGTGCCGGTAATGATGTCAACGGGGATGCCTGCCTTCTCCAGCACTTTCAGCACACCGATGTGCGCCATACCCTTTGCTCCGCCACCACTGAGTACGACACCGACTTTTTTCCTTGTCTGCAGACATATCTCCTGACTTGCCTGACTGATGCTGTCGGTCTGTGCATTTACTGTACTAACCATGAGTACAGCTATGATCATCAATAATATTTTTTTCATTGTCCTTTTTGATAAATTTGTTCTTTACGGACTTTCAAACTCAAATATCCTAAACTATTATAATTATTGCTGCAAAAATAATAAATTTGCGGCAAATTAATTATTTTTTGCCTTTAATTTTATATTTTCTATTCAGGTTTAACAACAACACTCCTACAAGGGCTAAAAAAATACTTGCGATTATCACCTTTATATCGGGCAGGATGATAACAGGAATACTTGTCATCTGCATGTCGCCTAATTGCAGCCAGCTGTAAACAGCAAGGAGTGTTTTCGCAAGGTTGCTTCCTGCATGAAGTGTCACGCTATACCAGATGTTTCGCGACCAAATAAAAGCCACTCCGTAGAACAGGGCACTAATGAATGCACCTGGGAAGTTTCGCACATGGAGTATTCCAAACAGTATAGCCATTACCACACAGACAACTATACGCGCTCCACGGCGGCGGAAAGGAGAAATGGCCATTTGTCTGAAGCACAGCTCTTCAAGTAATGGTGCCAGCAACACGGCATGTACGCTTGACAATAGGTCTTCTTGTAGTTCTGCGGTGGTGTAGGTCAGTGGCTTCAACTGTATGGTGTGGGGCAGAGATGTGATGCCATATATGATATACTCTTCTGCAACAAGCCATAGAGGCGCTATTAGCAATAGTCCTACGATGACTGCAACCTTAGGCAACCGAAGCGAAAAATGTCTGGCTGTTGGAAAAACTTTCGGTTCGACCCTATGCACGAAAAACAAGGTCAGGGCGATGCCTGCTAATGTAATCAGCCAAGTCAGCACTTCGCAAACGAAGGATGGATTATCACCATCAATTGGCAGAGCTGTTACATATATAATTGCGACACCATATACAACTGAGAGTATAGGCATCAGAGGCTTAAGAAGGTTGGCAACCTTGTTCATTGCGTTCTTTATTTCTCTACTTTAGCTAATTATTCTTATTTTATTATGCAAAGGTAATAATAATTCCTTATTTCTTACTACTTTTGCAACAAAAAAAGATATACTGAACAATAAAATACAGGAGATGGCTAACGGTTGTTACTGCTGATGGAAGGATATGCAATTACATAAGAAATCATTTCAGGAACTGACCACGGATGAACTATACGAACTCCTGAGAGTACGCAGCGAGGTGTTCGTGGTCGAGCAAAACTGTGTCTATCAGGACATAGACGGAGATGACCAGAAGGCCATTCACCTATGGTTGACCGTAGCTGATAAAGTTGTAGCTTTGGCTCGTGTATGTCCTGCCGGTACTCATATGCATGAGATATCAATTGGCAGAGTCATCACTACAGAACGAGGCAAAGGCCTTCTGGGTGCATGGCGGAGCCTACTTCAACGGCTACGGACATGAGATAACGATGGACGGTGATGCATGGGCCAGACGGGGCGTAATTCTTGTTACTATCAACTACCGGCTCGGCATCTTCGGATTCCTGGCTCATCCTGAATTGTCGGCAGAGTCAGGGGACGGCACTTCTGGCAACTACGGCACATACGATCAGGTGGCAGCCTTGAAATGGGTATATGAGAATATCGCTCAGTTTGGAGGCGATCCCAACAACATCACTGTTCTCGGACAGAGTGCGGGCGCACCTACCGAAAACAGTTGGCAGCCGTTCACGCTTGAAAATCCCTTTATCTTCACATTCAATGTCAGCAACCATCCACAATACCATTGACAGAGTTTCAGACAAGCGGAAAGGTCATGCCCAAAGAATTAACGGATATAGCTGTTGATCTTTGGGAGAATGAAGCAACCCGTGAACAAAGAAAGGAGCAGAAGAAATAGTTGGATGGTAGGGAATTATTTCATTCCTGACCGGCTACTGAAGTTAATACGGACGCCCTTGTCGTCAACCATCATGTCCATGCCTCCATTGTTGCCATTGCTGACAGTCGGCTGGCGCTCACCATCCAGTATCTCGCGGCACATATCCTTGATATCGATAACACGCTGAAGAGTTTCCAGATTATCACCACTGTAATGACCAGGAAAGAGGAAACGGATATCATTCTTCTTCATATACCGTTCAATCCTCTCAGCAGTGTACATTTCGGTAGAGAGGTTGATGAACACCAGCAGGTTGGTTGATCCGAAGGCATCGCCGCTGAAGCCGTAATGTCGGGCCTTGTCGAAGAACGTAGTACTTCCGGCGGTATGACCCGGCGTAAAGATGACCTCTATCTCACGACCACCAAGGCCTATCACCTCGCCGTCGTTGAGATACTTGATTTGTCCCTGATAGTTGCGCAAATTATTCGGAACGATAGTCATGTCACCTGCATTCAGATAAACCTCCGGGAAAGCCCCTACTCCACCCACATGGTCACCATGGGCATGGGTCAACATCATCGTGACAGGCTTGGAAGTAATCTTTGCCACAATCTTATCCAACTCTGGTATGTATGTCCCTGCGTCAATCAGAAGGGCACGGTCATTACCCTCAACGAGATAGAGTGACTCATTATATACCAGATGTCCGTTGCCTATCCATGTATGCTCGTCAATTTGGCGAAACACCACATGATCATCCTGATAAACCACTTTGCCGCGAAGGTCACGACTATTAATCTCTGTATCCTGTGCCTCTACCATATACGGCATCTTGGCGGTAATCCTGCGGATATGATCCTTCAGAATCTTGTAGGCTGGGAACGGCATGGCACCATGGTCGTAGCCCTGCATCTCATAGAGTGTCACGTCATTGTGGCCTGCAAGCTTCAGCATACGCCAGAAGTAGGCCTGCTCCTCATAGCGTCCAAAGAGTTCCAACTCGCGGTCGCCGGAGATAATGATGATGGGCGGAGCGTCGGGACGGACATAAGTAAGCGGGGCGTATTGGTCGATAGTAACCTGCAACGGGCCAATACCCTGCTGCTTACGTATATTATAATGTGTAACACACTGACCGCTGAAGGGAACGAGAGCGGCGAGCGAGTCAGCATCTACACCGTACTTGGCAAGCCAACGCTTGTCGAGTCCGATGATGTCGAGCAGATAGCCGCCAGCGGAGTGTCCGGCCAGGAAAATCTTTCGCTTGCTGCCTCCGTACTTCGCGATGTTCTTGTACGTCCAGGCCACGGCTGCCGCAGCATCGTCGAGAATATCATCAATGGAAGCCTTGGGCAGCAGACGATAGTTAGCCGCCACGACCACGAGGCCGCTGTTCCTGAGCTGTGGATCGATATGTTTCTCACCACCTTCAATGCCGCCGCCATGGAACCACACCACCACGGGTGCATCCTGGACTGTTGTCGGATAATACACGTCGAGTTTGCAGCGTTCCTGGGCATATGGGTCAGTGGATTCTGTATATGAAATGTCGTTCACTTGATTGTACTGCGCCTGTGTTATGGCAGTCATGAACAGAAGCGCGATGGTTAGAATAATACTTTTATAAGTCATAGTTATAATCGTTTTAATACTACAAAACGGGCAGGATGCGCTCCCACACGAGGTTGAGTTCGCCCTGCAGGTCGGCGTTATCGGAGGTAATAGCGATGACGGCATTCTTGTCGGGCACAACGATAATGTACTGACCACGGGCACCGTCGGCTCGGAAACAGCCGGGACGGCAGCGCCACATCTGATAGCCGTAGCCTTGCATCCAGTCGCTGGTCTCCTTGGTCATACCTTTAGCTGCAGCATCCTCCATGCGCGTGCCGGGATTGACGCTCTCTACCTGCTTCTTCGACATCTCGGCTACCCATTCGGAAGGGATCAACTGCTTACCATTCCACTCACCATTCTGGAGTAGCAACTGACCCATCTTCGCCAAATCCTCGGTCTTTAGGTAGAGTCCCCAGCCGCCTGCATTGATACCCTGCGGACTCTCCTCCCACTTGGGTTTGTCGATGTGGAGGGGTTGGAAGAGGCGGGAGTCGAGATAATCCACGACTTTCTCGCCCGTGACTTTCTGCACGATAGCCGAGAGCATATAGGTGCCGAGACTGTTGTAGAGATAGAATGTACCCGGCTCGTGGACTACGGGATGTGCCAGAAATGCCTGTACCCAGTCTGTTCCCTCCTCGCGCCGTGCTGCCGGTTCTTGGTCGTGACCGCACGACATCGTCAGCAGGTCGCGTATGGTCATCGCCTTCAAATTGTCGCTGACATCAGCTGGCAGTTTGTCGGGAAAAAAGTCAATCACTTTATCTGTCAGTGCCAGCTTCCCGTCAGCTATAGCGAAACCAACAGCTGTGGCAGTAAAGGTTTTACTGACAGAGTGGAGCACGTGCGGCACGGTGTCCACACCCTCGCTCTGCCAGCGGCTGTAGATGACGCTGCCATCGCGGACAATCATCACACTATGGATATCCATCGAGTCGGTGGCAGCCTGCTCGAAGAAACCATCCATAGCCTTGGCCACGCTGTCAGGGGTTTCAGCACGAGGCAGATCGATGACGCCTGCCGTTTCCTTCACGTTGTTCTTACATGCCGTCAGTGCCATCAAAACAAGAGCGGCGAAAAAAGCCTTTTTTATTTCCATTTTATCGTTATGTTTTTATTACCACGGGAAATTCTCCGGGTCATTGAGTACATTCGAACGCAGGTTCTGGTTGAGGGCGCTGATGGCCAGCATGTCTTCATCCGAAAGAGAGAATGCCATAATCTCCAGATTTTCAGCGAAGTGATTGGGCTTGGCTCGAGGGATAGTTATCAAATCACGCTGCACAATCCATCGGAGCACAATCTGCGAGGCTGTCTTCTGATATTTCGTGGCAAGCGACTGGAGTAGAGGATGACCTATGACGTCAATATCGCCCTGTCCGAAGGGACCCCAAGCCACAACTTGTATTCCAAGCGCATGGTTATAGGCGATATTCTCCTCCTGTGTCATCAATGGATGCACCTCAATCTGGTTGATGACGGGACGGATATCGGCGTATAAAAGCAAGTCGTCCAGATGATGACGGTTAAAATTACTCACGCCGATGGAGCGTACCTTACCCTGCCGCACATAGTCTTCCATCACCTGCCAAGTACGCTTTACGAAGCTCTTCACCGGCCAGTGAATCAGCAACAGGTCGATGTAACCTGTATTCAATTTGGCAAGACTCTCGTCGATAGACTGGCGCACTGCCTCGTTGCCATTGCGCATAATGCTGGTAGAGACTTTGGTAGTGACGAATATCTCGTTGCGCGGCAGACCGCTATCTGCGATGCCCTGCCCCACCTCCGATTCATTCTCATACATCTGTGCCGTATCAACATGACGGAATCCAGCTTGCAAAGCCAAACGTATGTTTTGCCGTGCTGTCTCTCCCCGAAGCGTCCATGTGCCGACACCTATTTGCGGGATTTCTAAGCCATTGTTCAGTTTCATTGTCATTCCTTATTATAATTAATCATAAACTTGCGGCAAATATAGTAAATAATACCCATTATTTTGTATATTTGCAGCAAGATTTAAGAAGAATTGTGAAATATGGATAATATTCTCTGCCCATCATCGGCCTGCTGGCAGAGGTCGTTTACACACTGGAGAAATAGAACATGAAGAAAGACAGAATTAAATCGGCATTGTTGAGCATAATCATGATGCTCGTGTCAAATACATTACGAGCTGACAACGTCAGTTCGCAGTTTCGTATTCTTGGTGGCGAGTTAAGCAACTCGGCAGCGACGTCGGAAATCGATATTGACGAGGTGTTGCCACGAATGAAGACACTGGGATTGAATACGGTTCTGGTGCCAGTCTATTGGGAATTCCTCGAACCCGTGGAGGGTCAGATGGACTTTTCACTTGTCGATCGCACCATCGACGTAGCCCGACAGCAGGGACTGAAGATTGTACCACTGTGGTTTGGAGCATGGAAGAACTCGATGTCATGCTATGCGCCTTCGTGGTTCAAATGCGATATAAAACGGTTCCCAAGAGCCATGACTGCCGAGGGGAAGCAGATGGAGATTGCCTCGTGCTTCAGTGACGATGTACTGCAGGCCGACCTGAAAGCCTTCTCAGCGCTAATGCGGCATATCAAAGAGCGTGACCCGCAACGCGAGGTGGTCATCATGATGCAGATAGAAAACGAGATAGGCATGCTGGAGTCGGCACGCGACCACTCACCTTTAGCAGAAAAGGCTTATAATAAAGAAAGGTGGGCAGAGCGATACGGCACAGACGAATATGCCGACGAGAAGTTTATGGCGCTGAGCTACGCCCGCTATGTGGAACATCTGGCCAAAGCCGCCCGTAAGATTCACGACATGCCACTCTACGTGAATGCGGCGATGAACAGTCGTGGGCGTCGCCCTGGCGAATATCCATCAGCCGGTCCGTTGGCGCATCTCATCGACTTCTGGCATGAGGGTGCACCGAGCATCGACCTGCTCGCCCCCGACATCTACGACACGGGGTTCAAGTCATGGTGTGCGCAGTATGCCATGCCTCTACGTCCACAGAAAGGAGGAGAAATCAAGAATCGCCTCTTTATCCCTGAGAGCCGTTGCTGTGAGAATAGCGGCGTGCGTGCCCTCTATGCCTTTGGCGAGCACCAGGCACTTGGTTTCTCTCCCTTCGCCATCGATCAGGCCTCGCCAAAAGAGACTGAATCTGTAACAAAAGCCTATTCGCTGTTGCGACAAGTATTCAATGTAAAACAAACATTAAATACCTGGGGGTTGCTCTTCGGTCAGAACGATAAGGAATGTATTATCGATGACGACGGTGTGTTGATGACTTGTCGCCATTACTTCACGCTTCCTTGGGATGCCCGTGCTACCGACGGCAGCACATGGCCAGAGGGTGGCGCCATGCTAATCCGACTGGGTAAGTATGACTATCTATTGGCGGGCAGCGGTGTGGTCATCGATTTCAAGACACCTACCGAGAAACAGCAGGAGGAAAAGAAGCAATTAGGTGAAGACGGTTTCGCCGAAGCAGGCGGAAACACAAGTCCAAAAGCGGACAAGCACTTCCACGGCAAACGCCTCGGCCTCCTTTCCGTCGATGAAGTATCAATCGCTGATGACGGCGCGATGCAGTACATCCGACGTCATAACGGCGACCAGACTCACCAGGGTCGTCACGCCCGAATCGGTGTCGGCGAGTGGAAAATTCTCCACATCAAACTCTATGAATATTAAAAACAGAACCTATCACTTTGGGGCAGTACGTACATCCTTAAAAAGTTTAAAATAAACACAAAAAAAAAGAAAAGTGTACGAAAAAACCATATATAATAAGTATATTTGTACCCCAATGTATAATCTCTTAATTAAGAGAACATTCAAGAGAAACAGTACATATTATTATACCTATGACAAAGAAAATTTTAATTAGATTAACTGCTTGCGCGACTGTGTTTTACGGCGTAAGCGTGTTTTTGACTGCATGTGTGGGAACTGCCGACAACCCCCAGATAAAACCGGAAAAACAAATTGAGATGAAGATGGGCGACCTGGCAATGATGATTAACCCTGAGCATGGGGCTAGGATTACGTCGTTCAAATATCGCAACCAAGAGGTGCTTTCGCAGTTGGAAGGTCTATACTCGTCTGGTAGTACATTTTGGACCAGTCCGCAGGAGGATTGGTTCTGGCCGCCCGTGCCCGAAATAGATGAGGATAGCTACGTGGTGACTGGAGAGGATGACGAGCTGGTGATGACCAGTCAGGTGTCGGAACTGTTGAAGTTACGCATTGTGAAGCGCTTTGCAACCGATGTGACTGATAATGCATTTGTCATCACTTACTCGATTATCAATGAAGGTAACGAAGTGCGCAAGGTGGCTCCTTGGGAAATAACACGAGTGCCCAACGAGGGGGTGATAAGTTTCGAGGCACCTGTGGAGAGCATTAGCCCTGCTGGTCTTTTGGACTTTAAGGATAAGGATGGTGTGGCCTATTACGAAGCTGACGAGGCGCCAGAGAACCGAAAGGTGAATGCCGACGGAAAAGGCTGGCTGAGCTACGAAGCTAATGGGCTTGTGCTTACCAAACGCTTTGCCGATTTGACTCCAGAGCAGGCTGCACCTGGCGAGGCTGAGATACAGGTATATGTGAATCAGGGAAAGACCTATATAGAAATAGAGAGTCAAGGCGCATATACCGCTTTGGCTCCAGGTGAAAATCTTAGCTGGACGGTACGTTGGTATCTGAAACCTGCAGAAAACTAATTATTATTACTTCTGTAATAAAACTGCGAAAATGAAAGAGCGGCTGGGGTCAGGTAAGACCACCTTCTGCAGCCGCCTGCTGCCATCGCCATGTCGGGCTATGCCCTCATCAATATCGACGAGTTTAAATGGGATATCAACATAAGCGCTCCAACAAAGGATCAGTTTTCAGAGTTGAAGAGATATAGCCTTTAAAAGTAAAACAAGTTGTTTTACTATGTTGCAGATAGTCTTTACAATGGGAAAAGATGGCACTTTAGAAAGTAAAACAAGTTGTTTTACTTTAAGTGATAATAGTGATAGATAAATAGAAGGCATCACTTAGCATAACAAACTGACAATAAATAGTTTATAGCAAATAGAGATAGATAAGTCGTGAAGAGACACAACATTTGTTAAATCATTCCGCATAGTTAGCGAAATATCAGCATTTATCACTACTTTTGTAGTCATATTCAAGTGTAATCATGAGAAAAGTAAGTTTTATTTTGGCAGCAGCCTTGTTAATGGTATCTGCTGCGGTGATGGCTCAGCAGTCATCAAAGGTATATCTCACAAGGGAGATATCACCAGAGTCGTTGGTAAAAATCTACAAGGCACTTGGCGTTGAAGCCAAGGGCCGTGTGGCAGTGAAGATGTCAACTGGCGAAGGCAGCAATCCCAACTACCTGAAACCTGAACTGGTGAAAAACCTGATATGGGAGGTGGACGGCACCGTCGTGGAGTGTAACACCGCCTACAGCAGTGGTGCAGGAAACGAGCAGGATGACCGCAACTCTTCAGCCAACCACTGGAAGGTGATTGAGCGTCACGGCTTCACGAAGTACTTTCCTGTGGACATCATGGACGAGTACGACGAGATTCGCATCCCCGTAAAGGATCAGTCGCACATCAAGTACGACATCGTGGGTGGGCACATGGCCAACTACGACTTCATGATTGCCCTCAACCACTTCAAGGGTCATCCCATGGGTGGCTATGGCGGCGCATTGAAGAACCTCTCCATCGGCTGTGCCAGTCAGAACGGCAAGGCTTACATCCACTCGGCCGGCAAGATGGAGAAACTGGACATGGGCAAACTGTGGACGCCGGCGTTCATCGGTGATCAGGATGGTTTCCTCGAAAGCATGGCAGCAGCAGCGCAAGCCGTGGTGAACTACTTCAGCAAGAAGCAGGGCATCATCTACATCAGCGTCATGAACAACATGTCAATAGACTGCGACTGCGTGGACCATCCCGAGCCTGTCAAACTGGAGGACTATGGCATCCTCGCCTCTACTGACCCTGTTGCGCTCGACCAGGCCTGCATCGACATCATCAACCAACAAAAGGTGACGGCCAAGAACGACCCAACCGATTTGCTGAGGCGCATCGACAAGCAGCATGGCACACACACTATCGACCATGCAGCCCAGATTGGCCTTGGCTCAAAGCAGTATGAGTTGATAACTCTGGAATGATAATTTGCCGTCTGTCTCTCCACGCACTGCCCCAAGGGGTACGAGAATCTTGAAATGAAGAAGGTAATGAAACTATAACATGAATAGAAGCCAAGAAATCATCCGTACCAGTTGGATCGGTATTATAACTAATGTGTTGTTGGCAGGCTTCAAGGCCGCAGTAGGTGTTCTCGCCAGTAGTGTGGCCATCGTGATGGATGCCGTCAACAACCTGAGCGACGCACTATCGAGTGTCATCACCATCGTAGGTACTAAACTCTCGCAGCGCCCCGCTGACAGGAAACATCCTTTCGGCTTCGGGCGCATCGAGTATTTCAGTGCCATCATCATCGCCGTCATCGTGCTCTCGGCAGGTATCACCTCACTCATCGAGTCGGTGAAGAAAATCTTCGACCCTACGGAGCCTTCATACACCACAACCACACTCGTGGTTATCGTGGTGGCTATCGTGGTAAAGCTCGTTCTCGGTCAGTATGTGAAACGCAAAGGCGAGCAACTGAAAAGTGACGCGCTGATTGCCTCCGGCTCTGATGCGCTGTTTGATGCCGTTATCACATTGGCAACACTGATCTCTGCTGGCGTCATGCTGCTGTGGGGTGTCTCGCTCGATGGCATTCTTGGTGCACTGATTTCCATTGTGATTATCAAGGCAGGTATCGAGATGCTAGCTTCACCTGTCAACGAACTGCTGGGTACGAGTATTTCGGCTGAGCTTACGAAACAGATTATCAAAGAGGTCTCCGACTTCGAGGGCGTTCATGGTGTGTTCGACCTGATACTGCATAACTACGGCCCAGACATAAAGATTGGATCGCTACATATCAACGTCTATGACACCATGTCGGCCCACGAGATTCACGGTCTGACACGTAAGATCACTATGCAGATGATTGAACGTCACGGCATTATCATGACAGTGGGCGTCTATGCTGTGGCAACAGGCGAGAACCGTCATGCTGAGTTACAGACAAAGGTGATGCAGACCCTCGCAGCCCACCAGGATATTGTGCAGGTACATGGATTCTACTATTCAGAAAAGGAGAATATGCTTTCTGTCGATGTTGTCCCTGATATTTCCATCCACGATGATACAGCCTTTGTCAGTCAGCTCACTCATGAGATACAGCCCTTAGCCCCAGGCATGCAAGCTGTCATTGTAGTGGATCACAATTACAGCGAATAGCAAATTCATGACGTGAGGCATCACCCCGAAGTATCTCTCCAAGTGCGTGAAAGACGAGTCTGGCTGTTCGCCCCTTGACTTGATTCACGAGACCACTGTGGGCACTATCCGCCAGCAACTGCGCTACAGCAACAAGACGGTCAAGGAAATCTGCAACGAACTCGACTTCCCCACCATTTCCTTCTTCGGCAAGTTTGTCAGGGAGCATTTGGGCATGTCACCAACAGATTATCGGCAGCAGAACCTGAAAATGGGATAGAATGAGGTTCAATAGGCCTTCTCGGACGAATCGGGCCAGGGCTCAAATTCCAGTTCCAACTCACACCATGCTCCCTGGCTGGAGGCCAGTGCCCCGTCTGAGGAGGGACTTCCTGGATTTGACACACCCAAACCCAACAGACGGATGGGGTGAGAATGAAACTCCACTTGTTGCATCAGCTGTTTGGCCAATGGCAGGATCTCGTCTTTGGTACGAAGCACATGGTCGACAGTGATACTGCGGGTGATTTGATCATATTGCTGAGTTTGCTCTCGCTCTCGCGCAAACTTGACTTTCAGCGTCAGGGTTCGGCCCTCAAAGTCGTTCTTTTCGATGCGCCTGACCAGTTCAAGAACCGTGTGATACAGATGGATGGTGACAACGGCATTCTCACTGATGTCTGATTCAAAGGTCTGCTCACAGCTGACACTCTTCCTCTCCCACTCGCTGATAACAGGCCGATTGTCAATGCCTCGCGAAAAGTCATAGAACACCTGTCCCATCTTGCCGAACTCCTGAGTCAGCCGGCTCAGCGATGTGTTTCTAAGGTCAAGACCCGTAAAGATACCCATGCGATGCATCTTTTCTGCGGTCTTCTGGCCTACGCCCCAAATCTTCTCAATCTTCAGTTGTGAGATGAAGTCCAAAGCCCTGTCGGGATGGATCACCGTCAGACCGTCGGGTTTGCGCCAGTCGGAGGCAATCTTTGCCAGGAACTTGCAGTAGCTCACGCCTGCCGATGCCGTCAGCCCCGT
>CACXVS010000037.1 GCA_902771155.1 uncultured Prevotellaceae bacterium
TCTTCACAAGGAGATTAAATAATACGACTGAAGTATGGCAAAGAAAACCGTTGCTACCCTCCATGAAGGTTCAAAGGATGGTCGCGCTTACACAAAGGTAATCAAGATGGTGAAGAGCCCCAAGACTGGTGCTTACATCTTTGATGAGCAGATGGTTCCTAACGAGGAAGTTAAGGACTTCTTTAAGAATTAATATCACTTTTCGATAAAATCAGAGGTCGCAAGTTAATTTGCGGCCTCTTTTTTTGCGATTTCATCGATTTTTTTGTACCTTTGCCCCGTAATTAATTACAATATGGGAATATTCGGATTTTTTAGTAAGGACAAAAAGGAAACGCTCGACAAGGGGTTGGAGAAGACCAAGACGAGTGTGTTTAATAAACTGGCGCGAGCTGTTGCAGGAAAATCGAAGGTTGACGACGATGTGCTCGACAACCTTGAGGAAGTGCTGATTACCAGTGACGTGGGCGTGGATACCACCCTGAAGATCATCGAGCGTATTGAGGAGCGCGTGGCCAGGGATAAATATGTGAGTACATCGGAGTTGAACGCCATCCTGCGAGACGAGATAGCCGCGCTGCTGGCAGAAAACAACTCGGAGGATAATGATAATTGGGATCTGCCCAGTGACCATAAACCCTACGTGATTCTGGTGGTAGGCGTTAATGGCGTAGGTAAGACGACCACTATCGGAAAACTCGCCTGGCAATTCAAACAAGCAGGTAAGAAAGTGTATCTTGGTGCTGCCGACACCTTCAGGGCTGCTGCTGTAGAGCAGTTGTGTATATGGGGTGAGCGGGTAGGAGTGCCCGTTGTGAAACAGCAGATGGGTAGTGATCCTGCCAGTGTGGCTTTTGACACGCTCTCAAGTGCAAAGGCCAATGGCGCAGACGTGGTGCTGATTGATACGGCCGGTCGTCTGCATAACAAGGTGGGTCTGATGAACGAGCTGAAGAAAATCAAGGAAGTGATGAAGAAGGTGTTGCCTGAGGCGCCCGACGAAGTGATGCTCGTGCTCGACGGCTCAACAGGACAAAATGCCTTTGAACAGGCCAAGCAGTTTGCTGCTGTGACTCAGATTACGTCACTGGCCATTACCAAACTTGACGGTACTGCCAAGGGGGGAGTGGTGATTGGCATCTCTGACCAGTTGAAGGTGCCTGTGAAGTATATCGGACTGGGAGAAGGGATGAAAGACCTGCAACTCTTTAATAAACGACAATTCGTTGACTCGTTGTTTGACATTGAAGATTGAAGATTGAAAATTGAAGAAGACAATCGATATCATATCACTCGGATGCTCTAAGAACCTCGTAGATAGTGAGGTGCTGATGGGGTTGATGGAGGCCAATGGCTATCAGTGTACGCACGATAGTGATGACCCTCAGGGTGAGATTGTCGTTGTGAACACCTGTGGTTTTATTGCCGACGCCAAAGAGGAGAGTATCAATACCATCCTGGAGTTTGCCCAGGCTAAGACAGAAGGCAGAATCGAGAAACTCTTCGTGATGGGTTGTCTGTCGGAACGTTATCTGGCAGAACTTGAGCAGGAGATTCCTGAAGTGGATGGATGGTATGGGAAGTTTAATTACAGGCAGCTGCTGAATGATCTGGAAGGCAAGGACTTCGTGGCTTGTGAAGGCAGGCGCCATATAACGACCCCTCACCATTACACCTATATCAAGATCAGTGAAGGGTGTGACCGCCATTGCGCCTATTGTGCCATTCCCCTTATCACAGGCCGTCATAAGAGTCGGCCAATGGATGAGATTCTCAATGAGGTGCGCCAGCTGGCAAACGGAGGCACAAGAGAGTTCAATATAATAGCCCAGGAACTGACCTACTACGGAGTAGATATCGACGGAAAACAGCATATCGCAGAACTCATCGAACAGATGGCGGATATTCCCGGCGTAGAGTGGATCCGTCTGCATTATGCCTATCCGACACATTTCCCGTGGGATCTGCTTCGGGTGATGCGTGAGAAGAAGAATGTGTGCAACTATCTGGATATCGCCTTACAGCATATCTCTGACAACATGCTTCAGCGGATGCAGCGCCATGTGACCAAGGATGAGACCTATGAACTGGTGAGGCGTTTGCGAAAGGAGGTGCCTGGCATTCATATCCGTACGACACTGATGGTGGGCTTTCCGGGGGAGACTGAAGAGGACTTTGAGGAACTGAAAGAATTTGTGAAATGGGCCCGTTTCGAACGTATGGGTGCCTTTGCTTATTCTGAAGAGGAAGGAACCTACTCGGCACAACACTATGAAGACGATGTGCCTGAGGATGTCAAACAAGTGCGCCTGGACAAGATCATGCGTATCCAGCAGACTATCAGTGCGGAACTGGAGGCAGAGAAAGTGGGGAAGGTATTAAAGGTGGTCGTTGACAGGCGCGAAGGAGACTATTATGTGGGACGAACGGAATTCTGTTCGCCTGAAGTGGATCCCGAGGTCTTGATCCCCGCTTCGGAACGTGTACTGACAATCGGGCAATTCTACGATGTGAAGATAACAGACTCGGAAGAATTTGATTTATATGGATCAACAATCATTATAAAATATGACGAATAAAGACTTTATCTCAGAATTAGCGGAGCAGACGGGTTATACTCCTGAAGAAACGCAGAAAATGGTGAATACCGTCGTGGAGGCGATGGGTGACCATTTCCAGGAAGACGGTGCTGTGCTTGTGCCGAATTTCGGTACTTTTGAAGTCAAGAAGAAACTGGAGAGGATCATGGTAAATCCTTCGACGGGTCAGCGTATGCTCGTTCCGCCTAAACTGGTGCTGAATTTCAAGCCCAACGTAAACTGGAAAGACCGTTTAAAGAATGGAGGGGCTGAATGATGGGAAAACTGACAATACAAGATATCGCCAAGACGCTGATAGAGCGTAACGATCTGAGCAAGAAAGAGTCGTCGGCCTTTGTGAATGCCATGTTTGAAATCATCAGACAGGCCTTGGAGCGTGACAGGGTCGTGAAGGTGAAAGGCTTAGGTACTTTCAAGATTATCGATGTGGATGCCCGGGAAAGCGTGAATGTCAATACGGGAGAGCGGGTGCTGATAGAAGGACATGATAAGATAACCTTCGTGCCCGACACGCTGATGAAGGAACTGGTGAACAAGCCATTCTCGCAGTTTGAGACCGTGGTGCTGAAAGACGGTGTTGATTTTGATGATATGGAAGGTAAGGAAGAGGACGGTGAAGCTTCTGCACCTCTGGTGGAATTTGGTGACAGCATCAATTTGAAACCGGTGATTCTGGGTCAGCCCGAACCTTCTCCTGTCCCCGAACCTTCTCCTGTCCCAGAGCCAGTCGCCGAACCTCAACCCGTACCAGAGCCCACGCCAGAGCCGGATCCTCTTCTTGAGTCGGACCCCATGTCGGCAAAGGAAGAGCCTGTCGGCGAGGAGCCTGCAGAAGAGCCTGTGGCTAATGAGACTACTGAGGATGAAATCGTAGAGGATGAAGAGCTGCTTGATGATGATGAAGAGACGGGCGATGGAAAGAAGTGGCTGATAGCCTTGGTAGCCTGTCTGTTAGGTCTTTTAGCCGGTTATTTCATAGGTAGTTATTATCCATTCTCGCAATTCGTTTCTCCGGGTGAGGTGAAAGTGGAAAAGACAGTGGTGGCTAAGCCTGTAAAGAAAACTGTGGTTGCTCCTGTAAAACAGGAAGTGAAACCGGAGACTCCAGAATCGGAAGTGAAACCAGAGTCACCTGCTTCAGAGGTTAAGCCCGAGCCAAAGCCCGAGGTTAAGTCTGATGGTCCTAAGCCCGTAGAGTCGAAGCCCGTTGCTGAGCCCGAAGTGGATAAGTATGCTGCGATGGATATCCGAGTACGTACTGGCGCCTATAAGATTATCGGCACCGATCGTGTGATTAAGGTAAAAGAAGGCGAGACTGTCGCTAAAATAGCCCGTCGTGTCTTAGGTCCCGATATGGAATGTTATCTGGAAGTGTATAATGGTCTGAAGGCTTCATCACAACTGAAAGTAGGACAGGAAATCAAGGTTCCGAAATTGCAGTTGAAGAAGAAAAAGAAGCCTCAGACTGTGAATGAATAGGGTAAGAATGAAAAAGTTTCTTAAAACTTAGGTTTTGGGAAACTTTTTTAATATTATTTAGACAGATAAATGTGTGAGAAATACTATTATTTCACTACTTTTGCGGACAAAATGAGAAAACTATAAAAAGGTAATATTATGGCAGAAGCTATTGACATCCGGGAGTTGAATGTCCGGATAGAACAACAAAGCGCATTCGTGACAAATTTGGTGAGCGGTATGGACCGCGTCATCGTAGGACAGAAGCATCTGGTGGATTCACTCTTGATAGGACTGTTGAGTGATGGACATATCCTGTTGGAAGGTGTGCCGGGACTGGCTAAGACATTAGCCATCAAAACGCTTGCACAACTGATTGCAGCAGATTACAGCCGCATCCAGTTTACACCCGACCTTCTTCCTGCCGATGTGATTGGTACGATGATCTACTCTCAGAAAGACGAGAACTTCCAGGTGAAGAAAGGTCCTGTGTTTGCCAACTTCGTGCTGGCAGATGAAATTAACCGTGCACCGGCAAAAGTTCAGAGTGCACTTCTGGAGGCGATGCAGGAGAAGCAGGTGACAATCGGAAGCTCTACCTTCCAGCTTCCAAACCCCTTCCTTGTGATGGCTACGCAGAATCCTATTGAACAGGAGGGAACATACCCCCTGCCAGAGGCTCAGGTGGACCGATTCATGCTGAAGGTCGTGATTGATTATCCTTCGTTAGACGAGGAGAAGAAGATTATCCGTGAGAATATTGCCGGCGAGATGCCGACCGTGACTCCTGTGACTACAGCAGAAGAGATACTGAAGGCTCGCAGCGTGGTCCGTGAAGTCTATATCGACGAGAAGATTGAGCAGTATATTGCTGATATTGTTTTTGCAACACGCTATCCCGACCGTTATGGATTGAAAGACCTGAAGGATATGATCAGTTTCGGTGGTTCACCCCGTGCCAGTATTAATCTGGCAAAGGCTGCTCGTGCCTATGCTTTCATCAAGCGCCGTGGTTATGTAGTGCCTGAGGATGTGCGTGCCGTAGCCCATGATGTGTTGCGCCATCGTATTGGTCTTACCTATGAGGCAGAGGCCAGCAATATCACCAGCGAGGAAATCGTCTCAAAGATTATCAATAAGGTCGAAGTACCCTAAGATTGTAGAATTGAAGATGGAGACATCTGAGATCATAAAGAAAGTCCGTAAGATAGAGATCAAGACCCGTGGCTTGAGTTCTAACATCTTCGCAGGTCAGTATCATTCTGCCTTCAAGGGTAGGGGTATGGCCTTCAGCGAAGTGCGAGAGTATCAGTTCGGGGATGACGTGCGTGATATCGACTGGAACGTGACAGCTCGATTCCATCGTCCTTATGTGAAGGTGTTTGAAGAGGAGCGCGAACTGACAGTCATGCTCCTGATCGATGTCAGCGGATCGTTGGACTTTGGTACCCAGAAGCAGATGAAGCGTGACATGGTGACGGAGATAGCTGCCACCATCGCCTTCAGTGCCATCCAGAATAATGATAAGATTGGAGTGGTGTTTTTCTCTGATAAGATCGAGAAATACATTCCTCCCAAGAAGGGGCGCAAGCATATCCTTTATATTATTCGTGAGATGCTGGACTTCCAGCCTGAGTCAAAACGTACTGATGTGAAGCAGGCCGTAGAGTTTCTTTCGAGTGTCCAGAAAAGGCGTACCACTGCTTTTATCTTGAGTGATTTCTATGTGCGTAATGACTTTCAGCAGTCTTTGCAGATTTGTAACAGAAAGCATGATGTCGTTGCTATACAGGTTTACGACCAGCGTGCGAAGGAGCTGCCTGATGTGGGACTAATGAAAGTCGTTGATGCCGAAACGGGGTTCGAACAATATGTTGATACGGGTTCTAAGCGTCTGCGCCAGGCTTATCACAACTACTGGTTGAGCCGTCAGGCTGAATTACAAGACACATTCAATAAGAGCAATGTTGACAATGTAAGTATTGCAACGAATGAGGATTTCGTCAAGTCCTTGCTGATGTTGTTTAAACAGAGAAGTTAATGAAAAGACTGTATATCGTAATTATTCTGTGTGCCAGTGTCTTACGCATGGCTGCGCAAGTTTCGGTAGAGGCTGAGATAGACTCTATTCAGATCTTTGTCGGTCAGCAGGCTCATGTTACTCTGACGGCACATGCCAAGGATAATGCGAAGATTGAATTTCCGCAATTCAAACCCACTCAGTATATTACGCCAGGCGTAGAAGTGCTGTCGAGCCAGGAACTTGAGAAGAAAGAACAGGATAATGGTTTTGTGGCCAGATCCGTGGTCTATACCTTGACCTCCTTTGACGATACCTTATACTATCTGCCTCCTATGACTGTGAAGATAGACGGTAAGCCGTATAAGAGTAAGAGTCTGGCACTGAAGGTGTTGACGATTGAAGTTGACACTACTAATATAGAACAGTTCTTTGGACCGAAGGATGTACAGAACAATCCTTTCCAGTGGAGCGATTGGAGTCTGTCGTTCTGGCTGAGTGTCCTGCTGATCGTATTGTTAGCTCTCTGTTATTATCTTTATCTTCGTTTCAGAGACAATAAGCCTATCATCAGTCATATCCGTATCGTCAAGCGGTTGTTGCCTCATCAGAAGGCTTTGAAGGAGATTGAACAGATTAAGGCCGACAAGATGGTTGCCTCGGAGAATTCTAAGGAATACTACACCAAACTGACGGAAACATTGCGTAAGTATATTGAGGAGCGGTACGGTTTCAGTGCCATGGAGATGACCAGTAGCGAGATCATTGAGAAACTGACAGCAACGCAAGATGAAAAGGCTCTGTCAGAGTTGCGTCATCTGTTCCTGACTGCGGATCTGGTGAAGTTCGCTAAATATTCTACGCTGATCAACGAGAATGATATGAATCTTGTCAATGCGATAGAGTTCATTAACCAGACCAAACTGGAGAATGTGCCTGTAGAGGAAACGGTAAAGCCGCAACTCTCGGAGGAGGATCAGCGCTCGCAGAAGGCAAGACGATGGCTGAAGATGGCTATTGTCGTCGTTTCTGTGGTATGTCTGTTGCTTTTTGCTTTCGTAGTGTTCACACTCTATCAGTTGTTATATTAAAAGGAATCGGATGGAATTTGCCAATAAAGAATATCTGCTTTTACTTCTGCTTCTCATACCATATATCATCTGGTATGTGATGTACAGAAAGAAGACCGAGCCGACGATGCGGATGAGCGACACCTTTGCCTTCCGCTATGCTTCGAAGAGTTGGAAGGTCATACTCATGCCCTTGTCCATGATTCTCAGGATGCTGGCCTTTGTGATGATCGTATTGGTGCTGGCCCGTCCTCAGACATCGAATTCGTGGAAGAGTGAGACGGTAGAGGGTATCGACATCATGCTGACGATGGATGTATCGACCAGTATGCTGGCAGAAGATCTGAAGCCCAACCGTATAGAGGCTGCCAAGCAGGTGGCCTCGGAATTTGTGGCCGGACGCCCCAACGATAATATCGGCCTGACCATATTCGCAGGTGAATCGTTTACCCAGTGCCCGATGACCACTGATCACGCCTCGTTGTTGAACCTTCTTCAGAATGTGCGTACCGATATTGCCGCACGTGGGTTGATAGAAGACGGTACGGCCATCGGTATGGGACTGGCTAATGCTGTCTCTCGCCTGAAGGAGTCGAAGGCGAAGAGTAAGGTGGTGATTCTGCTGACTGACGGTAGCAATAACCGTGGAGACATCTCACCGATGACTGCTGCGGAAATAGCCAAGAGTCTTGGCATTCGCGTTTATACCATCGGTGTTGGAACGAATAATGTGGCTCCTTATCCGATGCCTGTGGCTGGTGGAGTACAATATGTAAATGTTCCTGTGGAGATTGATACCAAGACGCTCGGTGAGATTGCTATAGCCACAGAGGGCGATTTCTATCGTGCAACGAATACAAAAGAACTGCGCAATATCTATAAGGAGATTGACAAGCTGGAGAAGAGCAAACTGAATGTGAAGAAGTTCAGTAAGAAGTACGAGGCCTATCAGCCTTTTGCCCTGGCTGCTGTCTTGATCCTGTTGTTGGAGATCTTGTTGCGTATAACAATATTCAGGAGGATACCGTAATATGTTCAGATTTGAAGATCCTATATACCTCTACCTGTTAGTGCTTATTCCGATATTGGCACTCATCAGGTTTGTTTCATACAGGAACCAGAAGAAGAAACTCCGTAAGTTTGGTGATATCCATCTGCTGAAAGAGCTGATGCCAGACGTGTCTCGCTTCCGTCCATCTGTGAAATTCTGGATTCTGCAGGGAGCGTTGGCTCTGCTCATCATCATGCTGGCCCGCCCTCAGTTGGGCACGAAGATTAATCACGAGAAACGTGTTGGTATCGAGACGATTATCGCTATGGATATCAGTAACTCTATGCGGGCAGAGGACATCGTGCCAAGTCGTCTGGATCGTAGTAAGATGATGGTTGAGAATCTTGTTGACCATTTCTCTAACGATAAGATTGGCTTGATAGTCTTTGCGGGTGATGCATTTGTTCAACTTCCCATCACAAGTGATCATGTTTCTGCTAAGATGTTCCTGTCAAGTATTGATCCTTCGCTGATTGCTACTCAAGGAACAGATATAGCCAAGGCCATCGATATGGCTACCCATAGTTTTACTCAGGAAGAAGGCATCGGCAAGGCTATCGTGGTTATCACCGACGGTGAGGACCATGAGGGTGGGGCCGTGGAGTCGGCTAAGGCGGCAAAGGACAATGGGATGCGTGTCTATGTGCTTGGCGTCGGTTCCGTGAATGGTGCTCCCATCCCCATTCCCGGTACAGGCGACTATATGAAGGACAACACTGGTAACACGGTGATGTCGGCCTTGAATGAGGATATGTGTAAGCAAGTGGCCCAGGCTGGCGGTGGCGCCTATATTCATGTGGAAAATAACAGTGCTGCTCAGGATCAGCTTGATAACGAACTCGACAAGTTATCCAAGAAGGAGACTACAACTACTATGTATAGTGAGTTTGACGAACAGTTCCAGGCTTTTGGCGTGTTGGCATTGCTGTTGCTGATCCTGGAGATTTGTATTCTTGACCGCAAGAATCCGTTGCTGAAAGGGCTCTCCCTTTTTGGCAGAAAGAAGAAAGTGGTGACGGTGTTGTTATTGTTGCTGTCGGTTACTGCTGTTGCTCAGACAGATCGTCAGTTTATCCGTCAGGGAAACAAGCAGTTCCATCGTGGCGACTATCCTGGTGCAGAGGTGTCGTATCGTAAGGCTGTGGAGAAGAATCCCAGGAATCCACAAGCCACCTTCAATCTGGGTAATGCCCTGATGGCACAAAAGAAGGACTCTGCTGCTGTCGTTCAGTTTGAAAATGCAGCACGTCTGGAAACAAATCCCCTTCGTAAGGCTCAGTCGTATCATAATATGGGCGTGATTTGTCAGACTCATAAGATGTATGGTGAGGCTATTGAAGCCTATAAGAATGCGCTCCGTCTGAACCCTGATGACGACGAGACCCGTTACAATCTCGTCCTCTGCAAGCACCAGAAGCAGAAGCAAGATCAGAACAAGCAGAATCAGCAGCAAAACGACGACAAGAAGAAAGACGATAAAAAAGATCAGCAGAAGCCTGAAGAGAACAAGGATAAGCAGGATCAGAAACAGCAAGAACAGCCTAAGCCTCAGATGAGCAAGGAGAATGCTGAACAGTTGCTGAATGCTGCAATCCAGAACGAGAAACAGACGCAGGACAAGCTGAAGAAAGCACAGCAGCATCCTCAGCGTCGTAATATTCAGAAGAATTGGTAGTAGAGATGAAAAGACTTACAACGATAATCGGTATGATGTTGGCCGTTGTCACGGCTTTGGCACAGACATTGACAGGATCTGCTCCATCACATGTGGCAACGGGTGAACAGTTCCGTCTGACATATACTGTTAATACGCAAGATGTGAGCGATTTCCGAGCAGGTGACATTCCTGACGAACTGGAAGTGCTGATTGGCCCCAATCGTTCGATGCAGTCAAGCTATCAGATGATTAACGGTCATACAAGCTCCTCTTCCTCCATCACCTATACCTATATAGTAAGAGCAAGCAAGAACGGCTCGTTCACCATTCCTCCTGCTCATGTCGTTGTTGGTGGCAAGAGTATAGCATCTAATCCTCTGACCATCAGAGTTAGCGGCTCGCCATCTGTCGGTACCAATGGCTCCAGCCGTCAGCATGCCAACGAAGATGACGGGATAAGGGATGCCGGTAGTCAGATTTCCGGTTCCGATCTCTTTATCAAGGTAAGCGCAAATAAGAAGCGTGTCCATGAGCAGGAACCCATACTGCTGACTTATAAGGTCTATACACTGGTTGGACTGACGAGTTTACGAGGGGATATGCCCGACTTGAAGAGTTTCTATACTCAGGAGGTGGATCTTCCTCAGCAGAAGAGTTTTTCTATTGAGACCCTCAATAGCCGACCCTATAAGACGACTACATGGAGCCAGTATGTCATGTTCCCTCAGATGACGGGAAAACTAGAGATACCCAGTATTACCTTTGAGGGAATCGTGGTGCAGCAGAACCGTAACATCGATCCCTTTGAGGCTTTCTTCAATGGAGGCTCTGGCTATATAGAGGTGAAAAAGAAGATTCAGGCACCAGGCATAGAGATTCAGGTCGATCCTTTACCTCAGCGTCCTGCCAACTTCTCAGGTGGTGTAGGAAAGTTCAATATTTCTGCCCAGCTCGACAAGACGGAGATCAAGGCGAACGACCCTGTTTCAATGCGTGTGATTGTCAGTGGTATTGGAAACCTGAAACTCATCAAGCAGCCTGTGGTGAATTTCCCCAAGGATTTCGACAAGTATGAGCCAAAGGTTACCGACAAGACCAAATTGTCTGCCAATGGTATTGAAGGATCGATGATCTACGATATCCTGGTTGTACCGCGCCATCAGGGCAAGTACGAGATACCGCCTGTGGAGTTTACTTACTTCGACACTTCAGCGAATGCCTATAAGACCATCAAGAGTGAGTCGTTCACACTCGATGTGGCCAAGGGATCAGGAGCAGGAACGGTCAATGATTTCTCCGGACAGAATGATTTGCAGGAACTTACCAAAGATATCCGTTATATCAAGACAGGAGATACCCGTCAGCATTCGCTCGATGATTTCTTCTTTGGTTCTACTGGCTATTGGCTCTCGCTCTCAGTATTGGCACTGGTGTTTATCTCTCTGTTCATCATCTTCCGACAGAGGGCTATTGATAATGCCAATGTCACCAAGATGCGTGGAAAGAAGGCCAACAAGGTGGCGTCAAAACGATTGAAGAAAGCTGCACGACTGATGGCTGACAATAAGCCTGGAGAGTTCTATGACGAGGTACTTCGTGCCTTGTGGGGATATGTTGGCGACAAACTGAACATCCCCGTTGCACAGTTGTCTCACGATAACATCAGTCAGCGTCTTTCAGAGCGTAGTGTTGGTGAGGATACGATCAGTCAGTTTATCGGAGCCCTTGACGAGTGCGAGTTCGAACGCTATGCTCCTGGTGATCCTAAGGGTAATATGAATAAGGTATATGATAAGGCCATCAATGCCATTGAGAAGATCGAGGCCACGATGAAGAAGACTAAGAAATCAGGGAATATGGCAACAAAGATCGTCTTGATACTGGTTGTATGTCTCTCTTCGGTTACAACATCGTTTGCTGTAACGAAGGTTGAGGCTGACAGTGCCTATGCACGAGGAGAGTATCAGCAGGCCATCAAGGATTACGAGGCCCTGCTGAAGCAAGGTGCTTCTGCCGACCTTTATTATAACCTGGGCAACGCCTATTATCGTACAGAGAACATCACACGTGCCGTCTTGAACTACGAACGTGCCTTGCTGCTCTCGCCTGGCGACCGCGATATCCGCTTTAACCTTCAGATTGCACAGTCTAAGACTATTGATAAGATTGTTCCAGAGTCGGAGATGTTTTTCTTTACCTGGTACAAGAGTCTTGTAAACCTGATGAGTGTCGATGGTTGGGCACGTACATCACTGGTTTCGTTGACACTGGTGATTATCCTTTTACTTGTCTATCTTTTCTCTGATCGCATCTGGCTTCGTAAGATAGGATTTTTCGGGGGCGTTATATTACTGCTGCTGTTTGTATTAAGCAATATATTTGCCTGGCAGCAGAAGCAGAACTTGCTTTTCCGTAAAGGGGCTATCGTGATAGCACCTTCAGTGACGGTGAAGAGTACGCCAGCCAACAATGGTACCGATTTGTTTATCCTTCACGAGGGTACGAAGGTCATGATTACTGACGGTTCGATGAAAGGCTGGAAGGAGATTCGTGTGGCTGACGGAAAGGAAGGTTGGATAGAGAGTAAACAACTGGAGGAAATATGATGGGCGGACTAGAAGTACTTATAGATGCTCAAGGGCTTCTGCCCGTCCTGGAATCGATTGACAGGGACGCCTTATTGGCAGTTAATGGCAGCGATTCTTTGTATCTTGACCGTGTAGCCCACGTATTGACGACAGCTCTCACATGGCTTCCGCTTTATATCAGTCTGTTCGTTGTCGTCATGCGGAACAATGACAGTTTTCGTAAGGTGCTGATGATACTTGGGGCAGCAGGCCTGTGCGTGCTATTTGCAGGCTCTGTGGATGACCTGATTGTCAAGCCTACCGTTGCAAGATGGCGCCCTACGCACGACCCAGTCATTGGCTCGATGGTGGATATTGTTGATGGCTATAGGGGAGGAAGATATGGCTTTTTCTCTGCCCATGCTTCCAATACATTCAGTATTGCCATCTTCTTTTGCTGGCTTGTGAGGAGCCGTGTTCTTTCGGTAGCGATGGTGATATGGTCGCTGACGAACTGCTGGACGCGTCTTTACCTGGGCGTTCATTTCCCCGGTGATATCCTTGTGGGGTTGATGTGGGGATTTCTTGTCGGCTCTGGCGTCTATTACCTTTTTTATAGAATGAACCGTCATGTATCGACTGGACGCAGACTTGTTTCCTCGCAATATACTGCCACAGGTTATATGCATTCAGATTGTAATATTCCAATTGCTGTGCTATCGTTCACATTGGTTTTTGCGCTGATTAAATCCTGTATCATATGATCGATCCCAGGCATATTCGTATAAGCGACTATAATTATCCGTTGCCCGATGAACGTATTGCCAAGTTCCCGATTCCGCAACGCGACCATTCCAAATTACTGATTTACAATAAGGGTGAGGTGGGGGAAGACCATTTCTATCATCTCCCCAAGTATCTGCCTTCAGGAGCACTGATGGTGTTCAACAACACGAAGGTGATTCAGGCCCGTATGCATTTCCGAAAAAGCACAGGCGCCCTTATCGAGGTGTTCCTCTTGGAACCAGCAGAGCCGACTGACTATGAACTCATGTTCCAGACTACGGCCCGATGCTCGTGGTATTGTCTGGTCGGTAATCTGAAGAAATGGAAGGAGGGCTCACTGGTCAGGCACATCACTGTGAAGGGACAGGATATCTCCGTCTCAGCCACCCGGGGTGCTATTCACGGAACCAGTCATACGATCTCCTTCGAGTGGGATGGCGACAACGTCTCCTTTGCAGAGATTATTGACGCTATGGGAGAACTGCCTATTCCCCCTTACCTTAATCGTGAGACTCAGGAGAGTGACAAAACCACCTATCAGACGGTTTATTCTAAGATCAAGGGCAGTGTGGCTGCTCCTACTGCCGGACTGCATTTTACACCAGAGGTTCTGGCTGATATCGATGCTCATGGCATCGATCGTGAGGAGCTGACCCTCCATGTGGGAGCAGGAACCTTCAAGCCAGTGAAGAGTGAGGAGATTGAGGGGCATGAGATGCATACAGAGTTTGTCAGTGTGCGAAGAGACACCATACAGAAACTCATAGCTCATAAGGGTTGTGCTATCGCCGTTGGTACCACCAGCGTCCGAACGCTTGAGAGCCTTTACTATATGGGTCTCAAGGTCATGCGCCATCCCGACCTAACAGAATCCCAACTCCACGTGGCCCAGTGGGAGCCTTATGAGGAAACGACTGGAGAGACCGTGGAGAGTACGGATGCGTTGCAGGCTTTGGCTGATTGGATGGACCTGCATCATCTGGATGTGCTCCACTCCAGTACCCAGATTATCATTGCCCCAGGCTATGATTACAAGATTGTGAAGATGCTTGTTACCAATTTCCATCAACCGCAGTCCACACTCCTGCTATTGGTGAGTGCTTTCGTGAAAGGTGATTGGCATAAGATCTACGACTATGCCCTGGATCATGACTTCCGTTTTCTCAGTTACGGAGATTCGTCATTGTTGATTCCTTAGTTTTTTTCTTTCTTTCTAGTTAGTTTTTATGTTCGCGGGCGTCGAACTTATGTTTCCGGTCTGCGAACATAAGTTTCTGCACCGAGAACATATGTTTCCAGTCCGGAAACATAGTTTGTTTTAATAGAAAATAAAAAAAAGAGGATAGGGAGAACCTATCCTCTTTGCTTAGCTTCTTTTTTTGTTATTGATGCTGCTCGCGAAGCAGGTCGTTAACAGTCTTTACAGGATTGAAGGTGCCAAGGGGAACCTCTACGAAGACGGTGCTCCAATTGCTCATCGCACCATTCCAAAGACCAGGCAACTCCAGAGCCTTCAGCTCCTTGCCAGCCTTCGACTTGGAAGAGATGAAGCCAGTGGTCTTATCCACAAACTCAGGCAGATTGAAGGGCTGTCCCTTGTAATCCTTTACAGCGCAGACCAGATCTACGGGGTTGAAGTGGGTACCCTGGGTAAACATCTTCATATAGGCCTCGTTGGCTGTGTCGATCTGTGAACTCTCGAGAATCTGGAGTGAAACAGTACCGTCCTGATTATAGGTAAGGAACGGACCACCACCAGGCTCACCTACATTCTTCACCACACCACAAACACGCATCGGACGGTTCAGTTTGGTGCGCAGATAGTCGGCATCCACCTTCTTGCCCTTGGCATCGGTGCAGAGCTTTTCACTAACGAACTTGGCAATCTCTGCGAGCTGTGCCTCAGAGGCTCCGGCATCGAGGATACGGAGATATTCGAAGGCTTGCTTCTGCAAAGATACCAGCACACCAGCGATGACCTGCTTCCACTCTACTGTCTCGGGCTTCAGTCGGTCAGGAACCACGTTGTCGATGTTCTTGATGAAGATCACATCGGCCTCGATCTCGTTGAGGTTCTCGATGAGGGCTCCATGACCACCAGGACGGAAGAGCAGGCTTCCATCGTCATTACGGAAGGGCGTGTTGTCAGGATTGGCTGCTACCGTATCGGTAGATGGCTTCTGCTCAGAGAATGTGATGTCGTATTTGATGCCGAATTTCTTGGCAAAGCCATCAGCCTTCTCTGCAACCTTGGCCTTGAAAAGGTCCATGTGCTCGTGAGAGACGGTGAAGTGAACATGAGCCTCTCCGTTCGAGGCTGCATAGAGGGCGCCCTCTACGAGATGCTCCTCCATCGGAGTGCGCGCACCTTCTGCATACTTATGGAAGAGTAGCAGACCCTTGGGCAGCTGACCGTAGTTCAGTCCCTCGGCCTTCAGCATGTTGGCGGCAACGGCTTTGTAGTTTCCATCGGCGATGAGTGCCTTAATACCCTTGCCCTCATTCTTCTGGCAAACGGCATCGAGCGCATCGTAGAAGGCAAATTTCTCGATGGAGTCAAAATACTTCTTCTCGAAGTCAGTGGTGGGCACGTCGTAGTCTGCATCCACAAAGGCAAACATGTTCTTGAACATACGACTGGCAGCACCCGAGGCGGGTACGAACTTCACTACGCGCTTCCCCTCTGCCTTATAGGCATTCCATACGTCCTCATACTGCTTGCGCTCAGCTGCATCAGGGGCGATAATGCCTCGTCCGATACCTGCTGCTGCCTCCAGTTTCAGGAAGGGGAATCCGGTTTTAAACTCATTCAGTTGATTCTCAATCTGCTCCTGGGTAATACCCTTCTGAGCAATCTGTTTCAGGTCTTGTTGTGATAACATATTTTTGGTCATTTAAATTGTTTCTTCTGCAAAAATACAAACTTTTCTTTAAAAATGCACATTAATTCCAAGAAAATTGTATCTTTGCAAGGTAAAAACAGGAATTATGGCGGATTTGTTCGCATTTACATACGAAGAAAAGAAAAGAATGGCAGCTCAGACGGCTGAAATCCTGGAAGAGGAAATCGGTCTGAAGGGTGATGCCATTCAGGCTGTTTATCTGATTCCAGAGATCGAAGAGGGCAAGCTGACTATGGAGCAGGTCAAGGAGAAATACGGCGATCAGGTTTCACGTATTCTGCATGGTCTGAACCGCATCCAGCAACTCTACCAGAAGAATCCTGTTGTTGAGAGCGAGAACTTCCGTAATCTGTTGCTTTCCCTCGCTGAGGATATGCGGGTGATCCTTATCATGATTGCCTACAGAGTGAACCTGATGAGGCATATCCGTGATACGGAGAATGTGGAAGCGAAGATGGAGGTGTCGCAGGAGGCTGCCTATCTCTATGCACCGCTGGCCCACAAACTGGGACTTTACAAACTGAAAAGTGAACTCGAGGACTTGTCGCTGAAGTATATGGAGCACGATGCCTACTATATGATCAAGGACAAGCTCAACGAGACCAAGGCTTCGCGTGATGCCTATATCGCTGCTTTCATCAAACCTGTGGAAGAGAAAATCAAGGCTGCGGGTATCACTTGCCATATCAAGGGTAGGACGAAGAGCATCCACAGTATCTGGCAGAAGATGAAGAAGCAGAAATGTGGCTTCGAGGGTATCTACGACCTCTTCGCCATCCGTATTATCATTGACTGCGACGAGGAGAAAGAGAAGATGCAGTGCTGGCAAGCCTATTCGATCATTACGGATATGTACCAACCCAATCCCAAACGATTACGCGACTGGCTTTCTGTGCCTAAGTCAAACGGCTATGAGTCGTTGCATATTACCGTTCTGGGGCCCGAGCAGAAGTGGGTGGAAGTTCAGATTAGAACGGAGCGCATGGACGAGGTAGCAGAACGAGGTGTAGCTGCGCATTGGCGTTATAAGGGCATAAAAGGTGAGACGGGCCTTGACGAGTGGCTCACCAATATCCGTAGTATGCTCGAACATGCCGATGGTCTGGATGCCATGGATCAGTTCAGGATGGACCTCTATGAAGACGAGGTGTTCGTCTTTACCCCCAGAGGTGACCTTTACAAGTTCCCGATGGGCGCCACCGTGCTCGACTTTGCCTACCATATCCACTCCAAACTTGGTAACCAGTGCACGGGTGGCAGGATTAACGGTCGGGTGGTATCCATCCGTCAGGTTCTGAAAAGTGGTGATCAGGTGGAGATCCTCACATCCTCGAATCAGAAACCCCGTCAGGAGTGGCTCTCAATAGTGAAGACCTCTCGCGCCAAGTCAAAGATCCGTCTGGCTTTGAAAGAGACGCAGGTGAAAGAAGGACTCTTTGCCAAGGAGATGCTGGAACGCAAGTTCAAGAACCGTAAGATAGAACAGGAAGAGTCAACGATGATGCATACCATCAAGAAGATGGGTTTCAAGGAAGTGAGTGATTTTTATAAGCAACTTGCTGATGGTGTGCTCGATGCCAATGCTGTCATAGAGAAATATATAGAGGTACGCGATGGGGAGAGAACTGTTACAGGTGATAATCAGGCGCGTTCTGCCAGTGAGTTCGAGCTCGACGATTCCAAGATAGCAGGACTCAACACGGCGCTCTCTGACGATACGCTTGTCATCGATCGTAACCTCAAAGGTCTCGACTATCAGTTGGCGCGTTGCTGTGCTCCTATCTATGGCGATCCTATCTTTGGCTTCGTTACCATCAGTGGCGGAATCAAGATCCATCGTATGGATTGTCCCAATGCACCAGAATTGCGTCGTCGCTATGGCTATCGTATTGTGAAGGCCAGGTGGAGTGGCAAGGGGGCATCACAGTATTCCATTACCCTCCGAGTGATAGGTAATGATGATATCGGCATCGTGAACAACCTGACTAGTATCATTTCCAAAGATGAGAAACTGGTGCTCAGGTCTATTAATATCGACTCTCACGACGGGCTCTTCAGTGGCAATCTGGTGGTGATGCTCGAAGATACATCGCGCCTGGAGTCGCTGCTCAAGAAACTGCGAACCGTAAAAGGTGTGAAACAAGTAGATCGAATATAAAACAATAATGACTAACCTATATGAAACAATTTACCTATGTATTACTGGCTTTGCTGCTGATGAGCTTCTACGGATGCCATCGTAATTCGGCAAATCGTCAGTATGAACGATTCCTGGAAGACACTGCTACCATGGAGTTCATTACACCTCCAAAGGATTCTGTTGAGATTGAAGATGTGGCAGGGAGTGAGGATTGGATGGATGAAGGTGAACTGATCACAATTCCAGACATCCCTCAGGAACGTCCTATCAATATGGGAGCCAGTGATTACGAATTAAAGAAAGCAATGTCGGGTAGGGCAGACTGACCTTATTCCCTATAGATCCATGCCAATAATTTGTTTACCCATCGGATGGAGAAACGGAACCATCTGTAGGTACTTTGCTCTTTTCCTCCAAAACGAAGAATAAACTCACGGAAAGGATTCTTGCTGTAAGGCAGTCCTACATCCATAAAGAAAATGTGCTGATATCCTCGTTCATAGGCGTCTTTCATCGTGTCCCAGATGGTGAGTATATCAGGATGAAGGTGGATATAGGTCTTGCGGCGATAGGCAGCAAACCATAGATAGGCGTTCCCTTCACTATAGACAACAGCCGAACATCCGATGACTTTCCCATGATACTTAGTAACAAACAATCTCCCATGTTCGTCACTCATCAGTCTGCGGAAGAATGAGTCGTCGGGAATGTAATTGCGAGGCTTCAGGAGGTTGTACCGATGCAGTAGTTTGGAGAAGGCTGTAAAGTCGCTTTCTGTAGCGACAGGCTCTGTTGTAACTCCACGGGCATGAGCATTGTCGATACGTTTCTGCATCTTCTCGCTGATGCGCTCTTCAGGGGCATGACTGTGCAGGGAGTTGTGAATGCTCATCCAGTTTACCGGATAGAAGCCGTGCTGTCTCAACTGCTTATAACCCAACATCTTCTGGCTCAGGTTACTGATCTCCATGTAGAGCACCTTATTGGTCAGTTTCTGAAGCAGCGCACCCAGCATCTCACCAAATAACTCATCTCGATGATACTTGCTCTCAGCATAATAACCCTCGCCCAGTACCCGGCAATGCACTAGAAAGAAGGGAGGCAACCAAATGGTCTGGTAGCGGAGAATGCCCAGCATATGACTGACCACCTTGCCATTCTCATCTGTTATCACCACCATATAGGGCCTTTGGCGCGAGGCTTGTTTGCAGATTTCAAACAACCTTCGACTATGGAAGAAGTTCTCTCCCTCCAGTACAGGCAGTTCGCTGCTCTTGCGATACACGGTCGTTGTCAGCCCTTTCATATTGCAAAGATACTAAATATTTTCTTAGGAATGACGTTTTTGGAAGATTTTTTCGTAACTTTGCCCCCAAATTAGCAATTTTATAGTATGACAGCATTCAAAGATCTGGCGCAGAAGCGCCGTAGTCATCGTAAGTTTACCAACGAGGAAATCGATCCCGAAGACCTCAAGTTAATCCTTCGTGCAGCTCTGATGTCGCCCACGTCGAAGAGTCAGCGCGCCTGGCAATTCGTTGTTGTTGACGATAAGCTCGTCCTTGAGAAACTCGCTGACGCTAAGAATATGGGAAGTCAGTTCCTGAAAGATGCCCCTGTGGCCATCGTGGTGCTTGGCGATCCCATGCAGAACGATTGTTGGGTGGAGGATGGCTCTATAGCAGCTATCTCCATGCAGTATCAGGCAGAGGATCTCGGACTGGGTACCTGTTGGATTCAGATGCGTGGTCGTGGACTCGACGATGGGACTACTGCCGATACCGTCATTCGTGGCGTATTGGATATCCCCGATAATTTCAATTGTCTGTGTATCCTTGCTGTTGGCCATTGGGCCGACGAGCGTAAGCCTCAGGCTGAAGATCGTCTGAAGTGGGAGAATGTGCATTTGAATAAGTATTGATATGATCAATTACGATTTGAATAAGATACGGGCCATCATCTTCGATGTCGATGGTGTGCTCAGTAGTGAGACGATCACCCTCAGTGCCGAGGGGGTACCTCTTCGCACAGTGAATATCAAGGACGGATATGCCATCCAACTTGCCATGAAGCTGGGCTTGCGCATCGTGATCTTGACGGGGGCCAATACTCCGAGTGTCAGGCTGCGTTATGAGGGTCTGGGCGTCGAGGATATCTTTTTGGGTTGTGCGGTAAAGATAGAAACCTACGACAAACTTCTCCAGAAATACGGGCTTGCTGACGAGGAAATCATGTATATGGGTGACGACATCCCTGATTTGGAAATCATGCGCAGGGTAGGGTGCCCAGTCTGTCCAAAGGATGCTTGTCCTGAGATTAAGGAGGTGAGCTGCTATGTCAGCGACCGTTTGGGTGGTCATGGCTGTGGTAGGGATGTCATCGAACAAGTGCTCCGTGCCCAGGGTAAATGGGTGATGAACGCAAAAGCCTTCGGCTGGTAATGTTGATGTTTTCAATGTCCAATTTTCAATGTTCAATATAATACTGGCGAGTAATTCGCCCCGTCGCAGAGAACTCTTAGCAGGACTCGGATTTCCTTTTGAGGTCCGGGTGCTGGAGGGTATCGACGAATCCTATCCAGAAGACCTCCCCGTCTCTGAGGTGGCCCTCTATATCGCAGGTAAGAAGGCTGATGCCTATCGCCAGGCCCTTTCAGACAACCAGCTCATCATCACAGCTGATACAGTAGTGATTGTTGGTGACGAAATCCTTGGCAAACCTGTTGATGAGGCTGATGCCGTCCGCATGCTTCGCGAACTCAGTGGTCGCACCCATCAGGTTACGACGGGAGTATGTTTGCTCTCTGCAGAGGCTGAGAGCCGTTTCGCAGTAACAACCGACGTCACGTTCAAGGCGCTCACCGACAAGGAGATCCACTACTATGTATCCCATTACAAACCCTTCGACAAGGCAGGTGCCTATGGCATCCAGGAGTGGATAGGCTATATTGGTGTCACAGGTCTTCATGGCAGTTATTATAACGTGATGGGTCTCCCAGTTCAGCGCATCTACAGTGAACTACAGCGACTGAATTATATATAAAACAGAAAAAATAGGGAAAATCCTACCACAAGTTAGGGTTTTTCCCTATCTTTGCAGAAAAATAGGTTGTATTTTTGCACCGTGAATCATTTTAATTGTTGAGAATATGAAGAAACTATTGCTTATTTCCATGTTGATTGGAGCCCTGCCTTTCACAATGCAGGCTCAGGACGACGACCTCTACTTCGTTCCCAAGAAGAAGAGTGTGGAGAAGTCTGTGGTGGAGCCATCCCCCACATACACTGACAACAGCCGTAGTATCGACGAGTATAACCGTCGTATGACCAGTAGCTATCAGGTGATCGATGGTGACACAACCAAGATTGATTCTCTGAGAAGCGACATCATCACTTTCAATGGAGAGAAGGGAGTGTATCCCGACTCTTTGAGTGAAGATTACGAGCTCACTAAGAAGATGAGCCGTTTTGACGACTATCAGTTGGCTGACAATGCAGCCTTCTGGGCAGGTTATCAGGCAGGTCTCGACACGTGGTCCTGGCATTCCCCCTGGTACTATAGCCGTTATGGCTGGTATGGTGGCTGGTACGACCCCTGGTATTCACCTTATTATTATAATAGGTGGCGCTATGGTTGGTACGATCCATGGTACGATCCTTGGTACTACAGCTATTATGGCTGGTACGATCCTTGGTATTATGGCCCTTATGGTTGGTATGATCCCTATTATTATGGCTGGGGTTATCGTTACTGGGGAGGTGGCTATATCGTTGGAGGCAGTGGCTATGCCCATCATCATATAGGCACTGGTACGATCCGTCGTGACGGCTCTACCTACTCTCATCGTCATGGTGGTTCCATCACTGGTAACAGTGAGCGTATGGGTAGTCTTCGTGATCGTGCCAGTAGGATGAGTGGCAACTCTGGAAATCGCACCTATAGCAGTGGTAATAATGATCGCAGTCGTAGCGGCAATTTCGGTGGCTATCGTGGCAACACCAACAGCTCTGGTTCTCGCAGTAATGCTGGCTCCTACGATGGCGGCTCTCGCAGCAGTGGTAGCTTTGGCGGCTCTCGCAGCAGTGGCGGAGGCGGTGGAGGCTTCAGCGGTGGTGGTAGCCGCGGTGGAGGCGGCGGAGGTGGCCGTCTCGGAGGCAGAAGATAAATGAGGTATTTTCTAAGGTGAAAAGATTGAGGATAACAAACATCGTTTAATGGTAAAAATGAGTATGATGAAGAAGTTAATATTTGCAGCATTCGCCTTGGCTGTGATGCCGGTAGCTGCGCAGGATACATACGAGAGTGCCCGTCTGTTGGGCAGCGATCTGAATGGTACGGCCCGTTATGTGGGTATGGGTGGAGCTATGGATGCCCTGGGTGCTGATATCTCTACCATCTCGACTAACCCGGCAGGTATTGGTGTGTTTCGTCATTCCACTGTCAGCGCCAGCTTAGGCCTTGTGTCTCAGACTGATGCCCAGAAGTTTGATGGTCTTGGAAAGACGAATGTGAGCTTCGACCAGATAGGCTTTGTCTATTCCTCACGTATCAGTCCTACGTCGTATGTGAATGTGGGATTCAACTACCACAAGAGTCGTAACTTCGACCAGATTCTTTCAGCTGCCAACGCTTTGAGTCATTGTTCTCAGAATGGCCTGACCTATAATAAGGCAGATCGTGGTATCTACGAGTTCGACGAGAACGATATGGGTGATATCATTGGCTGGGAGGGTGAGTACCGCTCTTGGGCCTTCAGCGAGTCTGACTATATGAATGCCAATGCACTGATGCTCGATCCCAACGATGGTATGATCTATTACAACGATGCTCGTGCTTATAGCTTTGATCGTGCTCATCGAGGATGGATTGCCAATTTCGACTTCAACCTGAGTGGTAGTGCGGGTGCTCGTTTCTATTGGGGACTTACCATAGGTGTCAAGAGTGTTAATTATAAGGGCTACAGCGAGTATGGCGAGACCTTGGTTGATCAGGATGGTGATTGTGGCTCAGTGGCGGTAGGCGATTCCCGTAAGATCGATGGCACTGGTTACGATGTGAAGGCTGGCGTTATCTTCCTCCCCGTCGAGGATTCTCCTTTCCGTATTGGCGCCACCATTTCCACTCCAACCTTCTACAATCTCACCACCAGCAACGACTCCTATCTGCTGAACAACAGCAAATATGGTGCTTGGGACGAGGGACGGAGCAGTCAGAGCTACGACTTCAAGTTCTACACACCTTGGAAGTTTGGCTTGAGTTTAGGCCATACCATTAGCAACCAGGTGGCCCTTGGCTTGGGCTATGAGTATTCCGACTGGGGTGCCAGCAAGAACCGTGTCAACGATGGCAGCCATTACGATTGGTGGTCTGATGAGTACTATGACGACTCCCATACCGATGAGCCCATGAAGCAGAATACGGAACGCTGTCTTACTGGTCAGCACGTCCTGAAGGCTGGTGTGGAGTTTAAGCCTATGCCTGCACTTGCAGTCCGTCTGGGTTACAACTATCTCTCTTCACCCTACGATGAGGATGGCTATCGTAATGCAACGCTCGACTCTCCTGGTGTGTCTTATTCCTCAACCACAGACTACGTGAACTGGAAGGATACCCATCGCTTCACCTGTGGTGTGGGTGTGAAGACTGGAGGTTTCAACGTCGATCTGGCTTACCAGTACAGTGCCACCAACGGCGATTTCCACCCCTTCCAGCCCTATGTCGATGTCAGGTCAACGGGTGTGAAGGAAGTGAGCAACAAGCGCCATCAGTTGCTTCTCACGCTTGGCTATACTTTCTAGAATCTGTAAGTTAATTGCATATTCATGCGGCTTAATGCAAATTAGGCCGCATTTTTTTGTTTATTCGCCCGAAAATTAGTAACTTTGCCGAAATTTAATTCAAAACCAGAGACAAATATGAAGAAATTGTTATTGGGTGACGAGGCGATAGCTCAGGGTGCCATCGATGCAGGTCTGAGTGGTGTCTATGCCTATCCCGGCACTCCTTCGACGGAGATTACCGAGTATATCCAGGACTCGCCCATTGCCAAGGAGAGAAATATCCATCGCCGCTGGAGCACCAACGAGAAGACGGCCATGGAGGCAGCGCTCGGTATGTCGTATATGGGCAAGCGTGCGCTGGTGTGTATGAAACATGTAGGTCTGAATGTCTGTGCCGACCCCTTTGTCAACTCAGGTATGACGGGTACGAACGGTGGTCTGGTGGTGCTCGTGGCTGATGATCCATCGATGCACTCCTCGCAGGACGAGCAGGACTCGCGCTTCTATGGTAAGTTTGCGATGGTGCCTACGCTTGAACCCAGCAATCAGCAGGAGGCTTACGACATGATGCAGGAGGCCTTCGACCTCTCTGAGCAACTGCATCTGCCCATCCTGATGCGTGTCACCACCCGTATGGCCCATAGTCGTGCCGTTGTCGAGGTGAAGGAGGAGGCTCGCCCACAGAACGAGCTCAATTACGAGGCTCAGGCCTCTAACTGGGTGCTTTTGCCAGCCTTTGCCCGTCGTCGTAACGACATCGTGACCGCTCAGCAGCCCGTGCTCGAGCAGATGGCCGTTGATAGCAAGTATAACCAGTATATCGATGCCGGAAATCATAAACTGGGTATTATCGCCAGTGGTATTGCGTATAACTACCTCATGGAGTGCTATCCCAATGGTTGCCCTTATCCCGTGCTGAAGATCTCTCAGTACCCGATTCCCAAGAAGCTCATCCGTCGTATGACCGACGATTGCGAGTTTGTACTCGTAGCCGAGGAGGGTCAGCCCTTTATCGAGGACCAGGTGCGTGGCGTGATGCCTGGCAATGCTGTGATCAAGGGTCGCCTGTCAGGCGAACTGCCTCGTACGGGCGAACTTAATCCCGACTTCCTGAAGAAGGCACTGGGCATCGAGAGCAGCGAGAGTTATGCTCCTTGTGAGGATGTCACCCCACGTCCGCCAGCCCTTTGCCAGGGTTGTGGTCACCGCGATGTCTATACCGCTCTCAACGAGGTGCTCCGCGAGTATCCCAATGCCCGTGTGTTTGGCGATATCGGTTGCTATACACTTGGATTCCTGCCTCCTTATAAGGCTATCCACAGTTGTGTCGATATGGGTGCTTCGATTACCATGGCCAAGGGTGCCAGCGATGCAGGTCAGTGGCCTGCCGTTGCCATCATCGGCGACTCCACGTTTACCCACTCGGGCATGACGGGCCTGCTCGATGCCATCAATGAGAACGCTGATATCACGGTGATTATCAGCGACAACCTCACCACCGCCATGACGGGTGGTCAGGATTCTGCTGGTACCAATAAGTTCGAGGCCATCTGCAAGGGCCTTGGTCTCTCTGAGGATCATCTAAAGGTGGTGAACCCTATCCCCAAGAACATGCCCGAGATCACTGCAGCTATCCGTGAGGAGATCAACTACCACGGTGTCAGCGTCATTATCCCGCGTCGTGAGTGCATGCAGACACTCCAGCGCCACCTCAAGCAGAAGAAGGCCGCAGCGAAATAATTATTAATCAACACAGAGATACAAAGACACAGAGATTGAAGAAAATGTAGATAAACTCTGTAACTCTGTGCCTCTGTGTTAAAAATAGAAGACAATGAAAACAGATATAATACTTTGCGGTGTAGGAGGACAAGGCATCCTCTCTATCGCCACCATCATTGGTGAGGCAGCCATGAAGGAGAATCTATACATCAAGCAGGCTGAGGTGCATGGCATGAGTCAGCGTGGAGGCGATGTGCAGTCTAATCTGCGCATCTCGAGCAATCCCATTTCGAGCGATCTGATTCCTCTGGGTGGTGCCGATGTCATCATCTCGATGGAGCCTATGGAGGCCCTGCGCTATCTGCCTTTCCTCTCGAAGGATGGCTGGATCATCACCTCGAGCGCTCCTTTTGTCAATATTCCTAATTATCCTGATATCGAAACGATTAAGAAGGATCTGGATAATGTTAAGAATGTCATAGTACTCGACATCGAACAGGCTGCAAAAGACAATGGTGTACCCCGCTCAGCCAACGTCATTCTGTTGGGTGCTGCCCAGAAGGCACTGGGTATCGAGTACTCTAAACTCGAGGATGCCATCCGTCGTGTGTTTGGTCGTAAGGGTGATGCCGTCGTCGAGGCCAATATCAAGGCTCTTGCCATCGGGAAGGAGGCCCAGAAGTGATGGAGACACCAATTAAGAGAGAGATTGTCGATGGTCTTGTGGCCGAACTTGGCATCAACGATTTTGCCAAGGCCACCATCCGTGAGGTGAAGCAGGTAGCCGCTAAGTCTGAGAAGGCGAGTGGGGTAGAGTTCATCAAGATGGAGATGGGTATTCCTGGTCTGCCTGCTGCTCAGGTGGGTGTCGATGCGCAGATCAAGGCGCTCCAGGACGGCATTGCCCACAGCTATCCCGATATCCAGGGAGCCCCCGTGCTCAAGGAGGCTGCTTCGATGTTTGTGAAGGCCTTTATCGGCATCGACATTGCCCCTGAGGGTTGCGTGCCCGTCAGTGGAAGCATGCAGGGCACTTTCGCCTCGTTCCTCACCTGCTCCCAGCGCGACAAGTCGAAGGATACCGTACTCTTCATCGACCCCGGTTTCCCTGTGCAGAAGATGCAGCTCGACGTGATGGGCGTCAAGTACCAGACGTTTGATGTCTATGACTATCGTGGTGAGAAACTCGGTCCCAAACTCGAGGGCTATCTCAAGCAGCGCAACATCTGCGCCATCGTCTATTCCAACCCCAACAACCCCTCGTGGATCTGTCTGCGTGAGGAGGAGTTGAAGACCATCGGCGAGCTGGCCACTAAGTATGATGCCATTGTGATGGAGGATCTGGCCTATTTCGCCATGGATTTCCGCAAGGATCTCTCCAAACCCTTCCAGCCTCCTTATCAGGCCACGGTAGCCCGTTATACCGACAACTACATGCTGCTTATCAGTGGTTCCAAGGCCTTCAGCTATGCAGGCGAGCGCATCGGTGTCACCTGCATCAGCGACAAGCTGTTCCATCGTCACTTCGACGACCTCTCGGAGCGCTATCAAGGTCTGCCCTTCGGTCCTGTGTTCTCCACGCGTATGCTCTACGCCCTTTCGTCGGGTACTAGCCATAGCGCCCAGTACGCCCTGGCTGCCATGCTCACAGCTGCCTACGAAGGTAAATACGACTTCCGCAAGGAGGTCAGCGTCTATGGCGAACGCGCCAAGAAACTCAAGGAGATCTTCTGTCGCCACAATTTCTACGTGGTCTATGACAAAGACCTCGACGAGCCCATCGCTGATGGTTTCTACTTCACGATTGGTTATCCAGGAATGACCTCAGGCCAACTCGCCCACGAACTGATGTACTATGGCGTTTCTGCCATCTGTCTCGTTACTTGTGGTTCCGAACAAGAAGGCCTTCGAGTCTGTACCTCGTTTATCGAGGATCACCAGTACGCCCTCTTGGAAGACCGCATGAAGATCTTCGAGGCCAACAACCCCCGTTAACAAAAAAGAGGTGTCGCCACATTGACGACACCTCTTCTCGTTTTCCATCGCCTTGAGGTGTCTCCAGAATGTTAAACTTTTTGTTGGTAGTAACCGTGTCTGCTAAGAATGCTTCGTTTGGGCCCCATTAAGTGAAAAACGATTTGCTATTAATTCTCGCAATTGCTACTATTAATTCCCGCAATTTTTTCCATTAATACTAGA
>CACXVS010000038.1 GCA_902771155.1 uncultured Prevotellaceae bacterium
AGTAAGCGAGTAAGCGAGAGCAGAGTGGAGCTTGCTCCAACTCTGCCGAGCGCGAGCGAACTCGATGCGAAGCATCAAATAGGCGATTAAGCGAGAGCAGCAATTCATTCGATGCGAAGCGCCAAGTAGGCGATTAAGCGAAAGCATCCCCAAATAAGCGAGAACTCTTTTGCTGACACAAAAGCAAAAGAGTTTTTTATGCCTGTAATTTTTTCGTTTCAAAGTTTGAAACGTACGTACCAAAGTTTGAAACGTACATACCAAACTTTGAAATGTACATACCAAAGTTTGAAACGGAAAATTCAACCAATGGCAATTCCAAGAGCAGAGCCAAGTAACATTCTCTTTTATAAGCGCCCACAGCAACAAGTAGCAGGTAATCTAAGTCAAGATTATCAGGGCTTTAGAATAATTCCCTGTCTTTTGGGTCGTAGAAATACGGAATATCGTGTAACTTTGCGGGCGATTTCACCAACTATACATACTTTCAGGGATGACACAAGAGACAAACACCAGTTTCAGGCACATATTGCCGATTCAGATTAGATTTAACGATGTGGACAAGTTCGGCCACGTAAACAACACCGTATATTTCCAGTTTTACGACACGGCAAAGACCGACTATATCGCTACGGTTTGCAAGGATGTGGATTGGGAACAAGTGGCTATCGTAGTGGTGAAGATTGAAGCCGACTTCGTTTCACAAATCAAGGCAGGCGACCATATTGCCGCCCGTACCCGTGTTGTGAAAATCGGTAATAAGAGTTTCCATCTGGAACAAGACATCATCGACACCGACACGCAGGAGGTAAAGTGCCGCTGCTTCTCCGTTATGGTGCTCTACGACCTGGTGCACCACCAGTCGATGCCCATCCCCGATGCCTGGCGCCAGGCCATCAACGCATACGAGTCATAATACACTGGCCAAGGTACATAGAGTTTTATAACGGATCGACGTCGTAATAGATTTGTAATGAAGAATAGCGCTTGTCTTGCAGCATCTGCTGTTGGGCAAGCGCTAAATATTTGCGCACATCGGCCATATTGAGGCCGAGTTCGAGTTTCAGGACGAGTTTGCGGATGGAGAGTGACTTGACCTTGGCAACGGAGGGCTTGTCGGGGCCGAGGACTCGGGCACCGAACCACTGGCGCAGACGACTGCCCATCTCGATGCTGGCCGTTTCGACAACACTGTCGGACCGGTGTTTCAGATAGACATAGATGAGCCTGTAATAGGGCGGATAGTGAAACTGCTGACGCTCGGCTATCAACGAACGGTAAAGGGCTGGATAGTCGTTGCGTACCACCTGATGGATCAGCGGCAGATCAGGACTCTTGGTCTGGAGTACCACCAGACCGCGCTTACCCTTGCGCCCTGCCCTACCACTCACCTGTGACATCATCATGAAGGCATGCTCGTAAGCACGGAAATCGGGATAGTTGAGCATGGTGTCGGCATTGAGGATGCCCACCACGCTGACCTTGTCGAAGTCGAGACCCTTGGAGATCATCTGGGTGCCGATGAGCAGGTTGGTGCGCCCGGCAGAGAAGTCGCTGATGATACGCTCGTAGGCACTACGGCTACGGGTGGTGTCGAGATCCATACGGGCAATACGGGCCTCAGGGAAGATGTCGTGCACCTCGGCCTCGATCTTCTCAGTGCCATAACCGCGGGTCTGCAACTCCTTACAACCACAGGCGGGGCACTCCGTGGGCACCTGATAAGTGTAACCGCAATAGTGGCACGTGAGCTGGTTGAGGTTGCGATGGAACGTAAGACTGACATCGCAATGCTGGCAATGGGGCACCCACCCGCACTGCTTGCACTCGATCATGGGTGCATAGCCTCGACGGTTCTGGAAGAGGATGGCCTGTTCGCCTCGCTCCAATGCTTCGCGAACCTTATTTAATAAGAGGGGGGAGAAGGGACCACGCATCATCTTGCGATGTTGCAGATCCTTGATATCAACCACCTGTATCTCGGGCAGTTCGATACCCTTGTATCGCTGGGAGAGCTCGACGAAGCCATACTTACCCGTCTTGGCATTATGGTAGGACTCGAGCGAGGGGGTGGCAGTGCCGAGGAGTGTCTTGGCACCAAACATCTGCGCCAGCATGATAGCCACAGAGCGGGCATGGTATCGGGGAGCCGGATCCTGCTGCTTATACGAGGTCTCGTGCTCCTCGTCGATGATGACGAGACCAAGGTTCTGAAAAGGTAGCATGACGGCACTGCGGGCTCCGAGGATCACATCATAAGGATTCCTGGAGAGCTGTTTCTGCCAGATCTCCACACGCTCAGCATCGGAATACTTCGAGTGGTAGATGCCCAAGCGATTGCCGAAGACGTGCTGCAGGCGTTGCATAATCTGTACCGTAAGGGCAATCTCGGGGAGGAGGTATAACACCTGTTTCTTCTGTTCCAGTGCCTGACGGATAAGGTGGATATAGACCTCGGTCTTGCCACTGGAGGTGACACCATGCAGGAGGGTGACGTTCTTCTTCAGCCATGAGAACTTTATCTGGTTATAGGCATCCTGCTGGACAGGACTCAGGGGCTTGATATTCTCCAGATGGGGCTCACCCGCAAAGTTCAGGCGCCCCACTTCCTGTTCGAAGCTTTCGAGGAAGCCGCGCTTGACGAGTGCACTGACAGTTGTGGGGGAATGACCCTGGTTGAGCAGTTCGTCGCGTGTGAGCTGAACCTGAGAAATGGCAGACTCAGAGGTGTCGGCATCACCAAGGGCAAGGTTGAGGAAGTCAATGAAGGCACGCTGCTGACTGGGGGCACGCTGCAGCATATCGATGGCGACATGCAGAGCCTGCTCGTTGCGGAACTTAGACGTCAGACGGATGCAGGTCTCGGTCTTGGGACGATAGCCGTCTTCGGCCTTCAGCCCAGAGGGGAGGGCAGCCTTATAGACCTCTCCGATGGGCGACATATAGTAGTCGGCCATCCATTGCCACAACTTGAGCTGAGCATCGAGAAGAATGGGCGTAACGTCGAGCACCTGAAGGATATCCTTGACGGAGTACCCTTCAGGTGCTTTCTCATGAACAGAGGCAACGAGGCCTACATAAATCTTATTCCTGCCCAGTGGTACAAGTACACGCACCCCCTCAGACACCTGTCGCTCCAGCGATGGTGGAACGGAATAGGTGAACACACCGTCGAGCGGTAGGGGCAGGATGACATCTACGAACAAACGGGCTTAGAAATAAATGGCAGCACCAATCTGCCAGGCATTATTGTGGGTGTCAACGTCGTCCAGGTTCTTGAACTCACCCGACTTACCAGCAGCGAGGTTATAAGTGACGCCAACCTCAATACGACTGAGCAGCGTAACACCGGCACCGAAGTTGAAACTGAGGTTTGCATCCTTCAGTCGATACTCACCCACCTTGGTGTTATACACCTTGTCGCCCACAGGGAAACCAAACTGGGGGCCAACGGCCAGATAGAGGCCTGCCGAAGCACCAAGACCGATGTTATAACGCAGATTCAAAGGAATCTGGATGGACTTCTGAGTAACCTTCGTGGCACCTTCCTGAAGCACCACCTGACCATTCTGCTCTACAAACCCTTCGAATTCGGCACTGCGCTGATCGTAGAGGGCTGCGATATCAACGCCAAAGCCTGCAGGCAGCGAAATCTTAAAGGCGGGACCTACATAGAAACCTGCCTGATTGTCGGACTCGACAACATCCTTGCTAAATGACATCTTCGTGATATTCAGACCACCTTTCACACCAAAGTGAAAACCTTGTGCCTGGGCTGTCATGGTGATAGCAGCGACAAGCACTAATAAAGAAATAATTCTCTTCATGATTGATTATAATTAATGTTACCGCTGCAAAGGTACGAATAAGCATGCAAAATACCAAATTTATTTGGATATTTTTAGTGTCGCTGACGGCGCACAGTGACGCGTGCAGAACCACTACCCGACGAAGAACTGCTACTGCTGCTCTTGGGTTTGCTGGCCTTCGTGCGACGACTACTACTGCTGGAGGCAGAAGCCTTAGGGGCCTTGGTCTTCGTCTTCTTGGTCTTTACGTCGAGTTTGGCAATGCTGTCGAGCGAGTCTTTCTTCTCGGGGTCGCCAAAGAGATTCTTACGGAAGGCTTCCAGCTCTTTCTCAATGCGCTTCTGCTCGGCAGAGAGTTTGGTGGTGTCGCCATCACAGAGCTGGATGAGCGTCTTGCCCTGGGCATTATTGGTCTTATAGATCTGTCCACGATACATGTTGAGCGTGAAATAGTCATCCATCGACATGGTAGCGGCATTATTGAGACTGCTGGCCATGACGGTCTGGCGCGTCAGGAACGGCTCCAGATCGGCATACTTCACCCAGAAAAGAGGATACTGTGTAGCCTCACCGCCAAAGTCGTCGTCGCGCAGCATCACCGGACAGAGGGCCAACACCTTGATATGGAACGAGGAGTTAGCCTGATCGTAATAGGCACTCTCCTTCAGGTAGTACTTACGAACCTCTGATGAGGGGATGTCGCTGTTATCGACCTTCAACTTCCCATCCTGTTCCTCGTAGAAAATATGATAGTTGTCGAGGATGGTCTTCATCTGAACCTTTGTCTCATCGGAGAACACATCACTGCCATCTGTCGGGTATTCATAGACGGGGATGTAGCCGTTCTGCGCCAGTTTGAAGATATAGGTAAACAAGTTGACCTGTTTGCCCTGAGGCTCCACGGGATAGTAGAGACCAGCGTTCTCGTTCTTCGTCAGGTCGATCTCACGATAGATATCACGTCGCCATACCACCTCCTCGGGTACGTCGAGAGCCGTGGGGAAGGATATCTGCGCTCTCATAGACATGCCCTGTGAGGGACTCTTCTTCTGCTGCTGTTGCTGTTCTGCCTTCTGCTGGTTGCGGCGTTGTTTGGGTTGCGCCATAATGGCTAAAGGTAAAAAGGTAAAAAGGTAAGAAAGTAAAAAACCTTTTACCAACACCTCAAACCTATTATTACGAAATACATTCTGTCTCATATCTATTACCTTTTACTTTTTACTTCACTATGATTTCCATTGGGTTCTGGAGGGTACGCGTCAGACCGTCGGGACCAACCACCGTCACACGGGAGATGTAGAAACGGCGGTTACGAGCCAGTTTGCGGAAAGTATCCTTCTGACGAGCCGAGAACGCGGCGCCCTCAGAGGCCATAGGTACGGCATTACCCATATTGTCGAAGAACACGGTTTCGAACGACTGCACACGGAATCCGATATCGAGGATGCCATCGTCGATGGCGGCTCCGATGGCATCGGCAGCCACTAACTGAGACTTAGCCAGACCGCCACCTTTATAGCGGGTGGGATTACCATGCTCATCCTTCATGGCGATATACGGTGTGGGATCGGGCAATTTCCGTACACGGAAGGTGTACTGGCCCATCTGCTGGGGACGACCCGTGTTGGTAGAGACGACCGTGATAGTAGCGTTCTCGCCGATCTTGGCCGGACGGGCAATATACTTGCCAGGACCTACGGGTTGCAGGGTGCCATTGGTCATCGAGGCCTGCACCTTTGTCAACGGCACACCTGGCACACTGACGCTGATGGGGTTGTTATAGCCTGCATAAAGCATGTTCATAAGGTCGGCCGATACCGTTGCACTGGGATCGACCACCGTATATTTCTGACTGAAGTCACGACGGATACGCTCGCCATTACCGTTGACGGTCTCCAGATAGCCTGCGAGGGTGAAGTCGCCCGTTGCCCCACAGATGCGCTCATAGAGATTGTCCTGTAGCGTCATCTTCTGGTTACCTATATAGATATCAGGCACTTGTGTGGTATCAACCGCTGCCATCACGATATGGGCAGAGAACTTATCGCCTCGGACGATGGTCTGGGAGTTGGGGATGACGAAAGCCTCGAGGGCATTCACTCGGATATCCTTAACGTCGATATTCTGCACCAGTGTGTGAAGCACCTCGCCCTCGGCATAACGTACGTCACTCTGTAGTTTTGAGAGCAATGTGACGGCAGCGGCTGCCGGCATCGACTCAAACATATACTCCTGCCAGTTCTTACCCATCGACATGGCGTTCTTGGGTATCTCGGTAGTGAGATTGCTGGCGATAATCTGTTTCTGTTTCTCGTCGGTCACCATCTTCAGCATACGCTGACGGAAGGAGTTGATGGCATTGAAGAGCTCCTGGCCCCGTCCTCCGCTGATGGAGAGCATCACCTGATTGGCGGCCTCAAGGTCTTCCTTGTTGCGGATATTCTGAGGATCGCCATTCTTGCCATCAGCCTCACGTACAATTGCCAACTTCAGGTCGGCAGCCAGGTTATAGAGCGAGTCGCTCATCTGGCGCACCCGCTGGGCTCGGTCGTACCACATCTTCACCTTCTGGGGGTTTGCCTTCATCTGCGCATCGAAGTCCTCATAGATAGCCAGGTTCTCCTTGGCCGAGTTGCCTGTGGTGCGGTTCAGACTCTCCTCCACGATGGAGAAGCCGTTGAGCACCTCGGTAGAGACATTCAGCGCGAGCATAGCCATCAAGACGACATACATCAGATTGATCATCTTCTGGCGCGGTGATACGGGTCTTTTCTTGATTGCCATCTTCTTATACGTTCATCTTGGCGGTCATCGCCTCGATCATACGGGCGTAGATCTTATTCAATTCGAGAATCTGTGCAGCCATCTTCTTGGTCTGCTCATTGATCTCATCGATGGTTCCTATCTGAGCACTGGCACTCTTCAACTGCATCTCATAGACCTTGGTGATGCCTGTGAGTGTGCGGTTCAGGTTCTCCATCTCCTCAGAGTCGTGAGCCAGGCGCTCACTCTGGGTGGAAACGCGTGAGAGCATCTCTGTGAGTCGCTTCAGTTCATCGACATAATTGGTAGTAGCCTCTTCGAGTTCCGGGTTCACCTGAGGCAGAGCGACTGCAGAGCCGCCTGCCACGGTGGTAACAGATGACGATACAGCAGCGATGGCCTCTGTATCGACAACAGGTGCATCATTGGCATCCGGCATCGGAGCATAGCCGCCAGTGCCTCCACCACCGCCAATGATAATCGTGCCACCATTGCCACCAATGACGGTAGCCTGACTACCCTCTCCGGGCAACTCATCGCCCTTCTTCATGTGGGTATCCAGTTCCATGCCATCGGTGGTCTTATCAAACGGACGGTCGAAAGCCGAGATAAAGAACACAAACACCTCTGTACCCATTCCCAAGAACAGGAAGAAGTTGGCTCCGGGCAGGTGAGTCAGTTTAAAGAGCGTACCCAGAATCACAATCGAGGCGCCCCAACTGTATGCATAGTTCAGGAATGTCTGGCCAGGCACACTGTCCATCCATTTCTGTAGCCGATAAACGAAATTAAGCTTACTGTATGTTGTCATTGCGAAAACTGTTTTTTAGTCAATCATTTCTTGGTCTTTATCTTCTCACTGGTGGTGTTAGCCAGACTGCGTACACAGCGGAAGCCAATATACGAACGAGGCTGGTTCTGATACTCGGAAGAGCGCCAGGCAGAGCGGATATACGACTCGGGGTCTTTCCAAGAGCCACCACGCACACTCTTCTTCTTCAACCGGTAAGGGTCTTCGATAGCGGCATTATACTTCAATTGCGGATTGATATCATTCATGGCATCGACACCTGCCTCGGTATAGACTGTGCTCGTCCACTCAGCCACATTACCCGCCATATCAAACAAGCCGTTGCTGTTGGCAGAATAGATGCCAACCCTACTGGTAATCAGGTTTCCGTCTTTGGTGTAGTTGCCATCGTCGGGTTTGAAATTGGCATAGAAACAACCCTTACCACTGGCCACATCCTCGTTTTCCCAAGGGAATTCGTTTTGGTCCTTACCACGGGCGGCATACTCCCACTCAGCCTCAGTCGGCAGACGATAACGCTGAACAAACCGGGCGGCAGGACCCAAGCCCTTCAACAGGTACTCCGTACGCCAGGCACAGAAAGCATTGGCCTGCTCCCAGGTCACACCCACAACGGGGTAGTCGTTATAGGCTGGATTAGAGAAGTAGTAGCGCATATACATCTCGTTGTCGGAGTTGGGGAAATCGTTCACCCAACAGGTGGTGTCGGGGAATACATTAACGATATAGGTATTCAGGAAATCCCACGGGCCGGTAAGCTGACGATTGATGGTCTCACGCACAATCTTACCCTCGTCATCGATGTAGGCGGTATCCTTGGAAATCCAAACCTGTTCGTTTGGATCGACGATAACGTCTGTATTCAGATTGCGCTCCTGAGGATTGATGCGGTTGCGACGCAGGGCTGCTGCCGTATAATCGTAGATCTCGTATCGGTAGTTCATCTGGCGATAATCGAGCATCTTCTCACCCGTCACAGGATTGGTGACGTAAAGACCGTCGATAATCTCCTGCTCATCCTCACTCGGCTTACGCGGCAGGGCTTTCTTCCAGTTGATAAAGGAACCTATCTCCTCACCGTCCTTATCGGTCTTCACTGTCTTATAGGTCTCGTCAATCTCCGAAAGACGCTCACGAAGGATGGAATCGCGTACATAATACACGAACTGACGGTACTTGGAATTGGTGACCTCGGTTTCATCCATCCAGAAGCCATCGACAGAAATGTCTCGCAAGGGAGTCTTCTTTCCCCAAAGACTATCCGGATTCTCGATACCCATCTTCAGGTGACCCCGTCTGACAAGCGTCATGCCATAAGGTGTGGGCTCTGTGAAGGCCCTGCCTCCTGTTCCCGTCACCTCACCGCCTCCTGATGTTGTCATCTTACTGCCAAAACAACTGGTCAGGAAAAGTAAAAAGGTAAAAAGGTAAAAAGGTAAAGTCCTTCTTGCCCTATCTCCTTTTCGTTTCATCATATTAGTTTCTCTTTCCATATCTTCGTTATTTTCTTTTTTTTCTATTACAAGAATCTCACACTCTTATGAAGGTTACGTCCCTTCTTATACAGGTTCAGCTCCGTCTGGTACCCTACAAATAGTTCATGACTGCCGTTGCCAATACTCATCGCCGAGGTATAAACCTCATAGCTGTAACCCACTCTGACGCCTCGGATATCGCCACCTATCTGTATCGTCACAGAGTTGGTGGGACTATAAGAGAGGCCTGCATACATCACGCGCTTCTCATGGGTGTAGAGCAGTCTTCCTGACACATCAGCGCGATAAGCTACGCCGTCGGTACGCCCCAAAACAGAGGTCTGTATGGATAGAAACGGAATTTTAAGCTGAATATTGTATCCGCCTGTCAAATAATAAGACGAAGAGACGGCCAGTTCGTTCTTTTCACCCAGTTCCACCGTAGGTGAATTCAGATGTAAAGCCGAGATGCCCACATACCAATTACGATGTTTATAATATACGCCTGCAGAGATATCAAAGCCCGTTCCGTTGATGGAGGAAGTGGCGAAGGCCGGGTCGTTGGAATCAATCAGATCCACCTTCGAACCGTCGAAATTCTCACTGAGCATAGTCAATTGCACACCAAGACTCAGTTTGCCACCCAATAGCTGGGGCTGATAAGCATACTGCAGACCGATGCGCTTATGGGAGAAAAGACCAATATTATCGTTGATAAACTGAATGCCTGCGCCATGGTAAGACTTCAAGGCGTAGAACGGCATGTCGGCAGCCAGGTACATCGTGTTGGGATTATGCTCGAAGCCTGCCATCTGGAGGGCATAGGCACCTGCTACATTCAACTTCGGTTCCTTACCCACTGCAGCAGGATTGAAAGATGGTTCCATCGCCCAATAATGGCCGAAGGAGACATCATACTGTGCCCTTGCCGTCAAGGTGATCAGAGCCAGTAAAACAACTATGGGAATACGTTTCACCACCTCTTAATAACGTATTCCCATCAGTTTTATTGCATTTTCCGGATTTCCTTGTCCTATATTTTATGGTCTTATTGACAGTTGACCGACACTTACATCGCCTGAGCCACTTTTCTCCTTGGAGAAATGACTGACCTGTCCTTTCAACGTAATGTCGCCCGAGCCCCTCAGTTCACACTCTACAGCATCGCAATGATCATGGAAAGTAGCCATGATATCACCCGAGCCTTTCAAAGCAAGACGCGTATCGGTCGTGTTCCACAAATGGAGTTCAATGTCACCAGAACCAACGAGAGAGGCCGACATTTCCCTGGTATCCATACGATCAAGGTCGATATCACCAGAGCCGATAAGTTCTACATTACAACGATCGCAAATGACATCTTTCACATCGATGTCGCCAGAGCCGCGAAGCATGATATCCAACTCATCGGTGTCAATGCGCTTTTCGCTGATGAAATCGCCGGAGCCATTCAACCGGATGCCTATCAGATCAGGAGAGGTAACATCGACTGTCAAATCACCCTCATCGCCCAACTGGAAATTAACGAAACCTATCTTACCCTTGTTGCGGATGATGAGTGTTTTTCCATCCTTTTCAGTTATGATATTATTCACTTGGCTTTCTGGTCCCCTTACTGTGACTGAGAACTTGTTGCCCTGTGTATAGTAAACGGTAGGCGAGCCATTGATCTCAATCTCTTCAAAGTCCTTCAATACGCGGTTCTCGGAGACTGTCTTCTCAAAAACAGCCTTTTGGTTCACACAAGATGTTGTCAGGACGACCATACCCATCATCACACCTGCAATCAGAACGTGCTTTTTTCTCATAATTACCTTCTATTAATTGTTACTTCTGTCAGTTAGACGGAAGCAAAACAGAAAAAGTTGCATCGTACAAAATAATATTGAAAAAACGTCAACCTAACGGAAGGTCAAACCAGAAAGTAGAGCCCTTACCTAAACGGGACTCAACCCCAATGGCTCCGCCAAGGCTTTCTGCATGAGACTTGGCTACAGACAGTCCCAAACCCGTACCTGGAATATACTCGTCAAGTTTCACAAAACGGTCAAAGATCTTGGTCAGCTCAGTTTCCGGAATTCCCTTACCTGTATCCTTCACCCAAATGCGCACGTGGTCGCCCTTCTGCATATCGAAACCTAATGTAATATTGCCTTTGAGCGTAAACTTTACAGCATTCTGCATGAGGTTGCTGATAATCTCCATCAATTTGGGCACATCGGTATTTATCATAAGTTGCGAATAAGGGAACTGAGTAGCAAGTACCACACTCTCCTGATCGACCATGGTACCATATTCCTTGGCAATGTCTTTGAGCAAGGGCACAAGGTCGGTCTGTGACTTAATAAGGTTCTTAGCCTGAGCCTCTATCTTCGACATGCTGACCAGTCCATCGATGATGCGAAGCAACTTGCGGTTGTTATTCTGTATCTCATTGATGAGTTGCTGACGGTCTTCCTCGGCCTCGACAACAGGCAACAAGTCGGCAAAGCCAACAATGGCATTCAGTGGCGTTCGGATTTCATGACCCATATTAGCCAGGAAGGCAGTCTTCAGACGGTCGCTCTCCTCAGCCTTGTTACGAGCATTGATAAGATCGGCTTCCAATTTCTTTCGTTCATCAATACGCATCGTAGTACCCACAACCTTTGTGGGATTGCCTTCTGCATCACGATCAGCAATGATGGCGTAACTCTCTTCCCAGTAGGTCATACCTGAATTACCCGACTTGATGCGATATTGCTGGTGATAGGAATTGCTCCGACCAGTCAAAATGTCGTCGAGCGCTGTCATGACGCGCTGGACATCCGACTTGTCAAGCATTTCACACAACAATGCTAACGGATAATCGGGCGAAGGCATTAAATTATCCTGCCCCTGGCGGAAATCATTATCCATCGTAATGGTACGAAGTTTGGGATTGACGTGCCATGTACTCAGTTTCATGGCCTTCACAACGAATTCGTACTCAACATTGCCTTCCTTCATCCTGTCAAGTTCCACCAGTTCGTCTTTCAACTTCAAACCTGTACGCCTCTGGAGGACAATTAAGACGATTAAAACTATTATCGACAAGACGCCCATCCCCCAGAGGACGTGAATCATAAAGGGGCTGTCAAGCTGAGAGTATAATAATAGTTCAATCATGATTGTCGTGTAACTTTCGCAAAATTACATATTTTCTTTGAAACAGACGCATTTTATCGACAAATTTTAGCAAAAACCAAAGATTTTTGTTAGATTAACAATAAAAAAGGCTGTTTTTCCACGAACTTCCATTAACTTTGCAGTCGCAATTACACTATAATTGCTCAATTTGCAACATCATAATGGAACAGGAATTCGAATTGATCGCCAAAACGTTTATGGGACTGGAACCTGTACTGGCGAAAGAGTTGACCCAAATGGGGGCAAAAGACGTGAAGATTGGCCGACGGATGGTTTCTTTCACTGGCAACAAGGAAACCATGTACCGTGCCAACTTCCAGTTACACACAGCTATCAGAATATTGAAGCCCATCCGCCACTTCAAAGCAAGAAGTGCTGATGATGTCTATGAGGAGATCCGAAAGATCGACTGGACGGATTATATCGGACCCGACAAGACGTTTGCCGTCGATGCCGTTGTATTCTCCGAAGAATTCCGTCATTCGAAGTTCGTGTCGTATAAGGTCAAGGATGCCATCGTGGACCAGTTCCGCGAGAAAACGGGCAAACGGCCGAACATCTCAGTGGCTAATCCAGATATCCGTCTGAACATACATATCGCAGAAGACCAATGCACGCTGAGCCTTGACTCCAGCGGAGAGTCGCTCCACCGTCGTGGCTATCGTCAGGAGAGCGTTGAGGCGCCACTGAACGAGGTGTTGGCCGCAGGCATGATCCTCATGTCGGGGTGGCAGGGAGATACCGATTTTATTGATCCTATGTGTGGATCCGGTACATTGCTCATCGAGGCAGCCCTCATCGCGAAAAACATGGCACCAGGTCTGTTCCGTAAGGAATATGCTTTTGAGAAATGGGGAGACTTTGATGCAGACCTCTTCGACAGCATTTATAACGATGAGAGTCAAGAGCGCGAGTTCAGGCATCACATCTATGGTTACGACGTAGATGTAAAGGCCGTCAATACCGCTCTGCTGAATGTGAAAGCAGCTGGACTGAGTAACGAGATCACTGTCAGGCAACAGGATTTCAAGGATTTTACACAGCCCCAGGCCAAAAGCATCATCATTACCAATCCTCCTTATGGCGAACGTATCTCAACACCCGATCTGCTAGGCACCTATAAGATGATTGGTGAGCGTCTGAAGCACCAGTTCAAAGGTAATGACGCCTGGGTGCTCTCGTACCGTGAGGAGTGTTTTGACCAAATTGGATTAAAGCCCAGCATTAAGATTCCTCTTTATAATGGCAGTCTAGAGTGTGAATTCCGTAAGTACCAGATGTTTGACGGCAAACTGAAAGATTTCCGATCCGAAGGTGGTGTTGTCAAAACCGAGGAGGAGAAACGCCAGATGGCCGAAAAGCATCGTTTCAAGAAAAACCGCGAGTTCAAACAGCGTCTTGAAGAGACAGAACAGAATGAAGAAGCAGATATCCGGTCGTTCACCTTCCATCGTCATGAACTGAAAAAGGACAGTCGTGAATTCAGGAAAACCCGCGGAGACCGTGAGGATAGAGATGAGCGCAGTTCCCGCAACGACCGTATGGGCGGCTATAAAGGCAATGCCAATCGTGGCGGTCATGAGCGATTTGACCGTAGCGGCAAGGGGCGTTCCTTCGGCAAGGGGAAAGATTTCGACAAAAAGAACAGGAGATTCGATGATGAAGATTAAAACGATGCTGGCAGCCCTGATACTGCTGATAACACCTGTAACCATGAGCGCTCAAGATAAACTCTTCACACTCGAAGATCTGAACTTCGGCGGAACAAACTTCGCTAACCTGCGTCCACAAAATATGTGGCTGACGTGGTGGGGTGAGAAACTGGTTCAGACCGATGTGGAGGAGTGTTATACTATTGATACACAAACGGGCAAGAAGAACCTGTTGTTTTCACTCGATGACATCAACCACTGGGCAAAGAGTAACGATGAAACTTACGTTCGTCATCTGATGAATGCCACCTTTCCTTACCCCGACAAACCCATCGTGGCCTTGGGCAACATGAAAGCCTTTATACTCATAGACTTTGAAGCCAAGAAGATTATTTGGCAAGACAGCATCTCAGGTCAGGAAGCCAACGAATGGAGTCCTAAATCACTGGCCACTGCCTATGTAGAGGCCAACCAGTTGTTCGTAGCCGACGCTGATGGTAATAAGCACCAACTTTCTTCCGACGGAAGTCGTGAGGTCGTCTATGGACAGTCTGTCCACCGCAATGAGTTCGGCATTGAGAAAGGCTCTTTCTGGAGTCCTGACGGACAACGTCTGGCATTCTACCGCATGGACCAGAGCATGGTAACAGACTATCCTCAAGTGGATGTCTTTCCCCGTGAGGCCACCTATGAGCCAGACAAGTATCCGATGGCAGGAATGACCTCACATAAGGTGACTATTGGTGTCTATAACCTGAAAACGGATAAAACCCTTTATCTGCAAACAGGCGATCCGACCAACCGTTACTTTACTAACATCGCATGGAGTCCAGACTCGAAAACTATATATATGTTTGAGCTGAACCGCAAGCAGAACGATTGTCGTTTGGTATCATACAATGCTGAGACTGGTGAGAAGACTGCAGAACTCTATCATGAGACATCAGAAAAATACGTTGAACCGCTGCATCCTATTCAGTTCCTACCTTGGGATGCATCGAAATTCATTATGCAGAGTCAGAAAGACGGATATAACCACCTATATCTCTTCGAAAAGAATGGTAAGGAGCTAAAACAACTGACAAAAGGTTCCTGGGTTGTGATGGAACTGTTAGGCTTCAATCAGAAGGATAAGACAGTGGTCATCGCTTCGAACGAGAAGGATCCGCTACAACGTAACCTCTGGACTGTGAATGTTAACAATGGTAAGCGAACACTGCTCGATAATGGAAAAGGGGTCCATCATGGCACACTTTCAGCATCAGGAACTTTTGTGTACGATAAATACCAAGAGCCTGACATTCCCCTCTGCATATCTGTAGGCAGTACTAAAAAACTCCATTTCATGCCCCTGCTCTCTTCTGCAGATCCATGGAAGGATTATCAGCAGCCCATCTACGAGAATGGCAGTATTAAAGCAGCCGACGACACCACCGACTTATATTATAGGATGGTAAAACCGCACGATTTTGATGCGGCGAAGAAATACCCAACTGTGGTTTATGTCTATGGTGGCCCCCATGCTCACAATGTTGATGCCTCCTGGCATTGGGCCAGTCGTTCGTGGGAGACCTATATGGCACAAAAAGGCTACATTCTCTTTATTCTTGACAATCGAGGGTCAGAGAACCGTGGCCGGGACTTTGAGCAGGCCACCTTCCATCAGTTAGGTCAGATTGAGATGCAAGACCAGATGAAGGGTGTGGACTTTTTGAAGACTCTTCCCTACGTAGATATGAACCGGCTGGGTGTGCATGGTTGGAGTTTTGGTGGATTTATGACCATCTCACTCATGACCAACTATCCCGATGTGTTCAAGGTTGGTGTAGCTGGAGGTCCTGTGATTGACTGGAAATGGTATGAGATTATGTATGGTGAGCGCTATATGGGTACGCCTGAGGATAATCCTGAAGGGTATGCCAAAAGCAGTCTCATAGACAAAGCTAAGAATCTGAAAGGCAAACTGCAGATTATTACCGGTTATAATGATAACACGGTGGTGCCACAGCACTGTCTGTCGTTCCTTGATGCCTGTGTCAAGGCTGGCACTCAGCCCGATTTCTTTGCCTATCCTGGTGAAGAGCACAACATGCGAGGACATGCCTCAGTACATCTGCATGAGAGAATAACTCAATATTTTGAGGACTATTTGAAGTAATTAAGGTAATTGAGAATTGAAGATTGAAAATTGAAAATTGAAATAAACGAAATGAAAATCTTACTATTAGGAAGTGGCGGACGTGAGCACGCCCTAGCTTGGAAAATCGCTCAGAGCAAAAAGTGTGAGAAACTCTATATTGCCCCAGGTAATGCCGGAACAGGAAACTGTGGTGAGAATGTTGCCATGAAGGCCGATGACTTCGAGGCCATCAAGAATTTTGTTGTCGAGAAGGGCGTCAACATGGTAGTAGTCGGTCCTGAGGATCCACTGGTAAAAGGCATCTATGATGAGTTGGGAGCCGATGCTCGTACTAAGGATGTTCCTGTCATTGGCCCTTCGAAGGCCGGTGCCGTGCTCGAAGGCTCAAAGGATTTCGCGAAGGGGTTTATGCAGCGTCATCATATCCCCACAGCCCGTTACCAGACTTTCGACGGCGAGCATCTGGAGGAGGGATTAAAGTTCCTGGAGACGCTCGATGCTCCCTATGTATTAAAGGCCGATGGTCTCTGCGCCGGTAAGGGGGTACTCATCCTCCCAACTCTTGACGAGGCTAAAAAAGAATTGAAAGAGATGTTGGGCGGTATGTTTGGCAATGCCTCATCGCAGGTGGTAATCGAGGAGTTCCTGAGCGGCATCGAGTGTTCTGTATTCGTACTGACCGATGGTAAGAACTATAAGATTCTGCCCGAGGCAAAAGACTACAAGCGCATTGGCGAACACGATACTGGTCTGAACACTGGTGGCATGGGTAGTGTAACACCTGTACCTTTTGCCACTAAAGAGTGGATGCAAAAGGTTGAGGATCGCATTATCCGTCCTACTGTAGAAGGACTGTCAGCAGAGAATATCGACTATAAGGGTTTTATTTTTTTCGGACTGATCAATGTAAAGGGTGAACCCATGGTGATTGAATACAACTGTCGTATGGGCGACCCTGAAACAGAAAGTGTGATGCTACGTCTGAAGAGCGATATTGTAGATCTGTTCGAAGGTGTGGCCGAAGGGAACCTAGACCAGCGCCGTATTGAGTTTGACCCCCGTGCAGCTGTCTGTGTCATGCTGGTGAGTGGCGGTTATCCCCAGGAGTACAAGAAGGGTTACCCCATCACAGGTATCGAGAATGTAGAGGGTTCCATCGTCTTCCATAGTGGAACAGCCCTCAAAGATGGTAAGGTCGTGACAAACGGCGGTCGTGTAATCGCTGTGAGCAGTTATGGCAATGACAAAGCCGAAGCCCTTCAGAAATCATTCGAAGAGGCCCAAAAGATACAATTTACCGACAAATACTTCCGTCGAGATATCGGAGCAGACCTGTAAACGGGCAATAACGGCATGAGACGGATACAGAACAAGGTGGCTGAGAGCCGAAGGACTCTGCCATTGGCGATACTTTATAGTGTCGCCATTTGGCTGGTGGCAGGATTGATTTCTAAACAATGGTGGATACAGTTAGCCCTGTTCCTACTCTCTACCTACCTGATGATGCACATGAACAATATCAATGTGCTCATTCGCATCTTCAGCCGCATGGTTTCCGTCTCCTTTATTGTCTTATCCACCTCGGCCGTTTTCCTGTTTCCTTCCATTAATGGAAGTTTTGTCCAACTGTGTTTTATTGCTTCTCTGTTATCCTTTTACAACTGTTATCAGGACACAGAGTCACCAGGCTGGACCTTTTACGCCTTCCTTTGTCTTGGCATGGGGAGTATCGTAGAAATACATATCCTGTATTTTGTTCCTATTTTCTGGCTGATGATGATTATCATCGTCTATTCCCTCTCCTGGCGCAACTTTATGGCCTCGTTGGTAGGGATGCTGACTCCCTATTGGTTCTGGATACCCTGGATGCTCTGGCACCACAATGGTGACCTGACGGTTTTGACGAACCACATCTCTGCATTAATCGACTTCCAAGCTCCCCAAGTGAATCCACTGACAACACAGCAAACAATGCTCCTTGTATTCGTCGCCGTATTAGGTGTAACGGGAGCCATCCATTTCCTGCGAAGAAGTACGTTCGACAAGATTCGCACCCGCCAGCTATATTATAGTTTCTTCATCATAGGCACCTCTGCCTTTATCTTCCTGATACTCCAGCCTCAGCATTATGACACGCTAATACGTATCATGATTATTGCTGTCAGTCCGCTTATCGGTCACTTCCTGGCCTTGACAAAAACGAAGATCACCAACATCGCTTTCATCGTCATCACGATAGCTGTTTTAGTCTTAACCGCTTTCAACCTATGGACTTCATCATCTCATTTCTGACTCAATATGGTTACTGGGGCATGTTGTTGGCAGCCTTTCTGGCTGGCAGTTTCTTCCCTTTTTCCAGTGAGGCAGTGATAATTGGTCTGATAGCTTCTGGTCTTGACCCTTGGATCTTAATGATCTACGGCACTATTGGCAATGTACTGGGCAGTATCGTCAATTACGGTTTAGGTCGTTTGGGGAAGATGGAGTGGATAGAGAAGTACCTCCATGTAAAAAAGACCGATCTTGATAAAGCCCATCGTTTCATGGCAGGGCGTGGTGCCTGGATGGGATTCTTCGCCTTCCTGCCCGTCTTAGGCAGTGCCATCACCATCGCCCTGGGACTGATGCGTTCCAACATCGTCATCACGTTCATCGCCATTACTCTTGGCAAGATATTCCGTTATATTATCTTAATTTACGGAGTGGGACTATTTATATAGACATATTTTTTCGTACCTTTGCAACCATATTAAGATTTTATCATTAAAACAGCATATCATTAGATGAAACAATTTAGAGTGGTAGATAATGCCTTAGGCTGGTTGTCATTTCTGATAGCGGCCTTCGTCTATTGTTCTACAATCGAACCTACAGCCAGTTTCTGGGACTGTCCGGAATTCATCACTACAGGTTATAAACTGGAAATCGGACATCCCCCCGGGGCACCGTTCTTTATGCTTACGGCCAATCTCTTTTCACAGTTTACCAGCGACCCCACCCAGGTGGCTCGGATGGTGAATATGATGAGCGCCCTACTTTCGGCTACTTGTATTCTGTTCCTCTTCTGGAGCATTACGCATCTTACCCGCCGTTTGCTTATTGGCGACTGGAGCGAACTTACCACCCCTAAGTTCATTGCCATCGAGGCTTCTGGCTTGGTGGGAGCTTTGATATACATGTTCAGCGATACTTTCTGGTTCTCAGCTGTTGAAGGCGAGGTATATGCCTATTCTTCTGCGTTTACGGCCGTCGTATTCTGGCTCATCCTGAAATGGGAGGATGTGGCCGACGAACCTCATAGTGACCGATGGTTGGTGCTTATCATGTATATGACAGGACTCTCCATTGGTGTCCATTTGCTGAACCTGCTTTGTGTGCCTGCTATCGTATTGGTATGGTACTATCGTCGTTTCCCTGATGCCAACCTCAAGGGCTCTCTCATTGCCTTAGGCATTTCTCTCGTCATTCTGGCAGCTGTGCTCTATGGTGTGGTGCCTGGTATCATCACCGTTGGCGGATGGTTTGAGTTGTTCTTTGTCAACACCCTCGGCATGCCGTTCAATACGGGAGAAATCATCTATATTATCCTGCTTGTGGCATGTGTCATCTGGGCAGTCTATGAAACGCAGACGCAGAAACACAGTCAGAAAGTCCAGAACATTGCCTTCCTGCTTTCAGTAGGCATGCTAGGCATCCCATTCTACGGTTGGGGATGGTCGGCCTTCATCATCGGCATCATTGTACTGACAGTCCTCTGGTTCGTTCTGGGTTACAATAAAGACAAGCAGCCCCTTATCTCTGCCCGCATCAAGAATACAATGCTGCTCTGCATGCTGATGCTAATGATTGGATATTCCACATACGCACTCATCGTAATCCGTTCTTCTGCGAATCCTCCAATGGACCAGAACTCGCCTGAGGATATTTTCACCCTCGGCGACTATCTCGGACGCGACCAATACGGGCAACGCCCTCTGTTCTATGGTCAGGCCTATACCTCACAGGTCGCATTGGAAACCGACGGCCAGTACTGTCGTCCTGTCATGTCAAAGGGCAAACCGGTATGGCAGCGCAAGGAGAAGGCTTCGTCTGATGAGAAAGACTCTTACTTCATAGTCCGAACGAAGGATGAGTATAAGTATGCCCAGAACATGTTGTTCCCTCGTATGTATGATGCTGGTCATGCTGCAGCCTACGAGTCGTGGATGGGAGGTGTGGATGGTTCTGAGGTCGCTTATGACCGTTGTGGCGAGCCTATGACAGTTAAGGTACCTACACAACTGGAGAACATCCGTTTTTTCCTTTCCTACCAGTGTAATTTCATGTACTGGCGTTATTTTATGTGGAATTTCGCAGGTCGTCAGAATGATATCCAGGGCAATGGGGAACTGGAACACGGCAACTGGCTCTCTGGAATTCCGTTCATCGACAATGCCCGTCTCGGCGACCAGTCGATGCTCCCCGACGAATTGAAGGAGAACAAAGGACATAACGTCTTCTATTGTCTGCCCCTCATCCTCGGTTTACTCGGCCTCTTCTGGCAGGCCTGGTACACCCGCAAGCGCAAGGTTGACGAGAAAACCATAGACGACCCCATCGGCATCCGCCAGTTTTGGGTGGTGTTCTTCCTGTTCTTTATGACAGGTCTGGCCATCGTCATCTATCTGAACCAGACACCAATGCAGCCTCGTGAGCGCGACTATGCTTATGCAGGCTCGTTCTATGCCTTTGCAATATGGTGTGGTATGGGTGTTGCAGCCATCATCGATTGGTTGAACCGCAAACTGAAGAAGGAGAACCTTATCGTTGCCGGTCTGGTATCTGTAGTATGTTTGTTGGTTCCCATCCAAATGGCTTCTCAGACTTGGGATGATCACGACCGCTCTGGCCGCTACTGTTGCCGCGACTTTGGAAAGAACTATCTCATGACACTTCAGGAGCAGGGCAACCCCATTATCTATACCAACGGTGACAACGACACCTTCCCACTCTGGTATAACCAGGATACAGAAAGTGTACGTACCGATGCCCGTGTCTGCAACCTATCTTATCTGCAGACCGACTGGTATATCGACCAAATGCGCCGTCCTGCCTATGATTCTCCCTCGGTGCCCATCACCTGGAGCCGTCTGGAGTATTGTGCGGGTACCAACGAATATGTGCAAGTCGATCCCTCACTTAAGGAACAAGTCATCCAACTCTACGAGGAACAGCCCGAAGCTGCCCGTGAGCAGTTTGGTGATGAGCCCTTCGAATTGAAGAATATCCTCAAGAACTGGGTACGCACTACACATAAGGACTTCCATGTCATCCCCACCGATACAGTCTATGTCACCATCGACAAGGAGGCTGTTCGTAAAAGTGGCATGATGATGGCAGCCGACTCGATTCCCGATCGAATGGTTATTTCCCTAAAGGGTAAGAGTGCCCTCTACAAGGGCGACCTGATGATTCTCGAGATGATTGCCCAGTGCAACTGGACACGTCCTATCTATGTGGCTATGACCGTTGGTTCCGAAAACTACATGAACCTAGGTGAGCATTTCGTTCAGGAGGGTCTCGCCAACCGTATTACTCCTTTCCGTACCTACTACACCGATGACCGTGGCAATCTGGTGCCTATGGAAGGTGTGAAGCACTTCGATACAGAGAAGGTATTTGACAACGTCATGCACAAGTTCAAATTTGGCGGCATTGACAAACCAGGTGTCTATCTCGACGAAACAGTCATGCGCATGTGCTTTACCCACCGCCGTCTGCTCTCTCAACTGGCCCTGAACCTTGTTCAGGAAGGTGACACTGTAAGAGCTAAGCAAGTGCTCGACAAGGCTGAGAAGGAAATCCCCAACTATAACGTAAATCATGACTATCAGAGCGGCTCACTCGACCTCGTACGTGCTTACGCCCTGACGGGCCAGGATCAGAAAGCCCAATCATTGCTTGACGAACTTTGGAAGAAGTCATGCCAGTATCTGCAGTGGTATTGTTCACTCGACGATATGCGATTCAGTAGTTCCGAGCGTGAATGCATGCTCCACATCTATATCATGCAACAGATGCTCGACGTGCAGGATGTCATCTCTCAGGAAGAAGCAGACAAGAAAGAGAAACAGCTCGAGGGATATATGCGTCTCTACCAGTCGAAAGGAGGATCGTGGGAGTAATATAATAGTGATTAGATGTTCATAGAACAACCCGCAATTTATCTCCGCTGGCTCTATCCGAAAGCCTATTGGAGAATGGACCGTCACGACAAGTCAGTCTATCTGACTTTTGATGATGGCCCCATTCCAGAGGCTACTCCCTTCATCCTTGACATTCTGAAGCAGTTTGATGCCAAAGCCACCTTCTTCATGGTTGGTGATAATGTGCGAAAATATCCTGAACTCTTTGAACGCATCATCGCTGAAGGCCATCAAGTGGGCAACCACACCCACAATCACATACAAGGTCTGACACATTCCATTAAGGAGTATAGTTATAACGTAGAGAAGGCTAACACCTACATTAAAAGCCGCTACGTTCGTCCACCACATGGTTGGATGCGCTTGGCCCAATACGCATGGCTCAGTCGGAAATTCAAGATTGTCATGTGGGACCTTGTCACGCGTGACTACTCCAAATGGCTTACTGCCGAGGATGTGGTAAATAATATAAAAAGGTACGCGCGCAACGGTTCCATTATCACTTTCCACGACTCGCTGAAGTCTATTGACAAGTTACGCACAGCCCTCCCTGAGTCGCTCCAATGGCTCAAGGACCAGGGCTATTCATTCAAGACTTTCCCTTAGGACTATACAAACCTCTAAAACAATATGACAATGAAAAGATTACTAACCATTTGCTTACTAACAGCATCATTTACAATGACAACAAACGCTCAACCCCAGCTTCGCACCGACAATATTGACGAGGTGCTCAAAGCTATGACCCTTGAAGAGAAAGCCAAACTGCTCGTTGGCGGTGCAAACAACTTCTTTGGTGCCAATGCCGTTGTAGGCGGCGAGGCTGACCTTGTAGCCGGAGCCGCAGGCACTTCTCCTGCCATTCCGCGACTTGGCATCCCCGCAACAGTCCTTACTGACGGTCCTGCAGGCGTACGTATCGACCCTACTCGCAAGGGCACAGACAAGACCTACTATGCCACAGCATTCCCCATCGGCTCTTGTCTGGCTTCTACGTGGAATACCGACCTGGTGAAAAAGGTTGGCGAAGCCATCGGTAACGAGACCAAGGAATATCGCTGCGATGTCATCCTCGGTCCAGGAATGAACTTACACCGCAATCCACTCTGTGGCCGCAACTTTGAATATTATTCAGAGGATCCGTTGCTCACAGGTAAGATTGCCGCTGCCTATATCCAAGGTGTTCAGAGTCAGGGGGCAGGAGTATCGGCCAAGCACTTTGCCGTGAACTCCCAGGAGACGGATCGTACCGCTGTTGACGAGCGCGTTTCTCAACGAGCAGCACGCGAACTCTACTTGAGGGGCTTTGAGATTGCCGTTCGCGAGAGTGATCCCTGGACCATCATGGCCTCATACAATCAGGTCAATGGTGAATACTCGATGGGCAACCATGACCTGCTTACCAAGATTCTGCGTGAGGATTGGGGTTATAAAGGCATCGTGATGACCGACTGGATTGGCATTCGCGAAGGTCTGGAAACTATCAGTGAAGTCCATGCAGGCAACGACCTCATGGAGCCAGGACAGCCTGCTCAAGTCGATGAGATCATTGCTGGTGTGAAGAGCGGCAAACTCGATATCGCCGATGTCGATCGAAACGTACGCCGCATGCTCGAGTACATCGTCAAGACTCCCAGTTTCCATAAGTATCCAGCCTCTAACGATCCTAACTTCAAAGCCCATGCAGCCATCACCCGTCAGAGTGCCGCTGAGGGTATCGTGTTGCTGAAGAACAATGGTGCCCTGCCTTGGAAAAAGGATGCCATCAAGACTGTTGCCCTCTTTGGCGAGAACTCATACGATTTTCTTTCCGGTGGTACAGGCTCTGGTTGCGTCCATCCGCCTTACGTAGTCGATATGCTCGAAGGCTTGAAGAATGCAGGTATCAACTCATCAGCCACCCTCACCGACATCTACCGCAAATATATCGACTATGCCCGTGTAAAGTTCCAGGCAGAGCGTCATCCAGCCAAATGGTTCCAGACGGAGATGATGGGTCAGCAGAAGTATCCGGAAATCGCCCTCTCCCCCATCGCCATCAATAAAGAGGTTGGTGCTTCTGATGCTGCCATCATCACTATCGGTCGTCAGGCAGGTGAGGGTATCGATCGCGATATTGATACCGAATTCAATCTCATTCCGGAGGAGCGCGCTCTCATCATCGATGTCTGCAATGCCTTCCATCAGGCAGGCAAACCTGTCATCGTCATCATCAACTCCGGTTCCGTCATCGAGACAGCTTCCTGGAGCAGTTATCCCGACGCCATCCTTTGTGCTTGGCAACCTGGCATGGAGGGAGGAAACTCCATCGCCGACCTGCTTACAGGAAAGGTTAATCCCTCTGGCAAACTCACCATGACATGGCCTATTGCTGCCACCGATCATGCCTCGACGAGAAACTTCCCTGGTCAGCTCGACCAATACAGCTACGAAATGATGGTCTCCAACAAGATGCCCGTTCCTGGCCACGCCTATACCAATCACGAGGAGGACATCTACGTGGGGTATCGTTTCTTTGACACCTTCGATAAAAACGTCGCCTATCCTTTCGGCTTCGGACTGAGCTACACCACCTTCCAGTTCTCTAAGCCCGTCGCTCGTGTTAAGGGCAATGCCGTCGAGGTAAGCATCACCATCAGCAATACAGGCAACATAGCAGGTAAGGAGGTTGCCCAGGTTTATGTTCAGGCGCCCAAGGGTCGTCTTGAGAAACCGGTTCAGGAACTAAAAGCCTTTGCCAAGACACGTGAATTGAATCCTGGAGAGAGTCAGACTTTGACTATGATTATTCCTGTACGCGATCTGGCCAGTTTCGACGAGGCAGGCTCTCAATGGCTCACAGAGGCAGGCACCTACACCTTCCGTATCGGTAACAACAGTCGGAGCATCGCCACTACGGCCCAAGTGAAACTTGCCGAATATACAGAGAAGACCACCAACGCACTTGCTCCAAAGCAAACTCTTAACCTGCTAAAGCAGTAAACAGGCTCTTTGTTTTATCATCTTTGCGACAGATTTTGCGCCCATGCGTAGAGTCTGTCGCAAATTCGTTTCTGTGTCGCTACAACTCTAAACGAAATACAGGAAAAAGTTTGGAATGTAGCCCAAACCGTCGTAACTTTGCACCAGAGAATTAAAAAAATAAGTAATAACAAAAAAAAGAAAGGAAAAGAATTATGGCAGAGAATGTAACACCAGTACAGCTTGAGGTTAAGGACTTTGAGGTACGCGAAGTAATGATGGTTGACTACAAGTTTGATCAGGCAACAGATCG
>CACXVS010000039.1 GCA_902771155.1 uncultured Prevotellaceae bacterium
ACAGGGGCGTGGGCCAATGTTTATCCTCTCCTCCCCCCTTTGGGGGAGGTTGGGAGGGGGCTTTTACTTGCTATTCTGTTTATAATACTTAATCAGCTTGGGTACAACTTCTTCCACCGTACCAACGATCACGTAGTCAGCAATCTTGTTGATAGGCGCATCGGAATCGCTGTTGATGCTGATGATAATACCCGAGTCCTGCATACCAGCAATGTGCTGAATCTGTCCGGAGATACCGCAGGCGATATACACCTTTGGATGAACGGTCACACCTGTCTGACCAATCTGACGGTCGTGGTCGAGCCAACCAGCATCAACAGCAGCACGAGAACCACCAACCTCACCATGCAGCACCTTAGCCAATTGGAACAGCATGTCGAAGTTCTCCTTCGAGCCCATACCGTAACCACCAGCCACCACGATGGGCGCACCCTTCAGGTTGTGCTTGGCAGCCTCCACATGGTGGTCGAGTACCTTGACGACGAAAGCCTCGGGGCTTACATACTTAGAAACCTCTGGATAAACCACCTCTTTCTTGCAAGCACCATCATAGATAGCCTTCTGCATCACACCGCTACGAACGGTAGCCATCTGGGGGCGATGGTCGGGGTTCACAATAGTAGCCACGATGTTACCACCGAAAGCAGGACGAATCTGATAAAGCAGATTGTCGTAGTGCTTCTGATTCTTGGCATCGTCATACGGACCAATCTCAAGCTCTGTGCAGTCAGCCGTCAGACCAGAGGTCAGCGACGACGATACACGAGGACCGAGGTCACGACCTATCACAGTAGCACCCATCAGACAGATCTGAGGCTGCTCCTCCTTGAAGAGGTTCACGAGGATATCGGTGTGGGGAGCAGAGGTGTAAGGGAACAAATCCTTAGCGTCGAAGACAAACAACTTATCGACACCGTAAGGCAGAATCTGATCCTCCACCTTGTCCTTGATGCCAGTACCGGCAACCACGGCGTGGAGCTCAACACCCAGTGTATTGGCGAGTTTGCGACCCTTGGTCAGGAGTTCCTGGGAAACTTCTTGCACTTGTGTGCCTTCTATTTCGCAATATACAAATACATTGTTCATAATCTTATCTTTTTTTCAACACAGAGTCACAGAGTTACAGAGATTATATCTGTGAGTTTCTGCGTCTCAGTATCTCTGTGTTTTAATTTATCCAATAATCTTTTCCTCCAGTAACTCTTTGATCATTCCCTCGATATCAGCATCAGAAGCCGTCAAAGTCTTCGACTCCTTAGCCTGGAACACGATGTTCTTGATGGCCTTCACCTTGGTGGGTGAGCCACTGAGACCACACTGGTTCACATCGCCATCGACATCAGCTACGCTCCACTGGTTCAGATTCAGTTCAGGGCGCTGCTCATACAGATAGTCGTAGGGTGTACCCTCTGCAGGACGCTCCATCGGACAAGTTGCACGCTTGTACTTCATCACCAGTTTGGCGTTCTGCGGGCGACAGGGAGCTGCGCTTCCGTTTACCGTGATCACAACGGGTAGGGGAGCCTCTACTGTCTCCACACCACCGTCGATGACACGCTTGATGGTTGCTTTGCCATCCTTGACGGAAAGAACCTCCTCAGCGTATGTCACCTGGTTGAGACCCAGTTTCTGAGCTACCTGAGGACCTACCTGAGCGGTATCACCATCGATAGCCTGACGACCACCGATCACGATATCAACCTCACCAATCTTCTTGATGGCCGTAGCCAGAGCGTAAGAAGTAGCGAGGGTATCAGCACCAGCGAAGAGACGGTCGGTGAGCAACCAACCAGTATCAGCTCCACGATAAAGTCCCTGACGGATAATCTCACCTGCACGTGGAGGACCCATCGTGCTTGGCCAGAACAACAATCTTTAAAGCCATATAATAAATAATGTGTAAAAGTGATATCCTTTTAAAATCGGGCGCAAAATTACGCAAAATATCCCATATGGCAAAATAAATTGCACAAAAACAACCAAAATGTGCACAGATTGGCCGTTTTGTGCAATAAAAACTTTGTATTATTTAACGATTTTCTAAAACTGATTGCGCCATTCGGAGAAAAAGGCTTTGATGGCGTGATAGGCTTTGGCAACGTTGGATTTAGGATTGCCTATACTCCATCTGGCATTGCATTCCCTACCGTCGCTGTATTCCATGAAGATACGATAGATGGGTGCCCCGTCTTCCTCGCTCATCTGCTCATAGCCGTCAAACTCCCAGGGCTCCAGTTCGTTCAGCAGGTTCCAGAGCCTTGTCAGCTTAGTCTTGGGAATAGGTACGAACTCGCATCTCATCTGTTGTTCGAAATCGCTGTTGGCATTAAGACAGACCACCACTCTGATGCTGTCTTCCTGATCAGCGATAAACTCACAGAAATCCTTGCCCTGACCTGCGGGGCGTGTCTCCGAGTAACTGCAATAGATGGGGCGTCCCTCTGGTCGTTTCTTCTTTTTCATGACACCCGTACCCTCGGCATCGGCAGAAATGGCAGTGGTCATCATTGCTATCAGTAAAATAAATGTTTTAAGCTTGTTCATAATTCCTACTTGTTATGGCATTTCTTCCTCACCCTCGAGGATGTCAACCTTGCTCCATCGGTAGAGTTTCGACAAGTCGATCCACTCACCTAACTGGTCGATGATATCCGTCGTCTCGTCATCTGCTCCGAAGCCAGTCGTCACCTTGACGGTGCGCCCCTCGTCGGGATTGGCAAAGTTAGGCAGGTCGCACACCACATACTGCACCAGGTTGCCCAGTACGACGTTATACCACATGCCTCCAGCCAAATCGCGATGCACCACAATCACCTGCTTATTGCCGTTTTTGTGGGTGGGACCTTCGAAGATGTTCAGTTTCTCGCCATCCTGCGTCTTCTGTCCCAGTGATACGTGGTCACCCTTATACTCTGCTATCAGCATCATGTCGCCAATCTCCCCTTCGTTGAAGTTACAGAAGGCCATCACCGGATTCCCATCGCCCGTCAGGTCCATCATGCAATAGTGCGAGAAGGCATAGCCCGACTCGCTGATGCGCTGTTTTGCCTTAGAATCAGGGGCCAGCCTATATTCAAAGTCGGGCATCTGAACACCGTTATACAGAAACTGCTTCCTGTCCCATTTATACACATGGGTGATGGCAGGCATGCCCACGTAATACTCCGAAATGGTAAAGTCGGTACCCTGTCTGGGCAGGTCCCAACCTATATAGGCTCCCTTCACATCGGGCTTGAATTCGTCGAGCGGACCCTTCTCGGGTGTCATCGTCTGCGTCTGGGGGTCGTAGTCATACCAGCAGAGCAGGTTCTGAGGCATCACATGCTGCTCGTAGAGGCTTATGGCGAAGATCCTGTGCCCATTCTCCTTGCGCCACACGCAGGCCGACATCTGGTCGATGTCCGTCTCCGACTCCAGATCCACGTAGCCGTTCCTGCGATCGATGAGGATGCGGTAGTCGTCGTCTTCCTTACCGTCCCAGATCGAGGCGGTACCACTCTGGCGCGTACCCTTGGCAGGGTGATCAGCCTGATTCAACACCTCGCCAACCGCCCATGTGGGCATCACCTGGTTGAAGGCGCGTAATAGTTTCACCACGTCAGGCGCCTCTCCTCCGTCCTTCACGTTGATGGTCTTCGTGCGCCATTGGGCGTTCACTTCTGCGTTATCCAGAAGCTCATGTGCATTGATCCCTATGGCCATCACCATCATCACTAAGATAAAAAACGTCTTCTTCATTTCGGTTTTGGCTTTTATTGGCCGCAAAGATAGTGCAAAAAACTTAAAAAAACAAATAAATTTTGGCTTTTCGCTCGAATAACACTATCTTTGCAGCAAAAAGAAAACTAGAAACCCTCTTATGTCAGAAGGCCCCGTATCCGAAAAACAGCGTTATCTGATTCTCGATGCCTTGAGAGGCTTCGCGCTGATGGGTATTGCCCTTGCCAATTTCCCCGAGTTTGCCCTGTGGACGTTCTTGTCGCCCAGCGAGCAGTCGGAGATGGCGACGGGGGGCATCGACGAAGTGCTGCGATTCTTCCTTTACATGCTGATCGATGGCAAGTTCTATACCATCTTCTCAATGCTTTTCGGGGTTGGCTTTGCACTATTCCTCTCTCGCCACAGTGCCTCTCGGTTCCTGCGTCGTATGCTGGTTCTGGCCCTGATAGGTGCTTGCCATCTCATGTTTATCTGGAGTGGCGACATCCTGTTGCTCTATGCCGTGGGAGGGGTGCTGCTGCTTCTGTTCAGACGTTTGACTGACCGGGTCTTGCTGGCGATTGCCGTGTTCCTGTTCTTCCTCCCCGTAGGTCTCGATGCCCTCACAGAGTTTGGTGGTATCGACTTTGCCCGTCCTTTCTACGAAGCCTGGTGGCGCGAGGCCCATGCCCAGGGTATTACCGAGGCCAACTTCGCCACCTGGTTGCGTGATGCCGATAGTTATTCCCAGATGTTTGCCTTCCTGCTTCAGGGCGCCTGTGAGCGTATGTGGGAGATTGTCAGCGGCCATCGTCTGGTGCGCGTGGTGGGCATCTTCATTTTTGGCTACCTTGCGGGCAAGCATAAGGTCTATGCCTACCTGCAGGACTATTGCAAGGAGCGTTACCTCGACATCAGTCTCTGGTTCTCCATCCCCTGGTCCATCCTTTACGCCATGAGTGCCGTCAATGGTCAGCCCTATGGCCTTACGGTCCATTCCGCCCTCTACGCCATCAGTGTCGTCTCGATGTCGGCTACCTATATTCTGGGTTTTGGCGTGGCTTATCAGCACACACCGTCTAAATACTTTTTCTTCTCCCGTATGGGAGCAGCGGGGCGCCTGGCCCTTACCAATTATATTGGTCAATCGCTCATAGGCATCATTCTTTTCTATGGTCTTGGCTTTGGTCTTGGCACGTCGTTCGGACTGGTCTTCATCATGCTCACCGCCCTGGCGGTCTTTGTGCTCCAGACCTACCTGAGCATCAAGTGGCTCAAGCGTTTCCTGTATGGCCCCCTCGAGTGGCTCTGGCGCCTTCTCACCTACGGGCACTACTTCCCCATCCGTCGCATTATACCTAATTAATAGTAGTGTTACTCATAATTCCAATTTCTAGTGATTCAACGTAACTTATCTGGAAATCGATCGATTCAGAGTAAAAATGAGGTGTACCTCCACGAAGTCACTTTGAATCAATCTTAATGTTTTCATAAATCTTGTTTTATTTATATGATTAGTAAAATTCAATTCCATACCAAATGTAACAATATTATTTCATATTCAGCAAGAAAACTGCAAAAAAGTAGTAAAATAAGTGATTATTGTTTCTTAACTTGAGCAAAACGGCTTCAAAACAAAAAGGTAGAGCACCATTTCCACGGTCAGTGGGACTCTGATCATTTTTACTACAAAAGCTTTGGTAAAGTGAAAAAGAATCGTTATCTTTGCAGACAACAACCAACTTCGAATACAAACTGATCAATAAAAATAGTAATGGTATGAAACGAAAACTGATTAGCCTTTTATGTCTCTTGGTGATGGGAATGAGTGCTTATGCACAGGTTAGTGGTAGTGAGAGCCCTTGGTATGACGGTGAGCAATATGTTCACAGAAAGACCACCTACGATCTGAAAACAATGCCACTGATCAAGGCGAGCGGTAACAGATTCGTGACCGCCGACGACGGTAAGGTAATGCAGTTCAGAGGGATTGCCATCTCGGACCCTGACAAGGTGGAGCGTCAGGGACACTGGAACAAAGCACACTTTGAGCGTGTGAAGGATCTGGGAGCCAACATTGTCAGGGTGCCAATTCACCCCGTGGCCTGGCGCGAGCGAACCCCGAAAGGCTACATGGAACTGCTGGACCAGATGGTGGAATGGTGTACGGAACTGCACCTGTACGTGATGCTTGACTGGCACACCATCGGCAATCTGGAGATGGAGATGTGGCAGGACCCGATGTACATCACATCGAAGGCAGAGACTTATGACTTCTGGCGCAAGATAGCCCAGCACTTTGCAGGCAACCAGACGGTGGCTTTCTACGAGCTGCTCAACGAGCCGACTACCTACAGAGGACAACTGGGCGTATGCACGTGGGCACAATGGAAGACGCTCGTGGAGAACATCATTACCGTGATACGGGCCTTCGACAACCAGACCACGATTTTGGTGGGCGGATTTGACTGGGCTTACGACCTGACACCTGTTCACGAGAGTCCCATCAATGCACAGAACATCGGTTATACCACCCACCCCTATCCCAACAAGGTGAAACAGCCATGGAAGCCTAAGTGGGAACGCGACTGGGGATTCGTGGCTGCAACATACCCCGTGTTTGCCACCGAATTCGGAACAGATGTGCGTGAAGACGAGACCATCGACTTCGACGATCCGGAATTCTACGGTAACCAGATTCTCTCTTACCTGGAAGAACAGGGCATGGGCTGGTGTATCTGGGTGTTTGACCCCACCTGGGGAGGCAACAAGATTAAGACCTGGAACTACGAGCCGACAGAGGGGCTCAAGTTCTGGTCGGCCGGTATGAAAGGTGAACTGAAGTGGCAGAAGAAATAGTTTGGGAGATATGCTCTGACCGCGTACCGACATACCAGCGTACCATTAATCATTATAAACTTAAAAAAAGAAGCCGGATGTGATGAACTTTCGGCTTCTTTTCGTATCTTTGCAGTCGATTATAATTATTGCTGGTATGGTAAATGGTATTTATACTATATTATTGCTCATTTTGAGCAATGTGTTTATGACCTTTGCGTGGTATGGTCATCTGCGCTTGCAGCAGTCAGGGGTGTCCACCAACTGGCCCCTTTATCTGGTGATCGCCTTCTCGTGGATGATCGCCTTTTTCGAGTATTGCTGTCAGGTACCGGCCAATCGTATAGGATTCGTGGATAATGGAGGACCCTTTAACCTGGTGCAGCTGAAGGTAATCCAGGAGTGCATCTCGCTGGTGGTGTTTGCAGTGATAGCCAATATGGTATTCCAGCACGAGCAGTTGCATTGGAACCACGCCGCAGCAGCCCTCTGTCTGGTAGCGGCCGTATATTTCGTGTTTATGAAACCATGATAGACAGGGCGACGATAGACAAGATTATGGATGCCACGAATATCGTGGATGTCGTGGGTGAGTTTGTCACCCTGCGTAAGGCGGGTGTCAACTACAAGGGTCTGTGCCCTTTCCACGACGATACCACACCTTCGTTCATGGTGTCGCCGTCGAAACAGATCTGCAAGTGCTTTGCCTGTGGCGAGGGTGGTACGGCCATCAACTTCCTCATGAAGCACGAGCAGATCACCTATCCCGAGGCCCTGCGCTGGTTGGCGAAGAAATACAATATTGAGGTCGAGGAGAAGGAGCTCACGGAGGAGGAGAAGAAAGAGCAGAGCGCTCGCGAGTCGATGTTCATCGTCAACGAGTGGGCGATGAAGTACTTCCAGAATATTCTGAAGAACGACCCCGACGGCATCGCCATCGGAAAGCAGTATTTCCGTAGCCGGGGCATCCGTGATGACATCATCGAGAAGTTCAATCTTGGCTATTCGCTTCAGAAGCGCGACGCCCTGGCCCTGGCAGCACAGAAGGCTGGCTACCAGTCCGAGTTCCTTGAGAAGACGGGCCTCTGCATCAAGGGTGAGAAAGGCCTCCACGACCGCTATGCCGGGCGTGTCATCTTCCCTTGGTTCAACGTCAGTGGTAGGGTGGTGGCTTTTGGCGGCAGGTTGCTCGATGCCCGAACCAAGGGCGTGCAACAGAAATATGTCAACTCGCCCAATTCCGAGATCTACGTTAAGGAAAATGAGCTCTATGGTCTCTATCAGGCCAAGAAGGCCATTGCCAAGGAAGACCGGGTGTATATGGTGGAGGGCTATACCGACGTGATTGCCATGCACCAGTGTGGTCTCGAGAATGTGGTGGCCAACAGTGGTACGGCACTCTCCGCCCGACAAATCAAGCTTCTTCGTCGCTTTACGCAGAACATCACCCTGTTGTATGATGGCGACGAGGCTGGTATCCATGCTGCCATGCGAGGTACGGATATGCTGTTGGCTGAGGGCATGAACCTCCAGGTGCTGCTCTTGCCCGATGGTGACGACCCCGACTCGTTCAGCCGTAAGCACAGTGCCCAGGAATTCAAGGCGTATATCGAACAGAACGCCACAGACTTCATCTCGTTTAAGACGCACTTGACGGTGGAGAACGTGACGGACCCCGTGAAGCGCTCAGAGGCCATCGGAGGTATCGTGAAGAGCATCTCCCTGATACCAGACCAGATACTGCGCTCTACCTATCTCAGTGAACTCTCCCAGCGGTTGGGTATCAAGGAACAGACCTTGATCAACTCGATGAACAACATGATACGCAAGGACCTCGAGGACAAACAGAAGGAGCGTGAGCGCGAGGTTGCGAAACAAGAGCCCGAGAAACCTCAGGAGTTCATCGGTCTGCACACCGTCGATGAGCAGACCCACGAGGTGGAGCGCCTGCTGATCAGGACCGTGATACGCGATGGCGAGAAGGTGATCTATGAGAATGTGGAGACTGACGATGGCGAGAAGATTAATCTGACCGTCGCCCAGTATATCGCCTACGATCTTGGACAAGACGGACTGACCTTCCACGACGAGCGCTATAACAGGATACTCCAGGAGGCGGTAGAGCATAGTGGTGAGGAGGGCTTTAAGGCCGAGACCTACTTCATGCAGCATCCTGATATCGAGATCAGCGAACTGGCCATCAAACTGGCCATCGATCGTCATCAGTTGGGTAAGGGTTTCCAACTGAAGGAGCGCGAAAACGGGTTGCGCCAGAATGTGATCCACCTGGTGCTCGACCTGAGACTCGACATTATAGAGAAACGACTGAAAGAGATACAGGCCCAACTGAAAGAGGCTGGCAATGACACGGAAAAGGTGATGGCACTCCTGACGGAGTTAAAAGACACTCAGCAGATTCGTGATGCCATCGCCAAACAGTTGGGCAACGATTTGGTGAGGTAGAAATGAGTTGGGTAAACGTCATATTCGTCATCTATCAGATCATCGCCATCATGGCTGTGATCCATGTGGTGATGGACAATCGTCAGCCTGCCAAGACGATGGCCTGGGCACTGGTGATATGGTTTATCCCCGTCGTAGGTATTGTGTTCTACCTGTTCTTCGGCATCAATACCCGTAAGGAGCGTCATGTCAGCGAACGAAGCATGAACCAGCTCACCAAGCGCTCCATGCTCGAGTTTGCCGAGCAGCACGACCTGCGCTTGCCTGAGAAGCACAAACCCCTCATCGACCTCTTCATCAACCAGAATCTCGCCCTTCCCTTCAAGGATAATCATATAGATATCTATACCGAGGGCTATACGTTCTTCCCTGCTCTGTTGGCAGCGATAGGTCATGCCCGTCAGTCCATCCATATCGACATGTATATCTTTGCCGACGATGCCTTGGGCACCTTGGTGGCCGATGCCCTCATCGACAGGGCCCATGAAGGTGTGGAGATTCGTGTGATCTACGACGATGTGGGATGCTGGAACGTGAAGCACCGTTTCTTCGAACGAATGCGTGAGGAAGGTATCCAGGTCATGTCGTACCTGCCTGTGCGCTTCCCCTCGTTTACGAGTAAGGTCAACTACCGCAATCACCGTAAGATCGTGGTCATCGATGGTAACGTGGGATTCATAGGTGGCATCAACATCGCCCTGCGCTATGTCAAGGGCACTGGTCAGATGCCTTGGCGCGACACGATGATAAAGGTGACGGGTGGTGCCGTCTATGCCTTGCAGCGGGCCTTCCTCGTCGATTGGTATTTCGTGGACCGCACGCTGCTCTCCGATCGTAAGTACTATCCCCCCGTGCTGCGTGATGAGCAGACTGTCAACAACTGTCTGGCTCAGGTGGTCACCAGTGGTCCTGTCACGCCTTATCCTGAGATCATGCAGGGTTTTGTGCGCATTATCCTTGGCGCTCGTCGCTATCTGTATCTGGAGACGCCCTACTTCCTGCCCAACGACTCTGTGCTCTTCGCCCTGAAGACGGCTGCCTTGGCAGGTGTCGATGTCAGGGTGCTCTGTCCGATGTACAGCGATGCGCGCTTCGTGGAGTGGGCCAGTCGCAGTTATCTGCGCGAGGTGGTGGAGGCTGGTGTTCAGGTCAGTCTCTACAAGCCCGGCTTCCTCCACTCCAAACTGATGGTGTGCGATGATGCCATCACCACCTGTGGCTCTACCAACCTCGACTTCCGTAGTTTCGAGAATAATTTCGAGGCCAACATCTTCTTCTACGATGAAGGGGTGGCCCTGAGAATGAAGAAGGTGTATCTCGACGACGAGAAACAGTCCATCCTTCTGACCGATGTGCCTGGAAGAATGAACCGTGGATTCTTTAAGCGACTCTGGGAGAGTGTTACAAGGATGCTTTCCCCGTTGTTCTGAATATCGAGAAGTTTACGCTGCCATAACTGCGATGCTCCACGAAGTGGGGATCGCCCGAGAAGTCATGGTCCTTGCCATGCTCGAACACGAAGACGCCATCCTCCTTCAACAGTCCTTTCTCGAATATCATGCCGGGAATGGTGGGTAGGTCCTTCAAGGCGTAGGGAGGGTCGGCAAAGATGAAGTCGAAGGGTTGTTTGCACGTCTTGATAAATCGGAACACGTCGCCTCGCAGGGGCAGACAGGCGTTGGTGTCCAGCTTTTGCAGACATTGCTGTATGAAACGGTGGTGGTCGCGATCCAGTTCTACGCTGATGACCTGGGCACAACCACGCGAAAGCAGTTCGAGGGTGATGCTGCCTGTGCCGGAGAACAGGTCGAGGGCCTTGGCACCTTCAAAGTCGATGTAGCCTGAGAGCACGTTGAAGATGTTCTCCTTGGCAAAGTCGGTGGTGGGCCTGGCCTTAAACGTCTTCGGAATGTCGAAGTGGCGCCCCTTGTATTTTCCAGTGATAATCCTCATCGCCCTTTAATCAAGAAAGTCATCAGGTCGTAAGGCATATCCTTGATCTTGGTGGCAGGCGCTTGCAGGAAGTCGGCCGAGGGGTTGATCACATAAGCCTTCTGCAGATAGCGCTTCAGTTCCTGTACCACCCAGGCCTGTTCAGGGATATCGCCCACGATGTGCATCTCGTCGTGCTCAGCCTCCAGGCGCAACTGCTTCCACACGTAGAGCAGGAAGTATAGGGCATCGTGCCCGTTGGTGGTGTCGAAGGCGTTGCAGAACTTAAAGCGGTTCTGCTGGAAACTGAAGATGTCGAGGCGCTTGCCATGGAAGTAGCCATAGAGTTTGCTGCGATGCCCCGTAAAACTGCGCTGGTGAAGATATTGCCATACGGGCGTCAGGGCGTGGATGAACTGCAGGTCGTCGAAGCGGTCATGTAGTACACCGGCCAGGTCCTTGTTAATGGCAAACAGACAGACTGCCTTCAGCGAGGGCAACACGTTGAAACGGACCACGCGCTGTTCCTGTGTGGCAGTGAAGACATGGTCGTAGAGTTCGGTAATCTGTTCCTCGTCGAACTCCTCGATGGGCACCAGCATGGAGGGCGTATCCATCAGCACCTGCACCCTACGGGTGTCGATGGCTGTGAGGTCGGCGGTCTTAAAGGCTTCCCTCAGGTTGACGGCCATCGAGATACCGCCTTTCACGACATAGGGCTCGTAGAGTATGGGGCGATCCTTGTCGGTGGGGTTGGGCATTGTGAACGAGAGGGTGTTCTTTCCGATGCGTATAATCAGCTTTCTCTGATAGATATCTTCCATGCGTCTTGGGTTTGTGGTCATCCACGCATCACACTGGCGATGCACAGGCAGAGCAGCCCGAGTGCAACGACGATCATAATGGCGTTAACGACTTTGTTGTTGATTTGCATATCTGGCTGCAAAGGTAATAAAAAAAATGAAAAATGGAAAAACGAAAGAACGAAAAATGATATTTATTCGTATCTTTGCAGTCGAGATGATTCAAGACGAACTGAAATATCGCATTCTACAGACGCTTGGGCTCCCCCCGACGGCTGAACAGGAGCATGCCCTCGACGTGTTCTCGCTCTTTATGACCGATCGTTCCGAGCGCGTGGTGATGATCATGCGCGGTTCTGCCGGAACGGGAAAGACGACGTTGGCAGGAGCCGTTGTGAGGGCGATGGCCGCACTCGAACAGAAGATGGTGCTATTGGCGCCAACGGGCAGGGCAGCGAAGGTGTTCTCGCTCAATGCGGGTCATGCGGCCTATACCATCCATCGCCGCATCTACCGCCAGAAGTCGGCTGGCGACCTCTCTGCCTTTAATCTCAATGTGAATCTGAATCGCGACACTCTGTTTATCGTCGATGAGGCCTCGATGATTGCCAATCAGGGCTATGGCGATTCAGCCTTTGGCAGTGGATGTCTGCTCGACGACCTGATGCAGTTTGTGTATAACGGTCAGAATTGTCGTATGCTACTCATTGGCGACAAGGCGCAGCTGCCTCCCGTAGGCGAAGACGAGAGTCCGGCACTCATGGCTGAGGTCCTTCGGGGCTACGGTATGAAGGTCTATGAGTGCGATCTCAATCAGGTGCTGCGCCAAAGGCTACGGGTAGGCGGGCAAGGCCAGGGAATGAGCGAAGCATCGGGCATCCTCTGGAATGCCACGATGATCCGGCAGATGATTACGCATGATGAGATGACAGGACTGCCTCGTATCAGGTTCGAGGGCTTTGCCGACATACAGGTGGTGCCAGGCGATGAACTGATAGAGTCGTTGGCCTCCAGCTATGGCAGGATGGGGCTCGACGAGACGATTGTGATTACCCGCAGCAATAAACGGGCTAACATCTATAACCAGGGCATCCGCAACACGGTGCTCGACCGCGAAGAGGAACTCTGTCGAGGCGATCAGCTGATGATCGTGAAGAATAACTATTTCTGGACAGAAGGTTCCAAGGAGATTCCTTTCTTGGCCAATGGTGACATCGCAGTGGTTCAGCGCGTCAGGAATGTCCATGAACTCTTCGGCCTCCGTTTTGCCGAGGTCACCATGCAGTTCCCCGACTATGACGACTTTGAGTTGACGGCTACTGTTGTCCTCGATTCGTTGACCACTGAGGCTCCTGCCCTGACGCACGATCAGCAGGAACAACTATTCAACGCTGTGATGGAAGATTATGCCGATATTCCTACGAAACCGGAGCGCATCAAAAAACTGAAGAGCGACCGTTACTACAATGCCCTCCAGATAAAGTTTGCCTATGCCGTCACCTGCCATAAGGCCCAGGGAGGTCAGTGGGCTCACGTCTATCTCGACCAGGGGTATATGACCGACGATATGCTCACGCCCGACTATATCCACTGGCTCTATACGGCTTTCACCCGTGCCACGGAAAAGCTATACCTCGTCAACTGGCCCAAGACTCAAGTGGCTTCGGCGTAGTGCTTCATTTTCAACAGGGAAATAAAAAATCCCAGCCGTGCTGGGATTAATCGTTCTTGTTAGTATGTTACCTTGGGTTCCAGTTCCTTGGCCTGGTCTATCATCTTCTGCACCTCAGCCACAGATGGCACTCTGCCACAGATCTTAAACTCGGCGTTGATCTCCTCCAGTTTTGGCTGCAGGTTCTCGGCCACGCGATGACGGAATTCCTTCACGGTGTCCACACCGGCTTTCTCCAGCAACTCAGAGAACTGCGGACCTACGCCGTTGATACGGAACAGGTCGGCATGGTTCGTCCAGCGCAGAATCAGTTTCTCGCTGATGCCGGTAGCCTCGGCCAGTTCCTTGCGGCCCTTGGGGGCGCCACATTTCTCGAGCAGCTCACTCACTTTGTTGATACCTGCGGCCGTCAGTTTCTCTGCATAAACGTCGCCTACACCTTCGATGTCGATAATCTTGTAATCCATAATGCTTAAGTTTTGTAAGTTAAAGAATGATTTTGATTGTCAGTTGTTAGGCAAAGTTATTAAAATATTGCTACACACAGACACAGAGATGCAAAGTTTTTTGTTTTTTTAATAATAATCTCTGTGTCTTCGTGTCTCTGTGTTCGAAAATAATTGTATTTTTGCATCCATTATGATGATAGTCTTATATATAATAATAGGTATAGCGGTGGGCGCTGTGGTGCTCTACGTGGTGATGGACAAGCGTCTCGATGCCCTCAATGTGGCCTCGGGCAAGAAGGATATCGAGCTCTCCATGAAGAGCGAGCAGCTCAGTGCGGCCACGAGCAGGGTGACCCACCTCGAGGCAGAGAACAAGGCGCTCCATGCCCGTGCCGAGTCGCAGGGCAGGGAGTTGGAACTGGTGCGCCAGCAGATGGAAGAAGAGTTGCAGCGCCACGAGGAGCGCTTCAAGAACATGGCCCAACAGCTGATGGAGACCAGTGCCACCAAACTCAAGGAGCAGAATACCGAGGCCATGACGGGCATTACCCAACCCCTCAAGGAGGCTATCGCCAACATGCAGAAGGCCATCAACGACAATCAGAAGGAGAGTGCGGCCCATTCTGCCTCGTTCCGCGAGCAGATGCTCCAGATGATGCAGCAGACACAACAACTGGGCGAGAAGGCCGAGAACCTTACCAATGTGCTCCGTCGCGATAATAAGGTGTCGGGCAATATGGGAGAGATTATTCTGGGCGACCTCCTTGCCTCACAGGGACTTACCGAGGGCATCCACTACGAGGTGCAGGCTCGTCTGCGCGATGAACTGGGGCGCCCGTTGAAGAACGATGAGACGGGGCGCGAGATGCAGCCCGACGTCATCCTGCACTATCCGCAGGGTCAGGATGCCATCGTCGATTCTAAGGTGTCGCTCGTTGCCTACGAGAAATATGTCAATGCCGAGACGCCCGAGGACAAGGAACGTTATCTGCAGGATCACATCAAGAGTGTGCGCAGCCATGTGAACGAACTGGCCCGCAAGGACTACTCGAAGTATATCAAGAACGGGCGCGAGACGGTGGACTTCGTCATCATGTTCGTGCCCTTCGAGTCGTCGTTGCAGTTGGCCCTTGCCAACGACCCCTCGCTCTGGCGCGATGCATTTGAGAAGAAGGTCTTTGTGACGGGCGAGCAGAACCTGTTGGGCATCCTTCACATGATCCACATCGCCTGGGTGCAGAACCAGCAGGCTGAGAATCAGGAGAAGGTGTTCGGTCTGGCCGAGCAGTTGCTCGACCGCTTAGGCGACTTTGTGCAGCGCTACAACGACCTGGGCGAGAAGATCCATAAGGTGCAGGAGGCCTACGACAGTGCCAACAACAAGTTGATTACGGGTAGGCAGAGTGTAGCCCAGAAGGGGCGCGAACTCGTTGATCTTGGGGCGAAGGAGAATGCAAACCGTAGGATTCCGATGCCTGAAGTGGGACTGGAGTAGATGATAGTTGATAGATGATAGTTGATAGATGATAGTTGATAGTTATGATTACCTTGGTGGCGGAGGATATTTGGGGGTTTGACCTGGAGGCGGCACTGAACGAGATCTCCGAGCAGCGGCGCGAGCAGGCACTGCGCTTCAAGCACTTGCTGGGTCAGCGCCTCTGTGTGCTCGCCTATCAGCTTCTCAAACAGGGTCTTCGCCAACACTATGGCATCACCGGGAATCCTCTCTTCGAGTACAACGAACATGGCAAGCCCTCCATCGTGGGCCGTCCGGAGATTTTCTTCAACCTCAGCCACTGCCGGGAAGCCGTTGTCTGTGCCATCAGCGATCAGCCCGTTGGTGTCGATGTCGAGTTGATACGTCCCTACAAGGAGAGTCTGGCGCGCTATACCATGAACGACGACGAACTGAGCGCCATCGAGTCGTCGCCCGATCCTGCCAGGACCTTTATCCGATACTGGACCATGAAGGAAGCCGCCCTCAAACTCATTGGCACAGGTATCAGCAACGATCTTAAGACGGTGCTTTCTCGTCCGGATTTAAGGTTTGAGACCGTCGAAAGTGTGGAAAAAAGCTATATTTACACATCAAGTTGCTTTGTTTTTTGAAAAAGTATCCCCAAAAGTGTTGTCGCATCATTTTTTTTAGTACCTTTGCGGCGTAAAAGATACCATTAGAATTGTGAAGAAGTTAGTAAATGTATTAGGCTTAGCATTATTGCTTGTTGTTAGTGTATGGTCAACAGGTTGTCAGCGCTCTCAAAACACTGGCACTGCCGTGGCCGTCAAAGATAGTGTCTTGAGTGAAACCCAGAAGTCGGAGATGGCCTTGGCCTTAGAGCGCGAACTCGTGCTCAACCGTGTGAAAGGCATCTATTCCATCATCCAGCACGAGTGCACCTACATGGGTGGCTCTGTGGAAAGCGATATGCTCGACAAGACCTTCTGCAGCAAGCGTTGGAACAATCTCCTGATGGCCGTGCGCGCCAAGGAGCATCTCACAAACTCCCTGTTCTTTGAGGTCAACCGTTGGACCATGACCTACGACTCCCAGCTCATCAGCTTCGACGAGTTCGAGGTGGCCGATCTCACCGTTGGTCCCAACAACGAGAAGACGGCTGTGGTCAATTTCACCGTCTATGACCCTGAATCATACACGCCAGCCCGAATCGAACTGGTGTATGAGGATCATCAGTGGAAAATCGATAATTTCTATCATCTGAAGTACATGCTCAACCTTCGTCAGTGCATGTACCGCTATCTGAACAGCGATATGCTGTACCTTATTTAGTCAGGTTGCCCTGAGTTCAGGGAGCCTGGGGCTCATGAGTGTCTAATCCGCCATGAATTAGAAACTCAGTTTGGTCGTGAACTCAAACGTGAAGGGGCGGATGAACGTGCCCGCCATCACATAGTCTTTGTAGTTTGAGGGGTCGGTTATCAGGTCGGCAGCGGGGATGGAACCGCTGGCGCCTTTCTGGTTGAGAATGTTAACCACGTTTGCCGAGAAACTCAGGTAGCGGTTCAGCTTGAAATCCACACCTCCGAAGGTTTCCCATCGCCCATTGAAATAGAGCGTGTTGGTCTTGTTGATGTATTGCCTGCTGAAATATCTGACACTCAGCCACACGCGCCAGTCGCCAAAACGGTAGGAAGGCTCAACCTCCAGTTCCGCTTTGGAGAGAGCGGTGATCGTCTTGTCGGTAAAGTCATACTCTTCCGTCACACCGTCACTGAAGGTGGGGGTGATCTTGTAGCTCTTATACCGTGGGTCGCGTATGGTGAACATCACGTGAATGCTCAGATCCTTGATGGGGGTAATCATGGCATCGGTCAGCCATCCAAGCGTTGCCATGTCGTAGAAGAACGGTTTGGTGAACGACTCGATCATACCGGCCTTCATGTCGCCCACGTCTTTGGTCAGCACATGACTGAAGTTGGGGCGTTCCTGCGAGTTCTTCATGCTGATGTAGGTCATCTGCGAGGTGAGGTCTATCCACTTGTTCTTCCAGTAGATGCCACCCCTGAAATAGTTCGTCGGCATGCTTTTCTGGGTAGGGTAGTTGTAGGTACCGTAGTGGAACAACTGTGAATGGATAGTGGCCGAAGAATACTCGGCCTGTAAGCCAAATCCGGGTAACAGGGCATAGCGGATGCAGCCGATGAAGGCATAGTTGAAATAGTTGTTGTTGAAATGGTTCTTTTCAACACCCTTGTCCGCCAGACTGAAACCTGTATGGCGTATATTGCCCTCGCATGGTTCGTTGGCGGCCCAGCCCTGCACATTCAAGTACTCCAGCCTGACACCTCCGTAGAGCCACAGATGGTTGGATACGTTCCATTCGTCAGATGCCAGTGCAAATAGCTTATGCTCATGCCCGTCGTAAAACTCTGCGTACGAGTTGTACGAATAGCCATCACTGCCGTTGAGCAGCAGCAGCTTCGGATCTTTCTTCACCTCATGCGCGAATAGATACATGGAGGTATTCGTGCCTCCGTGGTTGAGCCAGTAGTCAGCCTCTGCCCGCCATTTGTGACGATGGTTTTTGGATCTGCCTGTCAGTTCGGCATTGGTCATCCAGGAATGTTCGAACCCGTCGAAGTGCAGCATCCTGCGCGTTTGCACCTTACCCGTATAGGTCGCGCCGTCCTCGTAGGTAAATCCGCTTTCGGCAGTAGCGTCGCTCACGCCCATCACAGTGGGGTTGGCACGGAAGGCATGGCCGTGCTTGAACTTGCTGTGTACGGCCAGCTTCACGCCACTGTCCCATTGATAGTCCAGCAAGAAATTCACATTGTAGATCTTGTTGATGTTTGCATCATCGATGTCCTGTTCTTCCATCTGTCCTGTAGTCACATCCAGATACTTCGTCGTCTTGTTGGCAGGGCGGTATTGGTCAATGCCTAACCTGAAGCCGTCGTACTCCTTCACACTGCCGTCGCCCACGAAGATGAAGGGACCGAAGTTCTCGACGATCTCCTTGTTATGCGAATACTGGAATACGAGCCCAGCCTTGCCCCTGCCTTCGTTCCAGACCTTTGAAACGGCAGCCTTGTAGAAGTGCACACTTTCCTGCAAGGTTGACATGTCGAGATGGTTGCTTCCAGGATCCATGTTGTGATAGGTGCCGATGGAGAGTCCCCAACCCTTTCCTACTGGCGTGGAGACATTCGCATCCACCGCATGACGCCCGAAGTGGTTCAGCGTGTAGTTGACTTTCCCTTCGAATGTGTTGCCAGCCAGTTTGGAATAACTATCAACGCTATAGGTGATGACGCCATACTTCAATGCCATATCCTGAGGCCCCGTGGTCCGTACCGACTCATGGCTCACACCGCCGTGCCACGACTTGTAAGGATAGACCTGGTAATTATAATAGGATACCGGCAGCCCGTCTTCATAGAGATAGGCATGGCCGGATATGGGAAGCCCCAGTGAGATCTGACGTGGTTGTGAGACAGAGGCCGCATTCATCAGCACGTTCCTGTTGTTGTCGCCCGAAGATCTGATGACACTGTCGGCAACAACTTCCTGAGCCATGGCATCGATGGCCGTAGTGATGCTTAATAATACACCAGTGATGGCTCTTAATAGTCTCACGAGCTGATGTGATGGTTATCGTAGTGACTTGGCCTATTTGATCAGGTTGCCCAGAATGTCGCGCGTCAGTTCCCTGGTCACTGATCGCGTGGCAGCACTGGTGGCATTCTTCACCACACGACCTGTGGCTGAAGTCTTCGACTTCGTCTTCTTACCCGTAATCTTGTCGCTCACATAAGTACCGAGGATGGTGGCCAGCGTACCGGTGACGGCTGTGATGATGGCCTTCCACACCTTACCCATGATGCCCGGTTTCTGCTTGCCCTTGGCAGCCTCCTTCTCCTCAGCCTTGGCAGCTTCCTCCTCCTCTTTGGCAGCCGCCAGCTGGTCGGCCTCGGCCATCAGCACCTCGAAGGCACTCTCACGGTCGATGGGGGTGTCATATTTGCCAAAGAGGCGACTCTGTTTGATGATGTCCAGGCGCTGACCTTCTGTCACTGCACCTATCTGCGACAAGGGGAAAAGAATCTTGGCGCGCTGCACGATGCTGGGGGCACCCTTGGCGTCGAGGAAGCTCACGAGTGCCTCTCCCGTCTCCAGATTCATGATAGCCTCGTCGGTCTTGAACGCTGGATTGGTGCGGAAGGTGTCGGCAGCGGTCTTCACGGCCTTCTGGTCCTTCGGCGTATAGGCTCTCAGGGCGTGCTGTACGCGGTTACCAAGCTGTCCGAGAATGTTCTCGGGAATATCCGTCGGACTCTGGGTGATGAAGTAGATGCCCACACCCTTCGAACGGATCAGGCGGATTACCTGCTCAATCTTGTCCAGCAGCGCCTTCGAGGTGTCGGTAAACAGCATGTGGGCCTCGTCAAAGAAGAATACCAGCTTCGGCAGTTCCATGTCGCCCACCTCGGGCAGGGTGGAGTAGAGCTCGGAGAGCAGCCACAACAGGAATGTCGAGTAGAGTTTGGGCTGCATCATCAGTTTGTCGGCCGCCAGCACGCTCATCACACCCTTGCCGCCTTCCGTCTGCATCAGGTCGTAGATGTCGAACGAGGGCTCTCCGAAGAACTTGTCGGCTCCCTGTGTCTCCAACTGCAACAGCGCGCGCTGGATGGCACCGATGGTCTGAACCGAGATGTTGCCGTATTTCGTGGTGTACTCCTTGGCGTGCTTTGCGGTCCAGTCGAGCATGGCCTGCAGGTCCTTCAGGTCGAGCAGCAGCATGCCGCGGTCGTCGGCAATGCGGAACACGATATTCAGCACACCGTCCTGCGTCTCGTTCAACTGCATCAGGCGCGACAGCAGCATCGGCCCCATCTGCGAGATGGTAGCGCGCATCGGGTGGCCCTGCTCGCCGAACACGTCGAAGAACCTTACAGGACAAGCCTGGAACTCGGGATTCTCGATGCCGAACTCAGGCATACGCTTCTCGATGAAACCACTCAGTTTACCCGTCTGCGAGATACCACTCAGGTCGCCCTTCATGTCAGCCATAAAGCAGGGCACGCCTGCCTGGCAGAATGTCTCGGCAATCACCTGCAGTGTCACGGTCTTACCCGTACCTGTAGCACCAGCTATCAACCCATGGCGGTTAGCCATCTTACCTTCAATACTGAGCGCGCCGTCAGCGCAATGGGCGATATACAACCCTCTTTCTTTGTCTAACATAAGATTTATAGTTTTAAAATTTTCTGCAAAGATAAGTATTATTTTCAGATTTTTCGTATTTTTGCAGAAAAATTTGCGAAACATGAAGAAGATGAGATTAATAGCCGTGTGTCTTCTGATGGCAGCAACGGTAGAGATAAAAGCGCAGTTCGGTCCTCAGCAGGATATGGACAGCAAGTATGCCACCGAGTTAATTCAGCCAGGTACGCCCGCGCCCGACTTTAAGATGCTGACGCCCGACGGCAAGAAATTCCAGTTCGCCAAGTTTGCCAAGGGCAAGACCGTCGTGCTTGATTTCTGGGCCTCGTGGTGCCCCGATTGTCGCAAAGATGCCCCCGAGGTAGTGCGTATGTACGAGGCCTACAAGCAGTATGGCATCGAGTTCGTTGGTGTCTCGATGGATACCGATGTCGAAGCCTGGAAGAGTGCCATCGGGAAATATGGCATCACCTATCCGCAGGTCAGCGAGCTGAAGAAGTTTAAGGATACCGACATCTCCAAGGCCTACGGCGTCAAGTGGATTCCCTCGATGGTTGTCGTAGGTCCTGATGGCCAGGTCAAACTCTCCACCGTACTCACCTATAAACTCGATAAATACCTGAAGGAACTCACCACGGGCGCCTATGTGTCGGCCCAGAAAGGTGAGCGCGTATCCATCGATGGCGATCACGGCAAGCTGACGGCCCTTATCCAGAAACCAGAGCTCCAGCAGGGCGAAAAGTGCCCGATGGTGGTGTTCTGTCACGGTTTCAGTGGCACGAAAGACGGTCCGATGTTCGAACTCATCTGCGACTCCCTTCAGGCTCACGGCATCGCCAGCATCCGCTTCGACTTCAACGGTCATGGCCAGAGCGAGGGCGAGTTTAAGGATATGACCGTCCCCAACGAGATCGAGGACGCCAAGAAGGTCGTGGAGTATGTGCGCGATCTGCGCTATGTCAGCGATGTGGCTATCGTCGGCCATTCCCAGGGTGGTGTGGTGGCAGCGATGACCGCTGGCCAACTCAGTGAGGAGCTTGGTGCGCCCGCTTTCAAGGCCGTTGCCCTGATGGCCCCCGCAGCCGTCCTTCGTGATGACGCCATTCGTGGCAATACGATGGGTAAGAATTACGATCCCTTCGATCCAGGCGAATATGTCGAACTCTACGGTGGTTTGAAACTCGGCGCAGGCTACATCCGCACTGCCTTCACCCTGCCTATCTACGAGACTGCCGCCAAGTATCAGGGCCCGGCCATCATCGTCCACGGCAATGCCGACCGTGTGGTGCCCTACACCTATGGCGAGCGTTTCCACCAGATCTGGCCCGGTAGCGAGTACGTGCTCCAGGAGTATTTCGACCACGGCTTCTCCCAGAACATCTACCGCTCCACCGACCTCGTCACCCAGTTCCTCCTGAAACAGTTGAAGTAAGAGAACATGCCAGTTTTCCGTAACTTTGCCAAACAAAACTGATGAACAATGAACAAAAAATCTATATGGCAAATGCAAACTAAATACAAACTCCAGCAGTATCAGGCTATCGGAGCTTTTCTGTACTTTTGCCACCGAATCAAAACTTTAGCTTTTATGAAGAAAATTCTTCTATCAATGGTAATGGCAATATGCGTTATGAATGTATTTGCACAAAATGGTGGTAACAACTTTGAGATATTCCTCCAAGTAGAGCCATCTCTGGCTTGTGTACCCCAGAAAGTATATCTACATGTTCTAACAGAAAGTGAACATGATATATTGGATTCCGCTTTTATAGACAATAACCATAAGAACATTACATTATCAGGAAGGATTCCCTATCAAGTAAATGTGATACTTACCTTTTCCAAAACGAATTTAGACGCCGAGGTTGTAGTGACTCCTGGCGACAAAATCAGGTTGACGCTTAGTGAAGAAGATGCAGACTACTTCCATTGTATAAAAGAAGCAAAAGGCTCAAAAGCCCATTCGGAATACGTTCAATTTATGAATTATATAAAGAATTACAACATTCGAAAGGCACGTCTTCAAGATACGCAATTAATAACAAAACTTGATTCAATCAGCAGGGAATCCATTTCTGACATTCTTCGAAAACAACAGCAACAATATATAGACTATATGTTGAAGACTTCCAAATCCAAATATCCCTTTCTGGTATGGTATGCCAATGTCCTCTTAAGGAAACTGCTACCTCAAGAAGAAGCCAGAAATCTTTTGAACAACTCTATCAGACGTTTCCCAACATATTTGCCGTTTAATCAACTCCGTCCAGGATATATTGCCCCCGAAGAGAGTCGCAAATCTAAGGTTATTACCGAGAATATCTGGCGTATCCAAACTAAAAGAATGAAAATCAAGCCAAATACATCTGCAATCGTCAAGGCTCCACAGATAGGTGAAGAATTACCTATGCTACTGCATCGTGAGGATGGTCGGATGACTTCTCTGTTGGTGTTCAGTGGAAAATATGTGTTGGTTGAATTCTGGGCCAGTTGGTGCCAACCCTGCCTAAAGGAAATTCCGAACATCGTGAAGGCAAAGCAAAAGTTTGGATATAGTTTTGAGGTATGCGCCATTACGCTTGATAAGATTTCATCGCCTTGGAAACGAGCCATCAACGAAAAGCAATTTGGCGAGGGAATTCATCATTATAGAGGTATTGACAAGCATGGTAACCAGTATAAGGATATCGCCTCGTTAGGTGTCGAAACCATCCCCCAGAACTATTTGCTTGACGGAGAGGGAAGAATCATAGCTATTAATATCTATGGTGAAGAACTTATTAGAAAACTCGAAGAACTGATAGAGAAACATTGCTATTAATGTTATGCTGTATACAGTTTACAACTAAGATTATCGCATTTTTATATGTACAGGATTTTACTTTTATTATGTTTTACATTACACATTGACATAAATTATAGTCAAGTTGTAAAAACTGATGTGGAACTGACAGTTCTTGTCAGTCCGTTCATTAACGAAACAGAACAGATGCTCTATGTGTATCAGTTAAATGGAAACACTTATACTATCGACGATTCTGTCAGGATTGAACCTGGTCGTGATAGTTATGTTGTCCATGCCAGCGTGCCTTACGAAACTACTATCAGGTTGCTCTTTTCTAAGCGTGGCCCTCTCCACATGCAGATTTTGGTTCGCCCGAAGGACAAAATAACGATAGAGATTACTGAAGAGGATCAAAAGGTCGGGATATCACGGAAACGCCTTCTTAAAGGTACACCACATCACGATGCTTTTGTTGATTTCTGGGATACTATTAATTCCTTCGGGAATGAGAGACGAAAAGCTGAAAAATCAGCAACGATTTACGGTTTGTCGTTAGATGAGAAAAAGCAATTACAAGCGATTGTTGATTCCTGCAATAAGGTTCAGAGCGACTTCGAGCGGAATATTATTATGTCTTCATCATCGCCATATGTTGTCAGTATGGCCCTAAATCTCATAGAAAAGGACATAACATCGGATGATTATCTCTGTCTTGTGAAAACTGCTTATAATCGTTTCCCAACCTACTATCCTCTCCAGTTGGAGTATAGGGACGGTGAATGGGCTCCTGCCAGTGAGAATTCTGCGAAAGCCAACAAGTTAATACGGAGTATAGAACGGAACAGAATTATGCAGAATCGGATGAACATCTCCAAAGAGGACACGTTGACTATTGGTCAGAAGTTGGACTTAACATTGGTTGACAGTGTTGGCAAACAACAGCAGCTTACATCCTTTGCTGGGAAATATGTACTATTGGAGATTTGGGCTTCATGGTGTCTTCCGTGTATTCAAGCAATGCCAAACATTATCCATGCTCAAAATGTGTTCTATGATGACATCGTGTGTTGTGCTATCACTATTGACAAGGATAGTCATTCATGGAAACGCTGCATTGAGAAAGAAGGATTACAGAGGTTGCATCACTTCAAAGGTACAGATGAAAAAGGTGATATCTATGATGAACTTAAGCGTCTTATATCTAAAGGAACCATTCCCCAGAACTATTTGCTTGACGGAGAGGGAAGAATCATAGCTATTAATATCTATGGTGAGGATCTTATCAAAAAACTCGAAGAATTAATAATGAAATGAAACTCTAGAAGGTATGATGATTCACACCGATGGCGAGAGTGCCTTCTATTGCGTCTCGTTCCAAACGATTACGGGCCTGTTATTGTTCTTTGTTTGCTGACATCGAACAAAAATTATCTTTTTTGTTTGCTGGTGTCAAATAAAAGTATTATCTTTGCCCACGTTTTCATATTTTCAATACAAATGCATCATGGCAATAACGAAAGAAACATTCCGTACCCTGATTCATGAAGGACAGGAAGTGGTACACCACCTGAAATTGTAGCAGGCCCCGGTGATATACGGCTGAAGTAATCCCTCGCCACTCGGTGAGGAATCATATAGTAAATAAGGAGTTCACAGTGATGTGGGCTCCTTATCATGTGTGTTTGATAATATTAGTTTTAAGGTAAAAAGATTGTAACTATGCTAACAAAAAAATTAGAAGAAAAGAGCCTGAGGAAATTGATCCTCGCATTAAATGAAGGACTGTCGGTTTACGGCGGCCTGAACAAGAACTACGTACCCATCAAGATGTCGTTTTCGCAATGTACCTACATGACCGCCATGACGGCCATCGGGGAACTGGTGGCGTATGTGTCCGACCTCGACTGCGACATCTGCCAGGAACCGCTCTGCCTCGACTTCGACGAGATGGGAAGCGAGGACTATTGGATGGAGAAACTCGCCAAGTTGCGGAGCGACATGACGGAACTGGAAGAACTGCCCCTGTTGCAGCGCGACCTGGTGTGGGGTTACAAGGGTTTTTTCCCCAAATCGACGGCGGAGTTCTACCAGGGCGTTGAGGAGAAGGTATTGGAGGTCGCAAGGCAGATCAGACTGGTGCAGCAGAAGATAGCTGAAAAGCCGCTTTCATTTTACAACAAGTTCTACCACGACCAGCGGGCGCAGTAC
>CACXVS010000040.1 GCA_902771155.1 uncultured Prevotellaceae bacterium
GACATTGCGGAACTCCTGGTTGATCTTGACAACCTTGAACTCCATGGTCTTGCCAACGAACTGATCGTAGTCGCGTATGGGGTGAACGTCGATCTGAGAGCCGGGGAGGAATGCTTCGATTCCAAACACATCGACAATCATACCGCCCTTTGTGCGGCACTTGATGTAACCCTGGATAACGGCATCCTGCTCGAGAGCCTCGTTGACCTGATCCCAAGACTTTGACATGCGAGCCTTCTTGTGAGAGAGGATCAGCTGGCCCTTCTTGTCCTCTGCGCTTTCCACATATACCTCAACCTTATCGCCGACGGCGAGGTCGGGGTTGTAGCGGAATTCTGAAGCGGGGATAATACCGTCGCTCTTGTAGCCGATGTTAACTACTACCTCCTTCTTGTCAACGGAGATAACAGTACCCTCTACCACCTGGTGGTCGGCTACTTTGTTCAGGGTTTCGTCGTACGCCTTGTCAAGTTCCTCACGGCTGACACCAGCGGGCGTGCCATTCTCAAACTCTTCCCAATTGAAATCGTCGAGCGGCTTTACGTTCTTTGTTAAATCTGACATAATATAAAAATAATTTTGCCCCTCGTTTGTTGTCGGGGCGGGGTCTGAACAGACGTTTACCAGACCATCTTTAAAGGGTTAATAATTGATAGGAGCAAGCGCCTGTTCCGGCCCCTATTTCCCCCTACGGGGGACAAAACGGCTGCAAGGACGGTGCAAGTCGAATGCAGAGAGTTTGCTCTATGCTGAGACGAAGCCCGTACTCGCAATTGAGGTGCAAAGGTACGAATATTATTGAAGATTGAAGGATGAAGATTGAAGAATCGAGCAAAGATTATGATTTATTAACAAAAAAGAGGCATACTCTTAGTGAGTACGCCTCTTTCATTATTCTATTATCAATCTTATACGATTCCCTGAGCCATCATGGCATTGGCAACCTTCATGAAGCCAGCTACGTTAGCACCCTTCACATAGTTGATGTAACCATCAGCCTCGGTACCGTACTTCACGCAGTTCTCGTGAATGTCATTCATGATGCGCTTCAGATAGTCGTCAACCTCCTTGGAAGTCCAGCTCAGACGCTCTGAGTTCTGAGACATCTCCAGACCAGATACCGATACACCACCAGCGTTAGAAGCCTTACCGGGAGAGTAGAGCAACTTGGCATCCTGGAAGATCTTGATGGCATCGGGCAGGGTAGGCATGTTGGCACCCTCAGCAACAGCGATTACGCCATTGTCTACGAGAGCCTGAGCCTGCTCAGCATTGATCTCATTCTGTGTTGCACAAGGCAGGGCGATATCGGCCTTCTCGTGCCAGGGGCGCTCACCAGCATGATATACTGCGTTGGGATACTCCTCTGCATACTCCTTGATACGTCCGCGCTCCACGTTCTTCAACTCCTTCACATAAGCGAGCTTAGCCTCGTCGATACCATCGGGGTCATAGATGTAGCCATCTGAGTCAGAGAGTGTCAAGGGGATAGCGCCGAGCTGGATGCACTTCTCAGTAGCATACTGAGCCACATTACCAGAGCCAGAGATCAGCACCTTCTTACCCTTCAGCTCGATACCACGGGTAGCGAGCATAGAGGTGAGGAAATATACACAACCGTAACCGGTAGCCTCAGGACGGATCAATGAACCACCGAATGAGAGACCCTTACCTGTGAGCACGCCCTGGAACTGGTGGGTGAGCTTCTTGTACTGTCCGAAGAGGTAACCAACCTCACGTCCACCTACACCAATATCACCAGCGGGAACATCCTCATCAGGACCGATGACGCGATACAGTTCATTCATGAATGCCTGACAGAAGCGCATTACCTCAGCGTCGCTCTTGCCACGGGGAGAGAAGTCTGAACCACCCTTGGCACCACCCATAGGCAGTGTGGTCAATGAGTTCTTGAAAGTCTGCTCGAAAGCGAGGAATTTCAGGATACCGAGGTTTACAGACTTGTGATAACGTAGACCGCCTTTGTACGGGCCAATGGCGTTGTTGTGCTGGATACGATAACCCATGTTGGTCTGTACATTACCCTTGTCGTCAACCCATGTGATACGGAACTCACAAACGCGATCGGGGATGCAAAGGCGCTCGATGAGGTTTGCCTTTTCAAACTCGGGGTGCTTGTTGTACTCCTCCTCGATAGTGGGAAGAACCTGAGAAACTGCCTGGATGTACTCCGGCTCATTGGGGAAGCGCTGCTTCAACTGCATTCATAATCTTTCTTGTTTTTTAGTTGTTTGTTGTACTTGATTTGATTAATTTGGTTGCAAAATTACAGCAAAAAATCGAAATAGCAAACATTTTATTATTTTTTTTATCAAATTACTGTCTTTTTGTTACTTAATTGATATAAATCAAGGCAAAAAGACAAAAAGGGCTCCTTCCTGTGTGTCCGAACACAAAAAGGAGCCCTTTAAAAGCTATGGTGCCTGTCTGATTACCTGCCTAATCCCGACAGTTTCGATTTGATCTTATCCACATAGGCGTCGATGCTGGCTATTGCCACAATGTTTACCACATCGCGTACGGAAGCGCCAAAGTCGATAAAGTGGATAGGCTTGTTTAGTCCCATCTGTATCGGACCTATAATCTCAGCGTCGCTGCCGAGCATCTGAAGCATCTTATATGAAGAGCGGGCGGAGGTAAGGTTGGGGAATACCAGCGTGTTCACCTTCTTGCCCTTCACCTTTGTAAACGGATACTCCTGATCTCTCAGTTCGTTGTCGAGAGCAAAACTCAGCAGCATCTCTCCGTCGATGGGAAGGTCAGGGTAAAGCTCCTGCATTTTGGCCACGGTCTCCTTCACTTTCAGGGCACCATCGCTTGTATTACTGCCGAAGTTAGAGTGCGACACCAAGGCGATGACGGGCTTCTCATTGAAGAAGCGTACGGCAGTGGCAATCAGCTTCGAGATGTCGAGCAGAGCCTCACGACTGGGATTCTCGTTCACCAGTGTATCTGCAATGTAGTAAGTACCCTTTGGTGAGTTAATGATGTGCATCGTACCGAAGTGCTTATACTCAGGACGAATACCGATCACCTCGTTAACAACCTTGATAGTATTCGAATATTTCGTGTAAAGACCAGTGATAAAGGCATCAGCCTCACCCGTCTCTACCATCATCATACCGAAGTAGTTACGCTCAAACATCTTGTCGTTAGCCTCCTGGAAGGTGTAGCCCTCGCGCTGGCGCTTTTCTGTCAGTATGCGGGCATAGCGTTCGCGACGCTCCTGCTCAGAGGGATGGCGCAAATTTACAATCTCGATACCGTCGAGACTCAGATCCAGACTCTTGGCCAGTTTGGCTATCACCTCGTCGTTACCTAGTAGGATAGGGTAGCAGATACCCTCGGCCTTGGCCTGAACGGCAGCCTTCAGCATGGTGGGGTGTACAGCCTCAGCGAATACAACGCGCTGCGGATGGGCAGCAGCTGTGGCGTAGAGCTTTTGCGTAAGTTTTGTCTCCTGTCCCAGCAGCACTGACAGCGAGTCCTTATACTCTTCCCAGTTCTCAATCTTCTTACGGGCCACACCACTCTCGATGGCAGCCTTAGCAACTGCTGAGGAAACCTCGGTAATCAGTCGTGGATCCACTGGCTTTGGAATGAAATAGTCACGTCCGAAGGTTAGGTTATTTACCTTATATACATCGTTCACCACATCAGGTACAGGCTGTTTGGCCAGATCGGCGATAGCGTGAACGGCAGCAAGTTTCATCTCCTCGTTGATGGCTGTAGCGTGCACGTCGAGTGCTCCACGGAAGATATAAGGGAATCCTATCACGTTGTTAATCTGGTTAGGATAGTCTGTACGTCCTGTTGACATCAGCACATCGGGACGCGCCTCCATAGCGTCTTCATACGAAATTTCGGGTACTGGGTTGGCCAGTGCGAAGATTACGGGATCCTTTGCCATCGACTTCACCATATCTTTCGTAAGAACGTTACCCTTAGAGAGTCCAACGAATACATCAGCATCTTTCACGGCTTCAGCCAGAGTGTGAATATCCGTGCGGGTGGTGGCAAAGAACTTCTTCTGCTCGTTCAGGTCTTGGCGCTCGGTAGAGATGACGCCTTTCGAGTCGAGCATCACAATGTTCTCCTTCTGTGCCCCGATAGCCATATAGAGTTTGGTGCAACTGATGGCAGCAGCTCCGGCACCGTTCACCACAATCTTCACTTTTTTAATGTCCTTACCAATCACCTCCATGGCGTTTTTCAGTCCTGCAGCCGAGATGATAGCCGTACCGTGCTGGTCGTCGTGCATGACGGGTATGTCGAGCGTCTTCTTCAGTCGTTCCTCGATATAGAAGCACTCTGGTGCCTTGATATCCTCGAGATTGATGCCTCCGAAGGTGGGGGCGATGCGCTCTACAGCCTCACAAAACTTCTCAGGATCCTTTTCGTTCACCTCGATATCGAACACGTCGATGCCGCCATAGATTTTGAAGAGCAGTCCTTTACCCTCCATCACTGGCTTGCCACTCATGGCGCCGATGTCACCTAGTCCAAGCACAGCCGTACCGTTAGAGATCACTGCCACAAGGTTTCCCTTGTCAGTGTACTTGTATGCAGCGTTGGGATCTTCCTGAATTTCCAGACATGGATAGGCCACGCCTGGAGAGTAGGCGAGACTCAAGTCGGTTTGAGTGCGATAAGCCTTGGTGGGCTTTACTTCGATTTTTCCTGGGCGCCCGCTCTCATGATACTCCAGAGCGGCTTCTTTTGAGATTTTAACCATGGTGATTTTGTGTATTATTGTTGTTGTCCTTGTTTTCTTGCTTATAAAAAAAGGGGCTTAAAGCCCCTCATAGTAGTCGATAGGGGAATCGAACCCCTATGCCAAGATTGAGAATCTTGTATCCTAACCATTAGATGAATCGACCGCGCTGCATTCTTTTGGAGCTAGACCCCTCGGTTGCGGAAGGAGGGGGATTCGAACCCCCGGTACGGGAACCCGTACGGCAGTTTAGCAAACTGCTGGTTTCAGCCACTCACCCATCCTTCCAAAGGACATCGGAGCCTAGAAACCTTGGGGTTATCTCCTCAAATGCGGGTGCAAAGGTACTGCTTTTATTTCAAACCTGCAAATTTTTGGCCACTTTTTTTTGAAAAAGTTATTTGAAAGCCACTACCTCCGTCAGTTCCTGATTCAGATAGAATGTGTTTTGCAACGTGTCGCCGTTGTGTACATATCTCATTCTCAGGTAGAAAAGGTCGCCATCGGGCGTTTTACCATAACTGATACCCTTCTTAAACCTGTCAGCGCCTCTTTTGCGCATCATGGCTATCAGCGAGTCGTTAATATGGCGTGTGGTACCCACATCGGCATAGTCGCGATGGGCTATTTGCTCAGGTTGTTCCATGTTGGCTTCTACGAAAGCCTCCACCGTTTTCTCGGCATGATACTGTTGCCCGCACGAGGCGAGTAACAACAGGACCGATATTCCACCTATTATAATATACGCGCGCGAACTCATTTTGTTGGAATGTTTTTAAGCACGTCGATTAGGTGGTCCCACACCATCTGCACCGTGGGTATGAGCAGTCGCTCATCGGGTGTGTGAACAAAGCGAAGGGTAGGGCCGAAACTCACCATGTCGAGCTGTGGATAACGCTCCGAGAAGAGTCCGCACTCCAGTCCTGCGTGGATGCCACGCACCACGGGTGCCTTGCCAAACAGTTTCTTGTATGATGCCACTACTATCTCCTGTAATTTCGAGTTGGTCTTCATCTTCCAGGCAGGATAGCCGTCGCTGCTCTTGGCCTCTGCGCCAGCCAGTTCGAATACGGCCTGAATTGTGGCGCACATATTGTCGAGGTTAGACATTACGTTCGATCGCTGCGAACTCAGTATGTCAATGGTCGTTTCCGAGGTGTGTATGCTGGCGATGTTGCTCGATGTCTCCACCATGCCACCCAAGGCCTCGTCCTGGCAGATGGCATAGATGCCGTTGTCCACAGCCTGTACTGCCCACACAAAACGCTTGGCTACCTGCGGGTCAATCACCTTTTCAACTTCCGTACTCTCCATATTCCACACCATCTGCGTATCTGTTACGTGGAATTCGTCCTCCACTTCCGAGGCAAACACGTTCCAGTCGGCTCTCACATTCTCCTTCAACTCGTTGGGCACAGCTATCACGAAATAGCCGTCGCGCGGGATGGCATTGTGCAACTTGCCACTATGGAACTGAGCCAGGGCGATGCTCTCGTAGCGTTTCATCTCCTGGAAGATGAATCGTGCCAGAATCTTGATGGCATTGGCACGCTTCTTGTTGATGTCGTCACCCGAGTGACCGCCCACGAGTCCTTTCAGTTGTCCCTTCAGGAAGAAACTGTCTTTGGGGGCTTCGGTGCGCTCAAAGTTGAACTTAGCCGTTGTATTGCGCCCTCCTGCACAGCTGACGAAAATCTCCCCTTCGTCCTCCGAGTCGAGGTTTATCAGGTAGTCGCCCGTCATGAAGCCGGCCTTCATGCCCTCGGCACCCGAAAGTCCCGTTTCCTCATCACGCGTAAAAACGCACTCGATAGGACCATGCTCGATATTGTCGCTAGCCAGTATCGCCAGTTCTATGGCACATCCGATACCATCGTCAGCTCCCAGAGTCGTTCCCTCAGCTGTCAGCCATTCGCCATCAACATATGTCTTGATAGCGTCCTTGTCGAAGTCAAATTCCACGTCCACCAGTTTGTCGCATACCATATCCATGTGGCTCTGAAGTATGACTGTCTGTCGGTTCTCCATGCCCTTGGTGGCGCCCTTGCGAATCAGTACGTTGCCCGTTTCGTCTACTTTAGTCTCTAGTCCGTGGCTTTTGCCCCAGTTCTTCAGATACTCAATCATTTTCTCTTCACGCTTCGAAGGACGGGGAATTTCATTGATCTTCGCAAATTCTGCAAAGACAATAGCGGGTTTCAAATCATTTTTATTCATTTTCAATGTATTTTTTTTATGTAATATCCAAATAAATTTGGTTTTTTGCTCACTTATTCGTACCTTTGCAGCCGAAATTATGCGCAAAATTACAAAAAATGATTGAAACTTTGCTCATCAGCACGTTAATAATTGCTATAGGAATGGCATTTTTCTGCGTGAAACTCATTTTCCGCAAGGATGGGAAGTTCTCGTCCCAACATATTCACGACTCTGTGGCTATGAAAGAGCGTGGCATTCATTGCGTGATGGATCAGGATCGTGAACTCCGTCAGAAGAGCAGGTTTGCAGTCAATGAAAAATGTAATAATTCAAGGACTTAAGAATTAAAAAATTAAATATTAAAATGAAAAAGTACATTCTCCCTGCACTCGCCATCGCTGCTATGATGGTATCGTGCAACAAGGCCGCTTCCAAGATGGACGAGCAGCCTGCTGCTGACACATCATCAGCATCTGGTATGAAGATCGCTTATGTCGAGGTTGATTCACTGATGACACAGTACGATTTTGCCAAGGACTACAGCGTGACGCTTCAGAAGAAGTCGAACAATGCCCGCAACACCTTGACACAGAAAGGAAACGCCCTCCAGGCAGCAGTCAACAATTTCCAACAGAAGCTCAACAACAATGGTTTCACCAGTCGTGAGCAGGCCGCTTCCCAGCAGGCTGCCATCGAGCGCCAGCAGCGCGACCTGCAGGAGCTTCAGGCCCGTCTTGAGAACGAGCTTGCCACAGAGACTGCCAAGTTCAACGAAGCCCTTCGCGACTCACTGCAGAACTTCCTCAAGGCATACAATGCTGATAAGAATTACGACCTAATCCTCTCGAAGGCAGGCGATAATATCCTGATGGCTAATCAGAAGTTCGACATCACTAACGATGTCATCAACGGTCTTAACAAGCGTTACAAGCCTGCAGCCAAGAAAGAAGAGCCAACGAAGAAAGACGAAAAGAAATAACTTCACTAAGCTTCCTCCATCGGGAAGCTTTTTTTGTGGAATAAATTTGGTTTTTTGATTACTTTATTATATCTTTGCAATCAGAAAAGGAAATTAGCAATACAAAAATCGTTATGAATAAACTAACTATTATCTCCTTACTACTGACTGCAGCCTTTCTTATTGGATGCGGACAATCAGCGAGCGAAGAGCAAATGAAGAGGGCCGACAATCTGATAGAATCGGCTCACAAGAGTAGAGACTATAGCCATATTCTGCAGTTGACAGACAGTCTGGAGAATGAAGGCAGCATTTCGTCGGCTAAGGCTAACTACTGGCGCGGATATGCCAGCGACAGGCTGAAGCGTAAGCGCATGGCAGAGTTCTACTGGAACGCCTCGCTCGAGGCTACCGAAGATGCCACGAACTCTGCGGATGTCAGTATTTATGCCATGAGTGCCAGTCGCCTGGTTAACATGCTCTGTATCAGGGGCGACTACAATTATGCCCTGGAGTTGGCAGTGCCTGCGGTCTCCAGACTTGAAAAGCTGGAATGCGACACTATCAGCGACTACATCAACCTGCTTATCTATATCGGATGCTGTCAGGCGGGATTAGGGCAGGCAGGCGAATCGACAGCCGACGGTTTTGACCGTGCCTTCCAGAAACATCTGGAGGTAATTGAGAAAAACCATACCGACGAGGCCTATAAAGACGCGATAGCCGGACTGATTAACATTGCCTATGCTTGTAATGTGACAAAGAACTATTCGGAAGCCATCGTTTGGACAGAGAAGTTTGGAGAGTTGCTGGGCGAGTACGAACAGCGTCCAAGTACCAATGGCGACTACGTGGACAAGCAGGTGGCCCGCTTTGCCATCTACAAGGCCATCGCCCTCGAAGGTCTCGATAAGAAGGATGAGGCAGCCAAGGTGTTTGAGGAGTATCAGAGCACCGACTTTAGCCATACGCCAGAGGGGCGCATCAATGCCATTGACTACTTGATGGCAGCCAAGCGGTGGGAAGAGGCAGCCGACCACTACAGCAGCCTCGATGCCATGTTGGGTAAGCAGAACAACTACTCGCTCGACGATATCAAAGACCTGATGGTGAAGAAATACCAGGCCAATCTGATGGCTGGTCGCAGAGACTCCGCCATCGTCGTGAGCCAGCAGATCAGCAACGCCCTCGACAATGCCTTCACTCAGGCCAAACTCATTGACGAAGAAGAACAGACTACTATCGTGAACCGTGTGGCCCAGATGACCGCAGAGCGCGAAAAAAACGACCGTACGAAGGCTTATGGTGCTCTGGGCGTGCTGGGCTTGGTGATATTGGCCTTCCTTGGTATATTGCTCTATAGTCGTCAGGCCAATCAGCGACTGAAACAGACCTATCGCAATCTGGTCGAGAGCAACCAATCTATGGCTCGTGAAGCAGCCAATCAGGAGCGAGCCAATACCGAGCACAGCATTACGCAGAGACTACAGCGGAAGTTGGTGCCCGAGGCGCTGCCACAGTGCAAGGGCTACAGCCTCTATGCCTCGATGGTGCCCAGCACAGCCATCTGTGGCGACCTTTACGACTGCATCGTACGTGGTGACAAACTGGTATTCTGTATCGGAAATCCCGTGAATATGGATGCCCAGACTTCGGTTCTGGCAGGAATGGCTTGGGCGCTGTTCCGTCCTTTGGCTGTGTACGCTGATTCGCCCAAGGCCATTGCAACCCAGATTAACGCAGCCCTTATGAAGAATGGTCAGTGCCAGTTTGGTGTGACTCTCTTTGTGGGTATGCTCGACCTGACCACGGGCCATCTCGTATATTGTAATGCGAGTCACGGAACGCCCTTGCTGCTAAATGGAGAGGTAACCCCGTTGACCGATGACGGGAACCCACCACTGGGTTTGGAGGGCAACTATGATTTTGAGGAACAAGAGCTCACCCTCGAGAAGGGCTCCATGCTGTTCTTCTACACCAGTGGTCTGGGACTGGCCCATAACGCCACAGGTAAGCAGTATGGCACCAAGATGCTGCATGGTGCAGCTCTTCAGGCCATGAAACTGAATACAGCCCCCAAGCCTTTCGTTGAGAATATCCAACTTTCCATCGACAGGTTTATCGACGGAGAACCTCAAGACAGAGACATGACCATACTCGTAATACGCAGGTCGTAGGTAATAAGAATTGACTACTGCAGCGATAAAACATACATCTATTATCATACTGTTAGTGTTGATGTTGCTCAGTTGTGGTAACAAGCAGCGTCAAGGCCTTTATTATGGCAATTACGGGTATGGCTATGGCGATAAAGCCACCCAGGACACCCTTGTCGAGGATCAGGAACTGCCCGTCAACGACCGGAAAGCAAAAGCCCCCGTCGACAATAGTTTTAGTCCTGTACCTTCCAACTATAGCAGTGATACCAATGACGAGGCTGTTCCAGGCGAATTTGGCGATAACCATGGTCTCATCGACGACGAGGGCTATCTGCAAGGTGGCGATATCGGCTATGGTGAATAAACCGCATCGAGCTTTTTAATAATAATATATAAGGTGGAAGGCCTGGGAGATAACGAATTGTAACTTAAATAGTGAAAAAAGTGAGAATTTATTTGTTTATTACAAGGGAAATGTGTAATTTTGCAGCCGAAATCAGTAAAATTCGAGTATGAAGCAAATGAATCTACTTAACGGCCTTATTATTATTCGACTGCAGAGGGCAGCCGGAAGTGACAAGGTGTACGTAAGTTGACAATTTAAAAATTGAAAGTTGAAAATTAAGATAACGAGCCTTTCTCACTTCCGAGTGTGAAGGGCTTTTTTCTTGGAACAAGACAAACAAACATAGAAAAAAATGAACGACAGATTATTTGTTTTCGACACAACACTCCGAGACGGAGAACAGGTGCCTGGATGCCAGTTGAACACCGTAGAGAAGATTCAGGTGGCCAAGGCACTGGAACAGTTGGGTGTGGATGTAATCGAGGCAGGATTCCCCATTTCGAGTCCAGGCGACTTTAACAGTGTGATTGAGATCTCAAAGGCGGTGACGTGGCCTGTGATCTGTGCCCTGACCAGGGCAGTGGAGCGCGACATCGACGTGGCTTTCGAGGCCCTGCAGTATGCCAAGCACAAGCGTATCCACACAGGTATCGGCACGAGCGACGAGCATATTCAGTATAAGTTTAACTCCACTCGTGAGGAGATCCTGGAGCGTGCTGTAGCGGCTACTAAGTATGCCAAGCGGTTTGTTGACGATGTGGAGTTTTATTGTGAGGACGCAGGGCGCACCGACAATGAGTATCTCGCGCAGGTGGTTGAGGCTGTCATCAAGGCTGGAGCCACAGTGGTGAACATCCCCGACACGACGGGCTACTGTCTGCCCCAGGAGTATTTCGATAAGATCAAGTATCTGAAGGAGCATGTGGACAACATCGACCGTGCCATCATCTCGACGCACTGCCATAACGACCTGGGTATGGCGACAGCCAACACCTTCAATGGGGTGATGGCAGGAGCCCGACAAGTGGAGGTGACTATCAACGGCATCGGTGAACGTGCCGGCAACACTTCGCTCGAGGAGATTGCGATGATTCTGAAGTGCCACAAGCAGTTGGGCATCGACACGAATATCAACACCACGAAGATCTATCCGACATCGAGGATGGTTTCGAGTTTGATGAACATGCCTGTACAGCCGAATAAGGCAGTGGTGGGGCGCAACGCCTTTGCCCACTCGAGTGGTATCCATCAGGACGGGGTTCTGAAGAATGTGCATACCTATGAGATTATGGATCCGAAGGATGTGGGTATCGACGACAACTCGATCGTATTGACGGCCCGTTCAGGGCGCGCAGCGCTGAAGCATCGTTTGCATGTGAACGGTGTGGACCTGACGGAGGAGAAACTCGACAAGATATACGAGAAGTTCCTGATATTGGCCGATCAGAAGAAGGAGGTTACCGATGCCGACGTGCTGATGCTGGCTGGAGCAGACACTGCCGATACTCACGCCGTAAGGCTCGATTTCCTGCAGGTTACGACTGGTAAAGGTGTAAAGAGCGTGGCCTCGATAGGCCTCGACATCAGTGGGCAGAAGTTTGAGGCTGCTGCCTCGGGCAATGGTCCGGTGGATGCGGCTATCAAGGCGCTGAAGAAGATTATCATGAAGCAGATGACTCTGAAGGAGTTTACCATTCAGGCTATCTCGAAGGGCTCTGACGATGTGGGTAAGGTGCACATGCAGGTGGAGTACGACGGTTCGCTGTATTACGGCTTTGGTGCCAATACGGATATCGTGACCGCCTCTGTGGAAGCATATATCGATTGTATCAACAAGTTCAAAGTTGAAAGTTGAAGATTGAAAGAATGAATACGTTATTTGATAAGATATGGGATAAGCACGTGGTGCAGCAAGTGGAAGATGGCCCCACACAACTGTATATTGACCGTTTGTACTGTCATGAGGTAACATCGCCGCAGGCGTTCGACGGAATGCGGGCTCGTGGACTGAAGTGCTTCCGTCCGCAGCAGATTTATTGTATGCCAGACCATAATACCCCTACGCACGATCAGGACAAGCCCATCGAGGACCCGGTATCTAAGGCGCAGGTGGATGCGCTGGCCAAGAACGCAGCCGATTTCGGACTGACGCATTACGGTATGATGTCGAAGGATAATGGTATTATCCATGTGGTGGGTCCTGAAAAGGGGTTGAGTCTGCCAGGAATGACCATCGTCTGTGGCGACTCTCACACCTCGACTCATGGGGCCATGGGAGCTGTGGCTTTTGGCATCGGCACCTCGGAGGTGGAGATGGTGATGGCCTCGCAGTGTATCCTGCAGCAGAAGCCGAAGTCGATGCGCATAACTATCAACGGCACGTTACGCAAGGGTGTGACAGCCAAGGACGTGGCACTGTACCTGATGGCGAAACTCACCACCAGCGGGGCCACGGGTTACTTCGTGGAGTATGCAGGCGACGTAGTGAGCGCCTTGTCGATGGAGGGCAGGCTGACGTTGTGCAACCTCTCGATAGAGATGGGTGCAAGGGGTGGTTTTATAGCCCCCGACGAGACGACATTCGCATATCTGAAGGGAAGGGAGTTTGCTCCTAAAGGTGATGACTGGGACAAGGCCGTGGCCTACTGGAAGACGCTGAAGAGTAGCGACGATGCCGTGTTTGACAAGGAACTGGCATTCGACGCTGCTGACATAGAGCCGCGAATCACTTATGGAACTAATCCAGGCATGGGAATTGGGATTACGGAAAGCCTCCCCCCAGCCCCCTCCAAAGGGAGGGGGAGCTATGAAAAGGCGCTCCAGTATATGGGATTCAAGCCCGGACAGAAACTGCTGGGAACGAAGGTGGATTACGTGTTTCTCGGGGCTTGTACCAATGGTCGTATTGAGGACTTCCGTGCCTTTGCCTCTATAGTGAAGGGTCGCAAGAAGGCCGATGACGTGGTGGCATGGCTGGTGCCTGGCTCATGGGCTGTTGACAAGCAGATTCGTGAGGAGGGGCTCGACAAAGTGCTCGAGGCAGCAGGTTTCGAGATTCGTCAGCCCGGTTGTTCGGCATGTCTGGCGATGAACGACGACAAGATACCTGCCGGTAAACTGAGTGTCTCGACGTCTAACCGCAACTTTGAAGGTCGTCAGGGACCAGGTGCTCGCACCGTCCTTGCCTCGCCGCTCTCTGCTGCCGCAGCCGCTGTCACTGGTTATATTACAGATCCGAGAGAATTCATTTAAACACAGAAACACAGAGAAATAAGAAAATGAAACAGAAATTTGATATAATAACATCAACATGTGTGCCACTGCCGATAGAGAATGTGGACACCGACCAGATTATACCCGCACGGTTTCTCAAGGCTACGACGAGGGAAGAGAAATTCTTTGGCGACAACCTGTTTCGTGATTGGCGCTACAACAGCGACGGTACGCCGAATGCCGACTTTGTGCTAAACGATCCTACCTACTCAGGTTGTATCCTCGTGGCGGGCAAGAACTTCGGAAGCGGTTCGAGTCGTGAGCACGCTGCCTGGGCCATCGCTGGTTACGGATTCAGGGTGGTAATCAGTTCGTTTTTTGCCGATATCCACAAAAACAACGAACTGAACAACTTCGTGCTGCCCGTACAGGTCAGTGAGGATTTCCTCGCAGAACTCTTCCAGACTATTCAGGATAATCCGAAATCTCTGGTAACTGTCGATCTGCCCAACCAGACAGTGACCAACCAGACTACAGGAAGCCAGGAGCACTTCGATATCAACGGCTATAAGAAACACTGTCTGATGGAAGGGCTCGACGATATAGACTTCCTGGTGCAGAACAAAGAGAAGACAGAACAATGGGAACAAGCGAACAAATAAACATGTACCAGCGCATACAGCCCTTTGTGGAGATTATGGACTCCACACTGCGCGATGGTGAGCAGACCAGTGGTGTGAGTTTTCTGCCACACGAGAAGTTGATCATTGCCCGTATGCTGTTGCGTGATCTGAACGTAGATCGTATAGAGGTGGCTTCGGCACGCGTGTCGGAGGGTGAGAAAGAGGCTGTAAGTATGATATGCCGTTATGCCCGTGAGATCGACAAGATCGACAGGGTAGAGGTGCTGGGGTTCGTAGATGGCGGACAGAGCGTGGACTGGGCTGAGAGTTGTGGGTGCAAGACTATCAACCTACTGGCAAAGGGATCGCTTCGCCACTGCAAGGAGCAACTTCACAAGACACCTCAGGAGCACGTTGACGACATCATCAAGGAGGTGAGGTATGCACGACAGAAGGGGTTCACCGTGAACCTCTATCTGGAGGACTGGAGTAACGGTATGAAAGACTCGCCCTCGTATGTCTATGACCTGATGGATCAACTCTGCGACATCGGTATTCGTCGATTTATGCTCCCCGACACGCTTGGCATCATGAACCCCCTGCAGTGTATAGAGTATTTCCGCAAGATGATCAAGCGCTATGCCGATACCCACTTTGACTTCCATGCCCATAACGACTACGACCTGGCAGTGTCGAACTCGCTTGCTGCCGTGCTGAGTGGGGCGAAGGGACTCCATGTGACGGTGAACGGACTGGGTGAACGCTGTGGCAATGCCCCGCTGTCGAGTGTGCAGGTGATTCTGAAGGATCAGTTCCACGCCAAGACCAATATCATTGAGAACAAACTCAACGACATCTCGCGACTGGTGGAGAGTTATAGTGGTATTGCTGTGGCGCCCAATCAGCCGATTATCGGCGACAATGTGTTTACGCAGGTGGCTGGTGTGCATGCCGACGGGGACAAGAAAAACGGACTCTATCAGAACGAACTGGTGCCTGAGCGGTTTGGCAGGAAAAGGGAGTATGCCCTGGGCAAGAACAGTGGAAGGGCTAACATTGCCAAGAACCTGGAGGAACTGGGACTGGAACTGACGCCAGAACAGACCAGACGTGTCACTCAGCGCATCACCGAACTGGGCGACAAAAAGGAAATCGTGACGCAGGAGGATCTGCCCTTCATCGTTAGCGATGTGCTGAAACACGATGCGCCAGAGGATAGGGTGAAGCTGGTAAGCTATGTGGTATCAACGGCTTATGGACTGAAGCCTGGAGCAAATATTAAGGTGGAGATTAACGGTAAGGAATACGAGGCGAGTGCCACAGGCGACGGTCAGTATGATGCCTTCGTGAAGTCGCTGCGCTACATCTATAAGAAGTATCTCGACCGCACGTTCCCCATCTTGCAGAACTATCAGGTGAGCATCCCTCCCGGTGGACGTACCGATGCCTTGGTGCAGACGGTGATTACCTGGAACGACAATGGCAAGATACTCCGTACTCGTGGTCTGGATGCCGACCAGACGGAAGCGGCTATCAAGGCTACGTTTAAAATGCTGAACATCTACGAGAAAGAACAAAACAACGAATTGTAGAATGATATGAAACTGAAGATTGCGATTTTGGCGGGCGATGGTATTGGACCCGAGATTATGAGAGAAGGTGTGGCTGTGCTCGACGCGATAGCCAAGAAGTGCGGACACGAGTTTGAATACGAAGAAGCCATCTGTGGTGCTCATGCCATCGACGAGGTGGGCGATCCTTATCCCGACGCTACCCACGAGGTGTGTATGAAGGCCGATGCTGTGCTGTTCGCTGCTGTGGGCGACTTGAAATACGATCACGACCCCACGGCAAAGATACGTCCTGAGGTGGGACTGCTGGCCATGCGAAAGAAACTGGGTCTGTTTGCCAACGTGCGCCCTGTGGCCACCTTCGACTGTCTGCTCCACAAGTCGCCATTGAAGGATGAGCTCATACGAGGTGCCGACTTCGTGGTGCTGCGCGAACTGACGGGAGGCATGTATTTCGGTGAGAAGTATCAGGACAACGACAAGGCCTACGATACCGATATCTATACCCGTCCTGAGATTGAGCGCATCGTGAAGTTGGGCTTTGAGATGGCGATGAAGCGTCATAAGCACCTTACCGTCGTAGATAAGGCCAACATCCTGGCCAGTTCAAGGCTGTGGCGCCAGATAGCCAAGGAGATAGAACCCCAGTATCCGGAGGTAAAGACCGACTATATGTTTATCGACAACGCCTCGATGCGAGTGCTAACCGAACCCCGGTACTTCGACGTGATTGTCACAGAGAACACCTTTGGTGATATCCTTACCGACGAGACCGCCTGCATCACAGGATCGATGGGACTGCAGCCCTCAGCTTCATTAGGCGAGCATACACCGCTCTTCGAGCCGGTTCATGGCTCATGGCCTCAGGCAGCAGGACAGAATATCGCCAACCCCCTGGCACAGATCCTGTCGGCTGCTATGTTGCTCGAGCATTTCGGACTCGAGAAGGAGGGTGCCCTGGTGCGTGAGGCTGTAAACGCTTCGCTCTATGCCAACGTGCGTACGCCAGAGATTCAGGTGGAAGGTGGTGCCAAGTACGGCACACGTGAGGTAGGAGCGTGGATTGTTGACTACATCAAGAATGCGTAAACTGTTAATAATGATAGCGTTGCTCGCGGGTGTCAGTGCTCAGGCGCAGACACCACGTGAGTGGCGCGACTCGGTGTCAACCCTGATAGAGGCTATCCGCAAGAACCCCAGGAGTACCGATCTGCGCCTGAAGAAGGCAGAGGCGAATATCAACCTGCAGCAATGGGAATACGCCATCGAGGAATATGGCAATGTGCTCAGACTCGACGAGCGTAACCTGGCAGCCCTCTATTTCAGGGCCTACTGCCACAGTCAGTTGCGCCATTACGACATGGCCAGGGCTGATTACGATGCTTTTCTGGCTATCCATCCCCAGCATTTCGAGGCCCATCTGGGACGTGCCCATGTGCTTCAGAAGATGGGGCGCAAGGCCGATATTCTCGACGAGTTGAACCTGATGGTGCAGCAATTCCCCGACAGTGCGATGGCCTATGCCGCCAGAGCGGCCTACGAGACGGAGCAGAAAGACTACGACGTGGCACTCTACGACTGGGACGAGGCCCTGCGCCGTCATCCTGAGAACGCAGAATATGCCGTATCTAAGGCTGATATCCTGATAGGGTTGGGACGGAAAAAAGAAGCCCGTGAGACGCTCGACGCGGCAGTCGCTCATGGTGTCTCGAGAGGGGCTCTGAAGGAGTGGTACGACCGTTGTCGCTGAGCTGCTATTGCAGATAGGGGTTATACAGGAGTTCCTCGGCGATGGTGGTTTTGGGACCATGCCCGCTATAGACCACCGTCTCACCAGGTAACTGGCCCAGAACGTCGTGAAGGCTTTCCATGAGTTGTTCATAGCTGCCCCCCTCGAAATCGGTACGGCCTACACTCATCTTGAAAAGGGTGTCGCCTGTGAAGACGGTCTTTTCTTCCTCGCAGTAGAAACTCACCCCACCACGGGTGTGCCCGGGGGTTTTCAAGACCTTCAGCTGGTGGTAGCCAAAGCTGATGACTTCGTTGTTCTCGAAGAATCGGCCCACAGGTGGATACTGTCGTCGTAGAGGCACTCCGATCATAGACTGGAACTGGTTGGGAAGGTCGCTGATAAGATCATCGTCGTCGATGGAGATCTCTACCTTCAGTCCATAGTTGTCGAAGATGGTGTCGATGCCGAAGTTATGGTCGAAGTGTCCATGTGTGGCCAACAGGTGAACAGGTTGCAGACCATTGTCGTTGATATAATTAACGAGGGCATCGCGCTCTGCCTGGTAGTAGGCACCGCAGTCGATGACGACGCACGCCTTGGTATCGTCGCTTACCACGTATGTGTTCTCCTGAAGCAGGTTGAACATGAAAGACTTTATGTGAAGCATTGAAAATTGAAGAATTGAAGGATTGAAGGATTGAAGAATTGAAGGATTGAAGAATTGAAAATTGAAGGCTGCGATTAAGCGAGAGCAGTATCATTATACCGGTAGGTAGATGATATGCTTCTCCTTAAACCACTCTTCATTGAAGAAGGTGCTGATGTCGGTGGTCTCCACAATCTTATAGAAGGGCCTCAGTTCCGCCTGCAGGTCGCCTCCCTTCAGGCATATCACGCCATTGGGCAGGGCGTTCTGCTGAGTCTTGGAGATATTCTTCTTGACAATCTTGACGAGGTCGGGTAGTGGCATCACGGCACGGCTCACCACGAAGTCGAACTTCCCCTTCTCTTCTTCCCCGCGCAGGTGTTCCGGCTGGCAGTTCTTCAGTGCGATGGCATCGGCCACCTCCTGTGCTACGCGGATTTTCTTGCCGGTGCCGTCGATGAGTTTGAACTGGCACTCAGGGAAGAGTATGGCGAGGGGGATGCCTGGAAAGCCGCCTCCAGTGCCAAAGTCGAGGATGGTGGTGCCAGGGCGGAAACGGATGATCTTGGCGATGGCCAGCGAGTGGAGCACATGGTGCTCGTAGAGCTGGTCGATATCCTTGCGCGAGATGACGTTGATCTTGGCGTTCCAGTCGCGATAGAGGGCATCGAGCATCTCGAACTGTCGTTGCTGGGTCTCTGTAAGATCCGGGAAATACTTGAAGATGATGTCTGCTGCCATACCTTAATACTCGAATGAATTCTTCAGCAGTTTGTCAACGTCGCTGTAGGGAATAATCAGTTCCGTACTCCCCACAGCATACGGGGCAATCTCGTAGGGGTTATACACGAAGGTAATCGTTTCTTCGCCCAGAATGAAATTCTCCGACGGGAACATGTCCATCGAGTAGAGATAGCCCTTGTTGCGGAGTGCAGTCAGGGTGTTACAGCCTGTTTTGGCCTTCAGGGCCTTCAGGAGTATATCCTTCAGCGGCTGCTCATAGCCTGTGGCGAAGATGTCCTGCAGTGTCAGCTGGCGACCGGTCTTCGACTCGAAGTTCATCGTGATGAGCTGGTTGATGCCGTGTGCACCCCCTTCATAATAGTCGATGTTAGCCAGATAGACCACAGTGCCCTTGCTGCCTTTCTGCGTGCTGCTGTTGATGATATAGTGGTACTGATACCAGGCTCGCTTGGTGGTGTCGGCACGGTCCTGGTTATACAGGGGTAGCATGGTTCTCTTGTAGGAGTCGGTATAACTGTTGGCAAAGGCCTCTGCAGCCAGTTTAACCGTACTTTCCTCCCTGTCGAGCAGTCGCTTCATGACTGCAGCGTTGATCAGTTCTCCGGGGTGGGCACTCTCTTTGGTGGCTTCTTGCAGTGCCAGGTGAACGGTACAGGTGGGGGAGTTTGCCTCATTGGAGAGCGTAACCTTCTTGTCGGTGACAACCGGCTCGAATTCCACGATGTTCTCGTCGCCTCCATGACATCCCGCCATCAGCAGGGCCAGAGCTGAAATGGTAAAGAGATGTTTAATGTTCATTTGACTTATGTTTGATTTTATCGGCAAAATTATACTTAATTTGGCAAAAAAGCAAATTTCTCGTCGGAAAATATTAATTTTGCAGCCAAAATCTTGATAAATGAAGCAAAGAACGCTGAAGGCAGCCCTTTTTGACCTCGATGGTGTGGTGTTCGACACCGAACCGCAGTACACCGTTTTCTGGGGAGGAATATGCCGGGAGTACCATCCTGAGCACCCTGGTCTGGAGCATGAGATCAAGGGTCAGACGCTCACCCAGATCTATGACCGCTGGTTTAGTGGTGATCTGAAATCCGAGCAGGAGAGCATCACCCGCAGGCTCGACGCCTACGAGGCTCAGATGCATTACGATTTCATGACGGGCTTTGAGGCACTGGTCGATGACCTGCATCGTCATGGAGTGCTCACCGCTGTTGTTACCAGTTCGAATGTGCCCAAGATGGAGAGCGTGTATCGTTATCAGCCCTCGTTCAAGCGCCTGTTTGATGCCATTCTCACCTCCGAGGACTTTGCCGAGAGCAAGCCCCATCCCGACTGCTATCTGAAGGCGGCAGCAAGGTTAGGTGCCCAGACGGATGAGTGCATCGTCTTTGAAGACAGCTTTAACGGACTTCGTTCAGGTCGTGCAGCCCGGATGTGTGTCGTAGGACTGGCCACCACCAACACAGCCGATTCCATCGCTCCCTTGTCCGACCTGCAAATCTCCGACTATCAGGGCATGAGCTATTCGAGGCTTGTGTCTTTGCTCAATCAATAAGAATTGTTTTTATGAATTCACAGAATACCCCTGTACATATCCGACTCTGGCATCGTGACTTCTGGCTGATGGCTATAGCCAATCTGCTGCTCACTGCAGCGGTGTATATCCTGGTGCCCACCTTGCCCCAGTGGCTCGTGCAGACACAGGGTCTGTCGATGCTTGAGACGGGTGTTGCGATGGCAGCGTTTGGTGTCGGCCTGTTCGTGTTCGGAGCCTTTGTGTCGTTCCTCGTTCAGCACTATCGCCGTAATGTGGTGTGCATCTGGTCGGTACTGGCCATGGGAGCGCTGACAGGACTGCTCTATTATATCGAGACCCAGCGCTGTGAGTTTGTCGAGTTCTGGCTGTTAGTGCTCCAGCGCTTTGGCTTTGGTGCCGTCTTCGGCCTGGCCCAGATGGTGCTCACCAGTACGCTGGTCATCGACACCTGCGAGAGTTACCAGCGCACAGAGGCCAATCACTCCGCAGCGTGGTTTGGGCGCTTTGCCCTTTCCTTGGGTCCCCTGGCTGGTCTGCTGCTCTGGCGTCTGTCGGGCTTCGGCAGTGTCGTCCTGGCAGCCTGCGGCCTTGCCGTTGTCTCGGTTCTGCTTATCCTCCTGGTCGATTTTCCCTTCAGGGCACCCGAGGATGATATCCCCGTGGCGAGTATGGATCGTTTCTTCCTGACGAATGGTTTCCCGTTATTCCTGAATCTCCAGCTCATCATGCTGTCCGTTGGCCTGCTGTTCAGCTTGCCCCTTCACGAGCGTTTCTACGCCATGATGATGGTGGGCTTCCTGTTTGCCCTGCTGGCCCAGCGGTTTGTGTTTCGTGATGCCGAGGTGAAGAGCGAGGTGGTGTCGGGACTGATCCTGATGGGAGCCGCCCTGCTGATGCTGCTCACGCGCCCCCAACCCGTCGTATGGTATATTGCCCCGGTGTTTGTGGGCTTCAGCCTTGGCATCATCGGCTCGCGGTTCATGCTTTTCTTCATCAAGCTCAGCCGTCATTGTCAGCGAGGCACGTCGCAGAGCACCTTCATGTTGGGGTGGGAGAGTGGTATTGCCTGGGGACTGGGCATCGGCCTGGCCCTCTTCCAGAGCGATACCGATGCCGTGCTGTCGGCAGCCCTTGTACTGGTTGTCTGTGCTTTAGTGCTTTATCACTTCACCCACAACTGGTTCCTCAGTCACAAGAACAGATAAAAAGTATCCCAGCCGGTAAAGTTTGAAGACGGTAAGGCTCGGCCTGCGCCCGCACAGCAGTCGCCGCTCCAGTGGTCCGAAGGTGCGGTGCCAGAGTCTTATCAGCGTCTTGATGGTGGGGAAGTGTATGTTGCTTACAAAGGTGAGCAGTCGTGAATAGCCCCTCAGGTCTTCGCTAAACTGGCCAAGCGTACGCAGGCCCTCCTCCGTCTTGGCCACGAAATCGGCATTGCTCTCAAAGGTGCAGAATCCCAGCGGATTGTCGATGTGCTCTATGGCGATATGGTGCTGGTGGAAGGCCTTCCCCAGCAGCACGTCTTCATAGCCATAGCGTCGGAACCGCTCGTCGAAGGGGTGCTCCAGCATCAGTTCCCGGCTGACGAACAGGTTGGCAGTGTGCAGGTGCTGGTAGGGCGACTTCTGGCGCTCGGGGGCCGTATGCCTGGCCTCCTCGGCCTTCTCATAACAGTAGCGCAGGTTGCCCTTGAGTGTGTTGGGATCCCCGCCGATGGCCACACCACCGTCGATCACCGTGTCGCAGTCGCTGTCAAGGTAGCGGCGGATAAAGTCGTCGCTGATCAGCGTCATGTCGCTGTCGATGAAGAGCACGTAGGGCTGCTGCGCCTCCCTGACGAGGAAGTTTCGGATGGCGGCACGGCCCACGTTCTCCTCTCTGACGATATAACGGCAGTGAGGCAGGGTGTTGATGACCTGGTTCTCCGCCACCGTCGCGGCATCCGTCGAGCCGTCGTCGGCCACCACGATCTCATACCTGGCAGCCGAAGCCTCAAGCAGAGGCCGCAACTGCTCCACCAGCGCTGTGCAAACGTGGTTATAGGTCGGAATCAGCACCGAAATCTCCTGTTTCTGCATATCGGCCACAAAGATACTACTTTTTTTTGATAATGCTTCGTTATGTCGGATTATTTTCCTATCTTTGCAGCGATAATCAATTTGTGTCGTATGAAAAAGCTGAGGATTCTCTGTATGTTTGTCTTTGCAATGGCCATGAGCACAGCCGTTGCCCAGGAGATCGACGAGGTGGTCGATAGTGTGAAGTCAGGCCTGAAGGCCGACAATGTGAAGGAAGCCGTGTCGAAGGTGCAGGATTCGTTTAAGACGAAGAAGGCCGAGGCCGATTCGCTCATCGGCAAATGGGTGTACGACGGTCCCGCCGTCTATGCCACGAAGGGTAATAAGCTGATAAGACTGGTGGAGAACACGACGGTGAAACAGTTGGAAAAGCTGTTGGACGACTATATGGAGAAGAGTCGGATTACGAAAGAGAACACCTCGTTTACATTCCATGAAAACGGCACGTTCGATCGCGATGTCGTAGGCCATAAGGCCCACGGTGTCTGGCTGATGAACGGCGAGCGGCTCATCCTGGGTATTAACCACGTGATGACAGCCGACATCACCACCCATCAGGACGACGGGAGTCTGATGTTCCTCATCGACGTGGACAAGCTCATGAACATCATGAAACTGATGGGCGCCATGAAGGATAACAAGACGAATAATGCCCTCATCAAGCTGTCGAAGAAGATTCCAGGCCTGCAGGCAGGCATCAAACTTGTTAAAAAACCGTAAATTGCAGGTGCCTTCGTGCGTGCGTTACAAGAAAAAGTAGTAATTTTGCAGCCGCTATTACGAGATAATGGCATGAAATTCAAAATTTAAACAACAAAATTACAACAAAATGGCAACAAAAATCAGATTGCAGCGCGGCGGTCGTAAAGGCTATGCTTTCTACAGCATCGTTATCGCTGACGCTCGTGCACCACGTGATGGTAGATTTACTGAGAAGATTGGTACTTACAATCCCAACACCAATCCTGCCACAGTAGATTTGAATTTCGATCGTGCACTCTACTGGGTTGAGACCGGTGCCCAGCCCACAGACACAGTACGTAACATCCTGAGCCGTGAAGGCGTTTACCTGATGAAGCACCTGCGTGGTGGCGTAAAGAAGGGCGCTTTCGACGAGGCTACAGCCCAGAAGAAGTTCGACGCCTGGAAGGCTGACAAGCAGAACGGTCTGAACAAGATCGCTGAGGCTGAGGCAAAGGCTAAGAAGGATGCTGCTGCTAATGCACTGAAGGCAGAGAAGGCCGTTAACGAGGCCATCGCCAAGAAGGTAGCCGACAAGAAGGCTGCAGAGGCTGCTGCTAAGGCAGAGGAAGAGGCTGCAAAGGCTGCTGAGGCAGCTGCTGCCGAGACTCCCGCAGAGGCTCCCGCCGAGGAGGCTGCTGCTGAGGCTCCCGCTGAGGCATAAGCTTTTCTTCAAAATCGAAAATCACCAAGGGCTGTGCATTTCGCACAGCCCTTATCTTTTTTTCTCTCTTAGTCACCATTCTGATAGGCATCGTAGTCATCATCGTTGTCTTCTTCCTGCTCATCCGACTGCTCATCAAATCCCTGAAAAAGAAAAGCCGGGCAAAACCCAATTAATCGCAAACAAGATGAAGTATAGGACCCCATGACTCGAGAAGCCTGACCTCTTTGTGTCACAAAATCGCTGCAGTCTTGATTCTTTTCTCTAAAGTGTCCTTGATGTATGCATTGATGGTTAATCCTGCCTGACGGGCTAACATCGCTATTTGCCGATGAACAGATGGCGTCAGGCGTACATTGAGGACTCCCGTATAACTCTTATCAGGCTCTATACCTTCATCATCGCAATAAGCTAAATAATCATCGACAGCCTCGTGAAAGGCTTCTGTGAGTTCTTTCACACTTTCGCCCTCAAAGTTTACCAAACCATTGATGCCTTCAATCTTACCGAAGAACACCTGATCTTTTTCGCTATAGGCTACAGAACCTATATAGCCTTTATAAGTCATTGTATTCATAATCAATCCTCTTCTTTTATAAAACCTGCTTCTTTCAAATCATCAAATACCTGTTTCATTGCATATTCCTTTACGATATTGCCAGGATGGGGCTTATGGAGCATAATGGGGCGTTTATTACCATTTTTGAATATCAGTCGGGATCCAGAGGTTTTCCCCTTATTGCTCTTTTCATAACCATATCCTTCCAATAATCGTTGCATCTCATCGAAAGTGAAATCCGATGGCATCTTCAGGAAACGGTTTCTTAATTTTTCTTTTGTTCCCATTTGTAACTGAAATTTGGGTGCAAATGTAACTATTTTCTAGTTACCATCCAAATTATTTCATAACTATTTTTATTATTTCCATGCTTTTTGAACAAAAATCTCACAAAAGTTCCGTTTATACTGAAAGGGAGCCTCGGTTCAATTTCCGAGACTCCCTTCTTCTTTGCCTACGCCCCTACGCAACTCGTAGCACCCAGGGCGGTGAGAACTCACCACCACAAAACCACATTGGGCTTGTCTTAGCGATAGCAAAGTTACGACGGATTTCGCCTCATTCCAAATATTTCGCCAAATTCTTTCCCGACCTATTGCGACAGGAGAGGGGTCCCTTAGGTTAAGGGACGCTATAATGCAGGGATATACATATAATTACGTTAATTTGAAAATTTCTGCCAAAAAATTTTGGAAGTTCGAAAAATAGTTGTATTTTTGCAACGTGTTTTTCATAGTATTAGATTTAAGGTTAACAAAGTGTTTAGAGGGGCAGCGGCCCCTCGTTTTTTTTATGCACTAAATCTAAGTGTATAATCTTATAACATTCGTATTTTTTTTTCATTCATTTACAGATAGATACAAATTAAGGGAGCCTTGCGACTCCCTTCTTTTAAAAACCTTGGTAACCCATGCACGATGTAGTGCCGAGTGCCGTCAGAATGGCACTGATCACCGACGCAATGATTTGTAGCGTCCACTTGATTGTCTCTTTCTTCGTCATAAGCCTAAATTAGTTTGTGTTGTTTAGTAAAGGCCCCCTCCATGCTGTGATAGAGTAGGAGAGGGCTTGTTTTCTCAGCGACTAGCTCACACTAGTTTTTACCGTCGTCTCCGGAATCGGGATCGTCGCCACCACCCTGGTTGCCACCACCTCCGGTGTTGCCACCGTTGTCGCCAGTGTCGCCACCCTGATTCTCGGGATCCTCGATGTCGCCACCGTCGCCCGAGGTTACTCGCTTCAGCACGGTGCCGTCCTCGTCGAGACAGGTAATCTGGATCGAGGTGTTCTTCAACTCGTCCTTCACCTCCACCGAGGGCGTGAACACGATGCGGCGGGTGGTAATCAGACCGGTCTTCACATCCTCCAGGTCCTCAACG